>NZ_JBSOQZ010000012.1:0-282 GCF_053819185.1 Tsuneonella sp. HG222 | reverse complement strand
GGGGCACAAGTCCTTATGGCCACCCTGCCCAACCACAACGCGATCGCCGCAACCGACTTCATCATCGTCTAAGCGGAACGCAGTTAGCGAACACCGAAGGGCCGCCCCTAGGGCGGCCCTTCCTGCTGAAGGTCAGACCGAGCAGCGCGACCTTCCGGCCGCGCGCCGTCTCCATACCGCCCAACGCGTCGAGGACCTTGCGGCCCATCGCGCGCTTGCCGCCTTCGTTGACCTGATGCCCCACGTCACGATGGTCGACAGCCCCTACGCCGCGATCGACGC
>NZ_JBSOQZ010000011.1:0-285 GCF_053819185.1 Tsuneonella sp. HG222 | reverse complement strand
CTGCGCACCGGCACCGAGGGCGGCGCGGGCACGGCGCTGGTGGTGGGCACGCCCTACGTCAGCACGTTCGGCACGCTGACCCTGAACGCCGACGGCAGCTATAGCTATACGCCCAAGACGACGGTTCCGGCCGGCTCGGTCGACGTGTTCACCTATACGCTGATCGATGCCGACGGCGATCCCGACACCGCCGAGCTCAGGTTCACGTTCGCGGGCGACAACAGCAAGGCCACCGCGACGAGCTCTGCGGCGGCGACCAGCGACGTGGCGGGCGACACCGATCCC
>NZ_JBSOQZ010000010.1:0-291 GCF_053819185.1 Tsuneonella sp. HG222 | reverse complement strand
TGCTCCGTTGCCGTCGGCATCGAAGTAGAGGTTGCCGTTGGCCTGGTCGTAGACGAACCGGTCGTCGGCATCGCCTGCGGCACTTCCGATCACGAACGCGCCGGCTGCCAGGCTGCCGGGGGTCAGCCCGCCGCCGAACGCCGAGGCACTGATCTCCAGCATGTCCTCGCCGCTCACGAAGTCGAAGATCGTGTCGACATTGGCGCTGGCGTTTGAGTGGAACAAGGCGGGGGCAGCACTGGGCGCATTTGCGAACACGAACGTGTCTGCCCCGCCGTTGCCGACCAGCGT
>NZ_JBSOQZ010000009.1:0-318 GCF_053819185.1 Tsuneonella sp. HG222 | reverse complement strand
CGTTGACGTTGGTCACGCTGACCGCGATCGCCTGGTCGTCGGCGAGCGTGCCGTCGCTCGCGCGCACGGTCACGTCGTAGACGTTGTTGGCACCGGCATCGGTCGACGCCTCGAAGTTGGGCGCCGTGACGAACGCCAGCGCACCGGTTGCTGCATCGATCGTGAACTTGGCCGCATCGGCGCCGCCAACGATCGAGTAGGTGATCGTCGTGCCGGCATCGACGTCGCTCGCCACCACGGTGGTCACCGCGGTGGTGTTCTCGGCCACGTTGACCGCCGCGCTCGCGCCGCCGCCGTTGCTGGTGATGGCCGGGGGCT
>NZ_JBSOQZ010000008.1:0-322 GCF_053819185.1 Tsuneonella sp. HG222 | reverse complement strand
GACGTCATGATCGTCCTCGTCGACCACTACGTCTTCCGTTCGGTCCCGCTGGCGGAGCGGGCCCACAAGGTCGTCTATGACACGCGCGGCATCTGGCCGGACCAACCCGTTCCGGCGGCCGAACCCCAGGAACTGCGCAAGGCCGGTTAGCGCCTAGCTTCGTCCGATACTGTAATAGGTGAAGCCGGCCTCGCGCATGTCCTCGGGCCGGTAGATGTTCCTCAGATCGACCAGAACCGGCGCCTTGGCGAGTTGCTTGACGCGCTTCAAGTCGAGCGCGCGGAAAGCGTCCCACTCGGTGACGATGGCGATCGCGTCCGCC
>NZ_JBSOQZ010000007.1:0-349 GCF_053819185.1 Tsuneonella sp. HG222 | reverse complement strand
GGCACGCCCTACGTCAGCACGTTCGGCACGCTGACCCTCAACGCCGACGGCAGCTACAGCTACACGCCCAAGGCGACGGTTCCGGCCGGCTCGGTCGACGTGTTCACCTATACGCTGATCGATGCCGACGGCGATCCCGACACCGCCGAGCTCAAGTTCACGTTCGCGGGCGACAACAGCAAGGCCACCGCGACGAGCGCGGCGGCGGCGACGAGCGATGTTGCGGGCGACACCGATCCCGGCTCGAACGTCAACGCGTTCACGCCGCAGGTATCGAGCGGGACGCTGGCGATTGCCTACGGCTCCGACGGGTTCGGCTCGTTCAATGCAAGCTACGACGGCACGCTGG
>NZ_JBSOQZ010000006.1:0-598 GCF_053819185.1 Tsuneonella sp. HG222 | reverse complement strand
GGCACGCCCTACGTCAGCACGTTCGGCACGCTGACCCTGAACGCCGACGGCAGCTACAGCTACACGCCCAAGACGACCGTTCCGGCCGGCTCGGTCGACGTGTTCACCTATACGCTGATCGATGCCGACGGCGATCCCGACACCGCCGAACTCAGGTTCACGTTCGCGGGCGACAACAGCAAGGCCACCGCGACCAGCGCGGCGGCGGCGACGAGCGACGTGGCGGGCGACGCCGATCCTGGCTCGAACGTCAACGCGTTCACGCCGCAGGTATCGAGCGGGACGCTGGCGATTGCCTACGGCTCCGACGGGTTCGGCTCGTTCAATGCAAGCTACGACGGCGCGCTGGGCGCGGCGGTCAAGACCTCGGCGGCGGGGGTGACCACGTTCACCGCGGCGAGCTGGACGCTGACCATCAACGAGACCACCGGGGCCTACACGTTCACCCAGACGGCGCCCTATGCGCACGATGCGGGCGCCAGCTCGGACAGCGGGATCGTCACGGTCAGCGTGGCCGACAGCGACGACGCGGCGCCGACCACGGTGACCCTGACCCTGAGCATTGCCGACGACGTGCCGCTGGCGGTCAACGACGGGC
>NZ_JBSOQZ010000005.1:0-1472 GCF_053819185.1 Tsuneonella sp. HG222 | reverse complement strand
GTCGGCACCCATCGCACCGTCGAGCCGGTTGTTGCCGTTGTCGCCGATGATGGTGTCATCGAACAACCCGCCGATGACGTTCTCGAACCCGGAATACGTGTCGCCTTGGGCCGCGTTGTTGTAGCCCATGCCGGTCAAGAGGTTGACGAACACCGTGCCCGAGTTGTCCTCGAAGCTGAGGGTGTCGACGCCAGGCCCGCCGATCAGCACGTCCGCGCCGAGCCCGCCGATGATTGTGTCGTTGCCCGCGCCACCTTCAAGCCGGTTGACCCCGGTATCACCGATTAGGAAGTCGTTGAAAATCGAGCCGGTCACGTTCTCGATGCTCGTGTAGGTGTCGCCGAATGAGGAGTTGGCATAGCCCCGACCCAGCGTCAGGTTGACGAACACTGCGCCCGGATCACCGGCATAGCTGGCCGTGTCGGTACCCGCTCCTCCATCAAGCGCATCGCTGCCCAGCCCGCCGATCAGCACATCGTCGAACAGGCCTGCGCGAAGGTTGTCGTTGCCCGCAGAACCCAGCAACGTGTCGTAGCCGTCGGTCCCTTGCACGGTTACGATCACGTCGGCCGTACCGCCACCCACCAGCGAGTAGCTGAATGTGTCGACGAAAGAGGTGTTGCTCGCGCCCGAACCCGGAGCTGCCAGCTGTGCCTGGGCTGGGCCCGGAGTGTAGAGGATGTGCCCGTCGCTATCGATCCGCACCGTGGCGCCCGAGGGCAGGACATAGTTGGCCCCCACCGCGGCCGCTCCGCGCAGCACCGCGCCTACCTGCAGGATGTTTTCGGGATCGGTGTCGGGGCCGGCTCCATTGTCGGAGAACACGTTGCCATCGACCTGTCTTGTGTCGTTGATCGTGAACCGGTCGGTGCGGGCGATGCCCGGGTCATCGACCGGGGTGATCGTCAGTTCAAACACGTCGCTCGTGCTCAGCGACCCGTCGCTTGCGATTACCCGCACGTTGATCGAGCCGTTGTAGTCGAGCGGCGGCGTGCCGCTGAACGTGCGCGTGACCGGATCAAACGCCAGCCAGGCCGGCAACGCATTGCCGTTCGCCCGCGTCGCCGAATAGCTCAGCACGTCCCCATCCACATCGCTGAACGTGTTCGCCGGAACCTGATAGGTGAACGCGGTGTCTTCCGAGCTCATCTGGTCCGGTATCGCGTAATCCACTTGCGGCACGTCGTTGACCGGATGGACCGCGATCGAGACCGTGGCGACATTGCCGTCGACGTTGCCGTCGTTGGCCTTGTAGGTGAAGCTGTCGGCGCCGTTGTAGTTGGCGCCGGGCGTGTAGCTGAAGCTGCCGTCGGCGTTGAGCGTCAGGCTGCCGTGCGCGGGTCCGCTGACCAGCACCGCGGCCAGAGTATCGCCATCGAGGTCGCCGTCGTTGTCGATCACGCCGGCCGCCGCAACCGTCAGCGTCGCATCTTCGTTGACCGAATAGGCATCGTCGGTGCTGACCGGGGCCT
>NZ_JBSOQZ010000004.1:0-4268 GCF_053819185.1 Tsuneonella sp. HG222 | reverse complement strand
AGGGCACAAGTCCTTATGGCCACCCTGCCCAACCACAATGCGATCGCCGCAACCGACTTCATCATCGTCTAAGCGGAACGCAGTTAGCGAACACCGAAGGGCCGCCCCTAGGGCGGCCCCTTTTTGCCTCGAAGCGCTGAGTTTTCAACGTGCGCTTGCCTGACCGCACACTTGATCATGTAACCCATCAGTTGTGTCAACTTGGTGGGATTAGTCGGCGAGAGCGAGATCGCCGCGAATCTCCCCTCGATTCGAATTCTCTGAATGCTTTTGACTCTGCGGCGAGCGATGCGCGTCCCACGAGAAAATCAACCGACGATCGCGGCAACGCTTGTAGCGCACATGACTTCCCTTGGACCAAGTCACGACCAGTGTACCACATGGCTCCAAGGGCAGGGAAGTGCGCGAACGCCATCTTGTCGTTTTCTGCCTAGTTGAGTGTCCCAATTGGGGTGACTGGAACGACAATTTTCTGCCGTGCGGTTCCTTGATTGTCCAATCTCAACCACGCAGGCTGCGGTTGGCAAGCACAAATGCCTGCTATAAAAACTGTCCCTTCGTCCGAATGATATATTGAGAGCTGGATGTTCGAGCATTTAATTACCGATTCTAGAATGCCAGGGTCGCTGGCATTCTCGATCGGCAAACGCCGGTTGCTGACTTATCGGCAAATGTCCGAGGACATCAGCAGTTGCGCCGCTTGGTTGGGAAGGCAAAGGATCGGTCAGCATGCGCGCGCGATCCTGCAGCTTTCCGACCCCTACTTTCACTGGGTCTTCTTCTTTGCGCTGGAGGCGCATGGAATCGTCATCGTTCCGGAGTCCTGCGCAACGGCAATCGACGAGACCTATATCCGTTGGTCGGGCGCAGATATCGTTTTTTCGAGTGAGCCCAAACCCAAATTAGATGGTTTGCGATGGCTGAAAATTACGAACGAATTCCGGGTCGTCTTGCAAGCTCTCCGCGCGCAGCCACTGCCTCGGCGTAAGAGACGTGAAGAAGACTCGATCTGCATCATCCGCTCCTCCGGCACCACCGGCCGGCCCAAAAAGGTCATGCTTACTCGCGGCCTCCTCGACCTCCGGACTTTGCACGCCCGGGACGCGGAGTTTCTGCGCCCGCTTGCGCGTCTGGAGTGTTTGCTTCCCTACCAATCGATCGGAGGCATCCTCGCCGCGTTACAGACGTGGCTGGTTGAGGGGACGGTAATGTTCTCGCGCGATCATGAAAGAGCAGGGGAAATCAGCGCGGGTAACATAAACAACATCGTCGCGGCACCGATACATCTCGAGCGCATTCTCGACCAGCTGCCGGACCAAATGCAGCGCCCCGAAGCGCTCACAATCTTTTGCGGTGGGGCAACCCCTTCGGCCACTCTCCGCGCGCGCCTCGAGAGCCAACTCACTAGTGACATCATAACAAGCTATGGAACAACGGAAACGGGCCTGGTTACAAAGGGCGTCCGGGAGGCCGGTTCGGACAGCCGAGAGAACGCCGGAAGGGTATTGCCGTGGATGAAGGTGGAGGTCCTTGCGGTAGACGGATCGGTCCTCGGTGCCGATGAAGAAGGGGAGCTTCGCATAGCGGGCGAAGATGTGGTCACCGGATATTCGGAGAGTCCTGAAGAGACTTCCAGATACTTTCGTTCGGGATGGTATCATCCGGGTGATCTCGGGATCCTGGACAAAGAAGGCCGGCTTGCAATCACCGGCCGTGTCGATGACATCATCAATATCGATGGGCGTAAAGCGCTAGCCGCAGACATCGAGAGCCTAGCTATGACGATTGCGGAGGTCAGAGATGCAGCGGCGTTTTCGGTACTGAGCCGGAAGGGGCACCGCGAACTCTGGATTGCCTATCGCTCCAGAGTTGAGGTCAAACAAGATGAATTCATTAGAGTCATCCCGGCATTTCCGAATATCAAGCCTGTCCGACTAGAGGCGATACCTCGTAACGCAATGGGAAAGACCGAACGTGCGGCCTTGAGACGAGCGGCACAGAACGGTCAGATAGAGCCGCAAGGAGCGTGAAAAAATATATTTCAAATCACTAAACTGCTTTACATAACAAACGCTATTCGGGCCCGAGGTTAAGACTCTTATACAGAGTCTTTCGTCGAAAATGATCCCTCGTAGTGGTCGAAGGCGACGCGCAAACCTCCATGATTTCGGAGTATTGCGCTTAGGGTCTGGACCAAATCGAAGACCGTCAAGGCAAACTCGCGTTATTGGCCGCCAAGGCATGGCCGGTCTAATTCGAGCGTCGGTCGAGGGGATAAACGGAATTAAATTTGGTCGCGTTAACGACGACACTGCAACCGAAATGCTTTTGGACAACGATTACAAACAGCATGCGGTCGGACGCGGCGACGGATAACATTTCGCGGATGGCATCAACTCATCGTACCTCGCTGAAACTGCTTGCAAGAATCTATCAATCCCTTAACCCTTAGACCGCGACCAGACGAGTCGGAAGGGGTTCGCAAACTTAGCCACGCGCCAAACATCGGTTGTTAACCGTGCAAGTCCGCTACCGGCCAACAGTTTGTGCGTTCGTTACAGATAGGGAGCAACTTAATGCCAATCGTTACAGACAATAGCATAGCCGAGAGCTCGATTAATTCGCTGGGGGATGGTCCAGGAGGATATTACGGCCAAACTTTCGTGGCTGCGGGGACAACTTTGCAGCAAATTTCGCTTAATGTCGCCTCCTTCAATGGAACCAGCGACTTTCGAATCGCAATAGTGACTTGGGTCGACGGTCACCCTGGTGCGGTCTTGGGAACTTCGGAACTGTTTACGATTTCAGGAACGGGCCCCTTGAATCTTTCGCTTCCAAATATTGGACTCACAGTTGGAACGACTTACGCATTTTTACTTGACTCCACCTATGGAACATTGTCTGCGGGTGGTGGAAGTTTTACTTCCAACGACAACTATGCGGATGGGTTCTTTTTTTATAACCATAATGAGCTTGCGGGGGGTGCTCCAGATTTTTCCGGTGTTAGCGGGGTTGGTTCTTACGGCGACTTGGCGTTCACGCTTACCTACGACAGCGACATTCCGGGCAACGTTAGCTCGACAGCTTCAATCTCGCTTGGCGCATCAGTTTTCAGCGATATCGGCTTCAACGGAGACCAAGACTGGTTTAAGATTCACCTGACGCCAGGTCAGTATGAAATTCGGCAGAACGGCGTCTCCCAATCCGATCCGGAGGTATTTCTCTACAATTCGAGCGGGATCTTGCTGGGTCAAAATGACGACGGCGGTCCAGGACTGGATTCGCTGCTTGTCTACACGATTACTGCGGAGGGCGATTATTTCGTAGGAGCCGGACAGTTTGGCACCTCGCAGGGCACTTACGAGCTGAACATCGTTCGCACGCCAGCGCTGGCAGTAACCGACCGTTTCACCATAGCCGAGAATCAGCAGGTCAATGCGAACCTTTTCCTCGACAACGGGGCGGGTCCTGACAATGGCTATGGCTCTACTCTCCAGGTTGGCGCTGTTGCCCGAAACGCTGCCGCGGTGGGCACGAATTACGTTCTTCCGTCGGGTGCCACTGTTCGGATCACGACGGACGGGCAGATTCTTTACACCCCTGGGCCGACGTTTGGTGACTTGGCCGCACAAGGTTCGGGCGCGACGAACACGGCGCTGGTTGATACCTTCAGCTATTCGCTGGTAGGTGGCGGCACAGCCGACGTGATCGTGACGATAAACGGGGTGGACAGCGCTGACCGTTTGTTAGGATCTGCCGGAAATGATAATCTTCGCGCCGGTCTTTTTGACGACGTCCTGATTGGCGGAGCGGGCGCAGACACCTTAAACGGCGGCGAAGGAAGCGACACTGCCAGCTATGCTGACAATGGTGGGGGCGTCTTCGTCAATCTCACGCTGGGCGTCGGCAGCGGGAATTACGCTCAAGGCGACACCTACACGAGCATCGAGAACGTGACCGGCTCGATTTTCAACGACTTCCTAATCGGTGATACCGGGGTCAACCGGCTTGAAGGTGGCGCGGGCAACGACACGATTATCGGCGGTCTAGGTGCGGACGTGCTGATCGGCGGGCCTGGCGTCGACACCCTCAGCTTCGAGGACAACTCGGGCACGGTGTTCGTCAACCTCTTGACCGGCATGGGCTACAACAACGCGGCCCAAGGCGACACGTTCTCCGGGTTCGAGAACGTCATCGGCGGGTTGTTCGATGACACCATCATCGGCGACAACGGCAACAACCGGCTCAACGGTGCGATGGGTGCCGAT
>NZ_JBSOQZ010000003.1:0-14385 GCF_053819185.1 Tsuneonella sp. HG222 | reverse complement strand
GATTCGATACCATGATATTGACGGTGAAGGTGTTGGGCGTAAGATCAGTATCGATCCCGCCGTTCGCCGTACCGCCATTATCGCGCACCTGAAAGGTAAACGTCGGGCTGGTCCCGCCCTGGCCCGCCACCGGCACAAAGGTGAGGTTACCGGCGCTGAGCTGCGCCAGCGTGACGAACTGCCCGGCGCTGATATCAACATTGTTGAGTTGCAGCTTGCCCTGCGCCGCCGCAGGCAGCGTGGTGATTACCACGCCGGTAAAGGCATTTCCCTCCGGATCGGTGTAGCCGGTGTTGAAATCGGCCGTATCGAGCACGAGCGTGGTGATGTCGTTGGTCGTATCGCTGGCATTCGCGCCTGACGGTGCGTCGTTAACCGCGGTGACCGTGATATTGGCGGTGTCGGTCGAAATGGAGAATGCAGTGGGTCCTCCGCTTGGCAAGGTGTTGCCCATCCCGCCGTTGCTGCCGGCTGTCCCGTCCCAAGCCTTGAACGCTATTGCGTCGCTCACCGTCCCGCTGAAATTGGCATTTGGTCGGAAAAAAATCCGCGTGTTGGCGTCCGCCAGAAGAAAACGCGCCGCGCCTTCGCCGACGATCCCTTCCGAGAACCAAGAAGACCCATTGTTAAGCGAGAAATACCAGCTGCCACTGGTTAAATCGAGATAGACGACCGCGATCCCCAAAACTGGGCCATCGGCGTCGGTAACGTTGTCGAGCCCTCCGACCGGTGTGGTATAATCGACAAGCGAGGAGACAAGCGTTCCGACGGCACCGACCGGTGCGCCCGCATCTTCGAGGACCGAACTGAGGACCGGGGTCTTGTTAGTATTTAGAACCGGGGCCACATTTGGATTCTGTGAAACCGAGAGCCGATAATCGCCCTGACGAGGGCCACTACCACTTCCTTGCGAAGCGACATCGAGGAAATAAAACCCTGGCGTAGTTATGGTGTAGACGATCTGCGAATTGTTCACGCTGAGGACAGCATTGGTAGAAAGAATGGCACCCATCGAATCCCGCAGATTCAACGTCGAATCGACAGTATCGGCAGCATTTTTTGCGCCATTAACCAGAAACGTATATGTGCCGAGGCCCAGGGAGACACGGTACCAGTCCTGGTCGTCGTTAGGGCCACCCGAATTGTCGCCGAGACGTCCGTCGACAAAACCCCCAACCGTTACAGGACCATAGTCCAAAGTAGAACTTCCGACGTCAGCCATGACCCACTACCCCTGAAAATCCGTCGATTGCGAAGAAGCGACTCGCGCAAGCATCCAATCGCTACGTATTTTCCCTTAGCAGGCATCTGGCCGACGTATATCTAACGCAAGTTAGGTGTCCCATTTCGTGCACAGAATATGGTTAGCGTCAGGAGCACTTGACGCCGGCCTCAGCGTCTGAAGCACGCGACAGACTTCCGACAAATTCGGAACCGCTCCGAAACTAAGATACCGGCTTTGGCGATAAAGTAGCCAGTTTTGACAGGCTCAATTTCAAGTTTGTCTGCCGTCACCGCCAATGCAATAGGTGGCGTGGACAAATTTGCGCCAGTATCTGGCGGTGGCGATATGGACCATTACCGAGGAGCTGTTTGCAATTTTTCTATAACGCATGGAAATGGCGCGCTGTTGATCTTGAGAAGGCCGAGCATGGGCTCATTCGGTTGCGCTTCTTTTACAGCGACTGAACGTGTTTGATCTTCACGCGGCGGTTATATTTCCCGGGGATGGAGGCTTCAATTTTCCGCTCGCACCGGAGCTTCCAGAGAATGCCATTAATGATCGAGCGGTTCTGCTCGGCCCGTCTGCCTCGACCATGGTTCTCAGGCTCATACGGCAGCAAGTGCTTCAAAATACGCTACTCTGCTTCGGTATGATCGCTCCTGTTCAAGCCTGCCTCAAAAAAGCAGCCGTGAATCATCCGGCATGATCTGCGTATATAAGATCACTTCTCGTTGCAAACGCAGGCGAGTGGTCTAGGCTGAACCTGCAACATTTTCGAAATGCCCGTTCTTCACCGCCGCGGACTTCCCTTAGCGACCGGGGTTTCGTGCTCAATCGATCCCAGCGTCGGCTCGGAAGCCAACCGTCACGCTATGCAGTAAGCCAGTTCGCATGCATTATGATCGCGGCGTAAGCTGACTTGGCGCAACAACTAAGCGCAGCTACATCAACCGAATGTCCCTGAAAGCAATTGATTGTTCTGACCATGTCACTGTTATTGGCCAAATTGCGCCGAGCAATACTGCAACGACTTGGCGAAAGTCCCGACTTGGCCGACAAGAGTCCATGGGAAGTCGACGCAATCATTGTGATGATCTGCGGCGGATTTCTGCTTGCCGCCCTCACTCTATTTTTTTGGTAATTGAAGAAAAAGCTCTGCACACACAGAGGAATATTACACCAATGTAATCCCTCTGAATGTTCACGCTCATTCATCAATCTGTGTCCGGAACCGAAAACGTGCCGCTCACCCGGCCGTTGCTGCCGGAAGTCGCCCCGGGAGTGCCCGAGCCGCCGCGGCCGTCGATGCTGCTAAGGCCGCTGTTGAGGTCCATCGTCAGGCGCCCGCCATTGAGCGTGTCGCTGCCGCGGCGCAGCGAAACGCCACCCGACAGAACGATCACTCGGCGGTTAAAATCGTACACCCCGGCCGATCCGCTCGCGCGCTCGTTGCCGCGGTTGACGTTGACCCCGCCGGTCGCGTCGATCCGCTGGATCCGCAGGCTGCCGTTGTCGGTGTAGGCCACCGTCGTGCGCCCAGCGCTCAATCGCAGGTCGCCCTGGGTGATCACGACGTTGCCAGACAACACCACGCGGTTCTGGCGGTCCTGCAGCTCGATCCGGTCGGCCGCATAGTTGACAGGCTGGTTGGAATTGAACCCGGCGATGCCTTGCGCCCCGGCGACGTTGCCGAAAGACAACGCGCCGACTGTGCCGGCGACGAGGCCGGCGGCGAGACCGCGCAAGGCGAGGCGAGAAAGCGGGGAGCGCTGCATGGGTTCAGTCTCTAGCGCTTCGTCCCTCGCGATCAAACGGTTCATTGCGGCATCCTCATCCGCCCAGGAGCCATATTCAGGCGGGCATTCCCGACCAGAGCGACCGATCGTTCCGACAGGTCCGCGCGCAGCGAATCTGCGGAGAACGTTCCGGCCGGGATCGCCCCGTCTATGCCACCGCTGCCGACCAGAATTTTCTGCTTGAGGTCGATGTTCACGCCGCTCGCAGTGATTCGATACCCGTCGGCCGCCTGAAAGGCGACCTTGCTGTCGACAGTAACCTGGTCGGTCTTGTAATCGTAGCGCCCCAAGTCGGCCGAAAGCACCGCGGGCCCCTGCGGCAGCAGGATGCGGGCGACGAGGTTCTTCATTCGCACGACCGGTTCGGTCACGCTGCGCTGCACCGCCTCTCCGGCGCTGAGCGAGAAGGGGCGGCCCTCGTCGTCCTCGCCGCGATAGACCGCGCTGTCGACCCGCAGGCGGTCGTCGGCGAGCGCCACCTTGTTGCGGTCGAGCAGGAAGCTGACTTCGCCCCGCGGGCTGAGCGGCGTGATCACCATCAGCGCCGCGACCACGCCCACCGCGGCGGGCAGCCCCACGGCGAGCCAACGGACCAGCCGGTCGAACTGGCCGCCGGGCGCCGCGAAGGCGCGGCGGCGGTCGCGCATCTGATCGGCTTTTACAGTCATCGGGTTGCGTTGCGCGCGGACGCCTTACTCGTGGCTGAAGATATCGCGATCGGCCCAGCCGGCAATATCGAGCCGGGCGCGTGCGGGAAGGAAATCGTAACACGCCTGCGCGAGTTCGAGCCGCCCTTCACGTTCGAGCCGCGGGACCAGAACCGCGTGCAGCCGGTGGAGGAAGCGCACATCGGCGGCGGCATAGTCCTTCTGCGCATCGCTGAGCTCTGCCGCGCCCCAGTCGCTCGACTGCTGCTGCTTGGAGATCGTCTCGCCCAGCAATTCCTCGAGCAGGTTCTTGAGGCCGTGCCGGTCGGTGTAGGTGCGGGTCATTTTGCTGGCGATCTTGGTACAGAACACCGGCGCCGCCATCACGCCCAAGTAATACTCGATCGCCGCGAGGTCGAACCGCGCGAAATGATAGAGCTTGAGCCGCGCCGGATCCGCCAGCACCGTCTTGAGGTTGGGTGCGTTGTAGGTGCTGCCGCGCGCAAAACGGACAAGGTGCTCGTCGCCGCGCCCGTCGCTGATCTGCACCAGGCACAGTCGGTCGCGCGTCGTGACGAGACCCATGGTCTCTGTATCGACGGCGACCGGTCCGGGGGCGAGCACGCCTGCGGGCAGATCCTCTTCGTGAAAATGAACAGCCATTGGCTAAGCGCCTTAGGCCGATTGGGGATAGAGGGGAAGCGCCGCGTGGAGGGGCAGGCGCAAGCGGTCTATGCTGCCAAGATGCTCGAACCCGTACCCCAAAGCTGGCGCGCGGCGCTTGATGCGAGTCTATCCCGGCCCGAGGCCCTCCGGCTGGGCTCTTGGTTGCTCGGAGAGGAAGAGGCCGGGCGCACGATCTACCCCCCGCGCGGCCAGCGGTTGCGCGCGTTCGAGCTGACCCCGCTCGATGCGGTCAAAGTCGTGATCCTCGGGCAGGACCCGTACCACGCACCCGGGCAGGCGCACGGCCTGTCGTTCTCGGTGCCCGAGGACGAGCGCCTGCCACCCTCGCTGCTCAATATCTATAAAGAGCTGGAAAGCGACCTCAGCATAGCGCGCCGCAGCAGCGGGAACCTCGAACATTGGGCGCTACAAGGCGTGCTGCTCCTCAACACGTCGCTGACTGTCGAAGCGGGCAAGGCGGGCAGCCACGCCGGGCGCGGGTGGGAGGCGATCACCAATGCAGCCCTGGCGGCAGTGGCCGAACGCGACTCGCCGAGCGTGTTCATCCTGTGGGGCAACCACGCGCGCCGAAAGGCGCAGGACGTTCCCGAACTCGGCCGGGGCAGTCGCCATCTCGTGCTGACCAGCGCGCATCCCAGCCCGCTGTCGGCCCATTCGGGGTTTTTCGGCTCGAAGCCGTTTAGCAAGGCCAATAATTTCCTCACTGCCAACGGGCGTGGTGCGATCGAGTGGTAAGGGAAGGCAAATGGCTGGATAGGCGTGTAATCTATATGCCATTGGCGGCGCTAACTTAACGTTACAGATCGACTTCGGGGGAAACCCGCTATTAGTAGGGATTCCAGTATTCCAGAATGACAATCACGCGGACTTAGGTGAGCTAGTTTGACCGACGATTTCAAAAAAAATCGCTGGGTGACTGATTGACGAGCATGTTCGTCCTCGTGGGTATTACCGTGGTGGCAATGGGATGGCTTTGATTCGAATACGGTACGGATCCCCAAATCCTTATAGCCGGATCCGCCAGAGCCTTGGAAACATACATCTTGCTCTTCGTGCCGACATTCGTTTGGCATATCGCCGATCTCACCCAGGTCGCCCTTTATGGGGTCCGGGGTACGAATCTTTCGAGCGCTAGAGATTCTTCATCGTGTCGCTATGTGCCTTTAGCGCTGCCGATCCGTTCCGCCGTGCTAAGTTCTTAAATGACCTCGGTTGCCCGGAGGTTTTGCCAGCAAGCCGTAGCGCGCCATCGTACTCTCGACCGATTCGCTCGACGGCGGCCGGATCAGGTCCACCTCGACAAGCTGGGCGGAGAAGAGTGTGCGATGCAAAATTTCGTATCTGACGAGATTCTCTAGTCAGGTGGTCACACCGAAGCACAAGGTCAAAGGGCCCATTTCGCCTCGTCTCACAAAGCGAATATCGGCGTCCGGCGCCTCCGAATTTATTCTCTCTCGCAAGACGGGTGCCGATAGCAGGTCGCGAGGCGCCAGAATCCCCAATTTTTGATCCGGGTACTCATGAAGACGAAGCAAAATTCCCCCAGATAAGAATCGAGGTTGTCGTAAGACACGTGGCCGAGCGAACTCCCAAGCCTCTCTTTGAGCGATCTCCACATGGTCTCGATCGGAGCCGTCGTGAAACCTTGATCATCGCTGAGCGAGCCGTTGCCGTGGCGAATAACGATGTGACGCCACCCACGTCCCGCCAACCCCTTATAGCCAGCCCATCCATCAGTGACCAAGAGCGACCCTCGTGCCACATGATGTTCGATGACTGCAGTCAACGTCTCGTTGCGCTTGTCGGGAATAATTTTCAGGATCAAGGCATTCCTATCATACAATCCCAAAATTGTTGCTTGGCCCTTGCTTCTAAGCTTTAAAACAGTCTCATCGATTAGTACTTCCTTGCCGGGTCCACCAAGTTTTGTCACGATACCAACTATCGACATGTGACACCTCAGTGCTCTTAGTAGTTTCTTCGATTCCTTGATCGAGATACCCAGATGCCTGCAAAAGAAGCGGAATGATATACCTCCGTTGAGCTCGCAAATCAGTAACATGGCGTAAAAAATCATGCGCACTGGAAGATTCAAGTTCGAGTAGAATGTTCCGAATGTTGCCTTGCGGCTTTCGCCGCATTTTCGGCAAAGGAACATTTCGGTTGTTTCGCAATATGCCCAAGCGCAACCTGGCGCGCGTCCGCTATTTGACGACCACGTCTGATTGGCGTGGTGAAACATGAAGTTTTTTGCGGACTTTTCGTCTGGAAAGGCGCCTAAAAGCGTCTTGAACGAAACTCCCCGGTTCCCCTTCATCGGAAACGCTCGATCACACCAAGAAGTTTACCAAAGATGCGAATGCCGCGGCCTTTTTCGCTATACCGAAAGGCGTATTCATTCAGATATCGTTCGAGATGCTCTCCCCGATGAGTGAACCGCCCTCGGCGAGCGTTTCTTTTAAAATAAGGCCAAAATGCATTAAGCCTGGCCCGAGCCTCCACAAGCGCGCCATTTTGGGACCCCATTTCCCATTCCGCCAACCGCACGCTGATACGCCCGTCCCGTGTGAGACTTTCCCACAGTGGCAGATTGCTCGTGGTCAGGATTGCATCCTGCAACTGGAGGCCGGCCAATAGTTTCGCATAGTGCATTCTGCCAGGTTGGCTCGGCTTGACTTGGATGCCACTGGCGCTGCTTAAGCCCAAGATGAAGGTACCGAGCGTTGGATTGCGTCGCCAACGTCGACCGTAGTAAAATAGAAACTCGTCAACGTAGCATTCGCGATAGTCGGAGGGCTCATATTCGAGTGTTCGTATGAGAGCAATGCGATTTCTGAGCAAAGTTAGGGCTTCCCATGCTTTCGATTTCGAGATCGCAAAATGATCGGCAAGAAATCGAAGTGAAAGAGGAGGTTCGCGGTTGGCGTAGATTGCCAGTAAATATATCCAACTCTGTGGATGAAGATTAATTCGCGAAAGCCAAGTTCCAGCCATGATATCCAATTCTAAACCGCAGCGCCCGCACGAGCGGAGGAAAGGTCGGGGTGTTAATTGCCAGATCCCGGGGCTTTTGCAGCGCTTGCAGGAAAAGGTAGGGCCGCCACGGATTTGGAAGAAAAACTCGGCTATACTTTCCTCATCTGGAAAAAAATCAAATATGCGACATACAGAAATAAATTCGCCCTGTCCAAGTAAAGTGTTCCAATTTTGCATAAATCTATCGATGCATTTGAGCTACCAGAAGGTTTGCCGCTTACTGACAAAATTTATCTGAAATGAGCAGTGCCCCATGCAAACGCGCCCCACGTTCAAAGCGTTTGGCTATTTCAATGAGCGTGTCAAGTTTGTAGCAGACTGCAATACCATTCTCATCGCGGATACACTTACTGATGACCCATAAACCGTACCGGGTTGCTGAGAATTTCTTGTGTGGCTCAGGAGGATCTGGGTCGCCCTGATAATTCCTGTCCCTCAATCAATCATGGCGGCTTTGGGTACGACGCAGCGAATGTGTGCCATACTCGGCTTTACGCAGACTCCTGAAGGGTCAGGTTTGTTTGTCTGCTTATGGACCGAGAACCGAACAGTCTGCATTGCGACGCAGGCTTTGAAAAGGCGGCCAGTGAGGGCAAATCGTAACACGCTGCCATTCATAACGGGCAGGTGTGAGGCAGCGCCTCGCCCCGCGTCGCTATTGAACACTGTGCCCCCAGTTGTCCTCGCAACGGGCTCTTTCGATCATAGCACCTTAAATTGGTCTGTCCTAGGAAAGGGAGACTATGCAGGTTTAACCATCTTTCAACTCAGAACCTACCACTTCGCAATTGCGTCGTGTCCTTGTGGCCTCGATCCTTTCGTTGACCCCCCTCATCTTGCTCGGCTTCAGCTTCCTCCCACACAGCGAGTTTTGCGAAGTTCGAGAACTGCGAGCGTCGATTGATCGGTTGATTGAATTGCACAGCGAGCTCGACGAACTTCTCTCGCTTCACCAAGGCGTAGAGACGTCCTAGGGCGCGTGGCGCAGGTCAAACTTCAACTTCAACTTGACGGCAAGCCTCACGATTTCGCCCCCGCCAACTTCTGACAACTGCGCCACCAAGCAGCGTGAAGCCGCCTACGGCCCACTTGCCATCAAGCTGCGACCATTTCGATCACGAAGTCGGTTAGCAGAGATGTGATCAAATACGTCGGTAGGTCCAAAAATTGGCATGATATTCTTTTGGTCGATGCCGGGTGCCCTGCCGCCGCCTAGCCATGCACCTCATCCGCCGGGATTTCGCAAACGTCCCGTTCCTTCGCGCCAAGCGGGGCACGGGCTGCGGTGAGCGGCGTCCGCAAAACCCTCCCGCATGCCCAGCGTTAATTTGGGAGCAAGGCTAACAAGCCAACTTTCGCTTTTGTCGTTGAAGTGGAGGCAACCGTGGAAGTAGCAGTCTTACTCACTACGATGGTTTTCGGAACGTTGGGCACGACTTATCTTCTTGGCGAAGCGATCGCGATGCGCAGACCAATGCGGCAACCCGAAGATCCGCGTTGGCGGATCGCTGGGGCGCCGCCGCCGGAATGGACGTAGGCCTGGAATTTCTTGGTGTGATATGGGGGCGGTGCCGAGGACGAGGCACAGAACCTCTAACGCCTCAAAGCCTCATCGAGACGCCTAAGCAGCTCTCCGAATGCCTCATCTTCCATAGGGAGAAAGACTTTGCTCAAGCTCTGGAAAGCATCGATCGCTGCTCGGCAATCCGCCGCTGTTTTTCCCGATCATCCTGGATGCGAACCCAGAGGTCCGGGGACACGTCGGGTTCCGAAATTTCCGGCAACACGAAGCGGCGCTGCGGCCGGAGTTTCGAACCCGTGCCGGCCGCAGCGCCTCAGTACTATGGACGGGGATCAACCAGCCCATGTGGGTGTGTGCCGCTAAGCTGCGACAACCGGTAAAAAATTCACTACGCAAGTACCCTTAGTGGATACGGGCCAGCTGGGGCGCAGGGCCGCCATTCCGTCACCGATCAAGCCGCGGCGGTGTATCAGCACTGCGCGTCCGCCGCTTCCGTGCGCAGGACCTTGCCGATCCGGTGACACAGGTGCTCGAGCACAAAGCGTGCCGGCGGATCGCCGACTGTCGGGCAGCAATCGTGATCGTCGGCTAGGCTAGAGGCGCCGGGCTCTGGGGTCTCGTCTTGCCTAGAATCCCAACGGCAGCGCGTGCAATTGACCGCCTCGCGGCCGAGCGGGTCGGCGACGACTTCAACCGCGCCGGTCCTCCCCTCAAGCCAGCACAGCGGGCACGCTGGCGCTTGCGCTTTGCTCCGCGTCTGGTCCAAATGAGCCACGGTCCGGCACAGTCTCGTTTCGATCAACGATTTCGCCCGACAAGGCTACTACCTACGCAACCGCTACCTGCGTCCCGAGTGTGGGTACGCGGTCGACGCGCAAGCGGTGGCGATGATGACCGAGCGCCGGCTGCGCGAGCGGATGCTGTTGATCGAAGTTCTTGAGGAGCGGCTCAAGTGCCAGCGATGCGGCCGTCGCGCGGCGCACCTCACGCCAATCGTGGGCAGGTGAGCGAGAGGGGGAGGCGCACCGACCGGATTCGCTTACGCCAGATGCGCCACCCTTGTAAAAGCTCTCTGCGCTCGACCGTTCCCACCGTCGGCCACTATTCTGCTAACTGTTAATAAACGTGAATTCCGCTTGGCGAGCGATACAATAGGATGCACAAGCGGCAGCAGCAGGCTGGCCTCTTCGCAATCAACCAGACCAGCTTGCTAACGCAACGTAATCATGTCGCGTTCTCGATCTGGCACGCCGGGCAAGTTCGTTCTCTGCCTGGCGTGCCGCTTCGTGGGTGGAGCCTTCAGTTGAAGCCTTCCGGGCTTTGATGCTCCAGGAACTTGGAAAAGTAAGGCAGCTCTCGGCGTCCATGATCGGCGAGGCGGACAAGGCCGTCGGATCGGGTGCCATCCCGCTGGACCAGGCCATGGGCAGCCAGGTGGTCAACATACCTCACCACGGCAGTGGCTGGCAGGTTAGCCGCATCGGCAACTTGTTCTTGCGTCACAGCTCTGTCCTGCAGTTGCGCGCGGTAGAGAACCAGAAGGATGAGCCAACCCTGATCGTTGACGACCTCGGGCGAGAAGACCTCAAAACGTAGGCGCCGCTCTTCGACCCTGGCATCAAGCCATCCGGCAACCGGTAAGCCGCCTGAATGCCGGCAGCTTTCTTGGTTACCGCCCACGGGGGAGCGCCGAGCGCCTTCTTCAGAAATATCAAAAATGCTCATTGTGCTTGGCTCGTTACCCATTCGCGTCGATCGCATCACCGCTGTCAACGAAGAATTTACGTGCGACCCTCCAGCCAACGTACTCAATTGAAAACCCCGTGGCTGGCCTAAAGCGACAAATATGCACTGCCAAGTACCGCAGTTCGGGGACTCCGGGCCAAAAATCGGCCAGCTGCCGCTCGATGCTGTTGCGCAAGATGCGGGAGGGCGTTGCACCGCCGCAAAAGCGACCGCATGTTCGATGAGCGGCGTCTTCGCCTTGCGTTTCGATCAAGATCACGTCGACAGGCGCGCATCCCCGCCGCTAGAGGATCCTACCCAATCACTCAGGAGCTTTGACATGGACCAAGGGGAAGCCGGCGAAACTGAGATGCTGATTGCCCACACCACTGACATCGTCGTCTCTTACGTTTCGAACAACTCGATGGCCGCTGATGAAGTCTCTTCGCTAATCCAGAGCGTCTATGCCGCTCTGTCCAATCTTCGGAGGGATGTTGCGCTTATTGTAGAGACTCCCAAAGCTGCGGTCTCCATTCGATCTTCGGTAAAGAAGGATCACATCGTCTGCCTGGAAGACGGTAAGAAGATGAAAATGCTCAAGCGCCACTTGATGACCGATCATGGCATGACGCCCGATGAGTACCGTGTCCGCTGGAGCCTTCCTACGGACTATCCGATGGTCGCGCCTGATTATGCCGAGACGCGTCGTGCCCTTGCAATGAAGTTCGGCTTGGGAAGCAAATCCGGCCCAGGGCATGGCAGACGGAAGAAGTCGACGTAATCTAGCTGGATGTCAGTGAAAAACGGGGTTGATGATCCGCGCAGCCGACGATGACATGCTGGCGGCCATTGGAGATCTGCGGACTGCCGCCAATTTCCGCAAGGTGGCGGCGATCGGCTGGTGCTATGGTGGACGCATCACCTGCATTGCCAGAATACGGAACGGGGTCGACGCGGTCGTCGGCTATTATCCCACGGCGTTCGAGACCCGGCTGGATCTTATCGACAGCCTGTCTGGCCCGCTGCAGCTGCATATGGCCGAGATAGAGCAATTAGCCACCCGGCCCAATGCAATCGAAGTCATTGCCGCAGACTGCGCCGGACACGCTCAGGTCGATCTGACGATCTATAGCGGGGCCATGCACGGCTTCGGCTTCTTGCCGCCACATCAGGCATATGATCAGCAGGCGGCCCGCCTGGCCGCCACGCACACGGCCCTGTTTCTGCAGCATCTGCTTGAAGCAGTGCCTTCAACGCGCCTTACGGCCTAGTACGCGTCTTCCAGCACTGTGGCACGGCGCATGTCCCGCCGGTGGGTGGTGGTGTTGAGCGGGGTGGCCGCGTGCAACGCACAGCGGTTTTCCCAGATCACGATGTCACCAATGATCCAGCTGTGGCGATGGACATATTCCCGCGATGTTGCGCGCTCATACAGCTCTTGCAGCAGCGCGGTCCCTTCCGCTTCATCCATCCCCTCGATACCGGTGCAGTGTCCGCCGATAAACAGCGTCTTGCGGCCGTTCGGCATGGTGCGGACCAGCCGGTGGCGGACTGGCGGCAGTTGCATCGCCTGCCGCGTTGCCGCGTCACCCACATGCCCTGCGCGTCGGCGCGCTTCCCAGAAATCATGGATCCCGACCAGTGGATCGAGCCGTGCCTTCAAGGCATCGGGCAGATCATCGTAAACCGCCCGCAGGTCCACGAACAGGGTATCGCCACCCACTTCAGGCGGCGGGCATTCAACCCCGCGCAGCATCGACCACTTACTGCCACGTTGCTGGAACGAGCTGTCAGCGTGGAACAGCTCTGCCGCCGCAGCGATGTTCCGGTGGCGCGGGACCACCTTGATATGTCCCTCGGCATCAAGATTGCCGGCGAAGAACAGTTCAGGCGCCATACGTTCGCTGCGCCGGTCGGGATAGCCGGGTGGCAGTTCCAGCGTCCCGAACAGGCGGGCAAACCGCAATTGTTGTTCATCGCTGATCGGGCCCTGCCGCATCACGCAGACGGCATAGGAAGTCATGGCCCGCTCGATAAAGTCGCGCAATTCGCGCGTCGGCTCGGTGCTCAGGTCGACCCCCGTGATCTCGGCAAAGAAGCGCGGGTGAAGCCGAGTTGCACGCCAGACCAAGGCAAACCTCCAGTTAAACAGCCAGCGGGCGCACAATGCCGCACCGATTAATTCTTACTCGTAAGAATGATTAGTCCCCAAAGCTATCTCGGCGATGAACAATTGCGGGAAGGCGGATCAGGTTCAGGGGCACCGTCAAAGCAAATGCAGCGGCTGGTAAGGAACTGAGGGCAGGGCGGGAATGCCTCGTCCGAAGAAGCCGCATAAACTGATGGGGTGGATGGCCCCTGTGTTTAACGATGCTGAGTCGTATTGTGGGCCGTTGTCGAAGCAACCCCAACAAAGGACCATCCACCATCGAGATTACCACGATCGGCCTGGATCTGGCCAAGTCTGTTTTCAGCTTCACGGGGTTGGTGCACAGGGCACCGTCGTCTGGCGCAAGAAGGTACAGAGCGGGGCGCTGCTTGGGGCGCTGGCACAGGTTCCTCCCTGCCTGGTTGGGATGGAAGCGTGTGCTAACCGCCCATCACTGGGCGCCCGAGATCTCTGCCCTGGGCCATGAGGTCTGGCTGGTGCCGCCTGCCTATGTGAAGGCCTATCTGCGGCGCCAGAAGGACGAAGCGGCCGATGCCGAAGCGATCTGCGAGGCGGTACGACGTCCGAGCATGCGCTTCGTGATAGACAAGGGCGCAGAGCGGCAGGCGGTGCTGGTTCTGCAGCGCTCATGCGAACTGCTGGTGCGCCAGCGCACTATGCTGATCAACGCGTTCCGCGGACACTGTGCTGAGTCCGGCCTGGTCGCCGCTCAAGGCGTAAGTGGAGGTCGCGATCTCGTTGAGCGGATCCGGCAGGCAGACAGCGCGGTACTGCCGGACATGGCGAAGGCGGCAATGATGCTCCTGGCCGAGCAGCTTCATGCGCTCGTCCGGCAGATCCAGGCACCCAATCGGCGACTCCTGGTCTGGCACCGCCAAGACCTGGCCAGTCAGAGATTGGCCATCATCCCGGGCGTGGGCGTTATCAGCGCCACCGCCCTGGCCGCCCCGGTGACCGATCCGGCAGCGTTCCGTTCGGGCCGGGAGTTCTCGGCTTCGCTGGGCCCGGTCATCGCCAGAACTCCTCAGGCCGCAAGGACAAGCTGGGGCGGATCTCGAAGATGGGAGATCGCTACCTCAGGAAGCTGCTCGTTGTCGGCGCCACATCGGTGGTGCGGCGAGCACGAACCGCCGATACTCCTGCAGCCAACTGGGTGCGCAACCTGCTCGGGCCGTAAGCCGGCCCGGCTCGGCACCGTTGCCATGGCGAACAAGAACGCCCGGATCGTCTGGGCAGTACTGGAGCGTGGCGAGACCTATCGCTCGCCTGCCGCAAGCTGAGAACAATCGCAGCGCACAAAACGCGGCTGCGTCGAATTGTAAGGGTGCCAATTGGACTGATGATGACGATCTGAACGCGGGCGCAACGGCCGGGACAGACCTAGGTGCTGTCGGAGCTTCGAACTCGCCGGACTGAATTGGACTCGACTAGCGGACAACATCAGGGCCAGCGGCCATCACGCGCCGCGCCAACAGGCGGGACAGATGACCGCACCCTGTCAGATCCGAACATCAACTCAATTTACCCCTTGCAGCGCAGGGGCCATTCACAGATGACAGCACCCGCTCGAAGAGTGT
>NZ_JBSOQZ010000002.1:0-962453 GCF_053819185.1 Tsuneonella sp. HG222 | reverse complement strand
AGGATCGGTGTCGCCCGCAACATCGCTCGTCGCCGCCGCCGCGCTCGTCGCGGCAACATGCGTGTCCGCCAGCAGTGTGATCGTCACCTTGGCGATGGACTCGTCACCGTCCCCGTCGACGATGCGATAATTGAAGGTGACGGTGCCACTCTCGCCCGGACCCGGCACGTAGACCAGGGTTCCATTGCCGTTGTTGACGACCTGGCCCGTGCCCGACAGCGAATTGGGAACGTAAGAAACGCCGGAAGGCTGGACCCCGTCGGCGCCCGGAATGTCGTTGGCCAGCACGGTAACCGCGACGGGCTGGTTCGGCCCCGACTGCGTGGCCGCATCGTCGTTCGCGAGCGGCACATCGTCGGTGATGGAAATCGTGAGACTGCCCTGAGCCGTATCACCGTCGGTGTCGGTCACGACGATGGTGAAGACGTCGACGGGTGTATTCGTCGTCGTGTTGTCGGTCAGCACATAGGAATAGGTGAACTGTTCCGGCGCGATGTCGGTAATCGTCAGAACGCCGAAGGGGGTCACGATCGTCTGCCCGACGCCCGTGACGACCGTGCCGTTGATCGAGATGGTATCGACCCCGTCCGGAACTTCGAACACCACCACGCCGGTCGTCGTTTCGCCGTTGCTGGATGGATTGCTCCCCGCCGGCTCGCCGGGCCGCGCCGGCAGCGCCGATTCGGTGACGACGCTGGTTGCCTGGATCGCCCCCGCGGGCTGGTCCGGCGTGATCACGATGACAGTGACGTCGCGGTCGATCGGCTGCGGAATGACTTCTTCGGTGGGAGGAGCGGCCCGCTCCATTTCCGTATAGGGCAGAAGATCGCCCAGCCCGTAAGCGGCCTGCAGCGCGCCGGGATCGCTGGCAAAATTGCCGCCCGAGCTCTGCGGCGGTCCGGCGGCGGGCTGCGGTTCGTTGCCGTCGAGCAGGGCGGCGACGTTGATGGCCGGAATGGCCACGTTGTTCACGACGATCTGCGGAACGTTCAGGGCGCCGCCGGGAACGACGATCTGCGAGCCGTCGTCGAGGACGATGACCAGATCGACGCCGCGTGCGGTGATGCGGGTGACTCCGGCGCCGTCTGGCAGGACGACGACATTGCCGGGCGCGTTGTCGATGACCGTTGCTGCCGCCTGCGGCATGGCCGACGAAACCTGCGTTTCGTCCAGCGATCCCGCCTCCTGCATCCCGGCAGCGTCCGTTCCGGCTTTTTCTTCAAAAATCATCGCAACTAGCCCCTCGATCGCAGGAGAGGACGAAGCGGGATGACGGACGAGGACACTTCCTTGGATGTCGCAACAACCGCATCGGGTGGTTCGCCCTCTGCCCAAACGAATGCCCGCAGGCGATTCGTCGAAGGAAGAGCAGACCACAATTTAACTACATGTTCAACGTTGTTAACCTAGTTGCAGAAGGCGTGGCATCCTCCTGCAATCACACGCATTTTCGATCGGTCAAGGGGCGGTTTCCAAGCGAATCGGGCGAGCGTTTCATTTTCGCACATAACCAGCAGTAAACTGTAGCGACACTAATATGTCACATACAGCCGGCCTCAAGCCGAGTCTTGCCGGCGGCGATGCTGGAACCCTGGGAACTTGGACTCATCTGCCTGCAGCGAACTATAAGTAGTCGCGGCGGGGAACTGCCTATTTCTCGACGACGACCCTTATCGCGTCTGCGGTCAATCCGAGGCGGTCGGCAAGATCGGCCTTGAATTGGTCGACATGAGCCGAGAAACTCCACGAAAGTCCTTCGGCATTCCCACGTGGACCGCCCGCACTATCGCCAAGCAGCCGGCGCAATGCCTGCAAAGCCGCCGGCCGGGGCGTGCTGCGCCCCTTTTCCCAATACCAGACGGCCTGCCGGCTGACGCCCAGCTTCCCGGCAAGATCCTCCAGCGTGAGGCCCGCGGAGATCCGCGTCTCGGCCAGGTTCGCCAGGAAGTCGGGTGCGGGGACCGTTGGGTTAGAGACGTCTGCCGGTGCGTCGAGGAATTCGCCCTTGAGGGATACGGCCGCGATGTCCGCTGCCGATATGGGCGCGATGAACTTGAGGCCTACCAAGTCCCCGTCGGCCCACGAGATCTCGCCCTTCGCGCTTCTGCCGCTCGGCAGCAGCACGTCGACGGTGGTCCAGCGATCATGGTCTCCCGCGTGCCGGAACAGCATTCCGGTGGCGGAGAGGTTCAGCACCTCGAGCTCAACCGGCGTGCCGCGCTCGTCCGTTCCGCGAACGCGCAGGCGCACCGGGGTCCGGGGCGCTCTGGCTTGCTTGCTATAGGTCGCTTCTGTGAGTTCGACTGCGCGCTGTTTTGGCATGATCCGGCCCTTTCAGGACGGTCATGCCGAAGAAGGTTAAAAATCCCGTCAACGCGTCAACTGGCGGCACCTGCGCGCCTGGCCACCTGCACTGGACGCGCAACCGGGGCGGCGGCGCGGGCCGAGGGCAGCGGGATGGTCACCACCGGCTTGAAATCCGCAATGTTGTCCCGCCCGATCTGCAGCCGCACGATGGGCTCGAAAGTCCGCGGGCGCGCCGTGACCACAGCCGTCCGCTGGCCGCTAGTGCTTGGGCCATTGCTGGGGCTGGTCACGATCGCGACCTCCGTCCGGGAAATCCGGCGCATCGCTTTCGCCGCCGGCGCGGGCGCGGCAGGCGTGGTCACGCTCGCCGTCGCTGTCTCGATACGGCCTTCGCGATCAAGCGCAGAGGCCGCCTTGATCGCCGCGCGCGCGTCCTGCGCCGCAAGGGCCAGCCGGTTGGCATCAACCAGACGCTCGAGATTGGCTGCGAACATCGCGTTCTCGGGGGACGCTGCGAGCGCCTGCTCGAAGAAACGCTTGGCAAGATCGGGGCGGCCCATCCGCGCATAGGCGATGCCCAGACCGTTCGCGGCCGGGCCGATGGCTTCGCCGTTTGCCAAGGCCTTCTGGAACGTCTCGGCAGCGAGTCCCGGATTGCCTGCGGCCAATTGCTGGCGCCCGGTCTCCGTGACCGGCACGACCGCGGCCACCGTGACGTCAACGTCCTGAGCGGGGGTTCGCGGCCGGAACAGGTTCGACAGATCGCGGCCGAAGACCGAACTGCAACCGCCCAGAGCCGGCAGGATGGCCAACGTCACCAGGATACGCGCGTTTCTTCCGGTCATCTCAACCTCCGCTCATGGCCGGCAGCAATTGGCGAATGACCCTGATGGCCGCCGGGAGCATCAGAACCCCGATCATCACCGGCAACATGCATGTCACCAGCGGGATCGATATCAGCACCGGGATCCGGTGCGCCTTTTCCTCGGCCCGCATCCGGCGCCGCTCGCGCATTTCGCGGGCATAGACGCGCAGCGTCGTCGCCACGCTGGTGCCGAGCTTGTCGGACTGGATGAGAAGCGTGGCGAAAGAACCGATTTCCTCGACCCGCGCCGCATCCGACATGCGGCGCAGGGCGTTCTCTCGCGAGGCCCCGGCGCGCAACTGCAGCGTGGCCGTGGTCAGCAGCTTCGAAACCAGGGGATGCGAGGTGGCCATTTCGCGTCCGACCCGGTCGAGCGCCGCCTCCAGCCCGAGCCCCGCTTCGACGCACACGAGCATGAGATCTAGCGAATCCGGAAAGCCGTTGACGATGGCTTCCTTGCGCCGGTCGGCCTTGGCCCGGATGAATAGCGCCGGCGCGTAAAGCCCGAACAATGCGGCGATCGAACCCACGATGTACAGCTTGATGAAGGACATCTGCGCGCCGCTGAGCAGGTTCAATCCGACATAGAGCACGGGCAGCGCGATCACGAGCAACAGGCGTAGCAGCGTGTAAACACGCGGCGCTGCCGGAGACTCGTATCCGGCTGCAATCATCTTCTCGCGCAAAACATCGGACTTCGTGTCGGCAAGGCTCAACCCGGCCTTTTCGATCCGATCGACCAGCCTGGCCCATTGGTCTTCCTGCCTCTGGCGCAAGCTGATCTGGCCTCCTGCCACGCTGGGCGTGGCGATCATCTTCAGATCCTTGCGCACGGCCACGCGCCGGGACATCGCCCCGATCACGACCACTGCGATGCCAACGATGGTGACGAAGAGCAGCGCCAGTACGACCATGCGGGCGACGAAGTTGGTGGCGAGAAATTCGATCATGTCAGACCTTCAGATCCACCATGCGCCGGATCGTGAACACCCCGATCACGTAAAGCGCGATCAGCGTGGCGAAACCGCCGATAAAAATCGGATCCTGCGCAACGTCGAAATAGAACCCCGGATTGACCAGGAACATGCTCAGCAGCGTCAGGACGGGAAGCGCGGTGAGCATCCAGGCGCTCATGCGGCCCTCCGAGCTCAGCGCCCGCACCTTAAGGTACATACTGGCGCGGTCGCGGATCACGTTGGAGAGATTCTCCAGGATCTCGGCGAGATTGCCGCCTGTCTCGCTCTGGACGGAGAGACTTACGACGAACATCCGCATGTCCTCGAGATCCCACCGCTCCGCCATTGATGCCAGGGCGTCGGTCAGTTCCGCTCCATAGGCGACTTCGTCCGAAACCAGGCCGAACTCGCTGCCGATCGGGTCCTGCATCTCCTCGGTTATCAGCCCGATCGCCGATGCGACGGGGTGCCCGGCCCTGAGCGATCGGGTGAAGATGTCGATCGCGATCGGGAACTGCTCCTCCATCTTCTTGCGCCGCTTCTGCGCCATGCGGCTGATAACAATCAGCGGCAGGCCGATGACGATCGCCGCGGACATCACCAGGCTCAGCATGATCGCGCCCGCCGTGATCGTGAACCCCGCGCTCCAGGCAAAGATCAGCATCAGCAGCACAAGGACGCACAGGCCAACCGCCATGCCGACAGCCAGTTGGCTCGCCGTGATCGGCAAGGCCGAAACCATGACGGCCCGGATGAACGACACGCGCATCCGCGTCAGCAGGTCTGCATCGGCAGCAAGGACAGGAGGCGCGTTCTTCAGCAGGTTGGCGGCGACGGCTTCCCTGCCCAGTCCGGAGCGCAACATGGTCAGACGCTTGTTGACCGCGTTGCGCTCGGCACGCCGATTCAGCAGCGCGCCGACGACGACCTGGGAAATGAGGAAGACCGATGCGAAGATCGCGACCAGGACACCGAGCCGGATGAGCAGCGCGGTCATCAGCCGGGAAACTTCGCCTGCGTGCGGAACAGCGAGGCATCGAGGTCGATGCCATGGGCCTGAAGCGCGCTGGCAAAGCGCGGCCTGATACCCGTCGTCTCGAAATGGCCGGTGACATTCCCCTGGTCGTCGCGGCCCGACATCTTGAAGCGGAAGATCTCCTGCATGGTGATGGTTTCACCTTCCATGCCGGTCAATTCGCTCAGCGAAAGCACCTTGCGCTTGCCGTCGCTGAGCCGGCCGATCTGCAGGACCACGTTCAGGGCCGAGGCGATCTGCCCGCGGGCCGAACGGGCGGAAATGTCCATCCCGCTCATGCCGACCATCTGTTCGATACGCGACAGGGCGTCGCGCGGCGTGTTGGCATGGACGGTGGTCATCGACCCGTCGTGGCCGGTGTTCATCGCCTGAAGCATGTCGAACGCCTCGCCCCCGCGGCACTCGCCCAGGATGATGCGGTCCGGCCTCATGCGCAGCGCATTGCGCACCAGCTCGCGTTGCGTGACTTCGCCCTTGCCCTCGATGTTCGCCGGACGGGTCTCTAGCCTCGCCACATGGTCCTGCTGAAGCTGGAGCTCCGCCGAATCCTCGATCGTGACGATGCGCTCGCGCTCGTCGATAAAGGTCGACAGGGCGTTGAGCATGGTCGTCTTGCCCGAGCCCGTTCCGCCCGAGATGATGATGTTGAGGCGCCCCCCCACGATACCGCGCAGCGTCACCGCCATTTCTTCGGGCAGCGAGCCCAGTTCCACCATGCGATCCATCGTGATGGGCTTCTTGGAGAACTTGCGGATGGAAAGAAGCGAGCCGTCGATCGCCAGGGGCGCGACGATCGCGTTGACGCGCGACCCGTCCGCCAGGCGCGCGTCGACGAAGGGCGAGGACTCGTCGACCCGGCGGCCGACGGCACTGACGATCTTCTGGATGATCCTCAGCAGGTGCCGCTCGTCCTGGAAACGCGTGCCCACCTTCTCGAGGATGCCGAAACGCTCCACGAAAACGGATTCGTGGCCGTTCACCAGAATGTCGTTGATGGTCTCGTCCTTGAGCAACGGCTCGAGGGGGCCCAGGCCCAGCAATTCGTCGAGCACGTCGTTCGAGAGGCTCGCCCGCTCGGCCCGGTTGAGCACCTCGCCCTGGCTGGTGAGCAACTCGCCCACGATCGCGCCGATTTCCCGCTCGATCGCCTCGCGGGGCATCTTGTCGAGCAGCGACAGGTTGATGCGATCCAGCAGTTGCTGGTGGATCATGACCTTGAGCGCCAGGAACCTGTCGGAGACCTCCAGCGACGCAGGCACCGCCTCCGCTTCCGGGGCGGTCGGGACGACCGCCTCCGCAACTAGAGGCTGGCTATCGCCGATCGCGACCTTTGATTTGCCGACCTGCCACACGTCATGCAGCCTTGCCGGCCAGGGAGGCGCGCAGGCGTTCGCCGATCGCGCCGATGTCGCTGACGAACTTGCTTTTCCCCTTGAGCGTGCTCACGCGCACGCCCTGATTCTGCGCGACGCCCACCGTCGGAGCATCCAGCGCGACGCTGGCGAAGACCGGCAGGCCGAGGGTCTGTGCCACGTCGTCGAGATCGATCGTGCGGAACAGGCGCTTTTCGACGCGGTTGACCACGATCCGGATGGCCTTGTCCTCGATCCCGACGGAGCGGAACAGCTCGATCCGGCGCTTTGCCTGGCGCAGGCTCGCCACGCTCAGTTCAACGACCAGCACGACCGCGTCGGACGCGTGCAGGGTGGCGAGAGTCCAGTTGGTCAGGTTGGCCGGCAGGTCGAGCACGACATAGTCGCTCTGGCAGCGCAGCAGGTGAATGACGCGCTGGAGATCGTCGTTGTCGACCGACTCCAGCGGCATGAGCGCCTCGGGCGCGCCGACGATCAGCAGGCCGTTGCCGGCATCCGCGACGATCGAGCGCAGGAGTTCCTCGTCGAGCCGGCCGCGCGCCTCGAGCAGGTCGGCGATGCTGCCGCGCCCGTGCGCCCCGAGATAATCCGCGAGGCTGCCGTATTGCAGGTCGAGGTCGACCGCGATCGCGCCGCGCCCGGTGCGGGCATGCTCGGCCAGGTCGGCGGCAAGGTGGCTGGCGATGGACGAAGCGCCGCATCCCCCGATCGAACGCGCGACTGAGATGACGGGGGCAAGCTTGGTGGAGGTAGCCCCCCCGGTCTGCCGGGAGGCGAGCGCGTCGAAACAGACCTGCTGCAGCTCGCCCAGGTCGAACGGCAACGTGACGACGTCGGTTATGCCTTCGCGCACCAGCAGGCGCGCCAGCGAGACGCTGGCCCCGCGAATGGCCGCGACGACAGGCAGCGAGCGGTGCCGTTCGCGGATGGCGCTGATGCGCGCGACCGAAGCGCCGTCGTCGGGATTGACCTCGATGACGGCGAGGTCGGCGTTGGCCAGGGCCGCGTCGGCGATGGGTTCGCCGAACTGCCGTTCCTCCAGCCGGAGGCCGGGTAGCAGCTTGGCGACGCCATCGGTCCGCAGGTCGGCCAGGACTTCGGGCGATGTCACGACCACGATCCGCGAGCCATCGGGTTGCGATCGATTCATACGTTCAGACAAGGTTTCGTGGCTGCCCATCGTTACTGCTCAGTTGCTCGCTTCGCGGGATTCTTCCTGGACCCCGGCATCGGTCGTGCGGACGCGATCGGGAATCTTCACCTTGTCCTCGCGGTAGCGTTGCACGGCCTGGGCCGCGTGTTCGGCCGAGGACACGGGAACCGGGTCGAGATAGCGCGGCGCCGGGTCGATGATCTGCGCCGCCATGGTCTGGCGGTTGGCTTCGCCGAAGTTGTCCGGCCCGCCCATGTAGGCCGGGGTGACGAGGTCGCCCTGGTCGGCACAGGCGGTCAGCGCCAGGGCGAGGCCCGCCGCGGCGAGAATGTTGGACCTAGAATTCATAGCCGTCACCTTCCGTCGCGGGCAGTTCGCCCGCCGCTGCCTGGGGCGGACCTGCCGCGGGTGCCGCAGCCTGGGGGTCGATCGCGGCGGGAGCGGCGGGCTCCACCGGGCCGGGGCGATAGGGCTGGCCGAGGAGGAACGTGTCGCCCTCGCGCGGGTCACGCACCCGGTCCGTGGGCAGGCGCACCTGGTCGGGCCGCATGGGCTGGACGAGGTGCGGCGTGACGACGATCAGAAGCTCGGTCTCGCCCTTCTTGAACCCGCTCGAGCGGAACAGCGCGCCGATGATCGGGATCGAGCCCAACAGCGGGATCTGCTCCACCGTGGTCTCGAAGTCGCGCGCCAGCAGGCCGGCGATGGCGAAGCTTTCACCGTCGCGCAGTTCCAGCGTGGTGTTGGCGCGGCGCGTCCGCAGGCCCGGGATGACGAGGTCGCCGATCCGCAGCGAGGCGTTCTCGTCGATCGCGCTGACCTCGGGCTCCACGATCATGCTGATGGTCTTGTCGCCCAGCACGGTGGGGGTGAACGCCAGGCTGATGCCGAACGGCTTGAACTCGACGGTGATCGCCCCCCCGTCGCCGCTGGTCTGATTGACCGGCACGGGGAACTCGCCGCCGGCCAGGAACGAGGCCTTCTCGCCCGACAGCGCGATCAGCGTGGGCTGGGCGAGCGTCTTGGCGAGGCCGCGCGATTCCAGCGCGTTGAGCTGCGCGGTGATGTCCACGCTGCCGATGTTGAAGGTCTTGCGGATGATGCCGAACAGGTCGGCCAACGGAGTAACCGCCAGATAGGGCGCCACCGCGCCGCTGATTTTGCTGCCGGTCAGGTTGCCCGCCGCGTCGAAAGTGCTCTCGACCGTGCCGGGCACGCCGGGCACAAAGCCCGAGCCAGATCCGGTGATGCCGTCGAAGGTCCCGTCGCGCGACTGGCCGGACAGGCGCAAACCGATGTCCTTGCCGGTGTTGCGGCTGACTTCGGCAAAGCGCACTTCCAGCATGACCTGCTGGCTCGATCCCAGGCCGATCAGGTTGATGACAGTGCCGCCGCCTTCCTTGTCGATGAAGGCCTCGGCCAGCCGATTGGCGCGGTCGGCCGCGCCGGCGCTGTTGACCAGCCCCGTCAGCACGATCGACTTGTTGGAAATGCGCGCCTGGATATCCTCGTCCGGCACGATCTGCGCCAGCTGTTCCTCCAGCGCGATCACGTCGGGCCCCACGGCGATGTCCATGATGGAGAGGACCCGGCCGGCGCTGTCGTACAGCGTAAGGCTGGTGGTGCCCATCTTCTTGCCCAGGACGTAGATCGACCGGTCGGTGACGGGCAGCACGTCGGCGATCTCCGCGTTGCCCACCATCGCCTTGGCGATCGGCCGGTCGGCGGTGACCACCTGGCTCTTGTTCATCGGCACGTCGAGCTGGCCGGCATGGACCGACTGGGCGGCCGCGGGGGCGAAGGGCGCCATCGCGGCCCCCGCCAGCGCCAGCGCCACGGCGGCGCGGATTGCAGGATTACACGCCACGTTTCACCTCGTATTCGCTGGCATCGCTGCCGCGCACGACGGTCATCGTCGGGGCTGGCGGGCGGGTCTGGGCGGGAGCAGTCGCGGTCGAAGGAGCGCGGCGGCGGACGGTCGCGGCGGCGCGGCGCGGCCCGGCGGAAGCGACCACCGTGGAGCCAGAGCCCTGCCGCAGATAGACGCTGCCGCCCGAAAGGTTACGCGGCACCACGGTGGCGAGCGGGCCGCTCTCGTTGTCGGCCACGTTGCGCAGCGCCAGGCTGAGCGTGCCGAGCTGGATGCCCAGCGCCAGCTTCTGCGCCTGGATCTGGTCCACCTCCAGCGTCGCGGTCTTGGCGACCGCCGCTTGGGTGTTTTGTTCGTCGGCCACCTGGTCGATACCGAGCACCGGCGCGCCTTCGACGATGACGTCGGTCATCTTGTCGGTCGCTGCGTCGGAGTTTTCGCCCGGGATCACGCGGGTCAGGAGGACGTCTACGCGGTCCCCCGGCCGCACGAAACCGCCAACGCCCGAAACTTCGGTAACGGGGACGGAAAAGGCGAGCTTGCCCTTGGGCAAATTGGCGGAGAGCGTGGCCCGCCCATCGACGCCGGAGACCTTGGAGGCGAGGACCGGCTCACCCACGACGAGCGGGCGCAAGGCCACGCGGCCGCCCTGGGTGGCATCCTCGATTTTGGTGAAAGCGCCGGTGGGGATCGAACCGGCCGGCCAGTTGGCGAGCCGCAGGTTGCTTGCGCCCAGCGGTGTGCCGAACGCCATGTCCTGGCTCGCGACAACGATCTGGGAAAGTTCCTGCTCCTCGGCAATCTGCTCCTGGCGTGCTTCGATTCCACCGAAGTAGGAATTGGCGACGACGACGGCAAACAAGCCGACGACCAATGCCACCCCCAGCAATATCAGGTTTCGCTTGTCCACTTATGCCCCCTCTTGAAATGGCCGGCGGTCGAAATCCCGTCGACCGCCACCGCTCTCAAGCTAACTAAAAATGGCGCCCTGTTCCGCAATGCAGCCTCCCGAGCTGCACATCACGGCCGCGCGCGAAGCATCGCAAGTCGCGGTATCGGAAAGGCTGCCGGTGCCTTGAAGCGCGGCAACCGAATTGGATCCGGCCGCGGTGGTGCTCTGCTCGTGACCGACGAATTCGGACATGTTTCAATCCCTTCGGACGTCGACAGGCGCGTGGTCCTGCCGAACTTCGGAAAACCGGCTCCGGACTGTTAAGTCCGGGTCGCCGTTCCCCACTCGGGTTCGCAAATCTAAAACCGGATTTCCGGCCATGTCCCGATGTCGTTGCACCGGCTATCGCTCCCCCGAGCGGGAACGTTTGTAAAATCCGGCATAAACTAACCTTTCGTCAACACGCCGAAAAGCTCTTTCGATTTCTGTGTAATTTCAATTGCTTAAATCGAAACAAAATTAAGATGTTTCGTTAAGACGTGGCTATCACGCAACAAAACGTCCCGAATCACGCGCATTTCGCCGAATTTGCGGTCAATTCATGGGAACAATCAGAGTTGAAATGCGTGTGCGTGCCAAATGTGGACGCAGCCGGTTGACTTGTGTTAAATGCTGGTTCGCTAGCCTATCGAGCGCGCACGCCAGATGCGTTGCATTTAGGCTACCGGAACCGCGAGGCGGGCCGGGCTCGGGGCGCGATGACACGGACGATCGGGGTTTTCAGTCATGTCGTTTGCGAAGGTTGTTTGTTCGATCCGCACAGTGGTTCGCAGCTCGCGCCGCGAGGCCGTAGCCTTCGCCGCCTGCACGGCTGCAGCGATCGCGCCGCTTACCGCGCTTCTGGCGTTGCCGGTCGTGGCCGGCGTGGCCTACTCGGTCGAGCTCGGCAGCTGGCAGTACATGCACCGCTCTGCCCAGAACGCGGCCGACAGCGCCGCCCTGGCCGCTGCGACAGTCAACAGCGGCGGCGGCAGCAGCACGGCCCAGAACGAGGCGCGCGCGGCCGCCCAGAAATTCGGCTTCATTGACGGGGAAAATGGCGCGACCGTAACGTCCGCCATAGCAACCTGCCCCACTGGCACGCCCGGCGGCTCCGTTTGCTACGAAGCGATCGTCACCACCAGCTTGCCCCTTTCGTTTTCGAAGATTTTGGGTTTTGCCGGATCAGGGGGCGGCAACCAGCTTATCAGAGCGCGTGCGGTAGCAATCGTCAACGGCGGCGGCGGGGGCCCCGGCCCGACCAACGAGGTCTGCGTCTGGACCTTGAACAACCTGCAGACCAACGGCACGCCTGACGCGAATCTATCGGGCTGCGCGGTTCTGTCGGGCGGCAACATGACCTGCACCGGCAACGGCCTGCACGCCGATTACGGCGTCGCCGGCGGTAGCGTGTCGGGCAGTTGTGCCCAGGACCCGACCAACCAGCTTTCCGGGCAGTCCAATCTGCCGACCGATCCTTATGCAGCGATGGTCAGCGGGATTCCGGCCAACACCTGCTCCAGCTACCCGCAATTCGCCAACAACGGCTCGATCGCCGCAAGCAACCAGATCTCCGGCACCAAGTCGGGCGAAATCAAATACTGCGGCGATGTGAAGCTGACCAACAACGTGACGTTGACCGGAAATGCCACCAAGCTGGTAATCTACAACGGGCGGCTCGACCTCAATCGCTACACCGTGAAGACCGCCGCGGGCGCCAGCGCCACGGTCATCTTTTCGGGCACCAACGGCGGCACCTACCAGCATTATCCGGTCGACAACGGCACGGGCAACGGGTCCGGCATTCTCGAGATCGAGGCGCCGACGACTGCGGGCAGCGCGTTCAAGGACGTGGCGATCTACACCGATCCGCGCCTGACTACCGGAGTGGATTTCACCTATTCCGGCAACAAACCGGCCTGGAAGATCACCGGGGTGCTGTACTTCCCCCATTCGACCGCGACGTTCAGCGGCATCGTCGACAAGGCAGATGACGGAGTCTACTGTCAGATCCTCGTCGGCTACAACATCACCATCAACGGCACGGGCAAGGTCATCGGCGACGTGAGCGGCTGCACCGATGCGGGTATCACTCCGCCTGAGGTGGTGACCGGGCCCGGCACCACGCGTGAAAAGCTGGTAAAATGAGGTTGCTTGCCCGCCTTGCGCGCAACTGCCGCGCCTCCGCGGCGGCTGAAATGGCGCTGGTCCTGCCGGCGTTCGCCTTCGTTCTGCTCAACGTCGTCGATCTGAGCATCTACATGTACTCGCGGATGCAGGTGGACCTGGCCGCGCAGGAAGCTGTCGGCGCGGCGCGAGTGCTGTGCGATACCGCCGCCGAACTGCCCGCCACGCAGAGCGGCAAGTGTCCCAATCTCAACAGCACGATCGACAGCGCAGTGCAGACCACTTCGCTTGGGAGCGGCGTCACCGAAACCGCTACCACCGAGGCTTACTACTGCGCGACGACTGCAGGACAATTGACCCAAGTCGCCGCCGTCGGTGCGACGGTCCCGGCCGATTGTTCCGCCACGGTAAGCGGCAGCACGGCCAAGCCCGGGGACTATATCTCGGTCACAGCGAGCTACACCTTCACGCCGATCTTTCCTGGCGCGTCGGTTGCGAGTGTTCTCACCACACCGATCACACGAACGGCGTGGATGAGGCTGCAATGATGCGCCCGGTTCGCGCCTTCCTGCGCAATAATGCCGCGGCGACCTCGGCGGAGTTCGCGCTCGTCGTTCCGTTCTTCCTCGTGCTCGTCTTCGGCACCATCAACGGCTCGATCATGATGTCGGCGGTGACGCAGATGCACTACGCCGCCGAGCGGGCTGCGCGCTGCCAGGCGGTCGACGTCGCCGGCGACTGCGACGACGCCGACGCCTACGCCAAGAGCATGTACAACGGGCCGGCCCTCGCGGGCCTCGCCTTCGCCCCGTCCGACCAGACATGCGGCAAGCAGGTGGTGGGCAGCGGCTCCTACGAGCTGATCTCGGGAATGTCGGTTACGACTGTAAACATAAGCTCGACCGCCTGCTATCCGCTCATCTGAGCCGTATATGTTTCATCAACAACCGTCGCGATAACGGAAACTTAACCACACTTTTGCATAAAGGGCGAATGCATGACGCTGCCGTTGCCAGTCTCCGCAACCTTGCCGCCGACGCGGTGACGCGCATCTCGGCTTCTCTGCTGGAGCGCAGCCACCGGGTCGTCGCCATGCTTGCAGTGTGGATCGAAGCGCTGCTCACGGGCTGGATCGGCATCGTCGTCGCCCTCGGCATCGTCAAGGTTGCTGGCGCGCCGATTGCCCCCTCTGGAATCGGCACCTTCCTCGTCATGATGTTGCCTTACCTTCTGGTCGCGGCCGCTCCGGTGGCAGGCTACCGCGTGGCCGCGGGCAGCTTTCCGGCCGGCCTCCTGTCGGGCCAGCCGCTCGTGCGGTTGTGCCGTTACGGCCGCTGGCGTTCGATGGATCCCGTCGCGGCGCGGGGCAGCATCTCGTGGGGGCCCGCAGGGTTCATGGTCTCGCTCATCGTCGGCCTGCTGCTCAACGTGCCCGTGCGCAGCCTGGAATTCCTGCTGGCGATCCCGGCCATCTCGCCCGAGGCGCCCGGATGGGCAGCTGCGCTGATGGCGGTCATGACGATCGACGTGGTCGTGATGAACTTCTTCTACATGGTCTGTTTCGTGATGGCGCTACGGTCCGTCCCGCTGTTCCCGCGCATGCTGGTCTTCGCGTGGATTGCCGACGTCGTGATGCAGCTGGCCATCGCGCGCACCTTTGCGGGTATGCCCGATGCTCCCGTAGGGGTGGGCCTCGCGTTGCAGTCGCTGCTCGAGGGGAACATGCAGAAAGTGCTGATCAGCGCGTTCGTCTGGCTGCCCTACCTCATCTTGTCGGAACGAGTGAACGTCACCTTCCGCAACCGGACGCGCGACTGAGCCCCCCTGGCGGCGCGGCGCGAGTCAGTTCCCGGCACCCGATGAACGAAACGGTCTCCTCCCCTGTCCTCGCCTATGCCCCGGCTGCGCTGCTGGCAGTCCTGGCACTGCTGGCCGCGGTCTCCGACCTGCGGCACCGGCGCATTGCCAACTGGCTCTCGCTGCTTACCTGGGTCGCGGGCCTGGCCTTCGCCGTGCTGGCCGATCCGGCCCCGGCCCCCAGCCATGCCCTGCACAGCCTGATCGCCCTGGTCATATGCATGATCCTGTTCCGCTTCGGGGTCATCGGCGGGGGCGATGCCAAGTTCTACACCGGAGTCGCCGCATGGCTGCCGCTGGGCAAAGCGGCCCTCCTGCTTCTTTACGTATCGCTTGCCGGCGTCGTCCTTTTCTTCGCCTGGTTCGCTGCCCGACGGCTGAAGGGCGAGAAGGTGCGTTTCGGGAGCAAATCCACCAAGGATGCCCTGCCCTACGGCGTCGCCATCGGCATCGGTGGCCTGATCGCCTACATGGTTTGACGCCCCGACGCGCAGACTGCCGCGATCAGGGTCGCTTCATCGCCTTGGCTGGATCGACCGCTCGCCCATTCATGCGCACCTCGTAATGTACGTGCGGGCCGGTCGACATGCCGGTCGAGCCGACGTAGCCGATGACCTGCCCGCGCGTCACTTTCTGGCCCGCCGACACGTTAAGGCGCGACATATGGCCGTAGTTGCTCTCGAGGCCGCCAGCGTGCTTCAGGCCGACGAATAGCCCATAACCGCCCTTCCAGTTCGCCACCGAAACCACGCCATCGGCCGTCGCCCGGATCGGCGTGCCCGTAGGGGCCGCTAGGTCGATGCCGCTATGCGATCGCAGCGTCCCGAGGATCGGGTGGCGCCGCGTGCCAAATCCGCTCGTGATCCTGGAATAGGCAGTCGGGGCCAATGTGGGCATCTCGCCAGGCACCCCGCCACCGGGCCCTGCCGCGAGCTGCCGGGCGGCGCGCGAATAGGCGACGATGTCGAACGGCTGGCCGACCAGATCGGCCGCACGTCCCACGGTGATCGAAACTGGCGCGTCCTGCCCCGCAGAGGCTGCCAGAAAGGCGGCATCGGGTACGCCCGACCGCGTTGCAGGTTTAACCGAAACAAGCGCCGCAACCGGCAGCGTCGAGGCCCCGCTCTCCTCTTCGGCAAACGCCGGGCTGCTCGCCGCCAGAATCGGAAACAGGCAAAGAGCAGCGGCGGGTTTCATGGGGCCGGAAATACCGCATTTGGCCGGTCCGATAAAGAGGACTTGCGCTCGGCAGCTTGGTTAGCGACCAGACCCTCCCATCGCGGTACGGATGGTCGCTCTGGCGGGCGAAATCGGGGAGCCAGGGTTGCCTTCAACTTGCGTTCAGCCCGATATTTGCTAAAGCAAATAATGTCGCATCAATTCAAGGGCATGCCTTGAAGCTCGATTTGGGGTCGCACTCATTTTGTCAAATATCGAAAAATTTGAGAAGAATCGTCAGCTCGTCTCAGCTGACGAACTTCCTGTCGCCGAACTGGTCGATCTTATTGTCCGAGAGCGGAGTATGTCCCTTGCCGAAATTGCCGGGGAGATCGGCGTCAGCCGAGTCTCGGTATGGAACTGGGTCAAGGGTCGAAGCTTGCCGCGCCGAGAGCGGCGGGCGCAGCTCTCCGCGATGCTGATGCGCTCGCACCAAAGTTTCGACAAGGCGGAGCGTCCTTTCGGCGACGTCATTTCCGATGCCAAGGAAGTTATCGCGCACCAGCTCGGTATCGATGCGGACGACGTGAAGATCGTCATCGAATCCTGAGAAAAATTGCGCTGATTATGCGTGATCTGCTTCACTTTCGGATTGCCTCAAGAGCCGCGCGCTAGCCCACCACTTCGCAGGCGGAGCATATGCCCGCCCCGATGGGCTCGAGCTTGTTCCAACTGAGCCTTGCTTGCACGGCATCAATCGTGGGAATGCCGCCGTGTTCTACGGATTTGGGCTTTCGATCCGTCTGGGCGTCTGACGAATCGCCGTCGGTAGATGAGGGACGAAGTGCAGCGAACGGAGCTACCAGCGTCGGCATTTGCCAAGGCAAACGGTATCGTCGGAATGCATCGGTCCGGCGACACCCTGCATGTGGAAGCGGAACACGAACTGAGCGCGGAAGCAATTCGGGCCCTGCAGTTTGCCGAAGGTTCGGATGTAGAGATCAAGGTCTCGCTCAAAGCCGCGCGGGTGACGGCACCACCGCTCCGATCGGTTTCCACTCCCGCTTTGCAGTCGCCAAAGTTGGCGGACGTAATTGAGGCGAGTCCCACAAAAAGCCTGACCGAGCGCTTGCCCGAGTTTCTTTCGAATACCGGGACGCTCGACGATACGATCGAGTGCATTGTCCGTCTCACCAGTGCCGGCCGCTCCGTAGGTTCGCTGGGGCTGGCCGCGGGTCGGTCCGAAATTCCCCTCCACCATCCATCACAAGGCGAAACTTTTACCGGTGGCGCCGGTATTGGCCTGGCCGAATGGGGCGAAAGTCTCGCCACGATGCCCGCCTGGATTCGGATCAGCCTGGCATCCTGTCATGACGAGGCGGGACAGGTGCAGTCACTCGCCGGTATCGCCGCCATTCGTGAACGCAGGCGCTCCTGGCGCCGAAGCGTTTCCGCAAGCGCCACCGCATCCCTTTTCCTCTGGCCCGCGCTCGTGGCGCTTTCGGCTGCAGTATCCTGGCCTCTCGCCGTCGCCATCTCGGCGGTCGGCGTGGCGTTCGCCGTCCGCTTCTTTCAGTTAAGAGGCGCGACCGCGGATGCCGATGCCGTGCGGGCGGAAATCCTGCGCATTGTCGCCACACTTTCGGGCCTTGGGATAGCGCCCGCAAACGCGGTGCGGATAGCAGCCCTGCGGCTGAAGGAGATCGAGCCGACCTGGGGGGAAGCGCCCGGAACGCGTGAGGGCTTGGCAGCAATGCTCAAACTCGGCCCGGTCGACCGCTTGGTCTTGATGACCGGCGACCTGCACCAGACGGCGCAGCGGGTCGCAGAGGAATGCGAACGCCGGGCGGGCGCAGGATTGGAGGTGACTTCCATCGCAGCCAAGGCATCCTTCGGCGTGCTTCTGCTGGCGACAGTCGCGGGGCTGCTGGCATGAATCAAGCTGATGACGAACTGCTGTTGATCGACGGAGACGCTGCTCCGTCCGGCGATCGAAAGCGCGGCGATCCGGCGCCTCCCGAAATCGTCCCAGCCGCTGAATCGATATGGATTGCCTTGCCGCGCAGGCCCGACAGCCAGAGCGAATTGGCGCGGATGATTGAGGAGCGCGTTCCTCTATCCTTGAACCTTCTCGTTTGGACGGATGCCGTCGTCGGCGCAGAAGGAGAACTGGGCTCGTCGGTCTGTCGCAAGTCGTTGCTGGAACCGGCGCTCGATTCCGGCGGCGCCATCGACGAGCGGACGGGTTTGCCGTTTCATGGTCTTCCGGTTGAGGCCGCCAGGCGCGCTATCGTGACCTCCACGTGGGTAGCAGCGTCGCTTGCCGTCGCGCTCTTGTCCGTCGTTACGAAGCCGGAGCCTTCGACGGAGGCCACACTGTCGGCAACAGTGCCGGCTTCGGCCACGCTCGATGAAGGCCTTTTACAGACACCAGTCATCGCGGCCATCGCCCTCGCCGGCCGCACCGCCGAACGTGGCTATCAAATCACCACCGTGGGCGCGAAGGGCGACGGCGGCGTGCAGTTGGAAATCGCGGCGACCGACCCCGATGCCGCCCGCGCCCAGGCGACGACCGATCCCGACCTCGCCAGGTTCGCCCAAATTTCCCAGGTTCGCGGGGACGACGGCAAGTACCGGATCAGCCTTGCTGGCGCCCCCGTGCTAGCGGGCAATGAGAAGGTGGCCGTTACGCCCGTTATCGCTAATTCACCCTTCGCGGCGCAGGAGCGGATCAGGACATATCTCTCGAACCTGGCGGAGCAGTATGCGGTTCGAGTGACGCTGGACAGTTCCCGCCCGCTCGCCGCCCGACCGCTGGAGTTTGCGATCAGTCTCGAGGGTCCCGAGGCAGCGGTCCTGTCCGTTGCGGAGAAGATCGAGACGGGCACTCCCCCCATCGCGATTTCCGAATGGAAGGTTTCGTCCGCAGACGGAGGGGCAGCGTTCTCCGCCAGCCTCGTGGTCCCATGGATCGAGAAGCAATGACTCCCCGGGCGCACTGGGTGGTCAGGGGCTTGGCGGTGTCGGCCATGCTGGTCGCGCTGGCTTGGCGAGCCCTGATGCCGGAAGGGGCCGATCGCTCCTCCTTCGAGCCGCAGGAGACCACGATCTTGATGCTGCGTCCGAGTACGACCGCGTCGGCAAACGCCCTCCGACCGCTGTTTGCCACAAGGGAGGCGGCAAGCGAGGGTGCCGATATCGCAACAGGCTTCACGCTGATCGGCGTAGCGGGGCGTCTTCCGGATGACGCGCAGGCCTTGATAAGGCTGCCCGGAGGTCGGACAGCGACCTTGTCGCGCGGCGGCAATATCGATGGATGGAAGCTGATATCCCTGGCGGCCGATCGGGTGGTGTTGGAAAACGCCGGCGAGCAGGCGATCCTGACGATGTCGCAATAGGCTTCTTCGTTTTCGGCCCGTTGCTGGCACCGATTTCACGCCTTATTCCAGCCTACTAATGACCGCTCAATAGATCCCGTCGATTTCGGCGGGGAGGCGGGCGTTTGGCGGGTCGAGCAGGAGGCTGCGGTTTTCGTCCAGGCCCAGTTCGGCGCCTCGCACGCGGCCGTACTGGCGCGCGGCCGCGGCGGCGACGGATTCGCCGTCGCGCAGGATCGTGGGCTTGAGGAACACGAACAGCGTGCGCCGGGTCTTGCGGTTGACCCGGCTCTTGAACAGCTCGCCCACGATCGGGATGTCGCCCAGCACCGGCACCTGGCTCTTGGACTGGATCTGGTCGTCGCTGATCAGCCCGCCCAGCACGATCGTCTCGCCGTCGTCTGCCAGCACCGTCGTCTGGATCGAGCGGCGGTTGGTGATCAGGTCGGCCGCGCCGGTCACGCCGGTGACCAGCGAGGAGACCTCCTGGTCGACCTCCAGCCGGATCGTGTCTTCCTCGTGGATGCGCGGGACGACCCGCAAGGTGATGCCCACGTCCGCCCGTTCGATCGTGGTGAACGGCGTCGTGGTGACCCCTTCGGTCAGGTAGCTGCCCGTCCGGAACGGCACGTTCTGGCCCACCACGATCTCGGCCGCCTCGTTGTCGAGCGTGGTGATGCTCGGGGTCGACAGCAGGTTGGCCTTGGACGAGGTGCCCAGCGCCTGGACCAGCAGGCCGAAGTCGCCCCGGCTGCCGATGGCGCCCGATACCCCGTCGCTGGCGATCAGGCCGGCCGCCGGCACGCCGAAGAACCCCAGGACCTGGCGCAGCGAGAGACCAAGGTTGGAGAACGAGCTCCCGCCGGTGTTCATCGGATAGTCGGCCGCGGCCCCCAGCCCGAGCTGGATGCCCAGCTGCTCCGACTGGTCGCCGGTCACCTCGACGATGGCGGCCTCGATCATCACCTGCGGGCGGCGCACGTCCAGTTCGTAGATCAGCGCCTCGATCGGCGCGATCTTCGAAGGCGCGCCGCGCAGCACGATGACGTTGAGATCGGGGGCCGCCTGGATGGCGAAGTCCTCGGTCGCGAAGCCGGGCGCGGGCGTGTCGCTGCCGGCCCGGCTGTCGCGAACGCTCAGGCCCGATCCCACGGCAGGCGCGTCGGCGGCGGAAGGCAACCCGCCCAAGGTCGAACTCGCCGAGCCCGCCGCGCGCGCCGCTGCCGAGGTGCTGCCGGCCAGGCGGCTCTGGGCGAGCGAGCCCAGCGTCCTGGCGACCGGGTTGGCCGCGGCGCCCTGTTCGCCCAGCAGGCCGCTGATGACCTCGGTCACCGTCTCGGCGTCGTTGTAGCGCAGCCGTATCACCCTGACGGTCGCGGCCTCGCCGTTGGGCCGGTCGAGGCTGACCGCGATGCGCCGCGCTTCCGCCACTTCGGCCGCGCTGCCGCGCACGAGCACCACGTTGCTGCGCTCGTCGGCGACCGCGCGCACCCCCTCCTTGTCGCCGAACACCGCCTGGATCGCCGTGGCCACGTCCACCGCCGAGCCTTCGCGCAGCTCGATCAGCGCGGTCGACACGTCGCCGCCGCCGCCCCGGTCGAGCGTGTTGGCCAGCGCCGCGATGCGCGCCACGTTGTCGGCAAAGTCGGTGACCACGATGGCATCGGGGTTGCTGACCGCCTCGATACTGCCGAACTGCGCGATCAGCGGGCGAAACACCCGCACCGCTTCTTCCGGATCGAGGCTGCGCAGCCGGATCAGACGGGTGACGATCTGGGCCGAGCTGCCCTGGCGCACCGGCTCGCGCACCGCGGTCGCCTGCGGCACGACCCGCCAGGCCCGGCCGGTCTGGACGACCGCGAAACCCTGGCCGCGCAGGGCCGTGACGAACAGCTGCCACACGCCGCCCGGGCTGAGCGGCACCGCCGAGGTCACGTTGATCTTCCCCTGGACCGCGGGATCGAGAATGATCGTGCGCCCCGTAATCCGCGAGACCTGCTGCGCCACGTCGGGAATGTCCACGTCGCGCATGTTCACCACCACATCGGCCGTCGCAGCCGGCGCATTCTGCGCATGCAACGGAACTGCCGACGCCAATGCGACGGCCAGGATGGTGGACAGGGGCCTCGAACTATTCATCTCGCGGCGCTCTATTCCACCGATCGAGCGTTCGGAACAGGTCCCTGCGACCACACGATCGCAGGCCCATCGAAATTTCCTGTCCAATCCGCATCATGGTGGAGTTATCGTGCCTTTATCGACGAAGCCGCGCATGGTCGCCATGGCGGCTCCCGATGCCGGATCGGATACTTCGACCGTCGCCAACCACATGTCGGGGTCGGCACTCTGGTCGAGCTTGGTCGAGACACGCCAGTTGCGGTTCAGCATGCGCTGATCGGTCGTTCCCGCCGACAGGATTCCGAGGCGCGCCTCGGCCAGCGCATTTTCCGCCACCATCTGGGCAGACGCCCGGACCTCCATCTGACCGAGCCGATCCACGTGCGCTTCCACTGCGCGGACGATTCCCACCGACGCTATGCCGAGGATCACCAGGGCGACCATCGCCTCGATCAGGGTGAAGCCTTGCTCGGCAGGCACGGCCCGGTTCACGTTCCCCTCCCTGCGGCCGGCGATGCGCTCGCCGTCATCCCGTCATAGGCGATCGCCCAATTACGCTGCCCGTCGCTCAGGATCAGGGTGAAAGGCTGTCCGCCGTAGTCCGCGCCGAGCATGAAGGGCCCTTCGCCGCCCTGGGGCTGCAACGAAAAGCCATCGCGGATCGTCGCCTCGCCTTCGAACGCCAGATCGTCGGCGACCGACCAGGTGCCATTCTCGTCCCGTTCGACGAAGGTGTAGCCGCCTTCATCGAGCACCAGCGCCAGCGGCCCCTCCCCGGTCAGGGTTCGATCCGATGCAAACTGGACCCGGCCCGCAATGCGCTTGGCCTCCGCCAGGCCGCTCATGCCGTGATCGTCTCCCACCGCCAGCACCGCGACGGCAGAGGCGACGGCGATGATCGCCAGAACCACGAGAATCTCGATGAGGGTCATCCCCTCTTCGCCGCGCTTCCCGCGACGCCGCACCGCCCGTCCGCTCGGGCGAAATCCGGTCATCGTTCGGACAAGGTTATGTCGGCATCCACGCCTTCGCCGCCGGCGGTGCCATCCTTTCCGAGCGAGCCCAATTCGACCGTCCCACCCTCGTAGCGATATTCGTACGGTCGACCCCAAGGATCTTCCGGCAGCTGCCCCAGATACCCGTTCGGCGACCAGTTCAGTGGCTCCGGCCCGCTAGTGGGCCGCTCCACAAGAGCAGACAGCCCCTGCGACGTGGCGGGATAATCGCCGTTGTCCAGGCGGTACATCTTGAGGGCTGCGGAGATGGTCTGCAGATCGGTTCGCGCCACGGTTGCCCGGGCCTGATCTGGGCGGCCGATGACATTGGGGACAATCAGAAACGCCATGACGGCGATGATCGCCAAGACCACGAGGATCTCGATCAGGGTCAGGCCTGCTTCGGACGAGCCCGCCGATCCGCGGCGCATGACGAGGTTTTCAGAATTGGGCTTTCGGAGAGTTGGCATACCTCATACTATTGCGCCGGACATGGAAAATCCACGCTTACTATTGGACGGGATTGTGTCAGCGCCCCGCAAATCGAGTGGGATCTGGTCCGTCGAAGCGAACCAGGTCGTCAACATTGCGGAGTTCGACGAGGGGCCCAGCGTCGGCCTCGTCAAGACCGAACATGTCCTGCTGCTGGCTGTCGAATTGCCGCCGATCACGAACCTGGCAAAGCGCCGGCAGTTGCTGCCTTTCGCCGTCGAGGAACGAATCGCCGACCGGCTGGAAGATGTCCACGTCGCGCTTGGCGAGCAGCTGGCTCCCAACGTGTTTCTGGCGGGCGTGGTTCGCCACGACCTCATGCGAGAATGGATCGGCGCGCTGGAGGCCGCAGAGCTTTTCCATTGTTCGCTGGTCCCCGATGCACTGGCGCTACCGGTGCCGGGGGACCTGACCTGGGCGGTCGATATCGCGGCGGACCGCGCGCTGGTCCGCGCCGCGGATGGGACGGGCTTTGCCATTCCTGTACAAATGCTCGAACAGGCGTGGGTTGCGGCCGGGCGGCCGCACTGTTCCACCTACGGCGACCCGCTCCCGCCTGAAATGGAAACGGCCAGCGTCGTGCTCCAGGCAGAGCCCTTGGCAGAGCGGCTGATCCTGCCGTCCCTGGACCTACGGCAAGGCCCCTACGCCCTGCCGCGCCGCCGGCTCGATCCTTTGTGGAAACGGGTCGCCATGGTTGCCGCCCTGGGGGCCGCCGCGCACTTGGTCATCGCGGTGGCTGACGCAATGGCGCTGAGGCGCATCGCGGACGAGCGGGAAACCGAGGTGCGCGAGTTGGCGCAAAACATGCAACCTTCGTTGGTGATCGGCGCGGACCTCGGTGCGACGGTGGCAGAATTGACGCCGGAAGGACCGGTCGGACCCCCGAGCGCAATGGTCCCCCTTCTTGCGCGCAGCGGCGCTGCGGTGGCCACGGTGTCGTTCCCGGTCGCCTGGCGCGCCGTCAGGTTTTCCAATTCCAACCGCAACCTCACGTTGGAGCTCGGCGTAGCCGGGAACGAGCAGATGGCAGCGTTGACCTCCGCCCTGAAGGCAAGCGGGCTCAATGTCACACCAGGCCCAGCACGGAACGAAGGCGCGCTGACGCTTTCGACGTTCACGGTGAGCGGATGACCTTGCGCGATCGCTTCGAAATCGACCGCCTGGAGCCTTACTGGCGCAACGTGACGGTATGGTGGAGCGGGCGAAGCCTGCGCGAGCAAATCCTGCTGGGCGCACTCGCCGCGATCGCCATTTTTGCGCTCCTGCTGCTTTTGCTCTCACCTGTGCGCGACGCACGCGACGATGCGCTTGCCGACATTCATGGGGCCGCACTGCTCGAGGCCCGGTTGCGCCAAGGCGGCGATGCGACCTCGTTCGCCAGGGTTCGCACCGGGGCGGGCGTGGCGATCATCACCGAAAGCGCGGCAACCGCCCAACTGACGCTGACGCAGATCGGCGACCAAGGGGGCAACGTCCAGGTCAAATTCGCCGATGCAGCGTTCGACAAGGTCGTGAACCTGATCGCCGACGTCGAGCGCACGAGTTCGCTGCGCTTGCGCGATGCGGATATCACGGGACAGGGGGCGACAGGGCTCGTCACCGCCGACCTGGTCTTTGGCCAGTGAATACCGAACAAGCTATTACCGACTGGTCCACCACCGGTGCGGACTTCGGACGGGCCCCTCTGGTCCCGCCCAGCCTGTCCTACAATTTCGCGCGTAACGGCGGTGCCCTGGTCAAGCTCGAAGAGGGCGAGGCGGTCTGCATCCACCGGACCGATGCGTCGCTGGCGACGCTGCTCGAAATCCAGCGAACGTTCGGCGCGCTCACCTGGCGATCGGTCGATGCAGAAGCGTTCAAATCTCTTCTGCAGGAAGAGTACCGCGAACAGGCCAGCGTCGCGCCCGAAATCACCATGGGAGAAGACTTCGACCTCGCTTCCCTGGCCGACAGCGCCGCGGAGGTCGACGATCTGCTGGATAACCGCGACGATTCGCCGATCATCCGGCTGATCAACGCACTGCTCCTGCAAGCGATCAAGCAGCGTGCCTCGGACGTTCACATCGAGACCCAGGAGCGTCGCCTGATCGTCCGCTTCAGGATCGACGGCGTGCTGCGCGACGTGATCGAGCCCAAGCGCGAACTCGCGCCTTTGCTCGTCAGCCGCATCAAGGTCATGGCGCGCCTGGACATCGCGGAAAAGCGCATTCCCCAGGATGGGCGGGTCACGCTGCGGATCGGCGGCCACGATGTCGACGTGCGTGTCTCCACGATACCGACCCAGCATGGCGAGCGGGTGGTCATGCGCTTGCTCGATCGCGGGTCGGTCGACCTCGATTTGACTAGCCTCGGCATGAATTCGCGCGACGCGGAACTGCTCGACCGCCTGCTCGCCCGGCCCAACGGCATGATTCTCGTCAGCGGGCCGACCGGGTCGGGCAAGACGACGACGCTGTATGCCGCCTTGCGCCGACTGAACGATCGCAACTCGAACATCATGACGGTCGAAGACCCGATCGAATACGAGCTGGAAGGGATCGCACAGACGCAGGTCAACCATCGCACGGACATGAATTTCGCACGCGGCCTTCGCGCGATCCTGCGGCAAGACCCCGATGTGATCATGGTCGGCGAAATTCGCGATGCGGAAACCGCGGACGTCGCGGTGCGCGCCAGCATGACCGGCCACCTGGTGCTGTCCACGCTCCATACCAATTCGGCGGTAGGGAGCATAACCCGGCTGATCGACATCGGGGTCGAACGCTATCTGCTTGCTCCCATGATTATCGGCTTGCTGGCGCAGCGCCTCGTCCGCAAGCTGTGCCCCGACTGCGCCGAGCGGCGTCCTGCCACGGATGCGGAAGCTCTGCTGATGGACGGCCGGATCGAAGCGGGTGAATCGATCTGGATCCCGATCGGCTGCCCCGCCTGCCATGGCGATGGCTACCGCGGCCGGATCGGCATTCACGAACTCATCCCGGTAGACTCCACGATGGAGGCCCTGATCCACGATGGCGTGCCCGAGGCCCGATTGCTGGAGCATGCCCGCACTCTCAGCCCCTCGCTGCTCGAGAATGGAGTGTCGAAGGTCCGAGAAGGTCTCACCAGCATAAGCGAGGTGGCGCGCGTCGTGCGCGAGGAAAGCTGACGTGGCGGCCTATTCCTACGAAGCAATCGACGGCAGCGGACGAACGAAGCGCGGGACGATCGAGGCTGGCAACGTGTCGTCGGCCCGCCACGCACTTCGCGCGCAGAATCTCCTTCCCGTCAAAGTCACCTCCACGCGGCCACCCGCAATTGATGGTCCAACGGACGCTCGAGCGAGCGCCAGCTTCCTGTCGCGATTTCGCCCGGGACAACGGGTAACCGGCCGCAATCTGGCAACTGCCACCCGGCAGCTATCGACGCTGATCGGCAGCCAGGTGCGCGTGGAGGAGGCGCTGCGGCTTGTCTCGCGACAAAGCGAGACTCCCGCGATCGGCGCGGTTCTGGCCGATGCGCGGCAACGCGTGCTCGAAGGTTCCAGCCTGGCCAACGGCCTGGCGACCCATCCCACGGCGTTTCCCGAATATTACGTCGCCTCCATCAGAGCGGGCGAACAGGCTGGGCGCCTCCCAGAAGTGCTGGCGTATCTCGCGGACTTCGTCGAAGCGCGGCATCGCGCCAATCGCACATTGCTGATGGCGCTGCTGTACCCCGGGCTGCTGGCGACGATTTCCGCGCTGATGATGACGGCGATGATGGTCTACGTCGTGCCCGATATCGTCCGCGTCTTCGTTTCGCGCGGGGCTGACCTGCCCTTGCTCACGCGGCTGCTGATCGCCGTGAGCACGCTGGTCAACGATTACGGCCTGATCATCCTGCTATTGCTAGTGGTCACGGGCTTTCTGCTGCGCCGCGAGATGAAACGGCCGGAAAGGCGACTGGCTCTCGATCGCTTCCTCGTGACGCGGCGACCGTTTGCTCGCTTCGTCCGTCAGTTCAACGCCGCCCGGTTCTCCGCCACGCTGGCGACCCTGGTCCAGAGCGCGGTACCGCTGCTCGACGCACTCAACGCCGCAGCAGCGGTCGTGCCCAACCGCTACGTCCGCACGAGCATGGAAGGCGTGGCCAACAAGGTGCGGGAAGGCGACAGCGTCAGTCACGCCATGCGGGAGGCCGACATCCTGCCCCCGATGCTGGTTGCGATCGTCGCAAGCGGCGAAGCCAGCGGCAAGCTCGGTATCGCGTTGCATAAGGCATCGGGGGAGCTCGACCGCGAAGTCGAGGAGCAGCTCCAGGTAATCGTTTCGCTGGTGGAACCCATCGTCCTGCTGCTGATGGGCGGTATGGTGCTGCTGATGGTGATGGCAATCCTCATGCCAATCATCGGGCTGAACGACCTGGCAATCTAGTCGCGCGGATCAGTCGACCACCGTATCGTAGCGCAATCCCGCCAGGAACGGCGCGCGGGTGATGGCCATCTGGGTGGGCCAGATGCTCAGTGCGCCCTTGGGAGACAGGCGCACTTCGACAAGCGACACCGCTTGCGCACCCGTCGTCGCGATCGATCCGGTGGATTCGTTCGCATTGGGAGCAATCCGTCCGGCAAGGGAGGGGAAATTCACCGGCACGCCGGCGAGCTGCTTGGCCGTGCATGAGACCGGTCCGGTCAACATCTGTCCCTCCGCCGTCTGGCCCTGCCCGCCCAGCCTCAAGCGCTCGATCCGCAGACTGCCTTCGAAGCTGCAGCGCACCGGCAAGCGCGGAAACAGTGCCTCGAGCGTGCCGCCTCCGAGTTGGCCGGACAGGTTGTCAATTCCGAACTGTTCGCCACGTTGGGTTATCAGTCCTGTCAGATCGCTGCCCCCTCCGGTGATGCGGACTCGTGCGCTGAACGCCAATCTCGAAATGCTGTCGATCGGACTTACGGCCCAGTCGGCCTGCACCGTTCCGCCCAGCACGGCATTGCCGTTCCAGATTGTCCCGCCGACCTGGAAGCCGTCGTTTTCGTCCAGCACCGCCTCGGCGGGAATGAACGCGATAAGCGCGAAAATGTATGCTATCAGACCCATCGCGATGAATATTGTCTTTGGCCGGCGCCAGCGCCGGTGGCGAACGGGAGCATCCTGAAGTGCGAGTGGATCGACGTCGGCTGCTGCAATCCGTCCCGTCATTCCTGATTGCATCGTCGCTGCCACTTTCCTGGTCGGGGGCGGCAACGGCGGCGAAAAAGTCGCCGCCGGCAGCCCTGCTGATTCCGAAGTCCGGCGACCTCGCCGCGTTGGGGCGCAGCATGGAACGCGCAGCCCTGCTCGCGCAAGGCGATAATAAAGCAGGCGAGCTGATCGTGTTCGACACCGGCGACACTGCTGAGGGGGCCGCCGCCGCGGCCGAGCAGGCGCGCAAGAAGGGCGCCGGGATCATTTTAGGTCCCGTACACTCGGGTTCCGTGCGCGGCGTGGTCGCCGCTGCGGCGGGAATTCCCGTGGTGGCTTTCGGAAATGACGCCGCCCTGAGAGAGAGCGGCGCTTTCATGCTGGGCATCACAGCGCGCCAATCGGTATCGTCGGTCCTGCGCTACGCAGCTGGCAGAGGTATCCGCCGGGTCGCCGTCGCCGATTTGCCGGGCGCCTGGAGCAGCCAGGTCAACGAGGCCGCTCGAGCCGAAGCGCAATCGCTCGGCCTCGAAGTCTCGACGTTTTCGCCGCAGACCGGCTTGCCTCAATCGGTCGCCGGCTCGACCGACGGTTATCCGGACGCGGTCCTGATGGCCGACAAGGAATCGCTTGCAAGGCTCATGCCCGAGATCGCAGCCATCGGCGTCCAAGCCCTCGGCGCCTTTGCCGAGCTCGATCTGGATCCTTCCGATTACGGCGCACTGCAAGGAACCTGGCTCTCGGCCGCCGATCCCGAGCGTTTCTCGGCATTCGCGAACGAGTACGAAAAGCGCATCGGAACGCGACCCGGCCTCATCTCGGCATTGGCCTACGACGCCGCGATGGCAGTACGCCGGATGCGCTTGACCGGGGCGCTCGATCGCTCTGCGGTGCTTTCGGGCGATGGATTCGCCGGCGTGTGCGGTCATGTCCGCTTTCGGGAAGACGGCAGCGCGGCGCGTGAGATGGTCGTGCTGGAAGTGGCCACGACGGGCGTCCGCAAGGTTCATCCCGCGGCCTGATGGAGCCGTCGCACGGTCCTTCCGCCGACGGAAGCGACGGCTTCACCTTGATCGAAGTCCTGATCTCGCTTGTCCTGTTCGCGCTGATATCGCTGGCCGGCGTCAGCCTGGTGACCACCGTGGTGGACGTTCAGGAGCGAACCGAGGTGCGCGGTGCCCGATTGGCGCAGGTCCAGCGGGCGCTTTATCTCCTTTCCGCCGACTTTGAGCAGATGACCGAAGGGCCGTTCGCGCAAGACGGCACGGTGCAGATCGTGCGCGCCAGCGCTGGCGGCGAGTATGAAGTGGCCTATGCTTTTGCCGATGGGGCGATTTCGCGCGGTTCGGGCGAAAGTGAGGCGATCCTGCTCGATGGGGTTCAGAGCCTGACGATGCGGGTCCTGCTCAACGATCAGTGGGAGCCGATTCCGCAGGTCGTGGCTGCCGATCAGCCCATGCCGCGCGCGCTGGAGATCGTCCTTGAGCTTGCGCCACGCGCCAACGAAACTTCCGGCCCGGTGCGGCGGGTGATCGAATTGCCCACGGTGCGACCATGAAGCAGATCCCACCGGGAGAGGACGGGACGATCCTGATCAACGTCCTGGTCATCGTCATGCTCGCCACGTCCATTCTCGCCGTCATGATCGCCGGAGACGACGGCGACATGGCTCTTGCCATCCAGATGCGCGAGGTCGCGCAGGCGCAGGCGACCGCGAAGGGGGCAGAATTGTCGGCCGTCGTTGCCCTGCGGCGGGATCTGGTCGAAGGATCCGAAAGCGACAGCAGGCTCGAAGCGTGGGGGGCCATTGCCGAGAACGACCGGAAGATCGACAACGGTACGTTCGATTTCGTTCTGACCGACGCGCAGGACCGCTTCAATCTCAACAATCTGGCGCGGGGCGATCTCGTTTCGCGTTCGATACTTCGGGCCATCGTCGCGCAACTAGGTCTCCCGGCGGAACGCGAGACGCAGATCGCCGGCGCGGTTATCGAGCGGCAGGGCTTGCGCAGCCTGAACGAGCTCGAGGCGGCCGGCGTCCCGTATCCCGACATCGTACGGCTCGCCACGCTGGCCACGGCCCTGCCGCCCGGGACCACGGTGAACCTCAACAGCGCGCCGCCCGAGCTTGTCACCGTTCTGGTCGGAAATGCCGGGCGCGCCAATGCGATCGTGGCACGGCGCGAGAGGGAAATTCTGACCGACAGGACATTGGCCGAGGTGGGAAGTTTTACCCCACCCGGTGCAGGGACGACGTCGAGCTACTTCTGGTCCCGCGCGGGGGTTACCATCGGCAGGTCGAAGCAGCGCCTGACGACCCTGCTTTATCGCCGGTCAGTCGAAGGCGTTCCGCAAGCGGTCCCTCTTCGCCGGTGGCGCGGCGCACCGCCCCTGGGAGCACCGCCTCTGCCCTGATCGCGCGCCGGGGCTCGACTGAAGCGACCGCCCCGCCTGCGGCACCAGAAGCGACCGGGCGAATAGACCCGTGTTCCATCGCACCGCAGAGCGCCGTAAAGGCAGATCGATGCCCAGCGACACCATCCTGCTTGCCGCTTTGGGTGCGATCCTCGGAAGTGTCGCCGGAAGCTACCTTGCCACCGTCCTCTGGCGGCTTCCGCGCGGGGGCAGCGCGAACACCGGGCGTTCGGTTTGCGACGCATGCGGGACCACACTTCCCTGGCATGCCATCATCCCCCTTGCCGGAATCCTGCTTTCGCGCGGGAAATGCGCGAAGTGTGGCGAGCGGATTTCCCGGCAGCATCTCGCGCTCGAAGTCGCAAGTGCACTGTGCGGTGCGTGGCTTTTCGCAGTCGGACAGCCCCTCCTTGCCCCCCTCGTCTGGTTGCTGCTGGTTCTCGCAGTGTTCGATGCCCTTTACCTCTGGCTGCCAAATCATCTGGTGGCTGCAACTGCGGTCGCAGCGCTGATCGCACCCGCACCGGAAGGCGTCGAGTTGTGGGAGCGACTTGCCGGAGGGGCGGCGGGGTTCGGAGTGCTCTGGGCCGTGGCTTGGGGCTACCGCTCCCTCAAGGGGCGTAACGGCCTCGGCGGCGCCGACAAGAAACTCTTCGGCGCCATCGGACTATGGTGCGGGCTCGGCAACCTGCCGCTCCTGCTGCTCGGCGCAAGCTGCCTGGGGATTGCCGTCTACGCGGTTCTGCGCGCAAAAAAGCTGGCTGGTCCATCCTCGCCCTTGCCATTGGGGACGTTCCTTGCCGCCTGCACGATAGGAATGGCCCTCGGGCTTCCCATGATGTGAGCCTTGGCGGCTTACGAACTCTCGCGCACCAGGAGCTCGGCGCCGACATCGATGACGGGCTGCTCGACGGGCTGTCCACGCAGCCGTTTCAAAATCAATGAGACCGACAGGGTTCCGACGAGTTCGCCATTGATATTGACCGACGTGAGCGACGGAGACAGGAATTCGCCGAAGGATTGGTTGCCAAATCCGACGACTGCGAGATCCTGCGGCACCCGCCAGCCGCGCCGGGTCGCCTCGAAGATGGCGCCGTGCGCAACCCAGTCCGACATCGCGAGCAGGACGTCGGGCTGAGGCTCTATCTCGGCGATGCGGCCGACCGCGTTGATACCATCGGGAAAGGTGCCGGGAAATTCGTAATCGGCGTGCTGCGGTTCTTCCAGCCCGGCATCGAGCATGACCTGATTGATCGCATAGCGCAGAACCATGGCGCGGGGGTTGTTCGACCACGCCATGAACGGCCGCACATACCCACGGTCGAGCAAATAGCGCCCTATCCTGTGTCCCAAGGCGGTGATCGAGTACCCGACCGCCATGTCGACAGGTTTTTGCGGGATTTCCCATGCTTCGACGACCGGTATGTTAGCCGCTGCAATCTGTTGTCGGACCGGTTCATCGAGAAAGCCGCCTACGATGATCATTCCCTCGGGGCATCGGCTGAGCGCTTCGCGAACCGCACGCTCGGTTTCCTTCCGCGACGATCCCGAGAAGCCGACGGAGACGTGATACCCTGCGTCCGTCGCCGCGGTGATGACGCCCCGCAGGAAGTTCGCGGTGCTGAGGTAGCTGGCAGGGACGACCAGCGTGATCGTTCTGCTGCGCGCCGATGCCAGGCCGCCTGCAAGCCGATTTGGAACGTATCCAAGCTGTTCGATCGCGGCCATGACCTTCTGGCGGGTCTTTTCCCTGACCTGTTCACTGCCGTTGACGACACGCGAAACAGTGACGGGAGCGACGCCGGCGAGAGAGGCAACGTCCTCTAGGGTCGGGCGTCCGGTCGTGACCAAGCGTACTCGCTCCTCCTCATGCAACCGGAAAGGTACGCCAGGGTAGCCGCAATTCTGGTGACCTAATGCGGCCCACCGTCATTTGGAAGCGAACTCTTTTCGCAGTGGTCAGGAGCCGTCGCCCAGCTCCGGCCGGCGACCTATCGGCAGCATTTGCCAGAGCACGGCGTCGCGCACGTGGAAATGATGATGCAACGCCGCGAGCGCATGCCCCGCGATCAGCACGAGCCCCACCCAACCAAGCCAGTCGTGCGCCCTGAGAGCTGCCTGTGCCACCGCCGCGCGTGCAGGAGTCTCAAGATCGGCGATCGCGGGGATGTGAGGCCATTCGAATGCGCCGAACCAAAAGGTGGGAATGGCAAGAGGCGCTCCTCCCCTGACATCCCACCCGGCCGACACGTACAACCATCCCGACAACGGCAGCATGATCATCAGTGCGAAAAGCAAGCCATGCATGCTTTTGGCGAGCAAGCGCTCCAACCGGGTCATCCGCGCGGGCAAGGCCGGTCGCCGATGAGCGAAGTGCCAGGCGAGCTGGACCAGCGACAAAACGAGGACCGTCAGGCCCAGCGATTTATGGACCTGATAGCCCGCGAACGCCGCGATGACGCGCTCAGGATCATGCACCGCGTCGGTCATCCACCAACCCAGGCCGTAAAGAACGGCGATGGCGGCGGCGATCGACCAATGCAGTGCGATGCTCACCGCATGATAGCGAACCGCTCGTCTCTGGGACACTGGCGACGTCAGCTGCGCGAAGGGGTGAGGCGCAGCAGCTTCGACTTCGGCCCCTTGGTCAGCAGGTAGAGGGCGCCGTCGGGTCCCTCCTCGATATCGCGGATCGGTTCGCAAAGGTCGGTGAGCATCTGCTCCTCGCCGACCACACGGTTACCGTCGAGCACGAGGCGCATCAGGCGCTTGCCGGCCATTGCGCCGACGAACAGGTTGCCGCGCCATTCGGGAAACAGGGTTCCGTTGTAAAAGTGCATACCGGAGGGGGCGATCGAGGGGGTCCAGAAATAGACCGGCTGCTCGGTCCCCTTTAGCACCGTCGCCCCGCCGTTGATGAAAGTGCCAGAATAGTTTCGTCCGTAACTAACTGTCGGAAAGCCGTAGTTGCGGCCGGAGCGGATGATGTTCAGTTCGTCGCCGCCCCTCGGGCCGTGCTCGACGGTCCACAAATCGCCTGTCACCGGATTGATCGCCGCGCCTTGCGGATCGCGCAGGCCGTAGGCGTAGATCGCGGGGACCGCGCCCTTGCGGCCGACGAAGGGGTTGTCGCGCGGGATCGTCCCGTCGCGGTTGATGCGCAGGACCTTGCCGTAGGTGTAGTTCAGCCGCTGCGGCAAATCGTCGACCTCCATGTCGCCCGCCGCGATCGTCCCGGCAGTGATGTAGACCTTGCCATCGCGGCCCACCGCGATGCGGCCGTCGAGCCCGGCCTGCTGCGCGATCACCTTGACGTCTTCCAGGCGCGTACCGTCCTTGGAGAGCCTCGCGCTCGCGATCCGTTGCATGCCGATGCTCTGGCGGTCGCGCTCCGGCTGCGAGAGATGCATCCATGCGGTCCACCGCGCGCGGTCGGTCTCGACAGTGGGCGCCTCGCCCTTCGCCGGGGCGAAATAGCCGAAGTACAGACGGCGATTGTGCTTGAAGCCGGGGTCCAGAGCGACATCGTAGAGACCCGTGTTGGCGATCACCTTGATCGGCGGCAGCCCGGCAATCGGTGCGCCCATGCGGCCATCGCGGTCGATGATGCGCATGCGGCCGGGCCGTTCGGTTACCAGCATCTTCCCATCGGGCAGGAATGCGATCGACCACGCGGTGTCGAGGTCGGCGAGCGTTTCCAGCCTGACGTTTGTCCGCTTGGCCGCCGGAGCGCGGGTCTGGCCGGCGAACTGGGGCTTGGGCCGATAGTCGTCGCCCCAATAGGGGCCGTAGGTGCAGGACTGCCCCGCCCCGCCATCGGCCGTCGCCGCCTGGCCGAAGCCCGCCGCGTCGGCGCGCAGCCCCTGCGCGCGCCTGGCCTTCAATGCGATCTTCACCTCGACGGCGGCGGGCACCACGTCGACTGCCGCGAACTGCGCCTTTCCCAGCCCGAAGTCCCTGCGATCAAGGGTGAGTGCGCCGCTCATCGTCGCCTCGTCGCCCTTGATGGCGAGCGTGAACGGCAGGGTGACCGGGCGTTGCACGCCGCGGATCGAAAGCTGGCCCAAGGCTTCGTAGCGGTCGGCCCCGAGCGAGCGGAAGCTGTCTGCCTTGAAGGTGCCATGCGGAAACTGACCGGCATCGAACCAGTCCGAGCCCGGCAGCATCTCGTCGCGCGCCTCGTCGCCCGTGCGCGCGGATGCCAGGTCGATCGTCACCGCCACGCGCGAGGCAGCGAGATTGGCCGGGTCGAAGGCTATCTGCGCGTCCCATTGTCCGAAAGAGCCGGTCATCGGCGCGCCCGATATCGTGCTCGCGAACTCGATCCGCGATGCATCGTATTGCGCTGCCCAGACGGGTATGCCCGCTTCCGCCGCGGCCGCGACTTCCGGCGCAACCGCAAGCTGCGCCACATCCTGGCGTCCCGCGGAGTCTTCGCGCCACGCCGAGCCGAGAGCCCATGCCCCGGCAGTGCCCAACAGCATGGCACCAATCACGAACTTCATTGCTACCCTCACGCTTTCACATCCCGAGATCGGAGACGCATCGCGCGGCGCCCGATCCTGCGTCCAAGGAATTGAAACTTGGCGCCGAGCGGGCTGGTCCGGCGGCCCTGCCGACGCCGGCGAAGCGCACCAGCCCCTCGCCCGCGCGGCTGGCCGCCGGTTGCCCATCCATCGGCTAGAATTCCGCCCGCAGGCCGACCCGGAAGGTCTGCCCGATCGGATCGTAGAGAACGGAATTGTACGGCCCCACCGAAGACGGCGCCATCGGCGGGTTGGCATCGAACAGGTTGGTGACCGCGCCGAACAGTTCGAAGCGGGGGGTCAACTCGTAGGATGCCGCCAGATTGATGTAGGTCCGACCGGGAATGCGGTTGGTGTTGATGCTGTTGGCCGCGGTGACCGAGTAGCCTGCATCTTCCGGCCCCACGAGCGTGACGTTGTACACCCCGCCCGTGAAATACCGTGCCTGCACCGTGGCGCTGAACGGGCCGGTGCTGAACGTGAGGTCGGTATTCACCGTCCAGTCCGGGACGCCGGATTCCTGCGAAACCGGACGGCCGGTCTGGCCCGCGCGGTCGGTCGTCACCCCGGCGGAATCGGTCGTCGAAAGCTCCAGCGCACGGTTGGCCAGGACCCTGAGCGAAATATCGCCCGGCAACGAACCGATCTCGCTGAGCGGAAGCTGGTAGTTGAACTCGAAATCCCAGCCGCGCGACCGCAGGCTGGTCAGGTTGAGGTTCTGGTTGACGACCTCGGTCAGGAAGTTCGTCACCGGATCGCGGGTCAGCAGCGCGCAGAATTCCGCGCTGCCGCCGAAGCAGCGATTGACGATCAGCTGGCCGCCCAAGGTGGCGATCGCCCCCTTCAGGTTGATGTCGTAATAATCGGCGGAAAGGCTCAGCCGCCCCGGAATCATGCCGGGCGGGCTACGCAGCGCGATGCCGGCCGTCTTGGTGTTCGCCTTCTCCGGGTCCAGCGTCGGGTTGCCGCTGGTGAAGACCCGGGTGTTGTACTGCTGCTTGGTCACCGGATCGGAAATGAAGTTCTGTCCGCTCGCCCGGCCGGAGAACAACTCCACCTGGTTAGGCGCGCGGATATCGCGTGAGCGCGTCGCGCGCAGGCGCACGCCCTCGACGGGCTCCCACACCGCGCCGACCTTCCAGGTCGTCGCATTCACCGTCGTTTGCGGATTGAACGAATTTTCCCGCGCGTAGTGCGTCTGGCGGACCGCTCCGTTGAGTTCCAGCAGGTGGGTGAAGCTCAGGTCGCGAACCAGCGGGATGACCGATTCCGCGTAGCCTTCGATCACGCTGATCTTGCCGTTGATCGGCGCGGTGTTGTTGTTGAAGAACCCGTTCGCGGTGGACACCGGGTCGCTCACCCCTTCCACCGTGTCGCGGCGCCATTCGACACCGGCGGCCAGCGAGATGGGCCCGGCCCATCCTTCGAACAGCTCGCCGGTGACGTTGGCCGCCGCGGCGTGCTGAACGTACTTGAAACTGTTCATCGAAGTGCCCAGCGCATAGTTGAGCGCCGCATCGGAAATCTTCCCGATGCCGAAGGGGTTGATCGGCGAACAGCCGTTGGTCGGATCGCTCAGGCTCGAACGGCAGACGGCAACGCCCTGCGCGTTGCGGACCGAATCGATCGCGCGAACGAAATTCGCCTGGATCTTGTTGCGGGTCGTGCTCTGGTCGCTGTCGGCGCGGCCGATCTGGTAATAGACATCCCAGTCCCATGCCGGCCCGATGCTGCCCTCCAGCGCGCCGACCACCCGCAGTGCGCTGCGCTTGGCCACGGTACGCGGGAAGCCGCCTTCGGTCGTCACCCGGCCGAACGCCACGCTGGCGAGCGCATCGGCCTTGTTTCCGTCCTGATTAGGGTCGTCCATCAGCGCGGCGAGACCGGCCGGGAGGAACGCATTGTCGCGCCGGATCGTCAGGGCCCCGCTGTCGAGCGGTCGCGCAGCGTTCGTCTTGGCCGTGATCTGGCCGAAGGAAACGGCGAGCTTGGCGGTGATGGAGTCGGTCACCCCGTAGGACAGGTTGTTGTAAACGGCGAACCGCTCGGACTCGGGCAGGATGTTGAGCCCTTCGTGGAAGTAGTTCTTGCCCTCCCCTCCGAGCATGTAGACCGACACGGTCGTCGAAAGCTGGCCGTACTGGAAGCGGTTGGGATTGATCGAGCCGTCGGCGTTGAACTGCACGCCGCGCAGCGGACCGGCGGTAACGATACCGGCGGGCGTCATGTTGGCCACCTTGACCAGGCCGATCACGTTCGCGGGAAAGCCCCCCGCCCCGGCGCCGCCCGGATTGGCGATGGTGTATCCGTCCGCCAGTCCATCGGGTGAGCACCACTTGCGGGTGAAGCAATCGCCCACCCCGCCGTTGCGGCTGTACTCGCCGGCCATCACGATGTGGCCGCGCCCGCCGAACAGGTCCGATCCGAACGACAGGTTCGCGGCGAATTCCTTGTTGTCGCCCTCTTTCGAGATGCCGTACTGGACTTCGCCCTTGATCCCGTCGAGCCGGCCGTCGGTAATCAGGTTGACGACGCCGGCCACCGCATCGGAGCCGTAGGCCGCCGACGCGCCGCCGGTGACGACCTCGACCCGCTCGATGATGTTGCTGGGCACCAGGCTGAGGTCGAACGTCCCGCCCGTGGTGGTGGGTACGTGGCGGCGCCCGTCGACCAGGACCAGCGTGCGCGTCGCGCCGATGCCGCGCAGATCGAGCAGCTGGCTACCCAGGTTCGCCTGGCCGAGCCCTTGCGTCGTGGGGGTGTTCTGCGGCCGGAAAGACGGAATCCTGTTGAGCGAATCCGCGATATTGGTGTCCGCCAGCTTGCCGAGCTGTTCGGCGCCCAGAACGGTAACCGGCGTGGGTGCGGTGAAGCCGCTGCGGGCGACGCGCGAACCCGTGACGATGATCTCCTCGTCGATCGCCGTAGACGCGCTTTCTTCGACCGCATCGGCGCCGTTATCGGAAGCGTCCTGCGCGGCAGCGGGAAGCGCCAGACCCAGCGCCAGTGCGATTGCGAGCGATCCCTGGCTGACCGTCGACGGCAGGAGCCGCAGGTGGTTCGTATTCATCATTCCCTCTCCCTGTTTGTTCTATCGATACCGACCATGCGAATGTCTTTCCGTCATGAATGGTAGCGCTGTCTTTTTAACCAAGTTGCTTCGTAGGCGGGTCGTATTCCGAAAGCTTATGGTTCGCTTATTGGTCGGGAAACTCGTCTTCGAGTTCGAGCGAGCCGGGGTTGTCCGGATCCGCATTGAACACGTTGTCGCGATTACCCTCGGTGCAGAAGTATTCCTTGAGCTCCCAGTCGTCCTTCAGGTTATAGACCAGCTTCGAGAACTGCGGCTGCGCCAGGATCTCGGGGTCCTTCAACTCGGTGAGGATTTCCAGGTTCGTCGGGCTCGTGCGGCGAAACCGCTCGGTCAGGTGGGCGCTTTCGGACATCGGCGTCCCATCGCCGGCGAGCCAGGTCTTGCCGTTGAAGTTCGTCGTCTCGACCACGAGATCGCTGCCCTCCCAGCGGCCGACGGAATGACCCAGCCAGCGGGTCTCTACGTCCGGGTCGGGATGGGGCCGCCCGTCGAGGTAGATGACGCGGAAGATCGTATCCCATTCGAACAGCATCACCAGGTATCGCGGCGTTTGCAGGATTTGGATCGGATAGGGGCCGCCCAGGTGGCGCGGCATCGAGGGAAGGCACAGGGCACTTGGGTCGAGCGCCGGGCGGGACTCGGCCTTGCGCTTCTCGCCCTCGGGAGTGAGGAGGCCGCCGGTGATCGGTTTCAGTTCGGCATCGAGCGCGCCGCGAACACTGTTGTTCGATATCGCCCACAGCCCGCTGAAATCGGCCGGAGCGGACGGTGCCACGGTGCTCGTCGCAATGACGGTCTGCGCCGGCGCGGCTTCGACCTGCGCCAGGGCCGGCGTCGCCAGCGCGAGAAGCGAGACTGCGCCGATCGATGCAAAGAAGCGTGTCACCGGCGCACGCCCTCCTCGTCGGTGTCGACGGCGGTCGGCGTATCCGCGTTGAGCTCGCGCCCGTCGGCGAAGACCACCCGCACGATCGCGCCGCCCGGCTTGCCGTTCTTGAGCGGCTTGACGATCAGGGTGACGTTGTCGCCCGGCTCCAGGGTCTTGCGGGTCCAGCCGCGCCGGGCAAGCCCGTTGGGGCTGCGGCCCTCGATGCTCCACTCGACGGTCTTGCCGCCGGTCGGTACCATCAACTGGACCCAGGTGTGCGGATTGACCCACTGGAACTCGCGCACGGTCCCCTTCAGGCGGATGGTCCGCGTCTGATCGAACATCGCGAAGGAGTGATGCGCCGAGGCTCCTCCCGCGAGGCAGGCCAGCATCATCGCCCCGATCGCCAGTTGCTTGTTTCTCATAACCCTCTCCGACCCTTCAATTCGCAATCGCCGCCGGCGGCTGTTCGCCCTCGCGCCGTGTGAAACCTTACTGCTCGACAACCCCGCCGGACCGTTCGCCTTGCGCGTCGGGGGCGTCGCGGTTGTTTTCCAGGCAGCTGTATTCGCGGATCCGCCAGTCGGGCCGCTTGGAGTAGATCACCCGCTGCTCGATCGGCCGCGTCAGCGCCTCCGGATCCTCGATGACCATGCGCACTTCGATCGTGTCGCTGTCGAGGTAGCGAATTCGTTCGCCGATGCGCATCGCGCCGCTGTGGGGTAGCCCCGGGGGAATGAGCGTGTGCTCGTGGAACCCGACGGTGTCGACGACCAGCGTGTCGCCTTCCCAGCGGCCGATGGAATCCCCGTTGTACGTCGGATCGAGATCGTCCTCGGGAAGGTGCTCGCTCCGGTCGAGGAAGATGCGGCGGATCTGGTTGTCCGCTTCGAAGATGAAGGTGATGCGGCCCGGCGTGTGGAGCACCTCGAACGGATAGGGGTAGACCATGATCCGCGGCATGCCCGGCCAGGCGCAGGGCTCGGCCCCTTCGGCCAACTTCGCGCGCTCCGCCTGGATCGCGCGATATTTCTCGCGATACTCGGACGTCAGCGGCAAGTCCTCGACCGCGGGCGGAGGCGGCGGACCGGGATCGTCCTCGAGCCGCTTCAAGCCGGCGCGGCGGAGCCGTTCGTCGAAGGTGAAGTCGTTCATCCACACGCCCGAAAAATCGCGCGGGTCGCTGGGCCGCGAAGCGTCCACCACTTCGGCCACCTCGGCATCGGTCTGCGCGATCGCAGGCAGGGGCACCAGCGCGCAGCTCACCGCGAGGAACCGGCCCAGAAGAGCCAGACGCGCCTCAGCCATGGTAATACAGCACCGTGCCGTCGGTCTTGTGCACCTCGACGAAGCTGCCGCCGGGCTTGCCGTCGCGCAGCGGATAGAACAGGACCCTGACCTTCTCGCCGGGCTTCAGCGAGGAGCGCCTCCAGCCGTTGCGCGAAAGGATGTTGGGGCTACCGCCCTCGAGGCTCCAGCGAACGGCCTTCCCTTCGCCGCGCGACGTAACCTGAATCCACGTGTGAGGGTTGGTCCACTGGAACTGGTCGACGGTGGCGTCGATCCACCGCTCCTTCGACTTGTCGAACATGGCGAAGCTGTGATGCGCCGAGGCGGAGCCCGTCGATAGGGTCACGCCCACCAACAGCACCGCAAGTATTTTCCGAACGCCCAACATGCTCTCCCAAGCCCGAAATGGTTGCGCTTCCATAATGCAGTTGTGTTTGCCTGTAAAGGAGGTTTGGCCGGCCCCTATGCAGCCCAACCGGTCCCGCTGCCGTAGGGCACGTTGCGCATGACCACCTCCATGCGCCTGATGCGCCCTCCGACGACCTTGAACAGTTCGCCCACGATGATCGAACGCGGCGGCCGCACGGCCTGCGTCGGGCGCCCATCGATCATAGTCTGGTAGGGCCCGCCCGCGATATCCATCACCACGATCGCCCAGACCAGGCCCCGCTCTTCGTCGACGATGGGAAAGCGGCGATCGCGTACCGGCTTGATCCAGGTAAAATTCGCCAGGCCCGCGTTGCAATGACCGCTCAGTTGGAGCGAGGGTTCGATATGCGTGTCGACCCCATTTTCGACACGGTAACACCCCGGTGCGGCCGGGACGCGAGAGCCGTCCGCCGCCTCGATGCCATCGTAATATGCTTGCGCGGCGGCAATCAGGGCGGCTCGCGTGTTGCGCTTGTCGGCGGGCACTGTTTCTGCATAAATCGGATCGGGAAGGGTCATGGCCTCGGGCCGAAACAGCGATGCTTCCCCTTGACGGGCATGGACGATTTCGACTTCGGCGATCTCCCTTCGCACGGTTTTCAGACGGACGAACACAGCCGCTCTGCCGCCGCCCGGCTCTGAAACCGCGCCATAGAATGCGACCTGGCCGGTCAGTTCGTCCGCAAAGATCAGGCGGTATCCGATGGTCTGTGCGGACACGAGGCGGCTTTCGGACGCGTCGATCACGGAGCCGTTTTCAGTCCAGCGAGCGCCGCGGGTCGTGCTCAGGCTTGCGACATCGCGGTGCACGACGATGGCATCGATGAACGCGTTTGCCGCATCTATGAGAAGGTCGCGATCAGCGACAGCGTCGGTTGCCTCGTGCAGCGGGAGGAGTGGATGCATCGCAGGCGAAACGAGGAAGATCGACATTGCTGCCATACAACGATTGAGCAGTTTCACGTCCGCCACACCCCTCTTTGGTTGCGCTTTCATATGCGTAGTAGGCTTTGACGTCAAAGTGGGCGCGCAGGCCGAAGCGCGCACGCAACAGCCAAAGCTCAGCGACGGCAGCCCGTCGGCAAGCTTGCACTTTCCGACGGCATCAATATATACCGACCGATATGGAAAACGTAGCAGTCCGCGGTCGCCCACGGGAATTCGACGTCGAGGATGCCCTGGCGGCAGCCCTCCGCGTGTTTTGGGAGAAGGGCTACGAGAGCGCATCGATGTCCGATCTGACCGATGCAATGGGGATTACCCGGCCCAGTCTCTACGCGGCGTTCGGCAACAAGGAAGAACTCTTCACCCAGGCGCTCGACCTCTACGAGCGCGAAAAGCTGAATTACATTCACGAGGCCCTGTCCGCCCCGACCACCAAGGGGATGGTCGCCAATCTCCTGAACGGCGCCATCGAACTGGTGAGCGGCGATTGCCGCGGTTGCCTCGGCGTGATGGCTACGGTGACCTGCGGAGCGGAAACGTCGACGATACGCCAGCACATCGAAGGCATCGCGGCGAATACCCATCGGGCGCTTGTCGAGCGGATCGAAACGGGGATTACGGCCGGCGATTTCACGGGCCCGGCGGATGCCGAAGCCCTGACCAATTATCTCAAGACGGTCCTGCAGGGGCTCTCGGTGCAGGCCAAGTCCGGCATGTCGCGGGCCGAACTCGAGAGTGTAGCGAGCGCGACACTGGCAATCTGGCCCTCCCGCTAAAGCCCGGTTTCGACCGTTTCAGAAAAAAATATCGGTCGGTACAAAATTAGCGCTTGACCTGAACCTCAGATTACATACTTAGCGGTACAGAAGTCTGGCCCACCTGATGGCAATGCTGTCGGGAAGGGCGCGGGGCCTGCATCGCGCATCCCTCCGCTCCGGCCTTGTCCGCAACTGCTGCTTCCGAAGCGCTCGCTTTCGGGATCGGGATGAAGCGCCCTGCGGGGCGAGGGGTATACGCATGTTCGACACGCCATTCGATCGCCACGACGGTCAACGCGAAAGCAGCCATTCCCAAAGCGGCGAGTTCGTCGACGGCTATCCCGCCACGATGCAACCGATCGAATTGGCGGCGACCGACATCGGCCAGCCCGCTCAGCAACGGAGCAGGCGCCCGATCATGATCGCCGCCATTCTGGCTGCGATCCTGGCCGCCTGGTGGTTGCTGCGCACCGAAGACGCGCCTGCCGCCACCCCGCCCCCGCCCGAGGTGACGGTTGCAACCCCGCTGCAGCGCGAAGTGACCGGTTGGGACGAATTCATCGGTCGGTTCGAGCCCAGCCGCGCCGTCGAGGTCCGTCCGCGCATCTCGGGCCAAGTCGTCGGGGTCCACTTCACCGATGGTCAGTTCGTGCGGGCCGGAGCCCCTCTTTTCAGCATCGACGCGCGCCCGTTCCGGGCCAGCCTGGCCGAAGCCCAAGCCAATGTCGCCAGCGCATCGAGCGCGCTTACCCTCGCCCGAAGCAACCTCGCGCGGGCCCAACGTCTCGTTGCCGAGGATGCGGTAGCAGCCAACGAGATCGACCGGCTGCAGGCCGAGGTGCGCGCCCACCAGGCCGCCCTTGCCGCCGCACAGGCGCAGGTTCGCTCACGCAATCTCGACGTCGAGTTCGCGACCGTCAGGGCGCCGATATCCGGCCGGATCTCCGACCGCCGCATCGATGCCGGCAACCTCGTCGCCGCCGGCAGTGGTGAAGCCGCCACCCTGCTGACCACGATCAACGCCGTGGATCCGATCTATTTCAACTTCGAGGGTTCGGAGAGCACGTTCCTCAAGACCCGGCGCGAAGGAATGGCGTCGAACGTTCCGGTCGACATCCGCCTGGCCGATGAGGCGGATTATCGCTGGCACGGTTCGCTCGACTTCGTCGACAACGGTCTCGATGCGCGATCCGGCACGATCCGCGCCCGCGCGCTGGTTCGCAATCCCGACGGCTTCCTGACGCCAGGGCTGTTCGGCAACATGCGCATGGCAACCGGCGGCACCGAGATGGCGCTGCTGGTGCCCGACGCGGCGATTTCGACCGACCAGACGCGAAAGCTGGTGATGGTGGTCGACCGCAAGAATGGCGTGGCGACACGCGAGGTCGAACTTGGGCCGCTGGTCGATGGCCTGCGCGTGATCCGCAAGGGCCTGACCAAGGCCGACCGCGTCATCATCGACGGCGTGCAGCTTGCCATGCCCGGCCAGACCGTCCGGCCGAAACCCGGCAGGGTCGCGCCAGCGAAGGCCCCGGCCCTCGCCACCGCCGCCAACTGATCCTGCGGCCCGGAGCCAATATCATGCAACTGTCCCGCTTCTTCATCGACCGGCCGATCTTTGCCGGAGTGATCGCAGTGATCATCACCCTGGTGGGCGCGATCGCCTATGCCTTTTTGCCGGTGAGCCAGTATCCCGAAGTCGTGCCGCCGACGGTGACGGTAACCGCCGTCTATCCAGGCGCCTCCGCCGAGACGGTGGCCGATACGGTCGCCAATCCGATCGAGCAGGAGATCAACGGCGTAGACCGGATGCTCTACCTCTCCAGCCAGTCGACCGGTGACGGCCGGGTGACCATCACTGTCACATTCGAGCCGGGCACGGACCTCGACCAGGCGCAGACGCTGGTGCAGAATCGCGTGGCCATCGCCGAGCCCCGGCTTCCCGAGGAAGTCCAGCGCCTCGGCCTCGTGACCCGCAAGACGACACCGGACTTCCTCCTGGTCGTGAACCTGATTTCGCCCGACGGATCGCTCGATCGGGAGTACATTTCGAACTACGCGCAGACCCGCATCAAGGATCGGCTGGCGCGGATCGAAGGCGTCGGCGACGTCCAGTTGTTCGGCCAGCGCGAACTGGCGATGCGCGTCTGGATCGATCCGGGCCGGGCGGCCGCGCTCGGCCTGACCGCCGGCGACATCGTTCAGGCGCTGCGTTCGCAGAACGTGCAGGTCGCGGCAGGAACGCTCGGTCAGCAGCCCAGCCCCGACAGCGCCTTCCAGCTCAACGTGGAAACGCAGGGCCGCTTCACCGACCCGCAGCAATTCTCCAACGTGGTGATACGCACCGATGCGCAGGGCCGGCAGGTCCGCGTGGGCGATGTCGCGCGGGTCGAGATCGGCGCGCAGGACTACGCGACGTCGGCTTATCTCGACCAGATGGACTCGGTCATCATCCCGGTCTTCCAGGCGCCCGGATCGAACGCGCTCGCGGCTGCCGAGGAGGTCAAGTCGACCATGTCGCAGCTGTCGGAAAGCTTCCCGGCGGGCCTCGAATACCGCATCGTCTACAACCCGACGGAATTCATCTCCGAAAGCATCGACGCGGTGGTCGACACCCTGTTCGAGGCCATCATCCTCGTCGTGCTGGTGATCGTGGCCTTCCTGCAGAAGGCCCGCGCCTCGCTGATCCCGGTGCTGGCAATTCCAATCTCGCTGGTCGGCACGTTCGCGGTGCTCGCAATGCTGGGATACTCGCTGAACAATCTTTCCCTGTTCGGGCTGGTGCTGGCCATCGGCATCGTGGTCGACGACGCCATCGTCGTGGTCGAGAACGTCGAGCGCAATCTCGAGGCCGGCTATTCGCCACTGGAAGCCGCCCGCCGATCGATGGACGAGGTCGGCACCGCGCTGATCGCGATCGTGCTGGTGCTGTGCGCCGTGTTCGTGCCCACGCTCTTCATCGGCGGCCTGTCGGGCGAATTCTACAAGCAGTTCGCCGTGACCATCTCGGCGGCGACGATCATCTCGCTGGTCGTTTCGCTGACGCTGTCGCCCGCGCTGTCCGCGCTCATGTTGCGCCCCCACGCGGCGCTTCCGCACGATGCCCCGCGCTGGCGGCTCGCGATCGAGCGGGCCGGCGACAGGTTCAACCACGCGTTCGAGCGGTTCAGCGACCGCTATGCCGCGCTCACTGCGCGCCTGGTGCGCATGCCGCGGCGGATGATGACCGCCTATGCGGGCCTCATCGCGCTGACCGCGGCCGCGCTCGTCTGGACGCCGACGGGATTCGTGCCGCAACAGGACCAGGGATATTTCCTGACCGTGATCCAGCTGCCGGCAGGATCGGCGACGACCCGGACCGACGCGGTGATGAAGCAGGTTGCCGAGCGCGTGCTGCCGATCGACGGGATTTCCGGCACGGTCATGCTGTCGGGCTTCGACGGCACGTCCGAAACCCAGTCGGCCAGCTCGGCCGCGGCTTACTGGGTGCTCGACGACTTCAAGGACCGCGCCGCGAACGGCCAGGACATTGATACCCTGATCCAGCAGGCGCAGGCGGCGACCGCCGACATCAAGTCCGCCCGCCTGATGATCGTGAAGCCTCCCGTCATCCGGGGGATCGGTTCGGCCGGGGGTTTCCGGATGATGATCGAGGACCGGTCGGGCGCCGGCTATCGCAAGATGCAGGACATCGCCAACGCGGTCATCGCCCAGGCCAACCAGCAGCAGGGACTTGCCGGGGTCTACACCTTCTTCGACACCGGGACGCCGCGGGTCAGGGCCGACATCGACCGCGACAAGGCGCAAATCCTCGGCGTGTCGCCCGGCAAGGTGTTCGAGACGCTCCAGGTCTACCTCGGCAGCGCCTTCATAAACGACTTCAACCTGCTCGGGCGCACATACCGCGTGACCGCGCAGGCCGACGCGCCGTTCCGCAATGACGCGGCCGATATCGCCAACCTCTACACCCGCTCGGACAACGGCGCGATGGTCCCGCTGGGTTCGGTCGCCGAACTGAGCGATACTACCGGGCCGTACCGGGTCACGCGCTACAACCTGGCGCCAGCCGTGGCGATCGACGGCGATACCGCTCCCGGCTTCTCCTCCGGGCAATCGCTGGCGACGATGGAGCGTGTCGCCGCCGAGGCCCTGCCCGCCGGCTACGAGACCGAATGGACCGGGATCGCCTTCCAGCAGGCGAGCGCAGGCAACACCGCGATGCTGGTCTTCGCGCTGGCCGTCGTGCTCGTATTCCTGGTCCTCGCCGCGCAGTACGAGAGCCTGGTCATGCCGCTGGCGATCATTCTGATTGTGCCAATGTGCCTGCTGGCCGCGATGGTGGGCGTGAACCTGCGTGGCATGGACAACAACGTGCTCACCCAGATCGGTCTCGTCGTACTGATCGCGCTTGCCGCGAAGAACGCGATCCTGATCGTCGAGTTTGCCCGCCAGGGTGAAGAGCTCGAGGGCCTCTCGCCGATCGATGCCGCGGTCAAGGCGGCCCGTACCCGCCTGCGCCCGATCCTGATGACGAGCTTCGCCTTCATCCTCGGATCGGTGCCGCTGGTCGTGGCGACGGGGGCGGGCGCCGAGCTCCGCCAGGCGCTGGGCACCGCAGTGTGCTTCGGCATGCTCGGGGTCACCGGCTTCGGCCTGGTCTTCACTCCGACGTTCTACGTCGTTTGCCGCGAGCTCGGCGACCGCCTGGCTGCGCTGCGCAGCCGGTCGCGCGCCGATCGCGGCGGCACCCACTCCCACGTTCCAGCCGAATAGGACTGCTCCCATGCGTCTTCGCTCGCTCACCCTCGTTTCCCTATCCGCGCTGGTCCTTGCCGGCTGCGCGGTGGGGCCGGATTACGTCGCCAATACCCCCCTGCCCTCGGCGGCGACCGGCCCCTTTCTTTCGCTCGAGACAGGAGCCGTCACGCCCTCGCCGCTGCCCAGCGATTGGTGGCGGATGTACAACGACCCGGTCCTCGACAGCCTGGTGGCAGACGCGCTGGCGGCCAACACCGACATTCGCCAGGCCAAGGCGCGGATTGCCCGCGCCCGCGCGGCGCTGCGCGGCGCCAGGTCGGACCGGCTGCCGCAGGCCAATCTGTCCGCTGGCGGGTCCTACCTTCGCACGCCCGACGACCAGCGGGCGCCCGGGGCGGATCGGGAAGATGCGCTCTTCGACCTGGGCGTCGACATTTCCTACGAGGTCGATGCCTTCGGCCGCGTGTCGCGCGGGATCGAGGCCGGACGTGCCGACCTCGGCGCGACCCAGGCAGAGGCCGACGCGGTTCGCGTGGTCGTCGTGGCCGACACCACCCGTGCCTATGCCGACGCCGCCAGCGCGGCCGCACGCGAGGCCGTGGCGCGGTCGATCGTGGACCTGCTGGATCAATCGCTCCGCCTGACCGAGCGGCGCCATGACGCCGGACTCGAGGATGGCCTCGCGGTCGCGCGCATCCGCACGCTGCGCGATCAGCGCTCCGCGCAGATTCCAGGGATCGAGGCGGAGCGCCGCGCGGCGTTGTTCTCGCTCGCGACGCTCACCGGCCGCGCTCCGGCCGAACTGCCACCGGTCGCCGGCGAACGCTCGCTCGCGCTGGAGATCGAAGCGCCGCTGCCGGTCGGTGACGGAGCCGCCCTGCTTGCGCGCCGCCCCGACATTCGCGCCGCCGAGCGCAGGCTTGCCGCCGACACCGCCCGGATCGGCGTGGCGACCGCGGACCTCTATCCCCGCATCACTCTCGGCGGCGACGTCGGTTCGACCGCAACCAGCATCGGCAACCTCCTGACCGGCGGTTCGGTCGGCTATCTCGTCGGTTCGTTGATCAATTGGGCCTTCCCCAACCAGGAAGCCGCCCGCGCCCGGATCGACGCCGCCCAGGCCGGCGCCGACGAATCGCTGGCCGCCTTCGACGGCACGATCCTGACCGCCCTGCAGGAAACCGAAACCGCGCTGACCCGCTATGCCCGCTCGCTCGACCAGCGGCGCGCGCTCCAGTCCGCCCAGGCCTCAGCCGAGCGAGCCGCGTCCATCGTACGCGCCCAGCAACGCGAAGGGACCGTCGACTCGCTCCAACTGCTCGACGCCGAACGCACCCTGGCCGAGGCCCGCGCCGAACTGGCCGACCAGGACGCGCGCATCTCGCGCAGCCAGATCGACGTGTTCAGGGCGCTGGGCGGAAGCTGGGCCGATGCGGGCGTGGTCCCTCGATCATGAAGCGACCGGGAAAAGTCGTCTGAAAAAGCCCGCGCGCGCTGCGTGTGACTACTTCGCGACCTAGATCAGACCTACTTTCATCGTGGGTCTCGCGGGTGCTTTGGAAATCGGTCGGAACCAGAAACTCCAGGTGGCGAGCGTTCCGAGCAAAGTGAGCGCAAGTCCGCAAAACGTCAGCGCAAGCTGCCAGAGGAGGCCGCCCACTTTGCCTGCGTGAACGGGGTAGAATTTCTCCGCAATGGCCGAGGCGGTGTCGGCGATGGCCGGATCGTCTACTCCCAATACAGCGCCATCGGCCGGATCGAGCCAGACATAAGTCCGGCCATTCGGCGTCCATTCGAACGGCTGCTTCAACCGAAGGGTCAGTGGCGACCCTGACGGCGCTGGAAACATCAGGCGACGAGGAGCGGCGTCCGGAAAGGCGGCTTGGGCATTGTCCATGGCCTGGGCCCAATCCGTCCGCGGTCCCACCGGGCCGAGATCCTCTGGCGGTTTCGGAGCGACCGTCTCATTGTCCGCCCAAGGCGCCGTTAGGACGTCCGAGATCGCCGGGAACACCATGAACGTTCCTGTCAGCGCGGTAAGCAGGAGAAAGGGCGCGGCGACGACACCTATGTCGCGATGCTGGCGAACAATGGCGCTGCGGGTCAGCCGGGCGGGCCAGAGGCGGAACTTGAAGGTCTTGCGCGTGCGCCACCAGAGGATCAACCCGGTCACGGTGAAAGCGACCAGCAAGATGCCGAGCGCGCCGGTCGCGTATTTCCCGCTTTCTCCCACCAGCAGATAATGATGCAGGTCGAACAGCCACAGTTCGGGCCTGGCCCACATCGTGTCCCAGATGGCGACCACCGCGCCGTCCTGGCGGAAATAGGCGCCGCCGCCGTCTTCGTAGGCGGCATGGTGGAGCCCCAGTTCCTCGCTCGCGAAGGTGATGCGCGTCAGGCCCGGCCGCTCGGCGAGCGCCGCCTCGATCGCGGCACCGAACATCGCCGGGTCATTGGCGACCCGGTCGTTGGCGCCGGGCAGGCCGACCCACGCCCCCTCCCACACCAGCACAGTGCCGCTTAGCCCGATGACGGCCAGCAACAGGCCCGCAAACCCGCCCGTCCAGCGGTGCAGGAGCGCGAGCAGTTGCATCAGAAGGCGCCGCGCCAGCTCAGTGTGAAGGTCCGCCCACGCCCCGAATAGAAGCGGTCGTTGCTCGCCGTCTGTACGGTGTCGCTGTCATAAGTGATGTAGAATTTGTCGCCGATATTCTGCGCAGAAAGCGCGAACTCGCCGATGCCGGTGCGATAGGCAATCCATGCATCGAACAGCTCGTAACCTTCGAAGTCGGTTGCAGTCGCCGCGTCGTTGAACGTCCGGGGGAGGTAGAACCTGCCTTGCACTCGGGCAGAGAATGGACCGCTACGATAGTCGGCGGCGAGGTTCACACGGTCGGGCGAGATGTTGGCGCCGTCGAGGTCGTTATTGACCAGCACGTCCGCGTCGTTGCTGTCGGTCAGCCCTTCGATGGCGGCATAGGCAGCGCTCACGGTGAGGCCAGGTAGCGGAGTGGCCCAGGCCAGGCTCGCCTCCAACCCCTCGATCTCGATCGGCTGGCGCGACACGCTGAAGATGCCGTCGAGCCCGCGGACAAGGATCGATCCGAGATCGCTAGATGACCAGAAGTACGACACCGATGCATCGACCGGTCCGCGTTTCCACTCGAGCCCGAGTTCCCGGTTGTTCGAGATGACCGGTTCAAGCGCGAGAAAATCGTCGATGTCGACATTGCTTTCGGTGATCCCGCGCAGGATTCGACCGACGTCGGCGATAGTGAACCCTTCGGCATAAGACCCATAGGCTCGCAGTCCCGGCAGCGGCTCGACGATCACGCCGCCGTTCCAAAGAAGCTGGTCGAACGAAGGACTTCCGCCGGAGACCGGGTTCGGCCGATACGTCGCAATGTTGTTGGCGTTGGTGGCGCCGTAGACCGCCAGCGTCTGGTAATCGCCGACCTTGAGCTGCACGTCTTCATAGCGCACCCCGCCGGCCAGCCGGATGAGGCCGTCGGCAAGCGCCAGGTTGGCCTGGGCAAACGGCGCAAGGCTGCGGAAATCGGTTTCCGGCACCCAGACCCGCCCGGTCTGCACCAGCGTCTGAGCCGTGCGGTCGAACAGCATGTCGAACCCGGCGGTCAGCGTAAGGTCTTCGAAGCCGGGTATTTCGCGCTCGTAGGTGACCTTGCCGCCCAGCTTGCGCGACTGGTTTGCCGACTGGTCGAACAAGGTTCCGGTCGGGTCGATGGCGGGGTCCTGAAAGGTGGAAAAAGCGCCGCCCCCGAATATGTCGCGTGTGCGGCTGAAAAATCCCTGCAGCGCGAATGTGCCTCCGCCCAGGTTGTCGTCCGTCAGCGCGGCCGAAAGGAGTTCCGCGCGGTTGGAGGGAAGCTCGCCGGGCTGAGCGCCCCGGGTGCTGCTTGCCGGAATACCCAGCGCGCGATTGCCCACGACCAGCGCGTAATGACCGTTGCCTTCGAGCTGGAAGCGGTTTGCGACGACATCGAGCCGCAACGAAGGATCGATCTGAAAACCGAAGCGGCCGAACACGGACCAGGAATCGCTGTCCTGTACTTCGCCCTGGGTGCCGTCGACGCCGATCGTGTTGCCGCGTCCATCGAGGAACACGCCGCGGCGCTCGAAAGCCCCCCCTACTGCGATGTCGAACTGACCGGCGCGGTGGCCAACGAGCGCCCCCAGCTTGCCACCCATCCCTGCGCCATCGAAGCCATCCGCGGCGCTCGCCTGCAACAGGCTCGTCACGACCGTGCCGTCCACCTTGGGTGCCCCGACGGTCACCTGGTTGACCACGCCCCCGGTCCCGCCGATGCCCTGCAGCGCGTTGGAGCCGTAAATCACCTCGATCCGGTCGATGAAGAACGGATCGATCGTGTAACCGTCGCGCGAGCCGTCGCGCACAGGAGTGGATTGCGGGATGCCGTTAATGGCATAGAGCGGCGAGCGGCCGCGCAGGCTTTCGCCCGCTCCGGACAGCTTTTCGCGCGTGGGCGAGAAAGACGGCAGCAAGGCCGACACCGCGTCGACCGCAGAGCCCGAAATCTGAACCTGCCGGTCGAACGCTTCCTTTTCGATGACGTCGATGGTCAGAGGCAACGCGCTGGGCGGAAGCTGCGTCCGGGTGGCGGTTACGACGATCGATGGCCGATCAATGTCCTCCGCCGGCGCCGACACCGAATCCTGCGCGGACACCGAAAACGGCACCGAAAACACTGCAATACCAGCCAGCAAGCGCACCCGAGTACTCATGAACCCTCCTTTGGACGAGGGCTCGCTAGGCTAACTGCGAGTTATTATCAATAGCAGAGTGAGCCGATCATGTATCGACGCACTGCCGATCATCGGGTGCAAGTTCGCCATCGAGCGGCACCTTGGCCGGTGCGTCGACCGCAGTATCGCGGCAAGTCTGGAGCAGTTCGTCGACGGACTCCCCGGGCTGGTCGGGCTCCCCTTCACTCACCTGCAGAACCTCCCGCTCGAGGGCCGCCTTGATCTTGGCGATTTCCTCGTCGGTGAGGTGTTCGATCCCGATGAAACCGGTTCGCGCGGTGGCAACCGAACGCAGCATCTCGTCCAGCTTGGCCTGGATTGCCGCGCCGTCACGATTCTGGCTGTTCTGGATCAGGAACACCGCAAGAAATGTCAGCACCGTCGTTCCGGTATTGATCACCAGTTGCCAGGTATCCGAATAACGAAAGACTGGCCCGGTCGCCGCCCAAAGAAGGCACAAGGCGACCGAGACAAGAAAGGCCATCGGGTGGCCCATAAGATAAGCACTGCGCGAAGCCACCGCGGCAAAGAAGCGCTGCATAGCCGCATCTCCCAAGGGCCCTTCCAGCCCGATCAGGTTACTGAGTGGGATGCGAAAACGGCTTAGTCAGAAGGTAGTTCCATCTGCAGCAAGTGTTGCGTCGGCGTGAGAAACTCTGGGATGAATGAGATCCTGCGCGCGGATTAGTCATGCAACGCTGTCTGTAGCCAGGTCCACGATACGCAAGAACGAGGATGTGATTGCATGAAGCTCCCCTTCGCGTAGGCTGGTCCGAATGGATATTGTGACAGCGTCACGAGGAGTAGTCTGGCGGCCGTATTGCGGAGAGGCGCCAGGTCCTGCTCACTGGTGGTCTCACTGGAATTGGGATCCCGTCCTGCTGACTGTCCTCGCCGCCGCCCTTCTCGTGGGACTGGTCGGCCGGCGCGACAATGCTCGCAGCCAGATCGGGGCGGCCGCAGTTGTCTTCCTCCTGTTCGTGACACCGCTTTGTGCCTTGGGCTCCGGGCTGTTTCTCGCGCGCTCGATCCACCATCTGGGCCTTGCGATCGTTCTCGCGCCCTTGCTGGTGGCCGCCGTCGGTCCGCAGGCCTATCCGAAGGTCTCGCTCAAGGTAGCCACCGTAATGCAGGTGTGCGTCTTCTGGGCATGGCACGTGCCCGCATTTTACGAACGGGCCATGTCCGACGACCTCGTGTTCTGGGCCATGCAGCTTTCCATCACGGGCACGGCCGCCGTCTGGTGGGTCGCGCTGCGCCGGACAACCGCACTTGAAGCCACTGCCGGTCTATTGGCGCAGATGGTGCAGATGGGTGTGCTAGGTGCGCTGCTCGTCTTCGCCCGGCAGGCGTTCTACGCGCCGCACTGGCTGACGACCGGAGTGTGGGGCCTGACCCCGCTCGAGGATCAACAGATCGCCGGCCTTGTGATGTGGGTCGTTGGTGGGGGTGTCTACCTGCTCCTGGCGTCGGCGCTGCTGTGGCGTGCGTTGGGCGCGGAAGCGCAGCCGCGGATCGCATGAAACGGACGCTTCAGGCATGGGCGCAGAGCTACCGTAGCCGCGGGCGATACACACCGGTTGGGGTCGCATTCCACTGGATCATGGCCGCCGTGGTGATATTTCAGCTCGGAACGGGGTGGTGGATTCAGAGATTCCTTGCGGGAGGCGAGAAACTCGCAGCCTATGCGCTGCATTCGCAGATCGGGCTCACCCTCCTGGTGCTGGGACTGCTCCGACTGGTGTGGCGCCTGATCGTTCCAGGCCCCATAAACGACGCGGACAAGCCGGGATTTTCGTCGAAGATCGCACACCTGACACACGGAATCTTCTACGCGCTGTTCACCATCCTGCCGCTGTCGGGCTGGGCGATGTGGTCGTCGATCCAGCCGGCGCAGCCGCTTTACCTGGCGGGACTCGTACCAATCCCGCAGATGCCGTTCCACGAACTATCGCGTGCGTGGCAGTTCCGCGTGCTGGATTGGGCGATGGACGTCCACTTCGCGGGGGTAATCCTGCTGGCCCTGCTGGTCCCGGCGCATGCGCTGGCGGCAATCAAGCACCACCTGGTCGATCGGGACGACGTGTTCGAAGGCATGTTGCCCGAGGTGACTGACCATCGCCACCATCCGCAAGGCCCGCAGCATACGCCGCCACCGCTTGTCGATCGCGCGGATGGAGCGCGCGGCTGATGGCCGTCATCCTCCCGGTCGCATCGCCGTACCGCTCGCCGCTCGCCCATGCCTCGAGCTGGTGGGAAAGGTATCCGGCGGGTTGCCCGGACAGCGGGGGATTGCCGCCATCGCCGCGACCGTCAGGGCCATGGCAACTGGCGCACGATCCGATGCCGCGCGAAGGAATGCCCTCGTGATAGATCGTCGCGCCGGCACACGATTGACCTGCATCCGTCGCGGGCTCCCACGCAAGATCGGCGTAATAGGCGGTGACCTTCTCGCGCGCCCCGCTGTCGAGCCGCCCGGCAATCCACTGCATCTGGGGATGGCTCCGCGCGCCGGACGCAAAGTTCTCGAGCTGGCGCAGCGCATAGCCCTGGTCGAGCCCGGCGATGCGCGGCGCATTTTCGCCATCGCCCTGGCCCGCGGTATCGTGGCAGGTGGAGCAGGCTCCGGCGGGTCCGGCTTCGCCGCCACTGAAGGCTATCAGTTCCCCGGTAGCGGCAAAGGGATCGGCGGTGATGGCAGGCGAACTGCAACCGTTCAGTGCGAGGGCGCTCGCTGCGAGCGGGAAGATAGCAAGGAAGTTCATCGGTCCTCGTTCCAATCCCGCGGTCGCATCCCGGGTTCCGCGCTGGGCCGCATCGTGGCTGTAGCAACGCTGGCAGCTTTGGCTGCCGCTTGCAAACCGCCGCCCGAGGCACGGCACGATCTCGACCCGGATGCCATAAAGCGGGGGCGCGCGATCGTTGCCGATGCAGGATGCGCCACGTGCCACGCCTTCCCCGACATCGAGTGGCCCAAGGGGAGTGCGGGCCCGGACCTGACCGCGTTCGACGGGCGGGGACCGATAGCCGGCGCTCTGCCCAACACCCCGGCAAATCTCGCGGTTTTCGTCCGCAACGCGCCCGCCGCCAAAGCTGGCAGTACGATGCCCGCAATGCCGATCACTGCTTCCGAGGCGCGCGATGTCGCCGCCTATCTGTATGGTATCGCCGATGACTGATGCTTCGATTGCCTTCGACGCCTGGTGGGGCTGGCCTCCGCCGGTGCTCGACCCGGCCGGACCTTATGCCGAGAGCGTCACGACGCTCGCCTGGGCGCTGTTCGCGATGGGTGTTGCCGTGACCGCCATCGTCGCGGCGGCACTCTACGTCGCGCTGGCGGGCCCTGCCCGATGGAAAGCGAAGCTTGGCGGCGAAAAGCTGATCTGGATCATGGGCGTCGCTTTCCCGGCCGTGGTGCTGACGGGACTGCTGGTTTGGGGTCTCACCCTCACCGCGTCGCTCACCGATCCGATCCGCGGTGACGAGCAACGCATCCGCGTCACCGGGCACATGTGGTGGTGGGACGTCGAATACCTCGACGCACAGGGCCGCGTCGTTCTGCGCGATGCCAATGAACTGCACCTGCCGGTCGGGCGGCCAGTCGTACTCGAACTGCGCAGCGTGGACGTGATCCACAGCTTCTGGGTTCCCAATCTGTCGGGAAAGGAAGACATGATCCCCGGCCGCACCAACCTGCTCAAGGTGCAAGCGGACCGCGCCGGGCGCTTCGGCGGGGTCTGCGCCGAATACTGCGGTGGATCCCATGCCCTGATGGGCTTCGTCGTCGCCGCTCATGGAGATACCGATTATCGCCGCTTTCTTGCCGGGGAGCGGGTCGCGGTTCAAGGCGCTGCCGTGCCGCAGGCTGTTCCCGGGCGCGCGCCAGCGGTTGCCCGGCCCACGCCGCCGGCAGTGCAAGGCGTCGGGCAGGATGGGGAAGCGCTGTTCATGGCCAACGGCTGTGCCGCCTGCCACCGGGTTGAAGGCACGGCAGCCAATGGCCTGTCCGGGCCCGACCTCACCCATGTTTCGCGACGCCTGACTTTGGGCGCGGGCGTGGTGCCGAACAACCGCGGGACGCTGCAGGGGTGGATCACGGACAGCCAAGCGATCAAGCCGGGCAACCGAATGCCGAGCTACGACCTGCTGTCCGCGCAGGAGGTGGCGGCCATCGCGGCCTGGCTGGACACCCCGCGATGAGCGAGACCGGGTTCGATCACGCCCTCTACGACCGTTTCCCGACGCAAGGTCCCCGGCCCGAAGGTGAGCTGGAGGAACTGGAGCGCATCTGGTGTGCGCCGAAGGGCTGGCAGTACCTGACGGCGGTCAACAACAACTACATCGGCATCTACTACATCGGCACGGCGTTCCTGTTTTTCTTGCTGGCGGGCATCCTGTCGCTGGGCATGCGGGTGCAACTGGCCGCGCCGCTGCAGGAATTCCTGCCGCTCGACACCTACAACCAGTTCTTCACCATGCACGGTACGGTGATGATGTTCCTGTTCGCCGTTCCGATGGTCGAAGCGATCGGCGTGCTTCTGCTGCCACAGATGCTGGCGGCGCGCGATCTGCCCTTTCCGCGTCTCTCGGCATACGCGTTCTGGGCCTACATCGTCGGCGGCCTGCTGTTCTTCTGCTCGCTGTTCGTCGGCCTCGCGCCGGACGGCGGCTGGTTCATGTACCCGCCGCTCACCTCGATCGCCTACAGCCCGGGCATCAACACCGATTTCTGGCTGCTGGGCATCGGCTTCATCGAGATTTCCGCCATCGCCGGCGCAATCGAGATCATCGTCGGCGTGCTGCGCACCCGCGCGCCAGGCATGACGCTGAGCCGGATGCCGGTGTTCGCCTGGGCCATGCTGGTGTTCGCCGTGATGATCGTGGTTGCTTTCCCCAGCGTCATCCTGGGCACCCTGCTGCTCGAGCTCGAACGGGCGTTCAACTGGCCGTTCTTCGATCCGACCCGCGGCGGCGATCCCTTGTTGTGGCAGCACCTCTTCTGGTTCTTCGGTCACCCCGAGGTCTACATCATCTTCCTGCCCGCGGCGGGCCTGATGAGCATGATGGTGGCGACCATCGCGCGCACCGAACTGGTCGGCTACCGGCTGAACGTGCTGGCCATCATCGCCACGGGCTTCATCAGCTTCGGCGTGTGGGCGCATCATATGTTCGCCACCGGCATGCCGCGCGTTTCCACTGGGTATTTCAGCGCGGCCAGCATGGCGGTGAGCCTTCCCGCCGGTATCCAGGTGTTCTGCTGGATCGCCACCCTGGCAAGCGGGAAGGTCCGCTGGTCGGCGCCCGCGCTGTTCGTCGTCGGCGGCCTGCTCATCTTCGTCATGGGAGGCCTCACCGGAGTGATGCTCGGCATGGTGCCGTTCGACTGGCAGGCGCACGACACGTACTTCATCGTCGCGCACCTTCACTATGTCCTCATCGGCGGGATGGTGCTGCCGATGTTCGGCGCGTTCTATTACTGGTTCGGCATGTCGAGTGCGAAGCCGCTCAGCGAGCGAGTGGGCCGCTGGGTGTTCTGGCTGATGTTCACCGGCATCCACGTTACCTTCCTGCCGATGCACCTGACCGGCCTGATGGGCATGCCGCGGCGGGTCTACACCTACCTGCCCGATCGCGGGTTCGATCTGCTCAACCTTATATCGACCGTAGGCGCATTCATCATCGCGGCGGGCGTCGCGCTGTTCGTCGTCGACCTAGCGCGCAAGTTCCGTTTCTCCGCCGAAGACAGCGCGGGCAACGTCTATGGCGGCGGCACTCTCGAATGGTTGCCGACGGGTCTCTACTCGACGCGCTCGATCCCCGTCGTGCGCAGCCGCGAGCCGCTCTGGCACGAACCCGCCCTCGCGAAGGACGTCGAGGAAGGCCGGTACTTCCTGCCCGGCAGCGCAACGGGCCTGCGTGAGACGCTGATCACCAGCCCGGTCAATGCCGAGCCGCAGTACCTCCAGATCATGCCCGGCCCTTCGCCCTGGCCGCTGGCCGCGGCGGTCGGCACCGCGCTCCACTTCCTCTCACTGACGGTACAGGCCTACGGCTTTGCGCTCTTCTGCGGCCTGGTGGCCATCGCCTGCGTGTTGCGTTGGCTGTGGGAAACCGACCGACCGCTCAAGCACGAGGAGGCCGACGTCGGCGCGGGTATCGTGCTCCCGATCGCGATCACCGGGCCTTCGAGCCACGGCTGGTGGGCGCTCAATACGTTGATGGTGGTGATGGGCATGATCGCCTTCATGGCGGTCTTCAGCTACCTCTATCTCTACGGCATCCATCCCGAGGTCTGGATCGCGCCGCCGGCAATTCTGCAGACCAGACTCGTTGCGGGTCTCGCGGTGCTTGCGCTGGGGCTCGCCGTGTTTTCCCGCCGCCTTCTTTCCAGGTCGGAGAAGGGCATATTTCCCGGGCAAGGTCCCTGGCTGCTTGCTGCGCTGGGCAGCGGCGCGCTCGCGTTCGGCTCGTGGATCGACTGGACCGGTTGGCGCGATGCGGGCCTCGATCCGGCTGCCACCGGTCAGGGCGCAACGGTTTTCGCGCTGGTCGCCTTCCAGAGCGTCTGCGCCGCCATTTCCGTCATCATGGGGCTGTACCTGGGCTATCGCAGCGGTCGCGGCCTTGTTTCGGGGCCCGAAAACGTGACGCTCGACGTCGTGACTCGGTTCATCGGCTACGTGGCCTTGCAGGGCCTCGCGACTTCGCTCGTCGTGCGACTGTTCCCGGGCGGTTAGCGATGTCCGACCAGTTCAGCGAGACGACGGACTGGCAGGGGGCGGCTTGGGCCTTTGCCGTTTGGGCCGCGCACTTTTCGGCGCTGTGGGGGGCAAGCAGCGTCTTTCCCAACTCCCCGGTTGCGCGAATGCTCGCCATGGCCGCCACGCTCGTGGCAATCGCCGCGTTGGCAGTCCTTTGGCGAAGGCGGCGGTCGGCCAAGAACATGCCGAAAGCGGCCATCGGTTTTGCCGCAGTGGCTATCGTGTTCGGAGCCTTGCCTGCCGTTGTCGGGTGAGGCCGCCTAGGACCTTTTTGCCGTCTGGCAGGTTGAGGTTTCATCAGCTTCAACCGGCCGGAGTTCCGCCATGCCAGACCCCGGGGTGCGCGCTGCGCCTCTCGCCAGTCCGATCCACGCCATCCTACTGGCGTTTCCGGTGGCGCTATATCCCGCAGCCCTGATCAGCGACATCACCTACCTGCGCACGTCCGTGGTCCAGTGGACCAATTTCTCGCAATGGCTGATTGCCGGGGCCGACCTGTTCGCGGGCCTGCTGCTGGCGTGGGCGCTCGTGTCGTTCTTCTTCGGACGGGCACGCCACTCGCGCGGACGCGGGGCCATTTATCTCGGCGTCGTCGCAGTCATGTTTGTCGTCGGCGTCATCAACGCCTTGCAACATTCCAAGGACGGCTGGTCTTCGGTCGGCACGGCCGGCGTTCTGATGTCGGTCGTCTGCAGCGTCCTGGCGCTGGTCGCCGCATTCATAGTTCACTCCAAAGCCGTCGTCCGGGAGACCCGCTCATGACGCGCTCCATGCTCTGGTCGTTGCCTGTCGTGGCGCTCGTCGCCGCGTGCTCGCCGTCCTCGCAGGGACTCGATCAGACCGGCCAGTCGCCCACCTTGCCGCGGCAGGCGGACAGCCTCATCCCCGCGATCGCCATCGCCCCGCCTTCGGGGTGGGATGGCGAAATGCCGACAGTGCCGGACGGCTATACCGTCACCGCGATCGCCAAGGACCTGAAAATCCCGCGGCAGATGCTGGTGCTTCCCAACGGTGACGTGCTGGTCGCCGAAGGGTCCGGCGGCAAGGCTCCCAAGTTGCGGCCCAAGGACGTGATCGCCGGGCTGCTGAAGGCGCGCGGCAAGAGCCCGGTCAAGGGCGGCGATAGCATCACCCTGCTGCGTGACAGCGATGGCGACGGGCAGACCGACCTGCAGACGACCTTCATCTCCGGCCTCGACGCGCCTTACGGATTGGTGTTCGTGGACGGGTCGATCTACGTCGCCAACCAGGGCGATTTGATGCGCTTTCCCTATACGGAGGGCGCGACGACAATGACCGCGCAAGGTGAGAAGGTCACCGACTTGCCGGCGGTCATCAACCACCACTGGACCAAGTCGCTCGCCGCCAGTCCCGATGGCTCGAAGCTTTACGTCGGGATCGGTTCCAACAGCAACGTCGGCGAACGCGGGATGGACGCCGAGGAAGACCGCGCCGTCATTTGGGAAATCGATCCCGCCAACGGAAGCAACCGCGTCTTCGCCAGCGGCATTCGCAACCCAACCGCGCTGGCTTTCGACCCGTGGAGCAACCGTCTCTGGTCGGTCGTCAACGAACGCGACGAGCTGGGGCCAGAACTGGTCCCCGATTACCTCACCTCGGTGCGTGACGGTGGATTTTACGGCTGGCCCTACAGCTATTACGGTCAAACCGTCGATCCGCGGGTCCACCCTCAGAAGCCCGACATGGTCGCCAAGGCACTCAAGCCCGATTACGCGCTCGGCAGCCACGTCGCCGCGCTGGGCCTGTCGTTCGTGACCGGCGGAGGAATAGGCGGTCGCTTCGCGGAAGGCGCGTTCGTGGGCGAACACGGCAGTTGGAACCGCGATGATCGCTCGGGCTACAAGGTCGTCTTCGTTCCGTTCACGGGCGGGCGACCCTCAGGCCAGCCGATCGATTTCCTCACCGGCTTTTTGAAAGACGGTAAGGCGCGCGGGCGTCCTGTCGGGGTACTGTTCGACGCCCCGCGCGGCCGACTGCTGGTTGCCGACGATGTCTCGAACACGGTCTGGAGCATTACCCCGCGAACCCGCCCAGCGATGGTCCAACCGGTAGGATAAAAGGGGGCGGCTTCGCCATGCGACTGGTCAGCCGGGGCTCGTCAATGGCTTAGTTGACGACGCAGGGTCGTGTGTCCGGTCCTCTTGCAATCACTGGGCTTCGTGAGGGTATCTTAAGAAACGGATTGAAGCGGCCGAAGGGGCTACGAGACTTCTTTGAGCGAGTCCTCTGCGCTCAGTTCCTTTGCAGCCGGTGCATTTGAACTCACGGGACCTTCGATCCGACTCAACAGGTGGACCAGCGTCGCTCGTTCTTGCGACGAGAGATCGGCAAGCAACCGGTCCTCGTGCTGGCGGATGCGGACGAGGCAATCGCCGAGCACCTTTTGTCCGTTGGGCGAGACCGTCAGGGACAAGGCTCGACGGTTGCTTGCCACGGTGGTGCGTTGCACCAGCCCGCGTTCCTCGAGCTCAGAAATCAAGCTCGACATGTTGCCGCGCTTTATCCGGAGAGTCTCGCCCACACGGCCCTGGCTGATCCCGGGGTTCTCCGAAATGATCGACAGGATTCCGATCAGGACCTGGCGCATGCCAGTATCCGAAACCGACTCGTTGAAGTCGGCGAGAAACAGGTTCGATGCGCGTCGGATATGGTACCCAACCAGCTTATCGATGACGCCAAGGTCTACTGCCTCGTTCACTGGTGTGTCGGTGGCAATCGAAAGTTCTCCCCTCGTCGCGCAACCTAGCGCGAATATCCTCGAAATCCAGACCGCGGCTCGGTCACCGCTTTGTAAGCGTTGACGTCGCGTTGACTTGAATTGTCCTGCCAGATAACAATGATGCAAGCACTTTAAGAATGCTTCGCCTTGCAAGGCACCCGAGGGGATTGCTGGAAATGGAAAAACGGACGCAAGGCGCCGGGGGATCATCGGCTGGTCAATGGCTCTTGGGAGCCTCTGTCGCGACGATGCTGACATCCATGTTGGTGTCCGGACTTTCCGCACAAGACACTGTCCCGGCCGATGCGAGCGAGGTGCCCGGCGCCGTGGGTGCCGTTTCCGGCCATGTGCCGGCCCAATTCGTTCAGGCGCAAACAGCGCCGGCGGAGCCCGAAGATGCCGACGGCGCCGCGTCCGCCAGCGACAAGAACCGCTGGTGGTCGCCCGGTCAGGCAGACGCACTGCCGGCCGAGCCGCAATATGCGAACCCCACTGGCGCCTTCGGACTCTACAATGCCGGGGGCCGGGTGGAAACCGCCGGGCACCCGTTCTTCGAGGCGATCGGAGAGAATGGCCGCGCCTGCGTCACCTGCCATCAGCCCTCGGACGCCATGTCCATCTCCGTGGACACCATTCGCGAACGCTGGGAAGAAACGGACGGCAAGGATCCGCTCTTCGCGCTGGTCGACGGGGCCAATTGTCCCAACAAGCCCGAGGGCGACAAGGCCTCGCATTCCCTGCTGCTCGATCGCGGGTTGTTCCGCGTGTTCCTGCCCTGGCCCCCACGGGCTGCGGACGGCTCGAAAATCGATCCGGACTTCACGCTCGAAGTCGTTCGCGATCCGACCGGATGTAACACCGATCCGGTGTATGGCTTGAACAGCCCCAACCCGATGGTGTCGATCTACCGGCGGCCCCGGCCGGTCATGAACATGAAGTACGTTGTCGGACCGCAACGGGCACCACGGGCCAATCCGTCGGTAACCTTCCTGATTAAGAACGGCATGCCGGCTGCGGTCGATCCGGAAACCGGCCAGGCCGTGAGCATGCAGATCATGTCCGACGCGCGAGAGCCGACGCTGAAGACGCAGGCGGTTTCTGCTGCGGTCACGCATCTTCAGGCCAAGTCGCAGCTGACCGACGCGCAGCTCAAGCAGATCGTCGATTTCGAAATGCAGCTCTATGGGGCGCAGGTTTCAAGCCAGAACGCCGGGTCGCTGACCGAGGCCGACGGGCCGCCCGCTCTGGGCCCGAGGAACATGGAGCGGGGTGAGCCCCTCCTCGGCGACTTCCTCGAACGACCCGTGTTCATGGATTTCGTGTTGTGGAACAAGCCGGTCTCGACGGAAAGCTCGCCGCAGCAGGCCTTCCGGGCATCAATCGCGCGCGGGGCCGACGTGTTCTTCCTCAAGCCGTTCTGGATCAAGGACGCGATGCATATCAACACGGTCGGACTGGGCAATCCGACCAAGCGAACCTGTGCGACCTGCCATAACATGATGATGACGGGCATGGACGCCGTTGCCGGGTGGTATGACCTTGGTACCACCAACCTGCCCTGGGCCCGCGAGCCGCTGGTGAGCCCGTTCACGGATCAGGTACCCGAGCTGCCGCTGTTCAAGGTGACCTGCAAACCGGGACTGCCGGAGCATCCCTTCTACGGCCGGGTGATATACACGCAGGATCCAGGGCGTGCGCTGATCTCGGGCAGCTGCAGGGATGTGGGCGCTGTCGTCAGCCAGCAATTCCGCGGCCTCGCCGCCCGGGCCCCCTATTTCTCGAACGGTTCTGCCTCGAATCTGCGTGAACTCGTCGACTTCTACGATCGCCGCTTCCTGATCCGCTACACGGAGCAGGAGAAGCAGGACTTGGTCAACTTCTTGAGCGTCCTCTAAGGAAAAACGAATGGCGCAAATCGGCAAAACGACGGCTGTGTTCCTGGCGACCCTCGGGATGCCGGCTCTGGCCGCGGGACCGCCGGCAGACCGGCGCAATTTCGTCACCTGCCCGATCGTGCAAGACACGAAGACCGTGCCGTGCTGGGTGGCCGACTATAATGGCGAGAGATATTATCTCGGCATTCAAGGCAGCTTCGGTTCGGCGTTCTGGCCGCCGTTTCTCGACCACAAGGTGATCGTCGAAGGCACCGCGACCGACAAGGAGCGCATCTGCGGCGGCATCGTCCTTGATCCGGTGAAGGTCGCCTCGCTGCCGGAGCGGGACGACACCTGCAACACGATCCTGCCGATCGACGCCCGCTACGAAATTCCGTTCCACCACAGAGGCCCTGGCCCGAACGAACTGGAGGAACCCGCTGCCAGACCCGCCGTAGCCGCGCGACCGGTGGCCGACACTCCGGCGGTCAAGGAAGCGAAGCCACCCCGAGTGTTCAAGGTCTTGTATGACTTCAACAATCGAGGCTGGAGCGCGCGGAACAGCCCGCCAATCCGGCAGGCTATCGACTACTATCGCTCGATGGACGCCGCCGAGATCGAGGTGGTCGGCTATCGCGGGGGGTCGCTCCTGTCCGACGGTACCTCGTTCATCGAGAACGAAGGTGTGAGCGAGTTGCGCGCCAAGCAGGTCGAAGTCATCCTGAAGCAGGTCGGAATTCCCGAGGACAGGCTGACGATCCGGTGGGAAACCGAGCCCCGCGATTTGAACGGCACCGACGATTGGAACACGCGCAGCGCGGACATCACCGTGAAGCCGCGAGTTTCGCGTGAATTGGCCCTGCGTTCGACCAACGATTGAGGTAATCGCTTGAAGGCGCGGAGCGCGCCGACCGGGGGCTTTCAACCGGCTTGTTGGGTCTCGATAACCTTGCCTCGCCCCCTGACCACGGAAGTTCACTAACTGAGGTCAGCCCCTGGGCCAACGACGAGCGCTTCGCCGCTCCAGGCGCACCTATGCAGTGTGGCGAGATCCGCAATGGCCAGCGAGCACTTAAACTGCCCATCCGCCAAGGGCGTAAAGGGGGTGACCTTGCTCGGGCGATGTGTCGGCTAATCGCCAGTCAGGCCAAGTCGGCGATATGGCGTCGCCGACCTGACCCTCGACTGAACCTGTTCAACCAACTGCGATGGCCTTGCCGCCCATCGCAGTGGTTGATCCTCGATCGCACGCTCAGTATTTGAAGCGGACGCCGACGCGATAGGAACGTCCGACCGGATCGAACAGGCCCCCGCCGGTCGACGGAAACGGCGGAGCCTTGTCGAACAGGTTGTTGATCCTGACGTAGACCTCCGGGCCGTTGCCATCGTCGTTGGCCAGGCTGTAGCTTGCGGACAGGTTGGCGTACAACACCGGGTCGACGTGGTTGATGTTGAACCCGTTGGCCGAGATCTCGCCTTCGACACGCTGGTTGTTGATCGTGCCGCCGCCGTACCAGCGCAAGTCCAGCGCGGTGGAGAACCGGTCGTTGTCATAGGAGAGCAGGCCGAACACCGTCCAATGCGGCGAGGTGTACTGGCCGGCCACGTCGGTGGTCGTCGCATTGATCACCGCCGTGGTGGCCTGCTCATGCAAGTAGCTGCCCAGAATGCGGAGCGACAGATTCCCGTCGGCGCCGCTGAACAGCTGATCCATCGGCATCCGATACGAAGCCTCGAGGTCGACGCCGCTGGTCTTGAACTTGTCGAGATTGTCGAACTGTACCGTCACACCGGTGATGGCGCCGGTCGGTCCCGTCGTCACGAGCGCGCAATACTGGGGCAGGTTGTCGAGGTAGCACCGTTCGAGCACTTCGTTGGCAGGAATCGTGCCGATCTGTCCGTCGATGTCGATGCTGTAGTAGTCGGCGGACAGCCGGAGCCCCGGCACCCAGTCGGGCTGGTATACGACGCCAGCGGTGAACGTATCCGCCCGTTCCGGCGATAGCGCGCTGTTGCCGATCGTCGTGATCGGCACGGGGAAGCCGGCCGAAGTCCGGGGATCGCGAATGTTTCCGCTCTGCACCGCGGTCGGCGTGAACAGTTCGGCCAGGTTGCCTGCGCGGATGTCGCGCGACTGCGTAGCGCGGAACCGAAGGTCGTCGGTGACGTCCCAGGTGGCACCTGCTTTCCACGTGGTGACGCCGCCCGACGAACTGTAATCGGTCCGCCTTGCCGCAAGGTTGAGGTCGAACGACTCCAGAAGCGGCCAGTCCCGCGCGAGGGGAATGACGAGTTCGAGGAACGCTTCCTTGACGTTGTACGACCCGGTGATCCCCTTGCGGTTCGAAGAGTGCCAGCCGTTGTTCTGCGAGATCGGGTCGGCGACGGCGTCGACGGTTTCCTTGCGATACTCGGCACCGGTGGCCGCTGCGATCGGGCCGGCCCAAGTGTTGAACAGATCGCCCCGGGCACTCACCGCAGCCACTTCCTGCGTGGTGTCCATCTCGAAGGTGGAGGTCCCGGTGATGTAGTCGATCGCTGCCTGTGACGGGGAGCCGAAACCGAATACGTTCAACGGCGCGCAGGCAGCGTCGTCGTTGGCGGTGTTGGTATCCGCATTGATGCGGCAAACGATGTTCGAACCCACCTGCACCGCGTCGAGCGCGTTGCGGTACTTGGCATTGTTGAAGTTGCCGACGCGGGCCTGCTGGAAGTTGTTATGCCCGTACTGGTAGTAAGCTTCCCAGTGCCAGCTGCCGAACAGGCCTCCTTCGAGGCCGACCACGCCGCGGTAGATTGCCGGCGAGCCGTCGTCCGAGACGAAGGAGCCCAGTCCCGGATCGCGATAGACTCGGCCGAAGTTGAAGCAGGTCACGCCCAGTTGCGCTGCGCGGGTCTTCAGGCTTTGCGGCAGGAACGGGTTGCTGACGGGCACGAGGATATTGCCGAGCGTCGACGTAAGCTGAGTGGTCGAGCAGGTCGGGTTGAGGGCGGCCGCACTGCCGCTGACCGTACCGTTGTTACGCGCCGGCTGTCCCAACGCCTTCGATAGGACGTGAGCGTATGTGCCTTCGAAAAACGCCTTGAGCGAATTGGTGATTTCGTATTCCGCCCGGCCCATCAGCGTCCAGCGCTCGAACGGGTTCTTGAGATCGCCTCCGGGTACGGGGGTTTCGCCCAGATTGCTGGTGCCGCCGATCATGTTGTTGGCGAACACCTGTCCATACCCGAATTGGCCGGTTTCACCGTTCGGCAGGAAAGTGGTGCCGCGCAGCGGACCGCTGGTGATAAGCCCGCCTTCGAAGGTATCGGCCCTGCGCACGTCTTCGGCGTAAAGCGTCCCCGGCAAGCCGTTCGTCGCGAACGCGGAATTGCCGACCGAGCCGCGCATCGCCCAGGGCCGGGACATCTCCGGCGCTTGCAGCGGGCGCACGCCCTTGCTCCGGGAATATTCGCCGCCGATGAGGAAATGGCCACGCCCGCCCGCAAACGAAGTGCCGGCGGCCAACGAAGCGAGCCAGTTGAAGTCGTCGCCATAGTCGGAGATGCCGGCCTGGACCGAGCCTTCGATGCCCTCGAGCTGATTCTTCAGAATGAGGTTGACCACGCCCGCGACCGCGTCGGAACCCCACGACGCCGAAGCGCCGCCGGTGACGACTTCGGTGCGCGATACGAGGATCGCGGGAATGACCCCCAGATCGACCGTGCCATCGGAAAACGTGGGAACGTGGCGGCGTCCATTCACCAGGGTCAGCGTGCGGTCGGCGCCGATCCCGCGGAGGTTGGCATAGGTCGTGGCAGTCAAAGGCTGCGAGGTGATGCGAAACTGCGGCATCTGGGACAGTGCTTCGGAAATCTGCGTCGGCGCGGTCTGTTGCAGATCCTGGGAACTGAGCACGGTTGTCGGCGTCGGGGCGGTGAAGCCGGCCGTCTGGACGCGCGAACCGGTGACGACGATCTCTTCCTGCGCCTCTGGCGAATCAGAGGCGTCTTCCTCGAGCTCTTCTTCTACCTGCCTGTCGGCCGGTTCGGCGGTTTCCTGCGCACTGACGGGAATGCTCCACGCAACCGCCATGCCGGCGACCGCCGGCCAAAGGCTGCGACGCAGGCGTTGGCTATGCTTGAAATCCCCCATATTTCCCTCCCTGTGCTCGTATTTCGAGCGTTCATTTTTTTCTTTTCGGTCGGCCTAAGGCGCGACCGTTACCGTCACTCGTCGCTTGGTATGGTCACCCGTTTCGGCGCGAGTTTTCCATTCGACCTTGTATTGGGGCGTCGTCAGTCCGGCGCCTTTGAGCAGGTCCGCCACCTGGGTCGCACGGCGCTCGGCGATCTGCTCCTGCTCGGAAAGAAGCTCCCCGTTGCTCAGCCGCGTGGCGCCGCGATAGCCAGTCACGCTGATGCGGCTGGCGTTGATCTGCTTGGCGTAGGTCATCACCTGGCTCAGGAACCGGGGATGCTTGAACGCGATCCGCCCGTTGAAATCGAAAGGGATGTCGAAGCTTTTGGCCTGATAGGGAGGCTGCGGCACTTGCGGCGCCCGCGGAGCGCGCGCCGGGGTGTTGTCGAACGCCAGCCGGCCCAGGCTCGGGCCCGGTGGGCGCGGTGCTTCGAACGGCAGCTTGTAGCGGTCCTCGGCCATCAACAGCGTGTTGCAGTCGTCGGCCCGCTCCTGCATCACGGAGACGACGACATCCTTGAGCACCACGCCGCCGCAGATGCGCGGCTCGTCCGAGACAGTGCCCTCCACCAGCACCTTGTGGCCGAGCGAAGGCGGATGGAAGTCCGCACTCACGTCGGTCTGGATGCCCATGTAATAAAGCTCGCCGTCGTACTCGCTCAGCCAGCACGGGACGCTGGCGGTGTCACGGACGATCGGACATTCGACAAACGCCAGCCTCTGCCCATCGGCGGCCGAAGCGGAAGCCGCGCTGACGGCGGCAGCACAAGCGAGGATTTTGCGGACCATCGTAAGTCTCCTCACAGGCTTGCCAGGAAGTTCTCGAGATCGCGTTTCTCGCTGTCCGAGTACTGGATGTTGTAGCGCCGGTCATAGAAGTCGATCAGCTCGCGGATCGACCCCGCCGAACCGTTCGAGAAGTATGGCGCGCGTGCCGCCAGGCCGCGGAATTGCTGCATCACGATCGTGCCGACTTCGTTGCACTTGCCCGAAATGAGCGCGCGGCCCGGGTCCTGCGTGTAGAACACCCGCCCCAGGAAGGGATGCGGCGGCACATTGGGTTTGCAGGTGATCTTGAAGAGAGGCAGCTCGGGCTTTTCATCTTCCCACGGGTTCATCGGCGTTTCCTTGGCCCAGGGAAGGTTGGTGGTGCCGATGTCCATCCAGCCGTTGGCCGCATCCAGCCCGGTCATGTGCATGCCATGACAGGTCGCGCAGGTGCGCTTAGTCGGGTTGCCGAGTCCGACCGTGTTGAGATGCATCGAATCCTTGATCCAGAAGGTGCGGAACATGAAAACGTCATGGCCGCGTTTGATGGAGGCGCGCATCTGTGCCCGATCGGTGGTCGGGGATGCGATTTCCTGCGACCAGGCGTCGCCCATCGGGAAGATCCAGCGGGTGATATTGTTGCCCAGCACGCCGGCATCAGCGGCAGCCAGATTGCGCGGGCCGAAGCCGGGAGGCCCATTCTCGACCAGGCTGCCAGCGCCCGTGCGGATCACTTGCGCGGTGTACACGCGCTTCTCCAGATCCAGAATCTGGGCGACCTGTTCGTCGGAGAGCTTGGCGCCGAACTGGAGATGGGTCACGGCCGCTTCGACGGCCTGGGTTTTCAAGGTCGGATGCCGCGCATCGGCCATGAGGTTCATGCTGACCGGCCGCCCGGTTTCAGGGTCGCGAGCCGTCGGCAATCCGCTCTTGCCGATAAAGTCGCCGACGCCGAAGTTCTGGTGCGTCGTGTACTTCGTGTTCGCCAGCACCCGCGGCCGGCGATAGATCGAGATCATCGGGTTGGCACTGTTCAGCCCATACTCCGGATGGGTGTTGCAGCCCGTCGGGTCGCGGACCACCTCGATCGTGAATTCCGTCTCCAGCGGAGAGCCGTCCGCAGCCTTGGGTGGCCAAGGCAGGAAAATCCGGAACAGGCCCCGGTTGAGCAACAGGGAGTGTGAACTCTCCTCTCCCGCAGGCAGATGGGGGCAGTTCATGCCGTCGACCGGGGCGAAGATCGGATCCTTGCCCTTGGTAGCGGTCCACCGCTCGCGCACCGATTCGACTGACAGCGACATGGCGTCCGCGGGCTGGTGGCAGCTTACGCAAGCCCGGCCATTCTCGCCGATCGGTTCGAAAAACGCGTGGCCCTGGGTTTCGATCGGCGCGCCTTCGACCAGAAAGCCGAGTTGGCCGTAGGCGTTAGGGTACGTGACATACCCCGGTATCCGCCTGCGGTCGCCCGGCGACCACCAGTGCGCCCCCCGGGGAGAAGCCGAATCGACGACCGGCGCGGCCTGGGCCTGCTCGTTCTGGTCCGGCACGTGTCCGGCGACATCGCCGACCGCTCCGGGCGCTTTGCTCTCCGGAGATTGGGCCCGATCCTGTGCGACCGTCGCACACGAAAGGAAAAGGAACCCCGCAATCGTCGCCACGGCCGGAGACGGACGCAACATCCGCCCTCGACGAGACAATTCGACTCCGATTTTGCGCTTTCCCATCATCCCCACCCTATGACTTTTCGTCTAACAGTTATGTGACATAACCGAACGAGATACCTTGGCAATAGTGATGATTATGGCGCAGAACATTCGATCACATAACCCCCTTTGTAAGCGTTTGCGTCAGGGTCAAATCATGAAGCCATCATAGCGTCCGGAGCCGGGCCGCGAGCTCGTCTCTGGGGGCTGGGAGTTTGGTCGCAAATTGTATTCGATCGACCCGGCCGTCGCTTGATGCCGCAAACCTCGGGCAATGAGGTTTTAAGCCGATCCCACGGTCACAAAGTTCTATGGGAGGAAATGACCTGCCCCAGCCGGGAACCGGTGGTGGCTGCGATGAGAGCATCATCTGCAACGCGTTTGCCGCTGTCCCCTGATGACCATAGAATGTCGTCGCAGCTGTGCGCCGAGATCGGCTCGCGGCGCTAATCGGATCTGATCGGACCAACGGACAACGGGCATGGATCCATTGGGGCGCTGGCCATCACCTTCAGACGGTGGGGACGGTCCCGCCATCGATGACAAATTCGGCGCCGTTGATCGCTGCGGCACGGTCCGAGGCAAGGTAGGCGATAAGGTCAGCCACCTCTTCGGGCTGTGCACCCCGTCCGATCGGGATTCCGCCCAAGGCATTAATTACGGACTGACGCGCGTCTTCGATCGTGCCGCCATTGGCTGCCTCGAGCCTTTCCAAGAAGTCTCCCGTTGCCTCGGTCATAATCCAGCCGGGTGACACGGCGTTGACCCGCACGCCCTTGGGACCGAGTTCCTTCGAGATAGACTTGCTGTAGGTCCTGAGCGCAGCCTTGGCAGCAGCATAGCCGGTCGTGGATTCGGGCAGCGGCAGGGACGACTGGATGGAGGTAACGTGCACCACGACGCCCGCGCCACGCTCGAGCATCTGCGGAACCAGAAGGTGGTCGAGCCGCACGGTCGCCAGCAAGTTGAGATTCAGCTCGGCTAGCCAATGCTCGTCCGTCAGTGCGACAAAGCCACCAGCCGGCGACGCCGATCCGCCGACGACATGGGCAAGGATGTCGATGCCCCCCAGACGCTCGATCGCAGCTTTGGCCAGCGTTTCGCCGCCCTCAGGCGTGATGAGATCCGCCTGGACATATTCAACGCCGTCTATGGGATCCTTGAGTGCCCGGGCGGCGGTGATTACGCGCGCCCCGCCGGCGAGAAAGCGCTCGACCGTGGCGCGGCCGAGACCTTTGGTACCGCCGCTGACGAGCACACGCCTGCCGACGAACTCGGCCGCATCTGCCTTGATGTTCATACCGTTGTCTCCAGCGTTTTGATGGCGCCGTGCAGCAGCGTGAAGCGATAGGTAAAACGCAGCGGGCTGCCCGGAAAGTCACCATGAGCGGGACCTTCGACAACGACATCGCCGCCATTTTCCCGAACCGTATCGGGCGTGAAGATCGCCTTTACCGGGATCACCTCGTCTTCGAACAGCTGGCGGATCGCAGCAGTGCCTTCGAAATGCTTGCCGTTGTCGATGAAGACCGCATCGCGCAGGAAGGGCTTTAGCATGCCGTCAATGTCGAGACGGGCGTTAGCTTCGACATAGTCGGCGATTGGCTTGGGTAGCTCGATTGGCATGTTCATCTCCTCAGGGGTGATGAACGCCATTTAGCGATGGACATTTAGCCTGATAATCAAGACAAATCGGGATAGGGTGTCACGGAAAACGGGATAATGGCTCGCCACTCGCTAATCGAACTCGAGGCGGTTTTGGCCATCGTTCGGTGCGGCTCTTTTCGAGCGGCAGCGCTCGATCTGGGGATATCGACCACGGCCATCAGCAACGCGGTGGGCAAGCTCGAGCGGGAGCTGGCCGTCCGATTGTTCAATCGCACCACACGCAGCGTCTCGCTCACTTACGCCGGGCGGATTTTCGTCGGGCAGATCAAACCAGCGCTCGAGGACATTCAAAAGGCAATGAACACGGTGCGCTCCCAGCAGGAGACGCCGTCCGGCACCTTGCGCATCAACGCCTTCGCGACGGCGGCGCGGGAGATCATGGCTCCGCTCATTCTGAGCTACCTACAGCGCTATCCGCAAGTTCATATCGACCTCGTCACCGAGGGGCGGCTCGTCGATGTCGTGGCGGCGGGCTTCGATCTTGGGGTGCGCAGTTTGGACCTGGTGCCCACCGACGCCATCGCCATTCCGCTGGGTCGGATACGACGAATGGCGGTGGTGGGCTCCCCCGCCTTTTTCGAAAGCAGGACCACCCCCCAGACGCCTTCGGAGCTGCTCGGCCATCCCTGTGTTCGCGTGCGGCTTCCCAACGGCTCATTGTTCCGATGGCGCTTCGAGAAAAGCGGCGAAGAGCTGCACCTCGATGTAGAGGGACCGATCACTCTCGACGAAGCGTCCCTGGCGCGCATCGCGGTGGAGAACGGCGTGGGGATCGGATATTTCATGGAAACCGACGTGCGTGAAGACCTCGCGGATGGACGTCTCGTTCGCATTCTCGAAGACTGGACGCCGCCGCTTGCGCCGCTCTGCCTCTATTATTCCAATCGACGGAATTCCTCCGCAGCGTTTCAAGCTTTCATCGCGCTCGCCCGCGACTACGCATCGGGACGGCTCGCACAGGCCTAACCCGAATTACGGCTCCCGTCGGGCCATTTGCTGACAGGCCAATTTGGGGTTGGGTTAGGCAGAAAGCAGCCAGTCCTCTTCCTACCCCATTGCGGACACTAGCAGGCCGTTAGTTTTGCCGCGCTACGGCTTGCAAGGTGGCAGCACTTAATAGTGTCCGCTGAGGGACAAGCGGATAGCCGTCGGGCTGTGGCTCACCTTCAGCGCGTTGCTAGTGGGCGCTTATGGCTGCGCCGCTATACGTGCTGCGGGAATCTCTACTTGCGAGGGGAGACCACCTTGTGTTGCTTCCTCTCCTGTTTCTATATGCGACATGGGCTTGGCTTCGGTTCGCTTGAGGCGTCGGAAAGCGGATCAAGAACCTACCCGAGAGCTTGGCTCCTAACGTCCGCATTCCGGCCAAACCAGCAGTTAGCGTCCGAGAACTGAAGGGGACTTCAAAAGGTGCTGAATGGGTCGATTGCCGATGCTTAGAGCAGTCTTGCAGGCTGGGTTCGTATTCTTATTCATGACGTTCCTTGCGGCGCAGGCGGCGACTGGCTTCATGCGTAATTTCTTTTCCGGCCCTGTGTATCCTCGGGCGATGCGCGCGTTCGACTGGATAGTGGCAACTTTCTTCACAGGGCCGCTCGGCCAGGCGGGCGGAGCTACCGTGTTGCTTGGCATCGGAGCTGGATTCGCTGTCCTGATCTTGCGGCGGGGCGCAAGCAGGGGCTCGTAAATCGGCCAATCCTGATGCCGGCCGGCGAGCGGAGCTTCTGATTTCCACATTGCAGACCTGACGCAGTTTGCAGTGGCCAATGCGACCGATATGCAAGGGGTGTGATCATGACAGGATTCAGAGTGATTCAACGGGCTATCTTGGCAACGAACGTGGAGTTCGTCCGATGAGTGGCAAGGCGTGGATCAGCACGGCTCCGGCACACGCTAGCAACCTGCGGCCGTTGCGCCATAGCCTGAGCGACGATGAGACGAAGCGGGAGTTGGTGCGGAACGCGCGGCAACGGATCGAATCCGGAGAGCCTGTAGGGCCGGAGTGCCTTCCTGAGGATATCTACGGCGCTCCGCACGCCAAGGAAAAAGACTACAAGCTGCCCGACATCTTTTTTGCGGGTAGCTATTGGGTCGTTTCGAAGGCCGCGGCCGATGTGATGCGCCAGTTCGACCTCGGCCGTGCGAGCTTTTCCGCTGTTCGAGTACTCAAGAACGATCGTTCCACGGCCGTCGGAGGCGAATGGCTGCTCATCGTATTCGGAAACCACAAGAACACAGTTGTTGCTGGAGAATCTCCTGGCCTCAGGCCGTTTGTGCGAGATATTTTCTCAGCCAGCTCAAGACTGGACGACGGCCAGATCGCCCTTCGATCTGACGCTATGCTTCCCCCCGAATTATGGGTGGAAGAGAAGATTGACAGCGCAATCTTCTTCAGTTGGGAACTGGGTCGCGCCTTAAAGAAGGCAAAAGCCGATAAAGGCTTTTTCCTCAAACAATGTCGCATTGTTTGACATGGGCATGACCTGACGCCCTTGTCGAATGTCCGCTTTCCACCCCAGAATCGGACGTTCGAATACCGTGAGTGCTCCAGAAGCGGACCGGCAGGTTTCCCGCCTCCCGGTCCGAAGGCCGACTTTCCGGCAACGACCCCCATTGCGTACGGTTCAAACCGGCGGTTACAAGTCGCCATGAGCATTCGAGCAAGCTGTCACTGCGGCAATGTTCAGATAGAGCTACCGAGCCGGCCCGAGTGGGTCGCCGACTGCAACTGCTCCCTCTGTCGCAAAACCGCCTGGCGGGTCGCCTATTTTCCGCCGGATAGCGTGCGCATTACCGGTGAGACGGCAGCCTACATCTGGGGCGATCGGATGATTGGCATTCACCACTGCCCGACCTGCGGCTGCGGCACCCACTGGGCGTCACTTGGCGAAGACTTCGGCAAGATGGGCATCAACGCGCGCCTGATCGACGACTTCGACGAAACCGCCGTCGAGGTCAGGAAATTCGATAATGCCGGGTAAGCCGGTTCGGCGCTGACGCCTGCTGATCACATTAAAATCAGACAGCGGTCCGTTGGCGGTTTGTTCCTAAAAGCCGCCATTTCGTAGATCCGAACCGATTAACGATAGAACCGATTACCCTGCCCCTGTCGAGAATTGGTGAGATCCGGGCCGCCCGAGCAAAAAATAGTCCGCGTTCGCCTCAAGCACCGGCCTATCGGGAGCGGTCATGGGATTCGATGCCTAAGCTTCAATAGAGGCCTATTAAATCAATGTGAGGTGGCGGATCTATCAGTCTGCCCGCTACCTGGATCCGATCGGCATAGCTCACCTCGGGCGAGGAGTTGAGATAGTAGAATTGGCCGGCGGGCTTGCGACGTCGAGGTATTTAAGCCCCCTGCCCTCAGTTCCTTGCAGTCGGTACATTTGCGCTGACAGAGCCCCCGTTTGGGCTCTAAGCGCTCTGCGCCACCTTCATGAGCTCTCCGCGAAGCCAAGTAAGACCTGAGTCATTCGCTCGTGCCTGGTGAAATTGGATCATCTCCCGAAGTCGCGGAAATTCAAAGGGTACGGGAGCCCACGCCAAATCGAACATCGGCGCCATCGCGCGCGCCAGTCGTTCGTGGATGACGGCCAGCCGCTGGGTGCCTGTCAGGAACCACGGGACGGAGGCGAAGCTGGTGACGGACACTTCGACGCGCCTGTGCCGGCCGAGGTGCTGGAGATGGGAGTCCGCGAACGCTGGCGTTCTGGCGCTGCCCAAGGCCACACTCACGTGGCCTGATGAGAAAAAGTCATCTTCCGTTATTCCGCGTTTGAGAACCGTGTTCTGAGACCATCCGACCACAACTTGCTGCTCGTCGAACAGCAACTCCGAGGGGTGCCATTCGGCAAGATATCGTTCGGGAGTGATCAGCAGGTCGAGCTTTCCGCGCTCGAGGGAAGGTGCGCTTTCTTCGTTTGGTACGGTGATCTCCAGCTGAATGTTCGGCGCACTCTCGGCCAGGCGCTTCGCCAGCGGGACCAGCACCGCAACCATGATGTAATCCGAAGTGCTGACGACGAACCGTCGGTGCGATTTGTTGGGATCGAACTCGATCGGCGTGGCGATTGCCCGCTCCACGCCTTGAAGGCTGTTCTGGATCTCGGGCAAGAGCATTTCGGCAAAAGGCGTGGGATGCATCTGCTTGCCCACCGCGACGACGAGATCGTCACCGAAGTATTGGCGCAACCGCCGCAGCGCGGCGCTTGCCGCCGGCTGAGTCATGCCCAGCCGCTCGGCGGCGCGTGTAACACTGCGGGTGTCCATCAGTGCTTCGAAGATCACCAGCAGATTGAGATCCAGGCCTTTGAACCGCATGGCTGCTACATTTCCAAGCCATCGTGGACCGGCAATGGTCGCGGCGACGTGACAGACAAGCGGACAGCGTCGTTCGCATGGTCGGGGGAAGATGGCCGCCGCGGTTTCAAGTCAGTATGCGCCCGCCAGCGCTTTGCGCAGAACGGCTAGATCATCGTCCGTCGCGGTCCAGCTTTGGGAAAATACGCCGCCCGGCCCGAACAATGCGGATCCTGCTTCCACCCCTGAGTTCTGGCACAACGGCGTCAGAGTAGCCGCCAGCGGCTCTTTCGCCTCCGTCGGTCCAGCCTTCAGGTAACGAAGCCAGGCGGCCAATCCCTCCAGGATGGCCGGGCACTGCCGACCTTCTCGCTGATGCGCGCGCAGTGTCGGGAACCACCGCTGCGGGATCTTCTGCGAGCCGTCCATCGCGATCTGTTCGAGCCGATGCTCAAGCGCCGCGTTGCCGAACCGCGCGAGCAAGCGCTCGGAATATGAAACCGGATCGAGACCCGCGGTCGAAGGCAGCGTCGGGGCTGCCTCGTGAAGCATCAATCTGGAGACTAGTGCGCCGATTTCCGGATCGGCGATAGCTTCGTGGACGAAGGTGTGACCCCGCTCCAGGCCACAATAGGCCAACGCAGAATGCGCGCCGTTGAGCATACGCAGCTTGGCATCCTCGTATGGCTTCACATCTGCGACAAGCTGCGCCCCGGCAACCTCCCATCGTGGCCGCGGTCCGGCAAAGCGATCCTCGACCACCCACTGCGTGAACGGCTCGGTCACGACCGCCGCTTCATCGCGAACTCCGATGCGCTGGGCGATATCCTCGACGAGCGCTTCGGTGGTGGCTGGCACGATGCGGTCGACCATCGTCGAGGGACACTTGCATTCGTTCGCAAACCAGGTGGCCAGCGAAGGAGAGACGAGATCGAGAAACTGGCCAAGAAGGTCAGCGAGCCGCTCGCCGTTTGCGGCGAGGTTGTCGCAGGAAATGATCGTCAGGCCCGGGAGGCCTTCCCGCCGCCGCGCCTCCAGGCCCCGAGCGAGAAAGCCATAAATCGTTTGGGGGCGCTCGCTGTCCGTCAGATCGTGGGCGATCTGTGCGGACGTGAGCGACAGGGTTCCATCAGGGGCTTCCAGGTATCCCTTTTCGGTGACAGTCAGGGTGACGATTTTCGTCGCCGGGGCGCTCAATGCCGCGATGACATCCCGGGGATGCTCGCTACCAACGAGCACTGTCCGCACGGCACCGACTAGGCGGGTCCTTTGTTCGGACCCGTCGCGGGCAGTGACGGTGAACAGCCCGTCCTGCGGCACAAGCTGGTTGCGGACCGCAGGTGATCGCAGAGACACGCCGCCGATCGCCCAATTGCGGTCTCCGGCATCCATGGCGCAATCGGTGTATTCTGCCTGGTGCGCGCGGTGGAAGGCGCCGAGCCCGAGATGGACGATACCAACGTCCTGCTCCTCCCGTGGGTAGGCAAAGCGCTGTACCTCGCCCGCCAGGTGAGACAGGGTGTCCGACGCCAGCCTCATAGTTTGTAAGCGGCCTTGGCGAGATTGTAGCTCAGGTCGGCCGCCAACTCCGCGGCCTCCCAATCCTGGATCCGGTGTTCGGCAACCAGCTGAGCCAGAAACCCGCAGTCGATCCGCCGAGCCACGTCGTGCCTGGCGGGGATCGACAGAAATGCCCGCGTATCGTCATTGAAGCCGACCGTGTTGTAGAATCCGGCAGTCTCGGTGACTTGCGCCCGGAAGCGGCGCATTCCTTCCGGGCTGTCGTGAAACCACCATGCCGGGCCCAACTTGAGCGCCGGGTAATGACCCGCAAGCGGCGCCAGCTCGCGCGCATACGTGGTCTCGTCCAGCGTAAACACGATCAGGCTGAAGCGAGGGTCGTTGCCGTAGCGGCCCAGCAGGGGCCGCAAGGCTGTAACGAAGTCGGTGCGCATCGGGATGTCGGCTCCCTTGTCGCGTCCGAAGCGTTCGTACAACTCGCTGTTATGGTTGCGAAAGCTGCCCGGATGGATTTGCATGACCAGGCCATCTTCCACACTCATGCCAGCCATTACGGTGAGCATGTGGGCGCGGAACAATTCGCATTGCCGCGGATCAGGCTCCGATTTCGTCACCGCTGCGAACAGCTGTTGCGCCTCTTGCCGCGACAAGTCGGCGGTGTTCGCCGTCGGATGGCCATGGTCGGTCGAAGTCGCGCCCATTTCCGCGAAGAAGGCGCGTCGTTGCCGGTGCGCCGCCAAATAACCTTCGTACGAAAAGCATTCCTGCCCGGTCATGTCCGACAGCCGAGCAAGATTGTCGTGGAAGCCTTCGAATTCCGGGTCGATCACCGGGTCGGGGCGATAGGCGGTGACGACCCTGCCGGACCAATCGCTTGCACGGATAGCCGCATGATGTCGCAAGTCATCGGTGGGCGACTCTGTCGTCGCAATCACTTCGATATTGAAGCGATCGAACAACGCACGCGGCCTAAACTCCTCGCGTGCGAGAGCCTCGGTGATGGTATCGAAATACGCATCGGACGTCGCCTCGCAAAGGAGGTCGGCAAGGCCGAAGACTTCTGCGAAAACCCAGTCGAGCCACAGACGCGACGGGGTTCCCCGAAATAGATGGTAGTTGCTAGCGAAGAGCCGCCATGCCTCGCGCGGGTCCACCCTTGGTCCGGCATAATCGCTTGGATAAAGGCCGAGACGCTCGAGACGAATGCCCTGACTGTAGAGCATGCGGAACAGGTAATGGTCCGGCATCAGCAAGAGTTCGGCGGCATTTCCGAACGGCTCGTTGGTGGCAAACCAGGCAGGATCGGTGTGGCCATGGGGGCTGATGATAGGCAACCCCGCAACCGAACCGTAAAGTTCGCGCGCGATCCCACGCACGGCCGCGTCGGTCGGGAACAGGCGATCCGGATGCAGGGCTATCGAGCGGACTTGCGTCACGTTTGTGCAGGCCGGTTGTAGCGCTGGCGAGTGGCGGCGATTGTCCGTCGGGCTTCGGCCAGGGCCCGTTCTTCGGTCGCGAAGAGCAAATAGTCGATCACATGATCGAGATGGGCCCGCATCGCAGCACGCGCAGCGCCCGGATCGCGGTTCCGCAGCGCGCTGGCGACGGCCTCGTGCTCCTCTGGCACCGGACGATTGCCGGCAACCCGCGACTTTTCGTGCAACAGGACGCAGTCCGGTGATGTGGCGCGCAACTCCCACAGTCGCTCCACCGTGTCGATGACCACCGAATTGCGGGTTGCCCGGGCGATGAGCAGATGGAAAGCGTGGTCGGCAGCCTCGCTCTCGCCCACGCCCAGATCAGGCCGGCTCATCTTTTCCAGCAAGGCGTCCAGCTCGACCAATTCCTCGTCGCTGATCTGTTCGGCGGCCAGAGCAGCGGCTTCGCCTTCGAACAGCAGCCGCGCCTCGGTCACCTCGAAGGCCGTGGCGTGGAAACCGGGTGTCTTGTCATCCGTGCCTGGCAGACGCTTCACGTAAGCGCCCGACCCGATCCGGACTTCCACCAATCCCTGCACTTCGAGCGCAATCATAGCCTCGCGAACGGCCGGTCGGCTCACCTGGTATTCGGCAGCCAGCTCACGCTCGGCCGGGAGCCGCTCGCCGACCTTGTATTTGCCTTTTGCCAGTTCGCCGATGAGCTGCCGCGCCACGCGTTCGTAGATGCGGTCGGCGCCGCTCGAAGCCAACCGGATCAAACCTTTCGATGCCATTCAACATCCTCCAAAACTGGCCTTACCATTTTACTTGAAATTGGCAAGATGGGTTGTACCACGGGATGAGTTCAACAAAGGTCATCCCGATGAAAATCGTCGCCGCCAAAGTCATCGTGACATGTCCGGGCCGCAACTTCGTTACGTTGAAGATCCAGACCGACCAAGGCGTCTACGGTATCGGTGACGCCACCCTCAACGGTCGCGAACTTTCGGTGGTATCCTATCTCGAGGAACACGTCGCGCCGACACTGATCGGCAAGGATCCCCGCCGTATCGAGGATATCTGGCAGTATCTTTACCGAGGCGCTTACTGGCGGCGCGGTCCGGTGACGATGCGGGCGATCGCGGCCGTCGACGTGGCGTTGTGGGACATCAAGGCGAAAATGGCCGGAATGCCCCTGTATCAGTTGCTCGGCGGCAAGAGCCGCGATCGCGTCATGGTCTATGGGCACGCAAACGGCGGCGATATAGCCGAAACCGTCGATGCCGTGGGCCAGTATATCGACATGGGCTACAAGGCGATCCGCGCGCAAGCCGGCGTGCCCGGCATCAAGGACGCTTATGGTGTCGGCCGCGGAAAGCTCTTTTACGAACCGGCCGATGCCGCCCTTCCCAGTGAAACCGGCTGGGATACCCGCAAGGCGCTCAATTTCGTTCCGAAGCTGTTCGACAAGCTGCGCGAAACCTACGGGTTCGATCATCACCTGCTGCACGATGGGCATCATCGTTACACCCCGCAGGAGGCGGCAAATCTGGCAAAGATGCTCGAGCCCCACCAGCTGTTCTGGCTGGAAGATGCGACCCCGGCGGAAAATCCGGAGGCGTTCAGGCTCATTCGTCAGCACACGGTGACCCCGCTGGCGGTTGGCGAAGTCTTCAACACGATCTGGGATGCCAAGGACCTGATCCAGAACCAGTTGATCGACTATATCCGCATGACCATCGTCGGCGCCGGTGGTATAACGCACCTGCGGCGCATCGCCGACCTCGCGGCGCTGTACCAGGTCCGCACCGGATGCCATGGCGCGACGGACCTGTCGCCGGTCACCATGGGAACGGCGCTCCACTTCGACACCTGGGTGCCCAATTTCGGCATCCAGGAATACATGCGGCACACGGAAGAAACCGATGCCGTCTTCCCGCATGACTACCGGTTCGAAACCGGCGACCTGATTTGCGGAGAGACGCCCGGCCACGGCGTCGATATCGATGAGGAACTGGCTGCGAAGTACCCTTACAAGCGCGCCTACCTGCCTGTCGCCCGGCTGGACGACGGTACCATGTGGAACTGGTAAGTCTTGGCCCGGATCGTCTGCTGCGGCGAAGGAATGCTCGAACTGGCCAGGGCTGAAGACGGCTGGGCGCTCGGATATGGCGGTGACACGCTCAATACCGCAATCCATCTCGCCCGAGCAGGGCATCAGGTTCGTTTCCTCTCCGCGATAGGCTCCGACCCCTTCAGCGAGCAGCTCCGGGCCCAATGGACGGCCGAGGGCCTGGACCTTTCGTTGCTTGCCTCGCACCCCAGCCGCCATGCAGGCCTCTATGCGATCACGACCGACGCCCAGGGGGAGCGATCGTTCACCTATTGGCGAGAGACCAGCGCCGCGCGCGATCTCTTCCGGCTTTTCCAGCCGAAAGATCTCGCATCGGCGATCGGCGCGGTAGACCTGTTCTGCTTTTCGCTGATCAGCCTGGCGATCCTTTCGCCTGACGACCGCATGCAGCTCCTGAACCTGGTGGGCGATCTACGCGCGCAGGGGTGCAGGATAGCCTTTGACGGCAATTACCGCCCGCGGCTTTGGGAAAGTCCTTCTGCGGCGCGTAGCGCCCACAAGGCGGCCATCGAACTGTCAGACATCGGCCTGCCCACACTTGATGACGAACGACAGCTCTGGGGCGCCCAGGATGCCCAGTCGGTCACCGCATTCTGGGCGGGTCTGGGTTGCGGGGAAGTGATCGTAAAACTCGGGGCCGACGGTTGTCTCTTGCCCAACGGAAGCAGTCTCGCTCCGGCTGCCGTTGTCGAGCCCGTCGATTCGTCCGGCGCGGGCGATGCATTCAATGGGGGTTATCTCGGAGCCCGAGCCATTGGCGAATCTGTCGAAGATGCCGCCGCCGCCGGTCATCGCCTTGCCGGTTGGTGCGTCATGCAGCGTGGAGCGATCCCCCGTTCACCAGACCGGGAAGCTTGATCGCACGGCAAAGGATCATCATGTCGACCAGCAGAAGAGACATATTGCGTGGCACCGTGGGGGCAGCACTGTCGGCCTCCGTATCGCCATCAGCAGCCACAACGGCGGATCGTCCGAATATCCTCTGGCTGGTAAGCGAAGACAACAACCCATTCTTGGGCGCATATGGCGACCGCATGGCGCGCACACCCAACCTTGACGCGTTGGCGAGCCGCGGCATCCTGTTCGAACACGCTTACGCCAACTTTCCGGTCTGCGCCCCTTCGCGCTTCACCTTGCTGACCGGTGTCTACGCATCATCGTGCTCACCAGCTCAACACATGCGCGCCGTCGCGAGGTTGCCACAGGCGCTCGACATCTATCCCGCGTTGATGCGGAACGCGGGGTATTATTGCACAAACGCCGACAAGACCGACTACAACTGCGATGTCGATCCGGCTACCATCTGGGATGAGAGTTCGCCCCGGGCGCACTGGCGCAACCGGCCGCAAGGCAAGCCTTTTCTGGCTGTGTTCAACAGTAACACCACCCACGAATCCCGTCAGTTTGCCAAGGCCCCGGGTGCTGATCGCTTTGGGTCATTCGAGATTCCGCAGTACCTGCCCGACACGCCGGAGCTGCAGGCCGACTTTGCCAATTACTATCAGCTGATCTCGTTGATGGACGGTGAGATGGGCGCGCGGCTCGAGGACCTCGCCAACGATGGCCTGGCTGGCGACACGATCGTCTGTTACTACAGCGACAACGGCGGCGCGCTGCCCCGTAGCAAGCGATACTGCTACGAGGAAGGATTACGGGTCCCGTTGATCGTATACGTGCCACCGCGCTGGCAGCATCTTTCCCCCTTCGCTGCGCGCTCCGTCGCCCGGAGCCCAGTCAGCCTGATCGACTTGCCGCCAACGCTGCTATCGATTGCCGGCCTGAAGGCTCCTAGATCGATGCAAGGGCGGGCGTTCTTGGGGGCTCATCGGCAACCTCCGTCCCGGTTCGCGTTCGGGATGCGCAACCGCATGGACGAGCGTTACGATTTCGTTCGCACAGTTACCGACGGACGCTACCGCTACATTCGGAACTACATGCCGCACCGCAAGCTGGGCATGCGCGTCGATTTCGAGTGGCTGACGAAAGGTTACCAGTCGCTCGAGCGGGCTCACCTCGCCGGCGAACTGAACGACGAGCAAGAACGTTTCTTCAGGCCCAAGGCGTTCGAGGAACTCTACGACCTGGATGCCGACCCAGACCAGATGGACAACCTGGCCGGAACATCGACGCACAAGGCAATACAGCACCGACTTCGGCGGGTCCTCGACCGCCATATGCTGGAGATGCGCGACAACGGCTTCATACCGGAAGGTTCGCCGCTCGAAGGATATGAGACGGCGCAGGACCCTGTGGCATATCCCCTGCGGTCCATCATGGTCTTGGCCCAGTCGGCCGCCCGTTCTGCCGATAAAAAGTCCGGCTTGTTCGCAAAGCGGCTGTCCCATCCCAATGGAGCGATGAGGTACTGGGCGGCTACCGGACTGCTCATTCAGCGGGAAGCTGCGCGTTCCCATGCCGACGCATTGCTCAACAGTGCCCTGCATGATGACTGGCCATCAGTGCGGGTCGTTGCAGCGGAGGCACTGTGCAATGTGGGCAAGACGTCGGAAGGGTTGGCCGTTCTAGGTGGGATCGCCACCGACACGACCCTGGAATTTCCTGCCCGTCTTCAGAGCCTCAATGCCATCGAGGAGCTCGGTACCTTGGCATTGCCGCTGTTGGCGCAGCTGCGGCCGTTGGCCGCCGACGCCAATGAATACCTGTCGCGCGCTGCCGGGTCAGCTGTCGCCAAGCTGGCGGGTACGTACACGCCCGAACAAAGCTTCTCACGCCGGCCCGGCTGATCCTCCAACCTCGGCCTTGCGCTGGCGCAGCAGGGCCCACAACACCGCCGCGCCGATGAGGTCCAGACCTGCCAGCGCGACGAACAGGGGATCATAGCCGAAGGTGTCGGCACTTTTGCCGATCGCGAACGTGAACAGCATGCCGCCGATCCAAGCGAGCGAGCCCGCCATCCCGGTCGCGGTGCCGACCGTGCGGGTGTCGAACAGGTCCGAACAGAGGGTGACCAGCGCTCCGTTCAGCATCTGGTGCGCGAAGCCGCCGATGCAGAACAAGGCGATCGCCATCGCGGGAGACGTCGCCAGGCCGATGCATGCGGGGCCGAGCATGCACAGCGCGCCGATTGTCATCGTCACCTTGCGCGAGGTGAGCAGCGACGCCCCGCGGCGCATGAGCGCCGGAGGAAGCAGGCCTGCGGCAAGCGAACCGAAGTCCGCCGCAAGGAACGGGAGCCAGGCCCACAGGGCAATGCTTTTCAGGTCGAGGTTCCAAACCGCGACGAGATAGAGCGGGATGAAGAAGTTGAAAGTCTGCCAGGCCGGTTCGGCCAAGAAACGAGGAACCGCGATGGCCCAGAAGCCGCGCGACTTGAGCACTTCCTTGCGCGTCGCAGGCTGGCCGCCGACATCGGTGTTCTCCGCTAGGCCGGCTTCGATCTTGCGCCGTTCGGCGGCGGAAAGGCGCGGGTGATTGGCAGGCGTGCGATAGCCTACCCACCACATCGCCGCCCACACCAGGCTAAGTGCGCCAGTGACGAGGAAGGCAGATTCCCAGCCCCACCACAGGATGCAGAAGGCGACGAGCGGCGGTGCAATCATGTTGCCGACGCTGGTACCCATCTGGAAGGCGCTGGTGGCGAGCGGTCGTTCGCGCGGCGGAAACCACTCGGAGACCGTCTTGGCGCCCGCTGGAATGGCGGCTGCCTCTGTCGCGCCGAGCAGCCCGCGGAAGAAAGCAAGACTCGGCCAGCCGGTGGCGAAGGCGTGGGCCATGTTGGACAAAGCCCAGCCGATCGCGAACAGGAAGAATCCCAGCCGCGTACCCAGCGCATCGAGCACTCCCCCCGCGACCGTCTGCATGATCGTGTAGGTTGCCTGGAAGGCGAGCACGACCCAGCTGTACTCCTCGGTCGACATGTCGAATTCGGCCTGCAGCGTGGGCGCTGCCACCGACAGGGTCGAACGGGCCAGGTAGTTGAGGATCGTCCCCAGCGTGACCAGACCGATGATCCACCAGCGCAGGTTTCCTTCGCGCAGAAACTTCATGCCATCGATCCTGTTCTGGGAAGCACCGCGCCGTTGCCTGCACCTTGCCTGTCGGTCGCTACGAGCTTGCCTTGCTCGGCGCTCTCCTGCGCGGCGTTAATCAGGCGCACGCCGGCAAGCGCATCGGCGGGCCTGACCGGTAGGGCAGCGCCGTCTCGTATTGCGCCAGCGACTTGCCGGTAGAATTCCAGGTACCTGCCACGTTCGGTCATGATCAATTCTGGTGGCGCGGACGCGAGCGTCAATGTCCCGTGCTGGGCATCGGGCTCAACACCGAAATCGTCATCCAGTTGATCGCTCCCCGCGGCAAGCGCGGCTTCCTGCGGATCGAGGCCGAATTTGACGAAGCTTCCAGCCGTTCCATGTACCCCGAACCGGGGCCGTGGGCTGGCTATAAGGTTGGAGGCCGACAGGACCACGCGCATCGCCCCGAAGTGGAAGGTCAGCGCGAAGAAGTCGTCAACCCGCGCGCCTGCTCGCTGAGCGGAGATATCGGCTTGAACGGCATCGGGCATACCGAATAGAACTAGCATCTGGTCGACCAGATGAGGTCCAAGGTTCCACAGCGTGCCCGCACCGGCCGACGGCTCCTCTCGCCACCCGTCCGGGACCTGTGGGCGGAAGCGATCCCAGTGTGCCTCGAACAACTGGACCGTTCCCAACCGCTGCGCTGCCAAGATAGCGCGAACCGTCAGGAAGTCTCCGTCCCACCGCCTGTTGTGGAATACGGTGAGCACTCTGTCCTGCCGCTGCGCGAGGTCGACGATGCGCTCCCCTGACTGAAGATCCAGCGCGAACGGCTTGTCGATCACCACGTGCTTGCCCGCGCGCAAGGCCTGCTCGGCCAGATCGACATGGCTGTCGTTCGGGGTCGCTATCACGATCAGATCGATCGCCGGATCGGCGATCAGCGATGCGGCGTCCGCTCGACCTGCTACGGCGACGAGGTCCAGTTCGGGCACGGCGCCGATCAGCGGGGCATGGAAGACGCGCCCCGCCATGCCGCGACCAAGAACGGCGGTCCGGATCACGAGCCGGACATCACCTCTACCGTCGAGACGATTGCACTACCCGCCCTGGGCCGGAAGTGCAGGTCCAGGCCGCTGTTACCCACGGTCACCCGGAAGTTGCGTTTCACTTCGGTCAATGCGCCCCCTGCGGCACGGGCGATGTCGAACCCTTCCAGCAAAGGGCGCCCGTTGGCGATGACATCGAAGGTGCGGGGAGTGTCGCCGGCAGCCTTGGGCTCCACGAACGTCAGCACGACCGTGTAACGGCCCCGCGCGAGCGGCAACCTGTAGTAGAAGTCGCCTTCCCTGAAAGTTGCGACCGTATCGCGGCTCTGGGTGCCATTGATCGACGCCTTCACCGCGGTGCGTCCCCTGCCACCCGGAGTGTCGGCCGTTCCCGCCGTTCCCCCATGAAAGAACGCGTCCGATCCGAAGCGCACCGGCGCGGCCGGTGCCATGATCGCCCCGCTATCGATGCGGAAGGATTGGGACGATGCGGCGCCAAGCGTCCAGTTCACCGTGTCGCTGGCCGCACCGCCGGCGAAATCGCCGCTGGCGACGAGCTGATTATTCCCCTCGGAGAGCTTCACCGCCGCCCATACGCAAATGCGATCCGGACAGTCGCTCCTGGCCCCAAGCGCGCGGCCATTGAGCGAAAGTGTGGTGCTTGGAGCGTTGCTGTAAACCCGCACGTCCGCCACCGGATAGGCGCGATCGGTATAACGGCGGCCGGTGATATGGACCGTCGGAGTGGCGGCCCAGTTCGCTTTGTAGAAGTAGAACGCATCCTTTTTGACCTGCCGGTCGTAGGTCACCAGGCCCTTGGTGTTGATGTCCTGGGAGTCGCCTTCTCGGCGCACCGTCGATCCGAAGTCGAAGCCATTCCACAGCCATGTCGCCCACAGGTATGGCTTGGTCTTGACGACTTTCCACGTCTCCTCGTGGACCCAGGTCTGGTATTCTTCCGGCTGCGTCCGACCGGCAGATTCGATCGGCCCGCCGAGCGGATCGTCAGCGTGCATGGTGACGTCGCCCCCCGCGCCGTACTCGCTCAGCGAAAGCGGTTGGCCCGGGTGCTTTGCCCGCAGGCGATCAAGGTGCGCGTCCAGTTCCGACGGCTTGCCATAATACCAGCCGAAGTACCTGTTGGCGCCTGATGCGTCGACAGCATCGACGATGTCCGGCACAGCGACCATGCCGCGTTCCTCGCAGCAATTCGCGACCGCGGTTGGCCGGCCCGGATCCTCTGCCTTGGCGAGCTGGTTCAGTTCGGCGAGCAGGCTCATGGGATCGGGAACGGCGGAGGGCGGACGGCCGAGAAAGTCGGGGCGGCCGGGGCCGAAATCGACTTCGTTCGCCAGACCCCACACCGCCACGGAGGCGTGATTGTAATTCTGGCGGATCAGTTCCTGCAACTGCAAGCGGGCATTGGCGAGGAGATCGGGCGAAGCGGTCTGATCCTCGCCCAGGGTCCATGCGGTCACGACCGCGATCTCGTCCCACAAGATCAAGCCGGTTCGATCGGCGACCTCGTGGATCGGGCGGCCGTGCTGGTAGTGCGTCAGGCGGATCGTATTGGCGCCCATTTCGCGCAGTATCGCGACCGTTTCCTCGACTTCCCGTTCGCCGAGGGCCCAGCCTTTCCCCTCCCAATCCTGGTGCAGCCCGACGCCATGGAGCCGCAGGGGCTTGCCGTTGAGAAAGAACCCCTGCTCGGGATCGAGACGCATCGTACGGATGCCGAACGGCTGCTCGATCGCATCGAGGATTTTGCCATCGCTCGCGCGAATTTCCGTGCGCAGAGTGTAGAGGTAGGGGTCTGCCGTGCCCTGCCACAGCCGGGCTCGCGGTACCTCCAGTTGCTGCACCGGCTCCGCAGAACCACGTTGCGCCAGCGCGAAGGTCTGTTCGGCTTGCGCCGCGAGCGCACCGGTCGCCTCTAGAAGCTGCGTCACCAGCCGGATCTCGCCGCCTGCAGCGCCATTGTTGCGGACCCGCGTTCTTACTTCGACCGCGGCGTTGCCGCCCTCGATTGTCTTGGTCGTCGCGTAAGCGCCAGGACCGCCGAAATCGAGCATGTCGATGTGGACGGGATCAGTGAACACCAGGCTGACCGGCCGGTAGAGCCCACCGTGGATGAAGAAGTCACCCGTCAGCGGGAACGTGGCGGGCGTTTGCGCCGTCGCGGAAGGTTGCGTGTTGTCGACCCGAACCCACAACAGATTGTCTTCGCCCGCGCGCAAGGCGCCCGTCACGTCGAACCGAAACCGGGAAAAGGCACCGCGGTGCTCACCCAGTCGGACCCCATTCAACCAGACCTCTGCGGTGCGGCTGGCGGCGTCGAACTGCAACCAGGCGCGCTGCCTGTCGGGGTTGCCCGGCGCACGGAAGCTGAGGCTGTACCAGCCAACCCCTTGCGCCTTGTTGATGTTTTCAGCGCGGTCGATGTGGGTCGCCGGGTCGGGAAGGTAATAGCCGACGCGGTTCCAGGTGTGCGGGACGGAGACCTGTTCCCAACCCGAACCGGACGTGTCGGCCGGCGGCGTCGGACTGGCATCGCCCATCTTGAACCGCCATCCGTCGGTCAGCATGACGGTTCGACGGGGCGTCTCGCCGCCCGCTTGAGCTGGGCTGTAGCCCGGCACCGCCAGGCACAGGATCGCGGCCAGCAGTGTCATCCGGCGGACAACCAATGTGAACATTCCCGACACTCCCACGAAGGCGATGACCCTGCTAACCCAATGGCTCTTAGCGGCCGGCTGCGGGAAGCAGATCGCCGTACTTCTTTTCCAGCTTCTTGGTGAACTCGTCGCGCAGCCGCAACGCATTGAGCATGCCATTCACGTCGAAATCGGCAACCTGCGACTTGATGTAGGCAGCACCCTCGCGGCCCCACTGGGCGCGCTGTTCGGCGGTGATTGGGCGGACGTAACCGCCATGCTCCGAGGCATCGGCGATGAAATTGCCGGCCGGCGTTCCGGCGGTGGGCGGAACGAAGCGCGACAGGTTGCTCGGATCGCGCTCGAACTTGCGCTCCGGTTCGCTCAGTCCGATCGGAATATCGTTGAGGCGTCCAACCAGTTCATACGATCCGAAGGTGACCAGCTGCCGGCCATTGGCGGGGCCGCCGCCGCCGAAACCCGGAGCTTGCTGGCCCGGAGGCGTTGGCGCACGAACGAGATCGGTGCCCATCCACAGGACGGGCACGTGATGCTCATCGAAAGTCTCGCGTACCAGCGGCAGCATGGTGTTGCCCGACGGCCCGTGCGAGGTGAGGAACACGATGCGGCGGAACCCCTGCCTGATGAGCGACCGGGTGAGTGCCTTCAGGAAGGGCAACGTGTCCGAAGTCGACATGTAGACAGTCGCCGGACTGCTGGTGGTGCCACCCGGGTAGAAATAGGCCAGATAGGGGAGAACGAGCCCATCCCCTTCTTCCGCCATCTCGAGCGCGTAGGCGAGCGGTATGACGTATTCCACATCAGTGGGGCTACCGCCGTTGACCTCGGTAGGACCCACGGGGACGAAGATCACATCGTTGCGCTTGAGATATTCGGTCACTTCGTAGCCCGTGAGGGATGTAAGCAGGCGGGAGCGCATTTGCGGTGCCGCTGGCGCCGTGGCTTGCGCCTGGCTCCGGCTCTGTCCCTGCGCCTGAGCCTGCGCCGGAGCCACCGCCGCCAGTGCGACTGATGCTGCCAGAGCGGCCATGCCTTTGGCCGAACGCACCGACGAAATCCGTTTGATCATAGCAGCCTCATTGTTCGATGGATGAATGGGGTGGAAAAAGCCTGCAGACCGCACCGCGAAGATCCGCATCAGGCTCTGCGTTGGCGGGAAATGCACTCGAAAGGCGGAGGTAGCTCTTGCCGGCCGGCGTGTAGCGCGGCCATTCGGGAGGCCCTGCGCCGTTTGGATCGCCGGTCTTGGCGAAATTCGTCCAGTACTCGACCATCAGGTCCGACAGCTTGCGATCGGCGGGTTCGTAGGCGGCAGCGGAAAACCCCGTGCTCGACAGGTTGCCTAAGACGTAGGGCACCTCGAACGAGTGGGCCGCGCCTTGCGCTTCTCGCCCCGGCACGAACTGTTCGAACTGATACTGCCAGACGGGCAACCCGGCCGCGGCGATCCGCTGGACCAGGTCGACGGTACCGCATCGGAATGTGCTGTCGGTGGCGAACTGCTGCGCCGGCGTGCCCAGGATTGGGTCGGCCGGGGAACTGCGATAGAATGCTAGGCCGGAATTTGCTGCCGCGCCGAATGCGGCGTGAATTTCGTTCTCCAGCCGATCGTCGGCCGGGATGGCAAGGCCCTCGCGCGAGTTGCTGCCGACCAGCAATTGCACGCCCGATCCCTGCAGATCCGAAACCAGGTTTGCTGGAATTCCCTTGATTACATAGCCGTCTCGAACCGGCCCTAGCCGCATCGCAGAGCCGGCCGAGGCCGCCCGTTGCAGCACCTCGTCCTGACTGAGCTGCCGCAACCTGGAAATCGACTGCCCTGCGGCGAGGGAAAGGCCCTGCTGCTCGGCGCTTTCCAGTGCCGGGACGGTCATGCCGGTCAACGATGCACCGCTCTGGATGATGGCCCTGCGAAACAAGCCCCGCGCCCGTTGCGAGGTGACGAGATCGAGCACGCTTGCCCCACCTGCGGATTGGCCGAAAAGCGTGACGTTGCCGGGATCCCCACCGAACCCGGCAATATTGGCCGCCACCCAACGTAGCGCAGCGAGCTGGTCTTCGAGACCGAAGTTCCCGGACGAGCGGACATCGGATTGCGTGGTAAGATCCGGATGCGCCAGAAACCCGAAGATCCCCAATCGGTAATTCAGTGTGACCAGGATCACGCCTTCGTCCGCAAAGCGTGCTCCATCGTACGTGGGACTGGATCGCATGCCGTTGGCGAATGCCCCCCCGTGGATCCACACCATGACCGGCAGGCGTTTTCCTTCAGCGTCCGCCGGTGTCCAGATGTTCAGGTAAAGGCAGTCCTCGCGGCTGATTCCGGAGATCGCCGTTTGGCCGCGCAGCGCGGCCTGGGCACATGGGGGGCCGAATGCGTCAGCGTCCCGCACCCCAGTCCAGCGCGGCGCGCTGCGCGGGGAGCGCCAGCGCAATTCACCGACCGGCGGCGCCGCGTAGGGCACTCCCTTGTATGCATAACCTGAACCAGCGAGCACCCCGGCTACCGATCCGGTTGCCGTCGACACGACCGGAGCGCTCCGGCCCGGTCCGGACTGCGCCACTACCGGCGCGGCAAGCGCCAACAGTGTGCCCAGCAGGATGGCAGCCGCAGGCCGCAAGTTTACTCCTGCCACGGTAGTGCGCTTGCTGACGAGCGGGACACGTTTTCAGACCCGCTTTCGATCAAAGCTCGAACCGCAGGCCGACGCGATAGCTTCGCCCGAGAATGTCATACCAGGCATTGTTGTTGATCGCCGGAAGCGGAGGATCCTGGTCGAGCAGGTTGTTGATCGTTCCAAAAACTTCCATTCGGCGCCCTCCGTTGCCGAAGTCGTAGCTTGCGCTCAGGTTCACGTATCCGCGCGCGGGGATCGTGTTGTCGCTGATGCTGTTGACCAGCGTCGGGCTGTAGGCCGGATCATCGGGCCCGACCTGGGCGTTGTTGAAGTGGCTGGGGCTGATCCAGCGATACTGCAGGCTCGTCTCGAACCGCTCGCCGCGATAGGCCACTGTCGAATTGACCGCCCACTTCGGAACGCCGGCCGTACCGCCAAAGATCGCACCCGTCTGCCCGGCCCGGTTTACGCCATTGGGAAAAAGCAAGCTGATGTCGAAGGTGGAGCGATACTCGATGACGTGAGTGGCCTGCACATTGAACGTGATGCGACCTGCCGCGTCAGGCACGATCTCGTCCAGCGGCTGCACATAGGACGCGGCGAGATCCACACCACGCGTCTTGAATTGGGCAAAGTTGGCATTCTGCGCGACGACCGACTGCACCGCACCGGTGACGGGATTGTTGTTGGCGAACGTGATCAGGCCACAATAAGGACTGCTGAGGTCCGCAACCCCTGTGCCGAGGCAGTTGGTCAGGATCGTCCCCGCCCCCGTGGCGCCGATCGCGTCCTCGATCTTGATCTGGTAATAGTCGGCCGACAGCTGCAGGCGGTCGACGAACTTGGGTGTCAGCACCGCGCCAAAACTGAGAGTTCTTGCGGTTTCCGGGGCCAGGTTCACGTTGCCGCCGCTGAACGCGTCGTAGGCATATGCTGTCTGGCCCGCAAAAGCTGCACGCGGATCGTTGTAAATCGGCCGCGGAATTGCCGCCGTGGCTGCCGTGTACAGCTCCGGGATGCTGGGCGCACGGATGTCCCTCGAAAGGGTGCCGCGAAGCATGATGTCGTCGATCGGCCGCCAGATCAGGCCGCCCTTCCAGGTGGTGACAGTCCCCGAGCTGCTGTAGTCGGTCAGACGAACCGCCCCGTTCAGCTCGAGCGAACCGGTAAACCACTCATCACTGAGCAGTGGGACGATGGTTTCGGCGTAGACTTCCTTAACCTCTGTCCCGCGCTTGGGGAAGTTGCGCGTCCCCACCAGGAACGATCCGGCCTGCGTGAGCAGATCGACCTGCGTTCCAAATGTCTCTTCGCGATACTCCGCACCCACGCCGACCGAAACCGGACCAGCCCATACCGAGAAAGGCTCGCCGTTCACGTTGGCGGCCACTTCGAACAAGGTGGAGTTCGACACCGCGGTCGAGGATCCGAAGGCATAGGCGTAAGCTTCGGGGGTGTATTGCGCCCGGCCGAGAATATTGATCGGCTGACACCCCGCGGTCCGTGCGGCGGCATTGGAGCAAACGATCTGACCGTTCAATGACACCGCGTTGATGGCATTCAGGAAGTTCGCCGTGTTGGCGATGTTGGTCTGCTCGGCGATATTGCGGTTCTTGCCATACTGGACGACCAGGTCCCACCGCCAGGCGTTACCGATCTTGCCCTTGAGCCCGCCTGAAATGCTATAGGTCTCGCTCTCGCTGCGAATTCGCGGCGGTCCGAAGTCGTTACCGAGATAGCCGATGCTCAACGAGCCGTTGGCAGGGATCAGCGCGAGTTGCGCGGGTGTCAGCGCAGCCTGCAGGTAGGGATTATTCCGGCTGAGGGAGAGCGGGCCGGAGGTTCCTCCGGTCGCGGCGCGAATCTGCGCCCCTACGTTTCTGCCGATCGCATTGGAAAACAGGCCGCGGGCCCACACCATCAGGCCGTCCGTGATGTCGAACTCGCTGTGGGCGGCGATACTGTAGCGCTGGGTTTCCGGGCGAAGGACCTGATAGGGCGGCGTTCCCGTGCCCCCGACCATATTGGTCCCGATCTGGCCTTGGAACTGGCCGGCATTGAAGGGAACAGTCGTTGCCGTTCCGTTCGGCCCGATCACAAACTGCAGGTTGCGCAGCGCTGCCGGGTTCCCCGCCGCATTGGGTACGATCAGACCACCTGGCGTAAGCATGCCGAATGTCACATCGTCAGTCAGCAGTGCAGCGGGAAGGCCAGCGGCGCGGCTGGTCGGCAGGTTTACGACGCTGACGTTGCGGCGCCCCCACTCCCGATCGAGGTTGAACAGACCCGTCCCGTCGTTGTGGTGGAATTCACCGCCGACGATGAACCGGCCGCGCCCGTCGGCAAAGCCAGTGCCCCACGCCAGCGCGCCGAAGAAGTCGCTCGCATCCCCGTATCGCGTCTGCCCGACCTGAACTGTGCCTTTCAGCCGATCAAGCGATGTGTTGAGTTGAAGATTGACCACGCCGGCGATCGCGTCGGATCCATAAGCCGCCGAAGCGCCGCCGGTGACCGCGTCGATCCGGCCGATGAGCGCGGAAGGAATGAGGTTGAGGTCGGTGGCCCCTGCAGTTGCTGATCCCGGGGGATTGACGGCCGGGAGACGCATACGGTCGAGCAGCACGAGCGTGCGCACCGAGCCAAGCCCGCGAAGGTCGACCCTGTTGATGCCCGAGTTGCCGATGCCGCCGCCCTCAGGGGCTTGGCTGCGGCGGAAAGAGGGAATTTCGTTGATGACGTCGGCAACGTTGACCGCGGCGCGGTCTTCCAGCGTCTCCGTGCCAATGACGACGGTCGGCGAAGGTGCAACAAAACCCGCTCGGTCGATACGCGAACCGGTGACGACGATAGGTTGATCCGCTTCGTCGCCGGCGTCCGCAGCGATCACGTCGTCGCTCTGATCGCTGACGACTCCGCTTTCCTCAGCTGTACGAGGGCTCCCCCGGTCCGACGGAGCCTGTTGAGCTAGCGCCGGCGCTGCATATGCCAGGGCGCACGCACTCGCCAACAACAATGAAATCGGCCTCATCAGTCCACTCTCCCAAGCGAAATATTGGTAATGCCAATCGCATGGGAACGCCGGTTACACAAATCAATGCATTTTATGGTAGTGCATAAATTTCCGACATACTCGCCGTAGGCTGTAAGGCGCTAACCGCAGGTTCGCCTTAGACAGGCCTTCCGCGAGGTATGGCTACGCCGCCATATTGGCCTGACCACGAATGAGGATTTCCCGCTGCAATGGCCAAATACCCTCGGGTGGATCCGCTAAAACTTGCGGCTCATCTCGAATAAGCAGTTGACCGCAAAGCGCCGACCCTAGTCGGTGGAAATCCGGCGTGACCGGTTATGGCGATCAGACGCCCTGTTCAGGGCGACATCGCTCTGCTGTTACGTCGACCAAATCGCTTGTTCCGCAAATAACAGGAAACGGTAATTTGGCCGGCGTAAGTTTCCGAAATTGCCGGGAAATCTGGGGCGGCGCAATTATTTGGGCGAATTGATTTGAGCCAAAAAAGTTCAGTCTTTTTCCTTGTTCTTCCCTCAAAAGGAAACCGTACCGATGTTGATCGACGCGGATACTGGCCCCGCAAAGCCGATCCGGAATAGGCGAAGATCGAGGCCAAAGTGTCCTGCCTGGACGCCTTACCGCCCGCTGGACAGCCTGTTCCCCGGCCTTTCGCGGGGCGCCTGTGAGCGGAGACGAGTGCTAGGGATGTGTGGCGGAGCGGGAGGGATTCGAACCCTCGATACGGGGTTACCGTATACACACTTTCCAGGCGTGCGCCTTCGACCACTCGGCCACCGCTCCATCTCGTTCGCGCTGATGCCGCGCTGTTCAGCGTGACGGGCGGTCCGGAGAACGCGCGCCCTAGCGGCAGCGGCTTGCGGTGGCAAGGATGCGCGTTATGGCATGCGGCATGATGCGCACGTTCGGCCCTCCCCCCTCGGCCGCCGAGATCGAGACACTGGCGCGGGCCGCGCTCGAACGGTTGCCGGAGCAGTTTCGCCGGCATCTTGGCGATATCGTCCTGCAAGTGGAGGATTTCGCCGAGGACGACGTTCTGGCCGATCTGGGAATCGAAGACCCCTTCGAGTTGTCCGGTCTGTATGAAGGCCGTGCCCTGACGGAGAAGTCGATCGAAGAATCGGGTTCAATGCCCGACCGGATCTTCCTCTACCGCCGGCCCCTGCTGGATGAATGGGCCGAGCGCGGAGACGTGACGATGGAAGACCTGGTGACGCATGTCCTGGTGCACGAGGCCGGCCATCACTTCGGCCTGTCGGACGACGACTTGCATGCGCTTGAGGATGCGGCCGGGTAGCGGCAGGATGGCGCGATGAGAATCGCCCTTGCAGCAGCGCTGCTCACCCTTCCCGCTCCCGTATTGGCGCAGGAAGCCCGGCCCGAACCCGCCACCCCCGCTTCAGTCGTGGCCGCTGCTACACCTTCGGAGTGGAAGGCGATCGATCGCGCCGACCTTCTGGTGATGGACTTGGCGCCCGATCCCGCGGGCAATGAGCGGCGGGTGGTGATCCAGCTTATCCCCGCGCCTTTCAGCCAGGGCTGGGTCGGGAACATCCGAAAGCTGGCGCAGGGGCATTGGTGGGACGGCACGAGCGTCTACCGCGTGGTCGACAACTGGGTCAGCCAGTGGGGCGATGTCGAGGAGACAAAGCCGATGCCTGCTGGCGTAACGGACCAGCCCGACGATACCTACACCGCGCCCGCCTTCGCCGCGCCCGAACTGACCCTGAGCGACAGTTATGCGAAAGGCGCCGGCTTCGACGGGGGCTGGCCCGTGGGCTTTGCCGAGAGCGCCATATGGCCGCTGCACTGCTACGGCGCGGTCGGGGTCGCCCGGTCGGTCGGAAGCGGTGGGACCGGCTCCGAGCTTTATGCCGTCATCGGCCACGCTCCGCGCCAGCTCGATCGTAACATCGCCGTGGTCGGGCGGGTGATCGAGGGTATCGAGCACCTGTCCACCCTGCCCCGCGGTCCGTCGGCGACGAACGGTGTGTACGACGACGCTGCGCAGCGTACGCCGATACTCTCGGCGAGGCTCGCGAACGATATGGCGGACGGTGCCCCTCTCCGCTTCGAATATCTCGACAGCGCAAGCGACAGCTTCAAGCGCTACGTCGAGGTGCGGGCCAACCGCAAGGACCCGTTCTACCTCCACCCGGCGGGCGGGATCGACGTGTGCAACGTCCAGCCGCCGGTTCGCCGCATGCCGGCCGGATGACCCTGGTCCGCTTCCGCGCACCGCTGCAATCGATGGTGATCGAGGAGGGCATGGCGCCCATCGCCTTCGTCTACCTGACTGAGGAGGCGGCGGAGCAGGTTACCGGACACGAATTGGAGCGGCGGCTGGAGCTGGGCAAGAGGCGCGGCTTCGGCTCGGTCAAGGTCGTGGTCCGGCTGGGCGAGAGTACGTGGCAGACTTCGGTCTTCCCATCGCAGGGCAAATGGTTTCTGCCGGTCAAGAAGGCGATGCGACTGGCCGAAGGCCTGTCCGAAGGAGACAGCGCCGAGATCGAGCTCGAGCTACTCTAGATCCGCTCCGCCTGGGCCACGGCCTCGCTGGCGCGCAGGGCACTGACGATGCGGGTCAGGTGGGCCAGGTCCGACACCTCGATTTCCACATCGTAGGTGTGGAACGGATCGTCCCGCTGCGTGAGCACGAGATTGAGCACGTTGGCGCGGTTGTGCGCGAAGATGCCGGCCATTTCCGCCAGCGTACCGGGCCGGTGGTAGAGCACGACGCGCAGCCGGCCGACCGCGCCCTGCGAACGTTCGCCCCACGACAGGTCGACCCAGTCGGCGTCAATCCCGCTGGCGAGTTCGAGGCAGTCGATTGCATGGACGCAGACCCGCTCGCCGGGCTGGCGCAGGCCGACGATGCGGTCGCCCGGCACCGGGTGGCAGCAATCGGCCAGCGCGAAGCCGACGCCCGGCGTCAGCCCCTTGATCGAGATCGCCCGTTCCTGCGGCGGGAGTTCGGGCAGGTCGGCGGTGCTGCCGGGTACGAGAGCTTCCATCACCTCGCGGTCGGACAGCTTGGCGCTGCCGATCAGCAGCATCAGTTCGTCCTCGTCCCCGAGCTCCAGCCGGGTGACGGCGGCCTTGATCGCCTTGCGGCCGATCCGCGCGGGGACCCGGTTGGCGATGTCGTCGAACAGCTTGCGGCCGATCGCCTCGACCTCTTCGCGCTCCTTCGCCCGCACGGCACGGCGGATCGCGGCGCGCGCCTTGCCGGTGGTCACGAACCCCAGCCATGAGAGCTGCGGCTCGGCCGACTTGCCCTTGACGATTTCGACCACGTCGCCGTTGTGCAGCGGGGTGCGCAGCGGCATGTGCCGGCCGTTGATCTTGGCGCCCACCGTCTGCGCGCCGAGGTCTGTATGCACCGCGAAGGCGAAATCCACCGCGGTCGCGCCCTTGGGTAGCTGGAACAGGGCACCCTTGGGGGTGAAGGCGAAGATGCGATCGGCGTAGATCGCCATCCGGGTATGTTCGAGCAGTTCCTCGGCATCGTGGCTCGCGTCCACGATCTCGATCAGGTCACGCAGCCAGCCGACCTGCCCGTCGGGCCGGTCGCCCTGCTTGTAGGCCCAGTGCGCGGCGAGGCCGAACTCGTTGCGGCGGTGCATCTCGCGGGTGCGGATCTGCACCTCGACCCGCATCGAGCTTTCGTAGATCAGCGTCGTGTGCAGGCTGCGATAGCCGTTCGACTTGGGGGTCGAGATGTAGTCCTTGAAGCGGCCGGGCACGAACTGCCAGACGTTGTGCAGCACGCCCAGCGCGCGGTAGCTGTCCTCGACGCTTTCGGTGACGACCCGGAAGGCCATGATGTCGGAGATCTGCTCGAAGCTGACGTGGCGCTCGGCCATCTTGCGCCAGATTGAATAGGGGTGCTTCTCCCGCCCCGAAACCTCGACCTGGACGCCGGCTTCGGCCAGCGCCTGCTTGATCTTCAGCGCGATCGCATCGACCTGGCCGGTGGCGCTGGCACGGATCTGCTCCAGCCGCCCGGTGATCGTGGCATAGGCTTCGGGCTCCAGCTGCTCAAACGCCAGGAGCTGCATCTCGCGCATGTACTCGTACATGCCCACCCGCTCGGCCAGCGGGGCGTAGATATCCATCGTCTCGCGGGCGATGCGCTTGCGCTTGTCGGGGCTCTTGATGAAGTGCAGCGTGCGCATGTTGTGCAGCCGGTCGGCTAGCTTGACCAGCAGGACCCGCAGGTCCTCGCTCATGGCGAGAAGGAACTTGCGCAGGTTCTCGGCCGCCCGCTCGTCGTCGGTCATCGTCTCGATCTTCGAGAGCTTGGTGACCCCGTCGACCAGCCGCGCGATGTTGGGACCGAACTGCGCCTCGACGTCCTCGATCGTCGCCAGCGTGTCTTCCACGGTATCGTGGAGCAGCGCGGTGATGACCGTTTCCTGGTCGAGCTTGAGGTCGGTCATCAGTCCGGCGACCTCGACCGGATGGCTGAAGTAGGGGTCGCCGCTGGCCCGCTTCTGGCTGCCGTGCTTCTGCACGGTATAGACGTAGGCGCGATTGAGCAGCGCCTCGTCGGCGTCGGGATCGTATTCCTTGACCCGTTCGACCAGTTCGTACTGTCTCAGCATACCGGGCAAGATGTGGGGCGATGCCACGCACGGCAAGCGGAAAGAGCGCCTGGCCGTTGCAAAGAATGCAACATCATGGCCGGCGCGGCGCGAAAGGTGACACGAAGTATACACCTGGGCGCGGCGATCCCGCCTGCCGCCCGTCCCCTCGCGACCACTCAAGGCGTGCCGAACACAAGGACCGGTGGCCGGGCGAATCCATCCAGTGTGCGTGGCATACCTGACAGGTTGTAGGAAAGCGGATTGCACACGCTTGCCGGACTCCGCCCGGTGCGGCAGGTGTTGCGCGATGCGCCTGCCGCCCCTTCCCGCCGACACGGTGTTCGACCGCGTTTCGGCGCTCGCCCGGGAAACCGGGGCGATCAACCTGGGCCAGGGATTCCCCGAGATCGAGCATGCGCCCGAGTTGCTGGCTGCCGCGCAGCGCGCGCTGGTCGAGCATGGCAACCAGTATCCGCCAATGCGCGGGCTGATCGAACTGCGGCAGGCGGTGGCGGCTTATTACGCGCAGGAACAGGGCCTTGCGGTCGATCCTTCGGAAGTGATCGTGACATCGGGCGCTACCGAGGCGCTGGCGGCGGCGATCATGGCTTTCGTCGGCCCCGGCGACGAGGCGGTGATCTTCCAGCCGTTCTACGACGCCTACCTGCCGCTCATCCAGCGGGCCGGCGGCACCGCGCGGATCGTGCCGCTGCAACCGCCCGCCTGGTCGATACCGTTCGATCTGCTCGAGGCCGCCATCGGCCCGCGAACCCGCGCGATCGTCATCAACACCCCGAACAACCCCACCGGGACCCTGCTCGGCCGCACCGATCTGGAGCGGCTCGGCGCCTTGTGCGAGGCGCACGATCTCGTCCTTATCGCCGACGAGGTGTGGGAAGGCATGATCCTCGACGGGCAAGCCACGTCTCCCCGTTCCACGTCCCGGCGCTGCGCGACCGCTCGATCAAGATCGGCTCGGCCGGCAAGATCTTCTCGCTGACCGGTTGGAAGGTCGGCTGGGCGGTCGCCGCCCCGGCGCTCGCCGCGCTCGTCGCCGGCCAGCACCAGTTCCTGACCTTCACCACCGCCGTGCCGCTGCAATGGGCGGTGGCCGAAGGCCTGGCGCTGCCGCCCGCATGGCACCGCGACCACCGCGCTCGCTATGCCCGTGCGAAGGACAGGCTGGTGAACGGCCTGGAAGAGGCCGGATACGCGGTCCTGCCGAGCCAGGCGACCTGGTTCGTCACCATCGATCTCGCCGCATCCGGCCTTGCGCCGGACGACGAGGCGGTGGCCGAACGGATGATCCGCGAGGCGGGCGTGGCGGCAATCCCGGTCAGCGCCTTTTGCGGCCCGGATGCACAGCGCGGTTTCCTGCGCCTGTGCTTCGCCAAGGAAGACGCAACGCTCGATGCCGCGTTGGAACGATTGAGGAAATTTCGTCCGAGCTGATGCAAGTTGCGTTCGGCGCAACAGCCGTTCGACTTTACGGTTTTGCAACTGCCGGCCAAGGGGTCTAGCCCTTCGGCCATGGACCTCGACGCTCTCCTGCTAGCGAGACTCCAGTTCGCCTTCACGGTGAGCTTCCACTTCATTTTCCCGGCGTTCTCGATCGGTCTGGCGAGTTACCTCGCCGTGCTGGAAGGCCTCTGGCTCAAGACCGGCAGGCAGGCCTATCTCGACCTGTTCCGTTTCTGGCTGAAGATCTTCGCGGTCGCCTTCGCGATGGGCGTCGTCTCGGGCATCGTCATGTCCTACCAGTTCGGCACCAACTGGGCGGTGTTCAGCGACAAGGCAGGGCCGGTCATCGGCCCGCTGATGGCCTACGAGGTGCTGACCGCCTTCTTCCTCGAGGCAGGGTTCCTCGGCGTCATGCTGTTCGGCATGAACAAGGTGGGCAAGCGCCTGCACTTTGCCGCGGCCCTGATGGTCGCGCTCGGCACTTTCGTCAGCGCGTTCTGGATCCTTTCGGTCAATTCCTGGATGCAGACCCCCACCGGCTACGAGATCGCCGCCAACGGGCAGTTCGTGCCGGGACCAAGCTGGTGGGCGATCGTGTTCAACCCCAGCTTCCCCTTCCGCCTCATGCACACTGTCACCGCGGCCTACCTCACCACGGCGTTCGTCGTCGGCGCGACCGGCGCCTGGCACCTGTTGAAGGACCGGCACGAGCCGCACGCCCGGATCATGTTCAGCATGGCGATGTGGATGGCCGCCATCGCCACCCCGGTGCAGATATTCCTGGGCGATGCACACGGGCTCAACACGCTCGAGCATCAGCCGGCCAAGGTGATGGCGATGGAAGGCCACTACACCAGCCACCCCGATGGCGCGCCGCTGATCCTGTTCGGCTTTCCCGACAGCGCGGCGGGTGAGGTGAAATATGCGGTCGAGATACCGAAGGCGTCCAGCCTGATCCTCAAGCACGATCCCGATGCCCCGCTGGCCGGCCTGGACACGATCGCGCCGGAAGACCGGCCGCCGGTCGGCCCGGTGTTCTGGGCCTTCCGGATCATGGTCGGGATCGGCTTCGCCATGCTGGGCATCGGGATGTGGAGCCTGCTCGCCCGCATGCGCGGCAGGCTGTTCGACTGGACCTGGCTGCATCGCGCAGCGCTGCTGATGGGGCCGAGCGGGTTCGTGGCCGTCATCGCCGGGTGGGTAACGACCGAAGTGGGCCGCCAGCCGTGGACGATCTATGGCCTGTTGCGCACCGCCGAAAGCGCCAGCCCGCTCGATGCGCCGGCGCTTGCCGCGTCGCTGACCGCTTTCGTCGTCGTGTACTTCGCGGTCTTCGGGGCCGGCACCTGGTATATTCTGCGGCTGATGGGCGACGGCGTCCAGACCGGCGAGAGCGGGCCGGACCGCGGGGTCGCCGGGCCGATCCGCACCGCAGGCGTCACGCCGGCCTCGCAACAGGCGGCCGGCGGCGCGCCGCGCACGGAGGGGGAGACCGAACGCTGATGGACCTGACCGTCGTCTGGGCCTTCGTGATCGCCTTCGCGGTCTTCGCCTACGTGGTGATGGACGGGTTCGACCTGGGCATCGGCATCCTCTTCCCTACGGTGACGGTCGGTCACGGGCGCAACCGGGCGATGAATTCGATCGCGCCGGTGTGGGACGGCAACGAGACCTGGCTGGTGCTGGGCGGCGGCGGGTTGATGGCGGCCTTCCCGCTGGCCTACGCGGTGATCCTGCCGGCCACATATCCGCTGATCATCGCCATGCTGCTGGGCCTGGTGTTCCGCGGCGTCGCCTTCGAGTTTCGCTGGCGCGACGAACGGCATCGCGCGTTCTGGGACCTGGCGTTCTTCGCCGGATCGCTCGTCGCGGCGATGAGCCAGGGCATGGTGCTCGGCGCGATCCTGCAGGGCATCGAGGTCGTCGATCGCGCTTATGCCGGCTCGTGGTGGGACTGGCTCACCCCCTATACCCTGCTGACCGGGCTCGGCACCGTCGCCGGTTACGCGCTGCTCGGCGCGACCTGGATGATCTGGAAGCTGGAGGGCGAGGTGCAGGATCACGCCCGCCGCCTGGCGGTGCGCGCCGGCATCGCCACGCTGCTGCTGATGGGCGCGGTGAGCGCCTACAACCTGGCACTACTGCCCCAGTACCGCGCCCATTGGCTCGAGATGCCGAACATCCTGTTCGCCAGCCAGGTGCCGCTGCTGACGCTGATCGCCGCCTATTTCCTGTTCCGGACAATCCGCAAGGGCGGCGAACTGGCGCCGTTCCTGCTTTCGCTGGGCCTGTTCTTCATGGGAATGGCGGGCCTTGGCGTAACCATCTGGCCCAACGTCGTGCCGCCTGCGGTCAGCATCTGGGATGCCGCCGCGCCCGAAAGCAGCCAGGCGTTCATGCTGGTCGGCGTGGCGCTGACGCTGCCGCTCATCCTCGGCTACACCGGCTGGGCCTACTGGGTATTTCGCGGCAAGGTCGGCGCGGACGGCTATCACTAGATGGAGGCCGACCGCGCTCCGCTGTGGAAACGGCTCGCCTGGATGGCGGCGATCTGGGCGGTCAGCGTCGCGGCCCTGGGCCTCGTCGCCTGGGTGCTGCGCCTGTGGATCGCCTGATCTAGCTCCAGGTCACCTCGGGCGGCAGGCTCATCAGGATCGCGTCGATGTTGCCGCCGGTCTTGAGGCCGAAAAGCGTGCCCCGGTCGTAGACCAGGTTGAATTCGACGTAGCGGCCGCGCCACTCCTTCTGCGCCGCCTTGTCCTCGGGCGTCCATTCCATGCCCATCCGCTTACGCACCAGGCGGGGAAACACGTCTAGGAAGGCGCTGCCGACATCGCGGGTGAACGCGAAGTTGCGGTCGAAGGCGGCCAAATCGTCGCATTCCAGGTGGTCGTAGAAGATCCCTCCCACGCCTCGCGCAACGCCGCGATGGGGGATGAAGAAGTATTCGTCGGCCCACTTGCTGAACCTGTCGTAGTAGGTCGGGTTGTGGCCCGCGCAGGCGGCGCGGAAGGCGGCGTGGAATTCCGCCGTATCCTCTTCGTAGGGGATCGGCGGATTTAGGTCCGCCCCGCCGCCGAACCAGGCCCGGCTGGTGGTAAGGAAGCGGGTGTTCATATGCACTGCGGGCACGTGCGGGTTGGCCATGTGCGCGACCAGGCTGATGCCGGTGGCGGTGAAGCCGGGGTTGTCTTCGCTCGCGCCGTTGACCGTGGCGGCGAAGCCGGGCGCGAAATCGCCCGACACGGTGCTGACGTTGACGCCGACCTTCTCGAACACCTTGCCCTTCATCACCCCGCGCACGCCGCCGCCGCCGTCGATGCCCTCATCGGCCTCGCGATCCCACGGGATGTAGTCGAACCGGGCGTCCGAGCCGGCCTCGCGCTCGATCATCTCGAAGGCAGCGCAGATCTGGTCGCGCAGGCTTTCGAACCATGCGCGGGCCTCGGCGGTTTGCTGGGTCCAGTCGGTCATTCGCTCTCTCGTTGCGTCCAGGGGGCCGATGGCAGCCGGCGGCGCGGCCGGCATTTACCACGATCAAGCCGTCGCAGGTCCCTTGCCAAGCGGAATCGCATGAGGCAAGTGCGGCCCATGGTTCCCCTTTCGTTCGCCGGTGAAGAATTTGCCATCACGCAGGGCCGCGCGCTCTACTGGCCGCGCGAGCAGGCGCTGCTGGTGGCAGACCTGCACCTCGAGAAGGCGAGCTTCTTCGCCCGCCACGGGCAGATGCTGCCCCCTTACGACAGCCGCGAGACCCTCGAACGGCTGGCGCTGGCCATCCGCGAAACCGGGGCGCGGCGCGTCTACACGCTGGGCGACAATTTCCATGATTCCTACGGGACCGAGCGGCTCGAGCCGCACGCCGCCGGGATGCTCGCCGCGCTGGTGCGGGCGACTGACTGGGTGTGGATCACCGGCAACCACGACCCCCAGATGGAGGCTGCCGCCGGCGGCACGCTGGTCGACGAGCTCGAGCTTGCCGGCATCATCCTGCGCCACCGGGCCCGCAAGGGGGAGACGAAGGCGGAACTGTCGGGCCATTATCACCCGCGCTTTCAGGTGCGCGTGCGCGACCGCGCGATCCGCCGCCCCTGCGCGGTGATCGGCGCGGGAGAGAACGGTGCGGCGCGCATGATCCTGCCGGCCTACGGGGCACTGACAGGCGGGATGAACGCGGCCGATCCGGCCATCCTGGCCGCCTTACAGCCCTCGCGCGCGATCGACGCCGTGGTCCCGGCGGGTGGCAAGCTTGCAACGTTTCCGCTGTGGCGCAAGGCGGCCTGACCTTAGCCTTTGCCGAATCCGCGTTTCATCCCTAAGTAGCGCGCATTCACATCGGCAATTCCAGGAGACTGCCCCATAGCCCGTCCCCCCCGGCGCACACTTCAGCCGCCCGTAAAGAGCGGCCCGCGCTACGATAATCTCATTCAGTCCGACAAGGTTCGCGTCATCGACGAGAACGGTGAGAACCTCGGCGTCATGTACACCGCAGAAGCGATGGAACAGGCGGCCGGAGTCGGACTCAACCTGGTCGAGATTTCTCCCAACGCCGATCCGCCGGTGGCCAAGTTCCTCGACGTGGGCAAGCACCGCTACGAGGCGCAGAAGAAGGCCAACGCCGCGCGCAAGTCCCAGAAGACGCAGGAGATCAAGGAGATCAAGCTACGTCCGAACATCGACACGCACGACTATGACGTGAAGATGCGCAGCGTGATCAAGTTCCTCGAGGAAGGCGACAAGGTGAAGATGACCCTGCGCTTCCGCGGACGCGAAATGGCGCATCAGGAACTGGGCATCGACCTGCTGCGCAAGGTGCAGGACGACATGCAGGAACTGGCCAAGGTGGAAAGCTTCCCGCGCCTGGAAGGCCGCCAGATGGTGATGGTGCTGGCGCCGAAGTAGCGCCCAGGAAGTTCGAAATCCGGGACGGGGCGCGGAACGGCGCCCCGCCGTGGTCCGTTCTGCGATCCATGACGAGAACCATCATCGGGCTGTCGAGCGCGCTGGCCCTCGCCGCGTGCGGATCGCCCGCCCCCTCCCCTTCCACCGAAGCCGGCGATACGGCCGCGCCGGTCGAAACCCCGGCCCCCGTCGTTTCGGGCGAACCTACACCGCCAGCGGCAAGTCCAGGCACTCCCGAGGCGGATCCGTCGCAGCCGGCGAATGCCGAGGAAAAGGCCGCGCGCGGCGTTCTGCTCGAATGGGCGCGCTCGCTCGAAGTCGGCCAGCTCGATCGCACCTGGGCCACCTGGGGCAAGGATGCCGAGGCGCGCAGCGGCATGACTCGCGCACAGCACGACGCCTACTGGCAGCGCTTCAAGACCATCACCATCGCCATGCCCACGGGGACGACCGATGGCGCCGCCGGCTCGCTCTACTACACCGCTCCGACCACGGTCGTCGGCAAGACGCAGGACGGTCGGCCCTATCGGCTTGAAGGCGAAGTCGTACTGCGCCGGGTCAACGATGTGCCCGGCGCCAGCGCGGACCAGCTCGCCTGGCACATCGAGAAGGTCGATCTGAACCCGGCCTAGTGCCGCCGGTCGACGCCAAGGCGGCAACGGTCGCGTCATAAGGCGGTACCTCCTGCTCCGGACGCTCGCCCACAGCGAGCGCCTTGCCCTCGCGCGCCCACAAGCTAGGACTGCGTGCAGGGGGTAGAGCATGACGGCACGGCGGATCGGATTGTGGGCCGGGAACGCGGCGATGGCGATCACGCTGGTGCTGCCGCCGCCCGCCGGAATGCCCCAGCCGGCATGGATCGCTGCAGGACTGGTCATGTGGATGGCCGCCTGGTGGATGACCGAGGCAATCCCGCTTTATGCGACCGCGCTCCTGCCCTTCATCGTCCTGCCGCTGGCGGGCGTGGCCACCGCGAACGCGACTGCAAGCGCCTATTACTCGCCGATCATCTTCGTGTTCGTGGGCGGCGCTTTCCTGGCGCTGGCCATCGAACGGACGGGCCTGCACCGACGCCTGGCCCTGTGGATCATGGGACTGGCTGGAGCGACGAGCTGGCAACTTCTGCTGGCCGTGATGTCCGCCTGCGCGATCCTGTCGATGGTCATTTCCAACACCTCGACCGCGCTGATCATGATGCCGATGGCCATAGCAATGCTGGCGGCCGGCGGCGTCAAGCCGGGCGAGAGCGGGGGCTTGGCCGGCGCGCTGCCGATGGGCGTGGCCTTCGGCGCTTCCATCGGTGGCTTGGGCACCATGATCGGCACCCCGACCAACGTCATCGGCGCGGGCCTGATCGCGGAAACCCTGGGGATCAGGATCAGCTTCCTGACCTGGAGCCTTTATGCCTTGCCGCTGGTCATCGTCACCATCCCGATGGCCGCGTTCATCATCGCCAGGGTCCAACGGCTGTCCGACGAGCGGTTCGACCTGGCGGCGGCCAAGGCGGCGATCGGTTCAGGCGGACCCTGGACGGTCCCCGAAAAGCGTCTCTCGATCGTCGTAATGCTGGCCATGGCGGCGTGGATGACGCAGCCCATCACCGAGCCGCTGTTACCAGAGGGCGGGCTGACCGACGGGACGATCGCGGCGATCGCCGGGCTGGTCATGTTCCTTCTGCCCGACGGCACCGGCCGCCCCATGCTGCTCTGGCCCGAAGCCAATCGCGCCCCGTGGGACGTGGTTTTGATGTTCGGCGGCGGTTTGGCGATGGCGATGGGCATGACCGAAAGCGGGCTGGCCGAGTGGCTGGGCGAGGCGCTGCTGCCGCTTGCCAGCGTGCCTCCATTCCTGATGGTGGTGCTGGTGGTCGCCTTCGTGATCCTCATCACCGAATTTGCCAGCAACATCGCGACGGCCAGCGGAATCATGCCGATCGTGGCCTCGCTCGCCCCGTCGATGAATGCCGATCCGCTGCTACTCGCCCTGCCCTGCGCGATTGCCAGCACTTGGGGCTTCATGCTCCCCGCGGGCACCGGCCCCAATGCGCTTGCCTGGGCCACCGGACACCTGACCCTGAAGCGCATGATCACTGCCGGCCTATGGCTCGATCTGTTCGGCGCGGTGGTGATTGTCGGCGTAATCTGGACGATGCACGCCGTACTCGGCTGAATGCGTGTGCGCGGGGGGCCGTGTCAGGCGGCGCTCGAGCGCTGGAGCGCGAACTGTTCGACCAGCTCGTCCAGCTCGTCGTCTTCCAGCGCGAGCGAGAACCGCAGTCCGGCGACATTGGCCTTCGACCAGGCAACCGTTCCGGCGATTTCCTTGTGGCCGCGAAAGCGAACGATCACCGTCTGTCCCAGATGCAGCTTTTCGCGCGTGGCGATGCGGCATCCGCTGTCCGACAGATCGACCATGATGGCACTGGTCGCCGTCGCAGGGACCCTGCATTCGACAAAGAGGTCCACCGGATGGCGGCGGGAATTGCGTCGGTCCGAAATCATTGCAGAACCCTCATCGGCGCGGGACCCAAACCCGCTCACCGGCATCCGTAGAGATACCTGCCGAAAGTTAACGAAGCATACTGAATTGACTGGATTTGTTGCGGAAATGAAGTCGCACCGTCCATAATTTTCGTTTCGGTGAACCTGTTCGTTCGGCCGGCATGCGCACAGGAACGGCCCGAACCGTTTCAGTTGAAGTCAAAGCCCCCAGGCGCTAACCGCGCGCCATCCCGGCGGAGATGCGATCCTGCGGAGGTTAGGATCGCCAGCGCCCCGGCGATGAACCGGCTCCTGCCTTCCTGGGAGCACGCAAGACATAGGAAGGACGCCAGCCATGGCCGACCCGATCGAACCCGTTACCCCCCGCCGCCACGCCCGGCCGGAAGTGAAATCCATTGGCGGACGCGAACTGAAGCCCAGCACGCTGATGATGGGCCACGGCTTCGACCCGGCACTGTCCGAAGGCGCCCTCAAGCCGCCGGTCTTTCACACCAGCACGTTCGTGTTTCCCAAGGCCGAAGCCGGCAAGCGCCACTTCGAGGGCATCACCGGCAAGCGCCCGGGCGGCGCCGACGGGCTAGTCTATTCGCGCTTCAACGGGCCCAACCAGGAAATCCTCGAGGATCGCCTGTCGCTGTGGGACGGATCGGAGGACACGCTGGTCTTTTCCAGCGGCATGTCGGCGATCGCCATCCTCCTGCTGACCGCGGCCGAAAAGGGCGACGTAATCGTCCATTCCGGCCCGCTCTATGCCGCGACCGAGGGCTTCATCGCCCGGCAGTTGTCGAAATACGGCATCACCTACGTCGACTTCCCCGCCGGTGCGAGCCGCGAAGAGCTCGATGCGGTACTCGGCAAGGCCCGCGACATGGCGACCGAACAGGGCGGCCAGGTGGCGCTGATCTATCTCGAAAGCCCGGGTAACCCGACCAACGCCCTGGTCGATATCGAGGCGGTCGCCGCCTCGCGCGACGCGACGTTTGGCGCGGATGGCTTCCAGCCGCCGATCGCCATCGACAATACCTTCCTCGGCCCGCTGTGGCAGCGTCCGCTCGATCATGGGGCGGACATGGTGGTCTATTCGCTGACCAAGTATGTCGGCGGCCATTCCGATCTGGTGGCCGGCGCCGTCTCGGGCGCGAAGAAGTGGCTCGATCCGATCCGCTCGCTCCGCAACACGATGGGCGGGATCTGCGATCCCAACACCGCCTGGATGCTTCTGCGCAGCCTGGAAACGCTCGAAATCCGCATGCAGAGGGCGACCGAGAACGCGATCAAGGTGTGCGATTTCCTGGTCAGGCATCCCAAGGTGGAGGGGGTCGGCTTCCTCGGCCTGCTGGAAGAGGGCACGCGCCAGAAGGACATCTACGACCGGCATTGCTCGGGCCCGGGCAGCACCTTCAGCCTGTTCATCAAGGGAGGCGAGGCGGAGAGCTTCCGCTTCCTCGACGCGCTCAAGGTGGCCAAGCTGGCAGTGAGCCTCGGCGGGACCGAGACGCTCGCCAGCCATCCCGCGGCGATGACCCACCTTTCGGTGCCCGATGCGCGAAAGGCGGCGATGGGGATCACTGACAACCTGGTGCGGATATCGATCGGGATCGAGGATGCCGACGACCTGATCGCCGACTTCGAACAGGCGCTGGCGGAAGTCTAGGGCCTGGGGCCGGTCAGGCCACGCGGTACCGGTCCTCTTCGCGCACCGACAGCGCCATGACCCGGTCGTAAAGCTCGTTCGGCAACGGATAGACGAAACGGACCCCGGCGACGCTTTCCTCGGCCCAGACGACACGGGCCGACAGGGGGCGTTCGCCGGGAAAGGTGACGACGATCGTGCTGCCGATTTCGAGCCGGTCGATGGTGACGACCCGGCCGCCGGAATACGACAGGTCGAGGATCACCGCGGGCACCGCCGTTGCCGGGACCCGGCATTCGACGATAATCTCGACCTTCAGCCGGTTACCCGCGCGACGTTCGGTGCTCATCGTTCGCTCCACAGAGGGCATGCCGCTGACCCCCGCGGCGGCATCGGGCGATAGGGCCCTTTGGTTAAAAATAACTGGAATGCCGCGCAAAAATCGGATTGACGGCAGAATCGGTGCGCTGCAGCGTTGCCCCATGTTCGCACGTTTCCTGACACTCGGCGTCGCCCTTGCCCTTTCATTGCCGGCCTGGGCGGCAGACGAGCCCGGTCCGTCCGATCTGGTCCTGCGACCCTCGTCCAACTGGATCATGAATTACAAGGACAACAGCTGCGGCCTGCAGCGGGTGTTCGGCGCCGAAGGACAGACGGTCATGCTCGACCTCGATCGGTTCGCGCCGGGCGACAGCCTGCAGATCAGCGTCCAGTCGGGCGATCTCGCCAGGGCAAGGGGAAAGCCCCGGATTGTCTATCTGCCGCGTGGGGAAACGGGAGAGACCAGATTTTTCTATCTCGCCGACTATCCCGAAGGGCGTAAAGGCAAGATCATCGCTAGCAATCCTTACAGGCTGGACGGGGACCCACAGCCCGTCCCCGGCGTGGTCCCACCCGAAAGGTCACGAGAGGAAATCGATAGCCGCAACGCCGAAATCAACGCCCTTCGGCTGGGTAAGGTATTCGAACGCGACATTGAACTCAGCCTTGGCTCGATGGGGGCGCCGATGAAGGCACTCGATGAATGCGTCGACGATCTTGTGAGGGACCTGGGCGTGGACACATTGCCGCGGGACCTAAGCCGGCAGGTCGCCCCCAACGATCAGGCGAGTTGGGCGCAGCGGATCATCAACGATTATCCGCGTGACATGATTCAGCAGAGCCAGAGCGCGTTCCTGCAGGTGCGTCTTATCGTCGACGAAAATGGCCGGGTGGCGAACTGCTACGTCCGCACGCAGGACGATAGCTTTTCAAAGTCGGCCTGCTTCAACCTCGTCAAATACGCTCAGTTTTTTCCGGCGCTCGACAAACAGGGCAAGGCGGTCAAGTCGATCTGGACCACACGGATCACCTACCAACTCACGAACTAACCCTTCCACTCCCGCCGTTCCTCGGCCTGCCGGAGGATCTCCCAAGCGAGCGAGCAGGCATGGAATTCCTTGGCCGCTTCGGCGTCGCCGGGATTGACGTCGGGGTGAACTTCCTTGGCCTTGGCACGCCAGGCCTTCTTGATCGTGTCGAAATCGGCGTCGGGCGTCAGGCCCAGGACTTCGAGCGCGCGGACTTCATCGGCGCTGCGGCTGCCGTCGCCGCTGCTCGCCCAGCCGTAGTGCGAGCTTTCGGCATAGCCGGACGTGTCGCGCTTCTCGGCGCGGGCGCGCTCCTCGGCCTCCGCCTTGTCGAGGCCTTCGAAGTAATCCCACTTCTGATTGTATTCGGCGGCGTGCTTCTGGCAGAAATACCAGCGGTCGCGGCTGTTAGGCGCCTTCGGCGCCGGGCAGTTGCCGGGTTCTTCGCAGCCGTGGCGATCGCACAGGCGGACCGTCGTCGCCTCGCGCGACGAGCCGTAGCCACGCCAGCGGGGAAAGCCCCAGTCCATCGAGCGGCGCGCCTTGGTCACGGATGATCCTTTACCACGGTTGTCCCTGTGGCTTGCCGCCGCGCCCTTGCCAAGCGCGCATTTGACGACAAATTAAGACAAATGCTGCATTGCACAATCGCGGGTCGATCCCATATCGCCTGCGTCAAGGAGCCGATACCGTGAGCAAGCAGCTGACCCTTTCCGCCGCGTTTTCGATTTTTGCGACGGTTCTGTTCGTGCTCTCGGCCACGCCCAACACGCTTCTCAGCGATGCGAGCGGGGGAACGCCGGGCGGGCTTGCCGCGCCGACGCTCCACACGCTCAGCCGCTAGAGCGGCCTCCACTCTTAATTCAGGACGATCGTGACCGCGCGGCGGTTCTGCGCCCAGGCGTTCTCGTCCGAACCCATCGCCAGCGGGCGTTCCTTGCCGTAGCTGATGGTCGACAGGCGGTTGGCCGGCACACCCAGGCTGACGAGGTAGTTCTTCGCCGAATTGGCCCGCCGCTCGCCCAGCGCGAGGTTGTAGTCCCGCGTGCCGCGCTCGTCGCAATGGCCTTCGATGGTGGCGTTGATCTGCGGATACTGCAGCAGGTATTGCGCCTGCTGGCGCAGCGCCGTGGCATCCTGGCCGTCGATGTCGAAGCGGTCGGTATCGAAGAAGATGGTGTCGCGGCCCTGCATCATCTGGCTGAAGTGCGCCTGCGTGCCCGGAAGAGCACCCGCCGTTGTATCGGGCCCGGTCGGGGTCGGCGTCACGGTCTCGGTCGGAGCCGGGGGAAGCTGTTCCGGCGCCTTCTTAGAGCATGCTCCCAGGGCAAGGACGCTGGCAGCCGCCAGGACGGTGATCACACGGTTCATTCTTAATCTCCTTCGTAATCGCGATCGCTTGCGGCCCTGGTCGTAACCCCCACGATCTCTAACGCCCCTAGGGCAGAACCGGTCCCCACGCCGGATCGGACGCCCCGACCGGCGTCCGCAGACGCCGTTCGTTGCGGCCGGTGAGATCCACCTGCCAGATCGTGCTTTCGCCCGATCCTTGCGCAGTGCGGAAAAACTGGATGATGCGGCCGTTCGGGCTCCATGTCGGGGCCTCGTCCTGCCACGAATCGGTCAGGTGACGCACGCCGCTGCCCGTCGGCGTCATGACGGCGACGCGGAAGTTGCCGGCGATGTGGGTGAAGGCGATCTGGTCGCCGCGCGGGCTCCATTCCGGTGTCGCGCAGCGGCCGCCGAAGAAGCTGACGCGCCGCTGGTTGCCGCCGTTCGCGTCCATCACATAGCACTGCTGCGTGCCCGAACGGTCGCTTTCGAACACGATCCGGCTGCCGTCGGGCGAGTAGGATCCGCCCACGTCGATACCGGGGCTGTCGGTCAGCTTACGCGGCGATCCGCCGGTCGCCGGGACCGAGTAGATGTCGGTATTGCCGGCCACCGCCATCGAATAGATGATCGTTCGCCCGTCGGGACTCCAGCGCGGGGCGAAGGTCGGATTGTTGCTTTCCGAGACGAGCCGCTGCTGGCCGCTGCCGATGTCGTAGACATAGATCCGCATCCGGTTGCCGACGTAGCTGAGGTAGACGATCTTCGAGTAATCGGGCGAGTAGCGCGGGGTCAGCGCGGTGGACTGGCCGTTGGTAATGAAACGGTGGTTGGCGCCGTCCGAATCCATGATCGCCAGCCGCTTCACGCGATTGTTCTTCGGGCCGGTCTCCGCGATGTAAGCGATCTTGCTGTCGAAGAACGGGCTTTCGCCCGACAGGCGCGAATAGACCAGATCGGCGCATTTATGCGCCGCACGGCGCCAGTCGGCCGCCTGCACCACCCAGCCCGAGCGCGCCAGTTCCTCGCCCAGCGCCACGTCGTAGAGATAGCAGCCCACCGTCAGCCGCCCGTCTCCCCCGGCTCGGACGAACCCCTGCACCAGCATCTCGGCCGAGCGGCCGCGCCAGGTGCCGAACGCCGGGCCGGTGATTTCAGGGAAGCTCGGACGCGGCAGCGTGTCGGGTCCGGTGGGGCGAAACAGGCCGTTGAAGCGCAGATCGTTGTACACGATGCGGGCCAGCTCCAGCCCCAGCGCCGCCGTCCCGCCGCTGTTGGCAGGGGTCGGCTGATCGCGGTCGGTGGCGAAGCTGGGGATCGCCAGCGACAGATCCTGCCAGGCGTTCTCGTCGCTGACCGAGCCGGTCAGCCCCTCGTCCTCATCCGTCTGCGCGGTGGGCACCTGCGTGGCGGGCGCCGGCACGGTCATGGCCTGCTGGGCGAGGGCGGGCGACGCGAAGAGAAGCGTCAGCGAAGTGAGGATCATGGTGGTTTTCATTACAGCTTCCTGTCGAAGCGCCATGAGGAGACGCGCTTCCATTTGTCGTAGAACTGTTCGGGCAGGTCGAACGGCGCGGCAAGGCGCACCGCGCGGATCGCTTGCTCGGCGTGACGGGTAGCCTGCGCCTCGTTGGACGGGGTGATCCCCTCCTGTCGCACCAGCCGGGGCGTGCCCGCGAGGCTCCCGTCCTGGTTGAGGTTGAACGCCAGGATCGTGACCAGCTTTTCCGCGTCCGCGCCTTGCGGGGCGGCCCAGTGCGGCTTGAGCTGGCGGTTGATCGCCTGGGCAAGCGCGGCCTGTTCGGCGGCGCCGAAGGTGGCTGCCGGGGTGCCTCGGTTGGCGGTCTGGCTTTCGCCCGCGCCTTCGAGGAAATCGTCGCCCAGGCGCGACCCGCCGCTCGTCGGCCGTGGCCGCGGCTGCGCGCTGGCGGCAGGGCGCGGGGCGGACGAGGCCGACGCGCGCGGCTTGGGCGGCGCGGCGCTCGGCTTGGGCTGGGGTTTGGGCTGCGCCTTCGGCGGCGCGACGCTCGGCCTGGGCTGCGGCTTTGGCGGCGTGGGCCGTTCGATCGCCCGCTCGACCGGCTTGGGCGGGACGGGTTCTGCCGCAGGCGGAGGCGCAGGCGCGGGATCGGGAGCCAGGACCGGCGCCACGGCGGCAGGCGCCTCGGTCGCCGGATCGGGCGCGGTCGATTCCAGGCTGACCTCTTCGGCCAGGCTCACGATCATGCGTTCCTGCGGCTCGATCACCGCGGCGGGCTTGTTCGCATGCCACAGCAGGCCGGCGAACAGGGCAACGTGCGCGACCAGCGCCACGCCCAGCCCCAGCCGTTCCTCCCTGCGAAGATGCGCGATTGCCGCCATCGGTCCGGGGCTATGGAGCCTGCGATGAACCGTTGGTGACCAGCGAAATGCTGTTGCACCCGGCACGGTTCAGTTCGCCCATGACCGCCATCACCCGCCCATAGTCGAGGCCCCGGTCGGCCCGCAGCGTGATCAGCGGCGCCTCGGCCGCGCCGCAATCGAGCTGCGCGACCGCCTGCGGCAGCTGGCCGACTTCGACCAGCGTATCGTCGATGAAGACGAAGCCGTTCTCGTCGAGCGACAGGGTGATCTGCCGGGGGTCCTGGTCGAGCGGGTTGGCGCGGCTGTCGGGCAGGTCGATCGGCACGCCGCTGGTCAGCAGCGGGGCGGTGACCATGAAGATGATCAGCAGCACGAGCATGACGTCGACCAGCGGCGTCACGTTGATCTCCGCAATGGCGGCCCGCCTGCGCCCGCCCCGGCGGCGGCTGGAACCCGAAGCAATGCCCATCGCCATCGCCTAGATGCCTTCCAGCTCGCGGCTGACCTGCGCATTCACCTTGTCGGCAAAGCGCTGCAGCCGCGCCTCGTAGGCGTTCACGCGGTGGCTGAAGCGGTTGTAGGCGATAACCGCGGGGATCGCCGCGAACAGCCCGATGGCGGTGGCGAACAGCGCTTCCGAGATGCCGGGCGCGACCACCGCGAGCGATGAATTGGCCTGCTGGCCGATCTGGAAGAAGCTGTTCATGATGCCCCACACCGTGCCGAACAGGCCCACGAACGGCGCGACCGAGCCGGTCGTCGCCAGGAAGTTGAGCCGCTCGGCCAGCGAATCCGCCTCGGCCGCGACTTGGCCTTCCATCGCCAGCGCGACGCGGGCGCGCGTGCCCTCGCGGTCGAGCACACGGCCGCTCGATCCGGTCGAGCGCTGCAGTTCCTTGAGGCCAGCCGCGGCCACGCGGACAGAAGGCGGCTCATCGCGGCGGCGCTCCTCGATCAGGCCTTCCGGCTCGCGCGCCTTGAGGAACTCGCGCTCGAAGGCGGCCGACTTGCGGTTCACCCCGCCCATCCGCACGCTAAAGCTGACGATGATCGCCCAGACCCACACGCTCGCGAGCAGCAGGCCGAGGATAACCGCCTGCACGACGATGTCGGCATCGAGAAACAGCTGCCCCGGGTCGAGCCGGGTCGGCGCGGTCGAGACAGCGAGAAGGTCGAGGGCGGTCATGCAGGATCCTTGGACAAGAACGGTTCGAAGGCGGCGATCCACTCGCGCGGCTGGCGCCGTGGGCGGCCGTCGGGGCCGATAAACACTACGTGAAGGTTGGCGGACGCGATCGGTTCCCCATCGCGCAGGGCGGTCTGGGCCACCAGCACGCTGCCGGCGCGGATTTCGGACACGCGGCTTTCGACTACGATCGAATCGTCGAGCTTGGCCGAGCGGTGATAGCGGATGTCGAGCGCGGCAACGGCGTATCCCCCCTGTCCCGCCTCCTGCGAGCCCTTCAGGTCGACCCCGACGGCGCGCAGCATTTCCCAGCGCGCGCGTTCGAACCACTTGAGGTAATTGGGATAGTAGACGATCCCCATCACATCGGTGTCTTCGAAGTAGACGCGCAGCGGGAACAGGAAACGTTTCCCGTCGATCGTGCCCGATGCTGGAGGGGGGCATTCGGTCATTGACCCGGGGCTTTAGACTCCGGGCGACTCGGCTGGCAACCTGACAATGGTTAGTTGTTGCCCGCGCTCGACGATCAGCGCGAAATCATCCTCCCGAGCGGCGCGCCGCCGAACAGGTGGACGTGCAGATGCGGCACTTCCTGTCCGCCGTGGCCGCCGACGTTGGCAAGCAGGCGATAGCCCGGCTCGACCAGCCCGTTGTCGCGCGCGACCTTGCCCACGGCGCGCACGAAGCCGGCGATCTCCTCTGCCGGGGCCCGGGCGGCGAAGTCGTCCCAACTCACCCATTCGCCCTTGGGGATGACGAGGATGTGAACCGGCGCCTGCGGGGCGATGTCGTGGAAGGCAAGGCTCCACTCGTCCTCGTGGACCTTGTTGCACGGGATTTCGCCGCGCAGGATCTTCGCGAAGATATTGCCGCTGTCGTAGGGCTGGGTCGCGTCGATCGGCATCAGGCGCTCCTCGCCGCCTTTTCGGCAATGCCGGAGGTGCCCTCGCGGCGCCCGAGCTCGGCCAGCACGCGGTCGAAGGCGATGCCCTTGGCTGCCAGCAGGACCATGAGGTGGAACAGCACGTCGGCGCTTTCGCCGACCAGTTCCTGCTCGTCCCCCGCCAGCGCGGCGACGACCGCCTCGGTCGCCTCCTCGCCCAGCTTGCGGGCTATCGTCGGGATGCCGCGCGACGCCAGCTTGGCGACATAGCTGTCATCGGGCGACGCGGTCAGGCGCTGCTTTAAGGTTTGTTCTAGGCGCGAAAGCGTATCCATGCCCGCGGAATGGGCAAACGGCCCGGTAACGTCAATGCTGGCGTCAATCCTGGTCGGGAGACTTCATCGACAGCCGGCGGCCGACGATCACGCCCACCAGGCCGAGCGCGAACAATGTGGCGTGCGAGCCTTCGGGTACCTGCGCCCCCCCACCGGCCATCGCAACCGAGGGGATCAGCGCCAGCGCGACGGTTATGGAGAGACGCAGATACATGCCGGTTCACTCGGCTCTTCTGCAATCCGATCAAGCGCTTCATCCACACTGTGTCGTACAGGGACGCTCAGCCCCGGGCGGGTAAACCCGCTGCGCGCAGCGCTTCGTGCGCCTCGGCGATGGTGTGCGTCCCGAAATGGAAGATCGAAGCGGCCAGGACGGCGCTGGCATGGCCTTTCGTGACCCCTTCCACCAGGTGCTGCAGATTGCCCACCCCGCCGCTGGCGATGACGGGGATCGAGACCGAATCCGCGATAGCTCTAGTTAACTCGAGGTCGTAGCCTGCCTGCGTTCCGTCGCCGTCCATCGAGGTGACGAGCAATTCGCCGGCGCCGAGTTCCGCCAGTCTTACAGCATGTTGCAAGGCATCGATGCCAGTCTCTCTCCGCCCGCCGTGGGTGAAGATCTCCCAGTGGTCGCCGACCCGCCGGGCATCTACGCTGGCGACGATGCACTGGCTGCCCATCTTCTCGGCGATGTCCGTCACAACCTCGGGCCGGGTTACGGCGGCCGAATTGACCGCCACCTTGTCCGCCCCGGCCAGCAGCAAGGCGCGGGCATCCTCCACCGTGCGCACCCCGCCCCCGACGGTCAGCGGCATGAAGCAAACTTCGGCCGTGCGCCGCACCACGTCGAGCAGCGTCCCGCGCCCTTCGTGGCTGGCGGAGATGTCGAGGAAGCACAGTTCGTCGGCCCCGGCTGCGTCATAAGCCTGCGCCTGTTCGACCGGATCGCCCGCGTCGCGCAGGTCCACGAAGTTGACGCCCTTGACCACGCGCCCGTCGCGCACGTCGAGACAGGGGATGACGCGGACGCGGACGGTCATGCCCGGCTCGCCACGGCGATTGCCGCCGCAAGGTCAAGCCGCCCTTCATAGAGCGCGCGCCCGGTTATCACGCCCTCGATCCCATCGCGCGCGTTGATCGCGAGGACGTGGATGTCGTCGAGGCCCTTGACCCCGCCGCTGGCGATCACGGGAATGTCGACCCGCCGTGCGAGATCGAGCGTCGCGTCGATATTGACGCCCTTGAGCAGGCCGTCGCGGCCGATGTCGGTGAACAGCAGGCTGGCGACGCCGGCATCCTCGAACCGGCGGGCGAGATCGACCACCGGCACGTCGGACACGTCGGCCCAGCCCTCGGTCGCGACCATGCCGTCCTTCGCGTCGACCGCCACGACGATGCCGCCGGGAAACTCGCGCGCCATGTCCTTGACGAAATTCGGCGACTTGAGAGCGGCTGAACCCATCACAATCCGCGCCACTCCGACGTCGAACCAGCCTTCTACCGTAGCGCGGTCGCGGATACCGCCGCCCAGTTGGACGTAGCCGGGAAACGCCGCGACGATCGCTTCGACCGCCGCGCGGTTCTCTGCCCGGCCGGCGAAGCTGCCGTCCAGATCGACCACGTGCAGGTGTTCGGCACCGGCCTCGGCAAAGATCAGCGCCTGTGCCGCGGGATCGTCACCGTAGACGGTGGCGCGCGCCATATCGCCTTCGGCCAGGCGCACGACCTGGCCGGCCTTCAGATCGATGGCGGGAAAGACGATCATGGCCGCCCGCTATCACCACGCATCCGATGCGTCATCCGCCGAATTGCTAGGAAGCGACGAAGGCATCCTTGGGAATGTGGGTGATGCGGCAGGCGAGGTCCGTCTCGCCGCTCGCGGCGACGAAATGATCGCCCGCATCGGCTATCCCGGTCGTGAAGACGACATCGTGGACGTACATCTTGTCGGCCAGCGGCGCGGTCAGGCCCGCGTCCGCCTCGAGCAGCGGCGGATGGCTGGTGGCGAGCACCTTCCATGGCTCCTCAGGGTCTAGCAGCGACCAGTAGGTGCGATAGATGCCGACGATCTCGTGCGGCTCTACCCCGTGCCACAGCGACAGCCAGCCCTTGCGCCCGGCAATTTCGGTCAGGACCGGGGGCGTTCCCCCGCCGATCCGCGCGGTGGAGGCGGTGCCCGCGTGCGGCCGGATGCCCGGGTGGATGCTCGGTTGCCAGTGCAGGGCATCCGGGCTGGATGCGAGGTTGATCGACGGCCCGGCATGATAGGGGCTGCCCGGCGGATAGGCGAACCACAGGGCGCCGAGCGGGCGCGTCTGTGCCCAGAACTTGCCGCCGATCACCCCTTCGAAGATCAGCATGTCCTTATTCTGATGGTCCAGCACGATGCCTTCGAAGGTCCAGTCGAGCGCGTCGCGCGAACTGTACAGCGTGGTCGAGTGCCGCTCCGGGCTGACCGAACAGGTCGTCATCAGCCAGCGATCGCCGACCTTGCTGATGCGCGCGTCCTCCACGCCGTAGCATTGCCACGAGCCGGTGGGTGCGACGACGCGGTCGTAGTGGACGGCGCGCACCTCCAGCCCGTCGGGCGACAGCTCCACGGGCAGGAGCCAGGACAGCGAGGTAAGCGCCATCACCTTCCAGCCGTGGCCGTGGAGCAGGAACTTGCGCGGGTCGGCAGTGTCGGCCAGCTCGAGCGGCCAGGCATCGAGCACATAGCCCTCGCCATCGTCCCAGCGGATCGCATGGACCTTGCCGTCGCGGATCGGCTCCTTCAGCGCCTCGGCCACGCGGACCATGAGCAGCAGGTTGCCGCTGGGCAGCCGGGTCATGCCCGGATTGAACGCCCCCAACACATAGGTCTGCCCGCCCAGCGCGGCGGCGAGCGGCGACCGGGCGAGGTCGACGTCGTCGGGCCCGAAGATCAGGCGGTCGACGGGAAAGGTCATTCGTCAGTGCTGCGCTGGACGACGACCATTTCCTGCACCACCGCGCGGCGCGGCTGGGTGAGCATGAAATGGACCGCGACGGCGATGTCCTCGGCGCGCAGCATCTCGTCCTTGTTGATCTTCTCGCGCTGCTTGTCGGCCGGGATGTCGGGATACTGGAAGTCCGCCCCGGTCATGGCGGGGACCACGAGGCCGACCTTGATGCCCTGCTTCGCCACCTCGCGCCGCAGAGCTTCGGCAAACCCGTGAATACCGGCCTTCATCCCGGCATAGACGGTGCTGCCCGGCCCCAGCTTGTGCACCGAATAGGAGCCGGTCATCACGATATCGCCGCGATCCTTCAGGTGGGCGACGGCCTTGTGCGCGCTCATGACGTAGGCGGTGAAATCGGTGGCGATGGCATAGCGGACCTCGTCCTCGTCCATTTCGGCAAGTCCGTCGGCCGGCACAGCGGCGTTGATGACGACGATATCGTAATCGCCCAGGTATTCCTCGGCGGCGCTGAAGAAGCGATCGACCCCGCCTTTTTCGGCCAGGTCCAGCGCGATGCCGCCGCCCTTGCCGACTTCGTTGAACCGCTCGAGCGCGTCGGCCAGGTGCTGCTCGTTGCGCCCGCAGGTGAACACCTCGACGCCCTCGCTCGCCAGCAGGGTGCCGATCGCGCGGCCGATGCCGGTCGTGCCGCCGGTGATCACCGCCTTGCGCCCTTTCAGGGACGGTTGCTCGGTATGGGCGTCGGACAAGTTGCGGGAATCTGCTGCCATGCGTGGTCTCCTGTTGTGAGGGAGACGCGCGGGCGGGCGGTGATGTTCCGGCAGCCTGCCGCTGCCAGGGCTCGGCTCAGGGGCGCCAGTCCAGGAAACGCGCCAGCAGCGCCAAGCCGTAGGCCTGGCTCTTTTCCGGATGGAACTGCACGCCCAGCATCGTGTCGCGCGCCACCGCCGCGACGAGGCCGCCGCCGTGGTCGGTCATCGCCGCGATGTCGCGGCCGTTGCGCACAGAGAAATGGTACGAATGGAGGAAATAGGCCTCCCCCTCCTCGATAAGGCCCGCGCCGTCGCGATGCGGCATGTGCGATACGTCGTTCCAGCCCATGTGCGGAACCTTGATCGCCGGGTCGGTCCGCTCGATTGGCGAAACCTCGCCCTCGATCCAGCCGAGCCCTTCGGTCACTCCGTGCTCCAGCCCACGCTCGGCCATCAACTGCATGCCCACGCAGATGCCGAGAAACGGCACGCCGCCGCCGAGCACCCGCTCTTCCAGCGCCTCGACCAGGCCGGGGATCGCGGTCAGCCCCTGCGCGCAGGCCTTGAAGCTGCCGACGCCCGGCAAGACGATGCGGCGCGCGCCGCGCACTATGTCGGGATCGGCCGTCACGCTCACCCGCTCGGCCCCCGCGGCCCGGAGGGCGTTGTGGACCGAGTGGAGGTTTCCGGCGCCGTAGTCGATCAGCGCCAGGGCTTCAGCCACCGAGCTGGCCTTTCGTGGAGGGCACCGCCCCGCCCTTGCGCGGGTCGAGCTCCACCGCCTGGCGCATGGCCCGGGCAAACCCCTTGTAGACGGCTTCGCAGACGTGGTGGTTGTTCTGCCCGTAGAGCAGCTGGACATGCAGGGTGATGCCGGCCGCCTGCGCCACCGAATGGAACCAGTGCTCGATCAGCTCGGTATCCCATTCGCCCAGCTTCTCCTGGGTGAAGCGCACTTTCCAGACGAGGAACGGCCGCCCCGAGATGTCGAGCGACACCCGCGCCAGCGTTTCGTCCATCGGCGAATAGGCGCTGCCGTAGCGGCCGATGCCGCCCTTGTCGCCCAGCGCCTGGCCCAGCGCCTGACCCAGCGCGATGGCGCTGTCTTCGGTCGTATGGTGCTGGTCGACATGGAGGTCGCCGTCGACCTTCATCGTCACGTCGATTAGGGAGTGGCGGCTGAACTGTTCGACCATGTGGTCGAGGAAGCCGATTCCGGTCGAAACGTCGTAAGATCCGGTCCCGTCGAGGTTCACCTCGACGAGGATTTTCGTCTCCGTCGTGTCCCTGCTTATCCGTCCGGTGCGCATGTGCCGCGCTATAAGCGCAAACGCCGCCGAGGCAACGCTTTCGCTTGACCGGCGCGAACCTCCCCGCCACCTAGGCGGCGATATGGCAGACGACACGCCCGACAGCCTGATACCCTACGACGAGATCGTGCAGGAGGCGCTGCGCGCCGTGGTCGGCCGCGTGCTGGGCGAGGTGCAGGCTAACGGCAGCGAACTGCCGGGCAACCACCATTTCTACATCACCTTCAAGACCGGCGCGGCCGGGGTTTCGATCCCCAAGAGCCTGAAGGATCGCTTCCCCGACGAGATGACGATCGTCCTGCAGAACAAGTTCTGGGACCTCAACGTCACCGACGAGGGCTTCACCGTGGGCCTCTCGTTCAACCAGGTGCCGGCCAAGCTGGTCATTCCCTTCGCCGCTATCACCGCCTTCGTCGACCCGGCGGTCGATTTCGGGCTGCAGTTCCAGGCGGTCTCGTCCGACACGGCGCCGCCCGCGCACGAGGATGCCGAGAACGACAGCACGGCCAGCGGCGAGGAACGCGGTGCTCGGCCCGACGTTATCCCGGCAGAAGACGGATCGAACGTCGTCACGGTCGATTTCGGCCGCAAGAAATAGCCAGCGCCCCGGCGCGGCGACGCAGGGGGCGATACATGCCGAAGAGAGACAAGGAAAAGGGCGGCGCCAAGGCCACCAAGGCCGGCGGCAACCTCGTCCGCAAGGCGATCGGCGGCACCAAGGCTCGCATCCACAAGGTGCCCGGCCCCAGCACCAACCCGGCCACCAACCTGCTCATCGCCGACATCGGCATTCGCGCCGCCAGCCGCCTGTTCCGCCGGTCGATGGAAAAGGGCCTGCTTCAGCTCAAATTTCCTGCAGAGAAGGCGCATGAGATCGTCGAGGGCCGCTCGTTCGGCCAGACGCTCGTCACCTCGGCCATCGCCCGGGTTGCGACCAAGTCGGTCCCCGGCGCCCTGCTGGTGACGGGCGGGCTCGTTGCCAAGGCGATCTTCGACCGAAGCATCGGCCGGCGTGAATCCAGCCGGCGCGGCACGCGGACGCTCCACGAGCAGGCCAAGAACTCCGACTGAAAAAGCGCGCATCGCGTCTTGCGCCCCCGCCCGGTTCTGCGGCAGGAGCGCGCATGGCCGATCCCACACCCTCGCTCAAACGCCGCGGGCTGATGTTCGTACTCTCGTCGCCCAGCGGGGCGGGCAAGACCACGATCTCGCGCATGCTGCTGGCGGACGATCCCGAAATCTGCCTGTCCGTTTCGGCGACGACGCGCCCGATGCGTCCGGGCGAAACGGACGGCGTGCACTATCACTTCGTATCCGATGCGGACTTCGACCGGATGGTCGAGGAAGACGATTTCTACGAGTGGGCGCATGTCTTCGGATACCGCTACGGCACCCCCAAGGGGCGCATCCGCCAGGGCCTGAAGGACGGGCAGGACTTCCTGTTCGACATCGACTGGCAGGGTACGCAGCAGCTCTACCAGAAGGACCGCCAGGACGTGGTCAGCGTGTTCATCCTGCCGCCGACCATCGAGGAACTGCACCGCCGCCTGTCCACCCGCGCGACCGACAGCGCCGAGGTGATCGAGAGCCGGATGGCGCGCGCGCGGGCCGAAATCAGCCACTGGGCCGAGTACGAGTACGTCGTGGTCAACGACGATGTCGACAAGTGCTTCGCCGAAGTGCGCGAGATCCTTCATGCCGAACGGCGTGAGCGGACGCGCCAGACCGGACTGATAGACTTCGTTCGCGACCTGATGGCCTAGCTCGCCTTGCTCCCCATGGCGGCGGCCGCTACCGCGCCCGAAACGACCATGGGGACCCTGTCATGAGCACCGAACTCGAAAGCGCCATCGAAGCCGCCTGGGAAGCCCGCGACGGCGTGACTCCGGCCAGCAGCGACGTGCGCACGGTGGTCGAAGCCGCGCTGGGCCTGCTCGACAGCGGCAAGGCCCGCGTCGCCGAGCCGGACGGCAATGGCGGCTGGCAGGTCAACCAGTGGCTCAAGAAGGCCGTGCTGCTCAGCTTCCGGCTGAACGACAACGAACTGGTCGAAGGCGGCAGCGCCGGCGCCCCGGCGTTCGACAAGGTGCCGAGCAAGTTCGCCGGGTGGGATGCGGACCGTTTCCGCGAAGGTGGTTTCCGCGTCGTCCCCGGCGCCATCGCCCGCCGCGGCAGCTTCATCGCCAAGGGCGTGGTGCTGATGCCCAGCTTCGTCAACATCGGCGCCTACGTGGGCGAGAACTCGATGGTCGACACCTGGGCCACGGTCGGCTCCTGCGCGCAGATCGGCCGCAACGTCCACCTGTCGGGCGGTGTCGGCATCGGCGGGGTGCTCGAACCGTTGCAGGCCGGGCCCGTTGTGATCGAGGACGACTGCTTCATCGGCGCCCGCTCCGAAGTGGTCGAAGGCGTGCGCATCGGCAAGGGTTCGGTCCTCTCGATGGGCGTGTTCATCTCTTCCACCAGCAAGATCGTCGACCGCGCGACGGGCGAGACCTTCACCGGCGAGGTTCCTCCGTACTCGGTCGTGGTGCCCGGCGCCCTGCCCGGCAAGCCGCTGCCCGACGGGTCGCCCGGCCCGAGCCTGTCGTGCGCGGTGATCGTCAAGCGCGTCGATGAACGCACCCGCGCCAAGACGGCGATCAACGAACTGCTGCGCGACTAGGGCGGCCAAAGGAACACAATCCCCCGGCAACCGTAGAATCCGCCGAACCCAAAACGGGTCGCACCGGATTTGACGGGAGCCGTTATGCATACCGAAGGCCAAGAAATTCACGAAACGACCGACGAGGCGCGCGCCGGGTCGACCAGCGGCGTTGTGCGCTGGGTGCTGGCGATCAGCCTGCTCGCGGCGATCGTCCTGCTCTCGGCGATCTGGATGACCGGCGCGGCTTCGACCGACGAGGAGGATCGCGTCGCCAACCAGACCGACCGCGTGATGAACGCCACCGATGGCGGCGATTCTACCGACAGCATCGTCAGCGACGAACCTGGCCTGGTGGCCGGACCGGACGCGCCCAACGATCCCGCGGCACCTGCCGATGCCGCCGAGCCGACCGCGCCCATGCCTGCCGAGACGCCGGAATGAGCAACGCTTTTCGCAAGGGCCAGACCGTCACATGGTCGTGGGGGTCCGGCACGGCGAAAGGCAAGGTCTCCGAACGGTTCGAACGCAAGGTGCAGCGCACGATCAAGGGCAGCAAGATCGTGCGCAACGGCAGCAAGGACGATCCTGCCTACCTGATCGAGCAGGACGACGGCGACAGGGTTCTGAAACTTGGATCGGAGCTGAAAGGAGACTGATCATGCCCGCCACGTCGAAAGCGCAGCAGAAGGCCGCAGGGGCCGCGTTGTCGGCCAAACGAGGCGACACCAAGGTCAAGGACCTGCAGGGCGCCTCGAAGGACATGTACGATTCGATGAGCGCGAAGCAGCTCGAGGAATTTGCCGAGACCAAGCGCAAGGGGTTGCCCGACAAGAAGGGCGACTGACGTGCCGGGCCTCGGCCGGTTCGTCGAAGCCCAGCAGGCCGTCTACGACAACGCGCTGGCCGAACTGCGGGCCGGGTCGAAGCGCGGCCACTGGATATGGTTCGTCTTTCCCCAGATCGCCGGGCTCGGCCGCACCTCGACCGCGCAATTGTATGCCATCGCGGACATGGCCGAAGCCGAGGCCTATCTGCGCCACCCCCTCCTTGCACCGCGACTGATGGAATGTGCTGCCGCCCTCCTTCCCTGGGCCGGGCGCAAGAGCGCCGAGGCGATCCTGGGGCCTGTCGATGCCCTGAAGCTGCGCAGTTCGATGACTCTGTTCGAGGCCGCCGGTGGCGATCCGGTATTCGCGCAGGTCATCGACGCGTTTTACCGCGGCGAGCGCGACCAGCGAACGCTCGACCTGCTCTAGCGGACGTCGCGCTCGGTCGGCGGATCGTTGGCATGGGCCGCGGCGTAGGCTTCGACCGCCTTCATCACCCGCATCATGTTGCCGTTCGAAATGCGGGCCAGGTCGGCCCGGGTGTAGCCCCGCCGCGCCAGCTCGGCGAACAGCAGCGGATAGCCCGATACGTCCTCCATCCCCACGGGGAAGGCCATCCAGCCGTCGTAGTCGCCGCCGATGCCGATGTGCTCGATCCCGGCGACCTTGCGGATGTGATCGACGTGGTCGGCCAGTTCCGCAACCGTGACCTTCGGCATCGGGTTGGCTGCGGCCCAGGCCTTCTGCTCGGCCGCGACCTTGTCGGGGTCGCCCTGCCATAGCCACTTGAGGCGCGCCGTTTCGGCATCGCGGTTCGCGATCCACTGGCGGTACGGCTCGCTGACGAAGTCGGCCACGCCCGTGACCATCACGATGCCGCCGTTGGCCTTGAGCGAGGCGAGCACGTCGTCGGGCACGTTGCGGCTTTCGTTGACCACCGCCCAGGCGTTCGAATGGCTGAAGATGACCGGCGCCCGGCCGACCTCGATGGCATCGCGCATGGTGTCGTGGCTGACGTGCGCCAGGTCGACCACCATGCCCAGCCGGTTCATCTCGCGCACCACGTCGCGGCCCAGGTCGGTCAGGCCCCCGTGCCGCGGCACATCGTCCGCGCTGTCGGCCCAGGGGGTGTTCTTGTAATGCGTCAGCGTCATGTAACGCACGCCCAGCGCGTGCATCTGGCGCAGGATTCCCAGACTCGAGCCGATCGAGTGCCCGCCCTCGAGCCCCATCAGCGATGCGACCTTGCCCGCCTTCATCGCCTGCTCGACCTCGCCCGAGGTCCGGGCGAAGGCCAGGCGCTGCGGATAGCGCGCGAACAGCCGGCGGGCGACGTCCACCTGCTCGAGCGTCTGGCGCACCGCTTCGGGCTCGGGCAGGTCGGCGCTGACATAGATCGACCAGAACTGCGCCCCCAGCCCGCCCTTGGCCATGCGCGCGAAATCGGTTTGCATCGCGCTGGTGCTCGCGCCGCGCGGATCGGGCTCGTGGCTCGTGTCCTCGAAATCGAACCCGTCGAGCACGTTGCCGCGCCGGCTGCGAAGCTGGCCCGGCACGTCGTTGTGCCCGTCCCACACCGGCGCCGCTTTCAGGGCGGCCTCGGCGACCTGTTCGGCGCTCTGCGCGCAGGCCGGAACGGCGATGCCCGAGAGCAGGACGGCAAGGATCAGGCGCTTCATTCGCACTTCTTTCAACGCATTTGCACCGCGATAGCCGGAACCGAAGACGTTTTCGCGCGATATTTGCCGGCGTGGGAGGCGCTTGAAGGAGCCTCGTTGATGGCGATCGAAGCGGTTTGGAACGACCAGGTAATTGCCCATAGCGACGACACCGTCGTCGTCGAAGGCAATCATTATTTCCCCAAGGACGACGTCGACCCCTCGGTCCTCGTCAAGAGCAACACGACCAGCGTATGCCCCTGGAAAGGCACGGCAAACTACTACACGATCGACATCGACGGCGAGCGCAATGTCGATGCCGCGTGGTACTATGCCGATCCCAAGCCCGAAGCCGAGCAGGTGCGCGGCCGCATCGCCTTCTGGAACGGGGTGGAGATCGTCGAGGAGTGACGCGCCCGGGTAACCCGGAACGATTGTCCCTCGATCCCGCTCTGACTCCATACATTCAAGGATCGACACCGATGACCAAGACCCTCGCCGACATTTCCGAAGACATGAAGGACATCGACTTCTGCATGCTCGTCAGCCGGGCGCAGGACGGCTCGATCGCCGGCCGGCCGATGAGCAACAACAGCGAAGTCGCCTACGAAGGGACGAGCTGGTTCTTCACCGAAGACGAGACGCGCATGGTGGACGACATCGCCCGCGATCCCTCCGTCGGCCTCAGCTATGCGGGCAAGGCTGGCCTGAAAGGCATTGTCGGCGCGCCGGGCATGTTCATCCACGTGGAAGGCGAGGCCAAGCTGGTGCGAGACAAGGCGAAGTTCGCCGAGCACTGGGACAAGAGCCTCGACCGCTGGTTCAAGCAGGGCGTCGATACCCCCGGCCTCGTCCTGCTGGAAGTCGTCGCCAAGCGCGTCCACTACTGGGACGGCGAGGACGAGGGCGAAGTCAAACTGCCTTGACGCAAAGCCGCCCTCGGACGGCGCTGCGCTGGGTGCTGGCGCTGTTCTACGGCGTAGCCGGCTATTTTCACCTCACCGACCCGGCCCCATTCCTGCGCATCACCCCCGGCTGGGTCCCTGAACCCGATGCGGTGATCGCGCTGACCGGCGTCGCCGAACTGCTGGGTGCGCTCGCGCTCGCCCAGCCGTGGTCGGCCAGCCTGCGCCGTGCAGGCGGTATCGGCCTGGCGCTCTACGCGCTGTGCGTCTGGCCCGCCAACATGAACCACATGCTGATGGACATGGCCCAGACCGACGGCGGCTGGGGCATGGCCTATCACATCCCCCGGATGCTGGCGCAGCCGCTCATTATCTGGCTTGCGCTGTGGACCGGCGGAGCGACCGACTGGCCGCTGCGCCGCCGCGATCAGTCTTCCTTGCCCGCCACGCCGTAGTTGATGGCCGCATTCCGGGTCTTCTGGAACTCGGGGACCGTCATGCCGCGAAAAGCCGCATAGATGTCGATATTGCCCACGCCGACCACGGCACCCAGCTTTTCGAGCATGAAGAAGATGACGCCGTAGTGGATCATGCCGATCCAGTCGCGCTCGCGGACCAGCCTGCGCTCCTCGTCGGTCAGCCCCGCCTCGACCATCGTCGCTTCCTCGTCGGCCTTGAAGCGCTTGCGCACGGCCGGATCGGTCAATGAATGCAGGAAGTGGTTGAGGCGGAAGCCCTTGACGCTGCGCTCGATCGTGAACGGATAAGTGCCCTTGAGCTTCTCGGCCCCGTCGTACTGGTGCGTGGCGCGGGCGCGGGTCTGGGCCGGATCCTCGACCGGCGCGTCCTGGCTCACTTCCTCGAAGATCATCGTTGCGATCGGGGTCATCGAGGGCAGGAAATAGGTCTTGTGGGTCACTTCGACCTTTTCCGACAGCGCGCCGCGCATCATCAGCCACATGACCACTTCGGCGCCTTCCCAGCCGCCCTTCTCGGCCAGTTCCGCCACGGTCATGTCGAGCAGGCTTTCGGGATCCTTCTCCAGCCGTTCCATGAACTCGTGGTCCCATTCCGGGTTGTTGAACCCGCAGCCTTCGCCGTGGACCTGGTGGCTGAGGCCGCCGGTCCCGGCGATCGCGACCTTGATGTCCTTGGGATAGCTCAGGATCGCCTGGCGCAGGCTCTTGCCGAACTTCCAGAACCGCCGCGCACTGGGCAGCGGCACGGTCAACACGCCGCAGACGACCGGCAGCAGCTTGCAGGCCCAACCGTGCTCGTCGTCATGGTCGACCATGACCGACAGCGGGCTGAAGGCACCGTGGTCTAGGTTCTTGCCCTGGAAATAGCTCAGGTCGAATTCGTTGGCGACCATGACCCGGGCGACGTGGGCGGCGAATTCGGGATCACCCTTGATCGCCGGAATGTCGCGCGGACCACCACCTTCGTCGGCCGGGCCGAAGCTTTCGCCCACGCCCAGCGCGAAGTGACTGTAATGATCGAAGAAGGCGGTCATGTGGTCGTTGTAGATGTAGACCAGCACGTCGGGCGCCTTCTCGCGAAACCACTCCTGGACCGGCTCGTAGCCTTCGAAGATCGGCTGCCAGACCGGATCGTTCTGCTTCCCGCCATCCTTGGCGAAGGCGATGGTGGGGGTATGCGACGTGGCGACGCCGCCGACGATCTGGGCCATGATGAAATCTCTCCGCAGCGGCCGCCACCCCGCCAGCGGGGTTCGGCCTGTCACCGTCCTTGCCATGCCGCCGCGCCGGGCGACAAGTCAAAAACCTCCGCAAGGGCGAAATCTTCGCATATCCGAATTCATTGAGCAAAACGCAAAACGGGCGGGCCGGCCTCTCCGCCGCCCCGCCCGTCCGTAACACATTGCGACCTCGCAGGGCGTGCGCCCCGCGAATGCGCGTCTCAGCTCATGTGCTTGGAGACGGCGCCGGTCATCTTGAACATGGAGATCTGGTCCTTGCCGATCACCGCGCTGAGCGTGGCGTCGGGATTGATCATCCGCTTGTCCTTGCTGTCCTGCAGGTCGTTCTTCTTGATGTGGTCCCACACCTTGCTGGTGACCTGGGCGCGGGTCATCGGACCCTTGCCGACGACGGCTTCGAGTTCCGGCGTCAGGTTCACCGGCTTCTGCAGAGCATTGTTCTTGGCCATGGGCCTGTCCTTTCAGTTAGAGATTCGGTGGCAGTGTCCTAATCGATTTCATCCGTATCGTCCCACTCCTCGTCCGATTCTTCCCCATTTTCGTTTCGTTCGTAAGTTCCGGTCAGAACGGCGGCCGCCACGACGTGGCCTTCCATCGCTGCGAGCAGCTCGCCGCGCCCCGCGCCGGGCATCAAGGCGATGCCGTCATCGAGCGCGAAAAGCTGGAAGACATAGTCGTGCGGACCGTGTCCGGTGGGGGGATCGGGGAGCAGCCATTCGGAGTTCTGGAAGCTGTTCTTGCCCACCCGGGGCGGGGCTTCGCCTTCGAGCAGCTTGCCCTGCTGCGCGCGCAGGCCCCAGACCAGCCAGTGGCAGAACGGCTCGGGCGTCGGCGCGTCGGGATCCTCGACGATCAGCACCAGCTCCATCGCCTCGGGCGGAGGCGCGGTCCATTCCAGCGGCGGCGCGACCGCATCCTCCTCGTCGGCGGTAAAGCTGGGATCCAGCGCCTCGCCGTCTTCGAAAGCGGGCGAACCGAGCGTGAAGCCGCCGCGGCCGAGCAGGCCCTCGCCCCCCAGCTTCGCGATCGCCAGCTTGCCGTGCCCGGCACGCACGTTCTTGAGAGCCTTGCCCAACCAGGCGGGTACGTGTTCTAGCATGATTTCTCCGGATTTACGGATGGGCCTAGGCGTAACGGGCGATTGGCGCAACACCCGCCCCTGCGAGTTGTCGGCGGTAAGCGGCGCTCCGCCGCGCCGGGCACGCAGGCGCTCGCCCGATGCCGCGCCGAGGCCAGGCAGACGCCGATCAGGGTGCCGTTCCTTCGGCCGTCACGACGCGCAGTTCGCCCAGCAGCGTCTCGAGATGTGCGCGGCCCAGCCGGCTCCAGACGTTGTACAGGCAATTCTGCCCACCGATCCTGACGTAGGCGAGCGAATTGAGGCCCCGGCCGGTTGCGTTCGTCGCCGGATAGGGCTCGGCCCCTTCCACGCCGTATGCGGCAAACGCCGGCTTGGGGACGTTTTCCAGTTCGCGGAAGTACGGCCACTGCTCGGTGAGTGCGGCCCTTTCGGCTTCCGTCGGCCCCGCGTCCGTTCCGCGGACACCGGTTCCTGCGACCCCGAAGGCGCTTCGCAGGTTGGGCAGGTCGAAGGCGACTGCCCAGCCGCCGGAGAATTCGGCCGAGCGGGGAGCGCCGCGCGCACTGCCGGTGCCTTCGAAGGCCAGCGGGGCGCAGCTCTCGCGGTTGGCCGCCTTGGCCCATTCTGCCAGAATGACCGCCTCGGCCACCAATGGCGTTTGTCGATCGACGGCGCTGGGCCGAACCCTTGCATCGACGACCACCGCGGATTCGGTCGGCTCGGCCAGCCCGCCGACGGCCGCCTTGGTTTGAGGGGTTACCGGCGGGGGATCGGGCGGTCCCGGCTGGTCGCATGCCGCGAGGAACGTGGTAGCGGCGAGCAGGCCGAGCATCCTGGGGATCATGCCCGATCGACGCCTCACGCCAGTGCCAGTTCCCGCCCCATCGTCCTCACGCGAAGCGATAGCCCGAGATCGCCGTGCCCATCATCTCCTCGCCGAAGTCGTGGGTGCCCGGCTCGTCCGACGCCCCGGCCACGACCATCAGGGGGAGCAAGTGCTCCGGCCTGGGATGGCTGACCCGGGCGTGCGGAGCATCGAGCCACCGCGAAAGCAGTTGCGCCCGCTCGCCTGCCCGCGCGGTTGCGGCGGCGGTGAGCCAGCGATCAAACTCGGCGGCGGGCTGGCGCGCGCCGGGATGGCCGTAGGCGCGCAGGTTGTGAAAGCTCATGCCCGATCCCAGGATCAGGACACCTTCGTCGCGCAGCGGGGCAAGCGCCTTGCCCGCGGCGATATGCAGTTCCGGATCGAACGAGGCGTGCAGGCTCATCTGGGCCAGCGGCACATCGGCGTCGGGCCACGCGACCGCGAGCGGCACGAACACCCCGTGGTCGAGCTTGCGGGCAGGATCGATGGCGCTGGGCAGACCCGCCCCGGCGATCAACTCCTCGGCACGCTGGACCAGGCCGGGAGCGCCGGGCGCCGGCCAGCGCAGCCGATAGGTCTCGGGCGGGAAACCGTAATAGTCGAATTCCAGATCCTGCGCCGGCGCGGTGCCGGTGAAGGTGAACGCGGCCTCCTCCCAATGCCCGGACACGATAAGGATCGCCTTGGGCGGCTCGGGAAGGGTCGCGGGCAGCGCCTTGAGATAGGCTTCCAGGCCGAGGAAATTCTGCCGCATGTTCGGCACCCACGGCCAGGGGCCGCCGCCGTGCGGGATGAACAGGGCAGGCTGGCGCAGGCTCATGGGTTCTCCAGCCCGGTGAAGGCGGTCTTGTCGGTCCAGGCGCAGCCCTGGCGTTGTTGCCCTTCGACCTGCAGCGTAACCGTGAAGGGATAGGTCCGGTCGCTCATGCCGTCCGAGCACTCGCCCGGCGTGATCGCCATCGTGAACGGTTGCCCGGCCAGTTCGCCGGACAGCGACAGGCCGTTGCGCCCGGCGAAGCGCTGGACGGCGATTGCGGTCCCGTCGATGTCCTCGGGTGTCGAATAGGTCAGGGTGTCGCCACTGGACTCGCCGCCCCAGAACGGCTCGGTGCCGGTGAAGCGGATGGTCTCTTGTGGCCCTATGCCGGACCAGGCGGTGTGATCCTCGCTGTCGCCTGGCAGGGGCGATCCACCGGTATCCGTCTGCCGGGTACAACCCGCGAGGGCGAAAACGATGGCTGCGGCGAGGCGTAGGTCCAGCATCCGGCGAACTTAGGTCCTTCCTCCGCGCGGTGAAAGGGGGCGCGGCGGAACTGCCCGCCATCTCGCGCATTTTTTCGGGGAGACGGTATTCGCCTGGAGTCGCACCGATGAAGCCCGTAAAAGCCCTCGCGCTGATTGTACCTGCCGGCCTGCTGCTCGGCATGGCGGCAGGCGCCGCCACCCGCCCGGTCATGATCCAGAACGCCCGCGATTACTGGCCCTCGTCCATCCAGGAAGCGAATGTCAGCGTCGATGCCTGGCGTCCGATTTATCAAGGCGGGCCGCAGGACCTGACCCCCGAACGCTATTCCTACCGCCCGGACCTCGATTACGAGGCTCTCGCCTATGCCGAGCAGGACGCGACCGACTATTGGATCGGCGAGGCCGAGGAAAGCCTCCAGCAGGCGGCGGATTTCCGTCCGCAGGGGAATGTCGAACGCGCAGCCGACCGGGCCCAGGCCGCGGTCGAGGACGTGCTTGCCGCGGCCGAAGAGTCTGCCGAAGCGCCGGCCATCGAGGTGATCGATGCCTCGACCGTCCCCGCCCCCGTCGCTCCAATGGTTACCCAGTCCTTCTAAGCGGCTTAACGCCGCGTGCGGCGAGGAGGGCTAGAGAGCCGAGCGCGACAGTCGCCGGCGGTTAGCACGGATCGGAACGGCGTAATGCGCCAGAGCCTTGGTGCCGAACGCTTCGGGTGACGAAAGCGCTCCACCCCAGATCATCGCCGGCCAGAACATCGCGCTGGCGGTGATCTTTTCGCTGATCATGCGCTGCCCCTCGCGTTCAGCGATCGCGCCGCCGCTCATCATCCGCAAGGAGCGCAGCCAGACGACCGAGGCCGCCTCGAACGAGAGCATCCAGGCGTCGACCCAGAGGTCGGTGGGAGTCTTAGAGGTCATTGGCGGCTCCTTGATGCTGCACTGCAACATGTGGGGAGAACGCGTGCCGAGGTCCAGCCCAACCAACCGGAATTCGTCAACGGCGTCACTTTGCCAGTACGACCGGCACAGTTGTCACACTTTTCATGGCAAGTGGGCCACAGTAGCGCATCGGCCGGAGGGCTCGTGCCCGCCTATCGACGGACTGGCTGCGCATTCGCAACCGAGCACTGGAGAAAGCATCGCAACCGCGGGGTTGCCCCGCGGCGACGCCCCGTCAGCCGGCGGCGGCCTCTGCAGCTTCGGCGGCTTCCGCCTCGGCGGCGCGGCGTTCGGCGCGTTCGTTATCGGCCTTGGCACGGTCGACCACGACCTTGCGGGCCTGCGTGGCAAGGGCGCGCCAGGTCTTTTCGGCGCGCAGGTTGCGGTCGCGCACGTTGTCGAGCGTCGCGGAGGCTGCTTCGGCAGCGGCCTCGTTGGCCCGGGCGTCGTAGAATTCGAAAGTCTGGCTCATGGATCGGTTCTCCGGCGCGAGTGGCCCCCCTCCCGCGTACGGGAGGGGGGAAACGGAATTAGTCGGCGGACGAAAGGTCGACGGCGCTTTCCTTGCCGTTGCGGCCCTTCTCGACCTCGTAGTTGAGACGCTGGTCCTTATCGAGCGACTGCATGCCGGCGGCCTGCACTGCGCTGATGTGGACGAAGCTGTCGGCCGAGCCGTCGTCGGGCTGGATGAAGCCATAGCCCTTTTCGGTGTTGAAGAATTTGACGGTGCCAGTCTTGGCCATGGGGTGTTCCTTTCAAGAACGATGGTGTCGAGCCGCAGAGTGCGGCCCGGTTCGTGCGTCAGATCGTTTTCGAAAAGGAGGTCGTCGTCTGGTTTGCGCCGATGCCCATGAGGGCGCCGGCGGTCGGCAAATCTCGAAGTCCGTCGCAAAGTTCGACGTCAGCGGGGTTACCGTAGCACGAAAGGTGCGGATCGCCTAATCGCGGGCGAAATGGCCGATCCCGTCACCATCCTGGTCGATGCCGACGCCTGCCCGGTGAAGGACGAGATCTACCGCGTGGCGGAGCGCCACCGCGCCCATGTGCGCGTGGTCAGCAACGCGGCGTTCCGCGTGCCGGTGAGTGAGCGGGTCCAGCGCATCGTGGTCTCCGACGCCTTCGACGCGGCGGACGACTGGATCGCCGAGCACGCCGGGCCGAGGACGATCGTGGTGACCGGCGACATCCTGCTGGCCGACCGTTGCCTGAAGGCCGGTGCGCGGGTGCTCAAGCACGACGGGCGCGAGTTCGACGCGGGCGGCATCGGCGCGGCCATCGCGACCCGCGCGATCATGGCCGACCTGCGCGCCGGGATGGACGGCGCCATGGGCGGCCCGCCGCCGTTCGCCAAGGCGGATCGCTCGCGCTTCCTTCAGGCGCTCGACCGGGTGCTGGTTGGCATGCGGTGAACGATTGCCGAGATCCGTAGTCTAGTCGGTGCAGCCGGCAACGAAATTGTCTGCCAAGTTGCGCGGCACGGAGGGCAGGACGCCCAGGTTCTGGGCGCCGTAATTGACCGCGACGCCGTCCGCTCCGGTCAGGATGGCGGCCAGATCGGTCGGGACCGGCCCGGTGCCGCTTACGCCGCCGCGGAGCGCGTCTCCGGCCGGATCGGCCACCAGGGTCACGACCGTCCCCCCTGATCCGAGCGTCATCCGTTCCTCGCTGCCGACGGGGCGGAAGGAATTGACGTTGACCAGCAGGCCGCCTTCGCGCGGGCAGAACAGGTGCATCGAAGGAGGTTCGCCTTCAGTCGCACCGAAGAACAGGCCATCGCCTTCGCCGCTGGAAGTCATTTCCCACGTACCACTGACACCGGGTTCGGGAAGGGACGTGGAGGTAGCCGCAGGGGCGGGAGCGGTCGCGTCTGCGGGGGCATTCGTCGCCTCAGGGGCAGGCGCGGCAGGTTCCTGAGAGCAGGCCCCGAGTATCATGGCGAAGAGAGCGAAGGAGAAGGTGCGCATCTGACCGATCAGCGCATTATCTTGCCGCCGGTTCCCGAGAGGCAGTGGCTTTTGCCGGGGGACCTCGTGGGCAGGGCTGGGGCGCTGCGCTCAGCAGGGCGGACTTGCCGCGTAGGCTCCCATGATGGCCTTGAGCAGCCCGGGAAACCGCGCATCGATTTCCTCGCACCGTGCGTAGTTGCGCATCTCGACGCCTTGTCTCTCCGATCGGATGAGGCCCGCATCGCGCAGGACGCGGAAATGCTGTGACAGCGAAGACTTCGGGATGACCCGTTCCCCGGTATCGGCGAGCTTCGCGCATCCCTGGACGCAGCCAAGGCCCGCGATCTCGGCATAGATCTTCGCCCGCTCCGGATCGGAAAGCGCATGCAGGATCGCCTGCGGAGAAATCGCGTCGGCAGCGGGATGAACGAACGGGCGCATGACAAAAATTTACATAGGCCCCCTTGCCGCAAGGTTCAATAGTTCCATATTCCTGAACTATCGCACTGATGGGACGCCGCATGGCCGCCCGGTGCCTAGGAAAGGAAACATCATGTCTCGTCTCGAGGGTAAGGTCACAGTCGTCACCGGAGCATCCAAGGGCATCGGCGCAGCGATCGCCAGGTCGTTTGCCGCCCAGGGGGCGGCGGTCATCGTCAACTACGCCAGCAGCCGCGACGGTGCCGATGCGACCGTCGCCGCAATCCAGGGCGCGGGGGGCAAGGCGCTGGCGGTAAAAGCCGACGTTTCCGATGCCGACCAGGCGCAGCAGCTGATCGACGCCGCCAGGCGCGAATTCGGCCGCATCGACATCGTCGTGAACAACAGCGGGGTCTATGCCTTCGCCCCGATCGAGGAGTTCGACCCGCTCGAATATCATCGCATGTTCGGCATCAACGTCCTCGGCCTGCTGAATGTCACCAAGGCCGCCGTGCCGCATCTGGCGGAAGGGGCGAGCGTCATCAACATATCGTCCAACATCACGCGGATGAAGATGCCCGGCGCCTCGCTCTATACGGCCAGCAAGGCGGCGGTCGACGCGATCACGCGCGTCCTTTCGAGCGAGCTGGGCCCGCGCCGCATCCGCGTGAACGCGATCTCGCCGGGCATGACCATGACCGAGGGGACCGATGCCGCGGGCATCGTTGAAGGCTCGGACTTCGCCGACCAGATCGTCGCGCAGACCCCGCTGGGCCGCGTCGGCCATCCCGACGACATCGCCCTCGCCGCGGTCTTCCTCGCCTCCGACGAGGCGCGCTGGATCACCGGCGAGGTCCTCGGCGTGAGCGGCGGCGCCTGACGCCGGCCGGAGTGCGGCACGCGGGGTTCGAAACCGGCGTGCCGCACGTCCGTCAGGCCAGGGACACCGGCGCGGGCCTCTGGCCCCGCCAGATCGTCCGCCACCCGGTATAGGCCACCGCCGCCAGCAGCATCGTCTGCACGATCAGCACCGGCGGCTCGTTGCCGGCGGGGGCCAGCGCGTTGAGCACGGGGATTTTCTGGAAACTCTGCACCACCAGGACCACCATGTTGAGCCACTGGGCCACCAGGGCGGTTGCCAGGAACGTGCCCCGCCAGCGCCCGGCGAGGGAGCGGCCGTAAAGCGCGTAGAGCGAGATCGCCAGCAGCACCAGCGAGATGACCCCGAAGACGAACGGCGGCCCGATCGGCTTGGGCGGGAACATGAACCCGGTCACGCTGGTCAGCACGGTGAACAGCAGGAACGCGCCGTTGACGGTGCGGCTCCAGCGCCCCCGCATGACCCCGACAAAGAAGATCACCCCGGCCGCGATGGCGACCAGGCTGATGGCGGTGTGAAACACGGTGAATTGCGCAAGCGACAGGCCGAGCATCATGGTCGTTCCCCCAGCGTAGGGCCGACCCGGCGCGAACGATACGCCTTCGCGGCCCCGCTAGCGAGTCCCAAAGGCGCGCCTGCCCGCTGCGCCGTAGCTGACCCCTGAGGCCGGGGCCGACATGGACCGGGTGTTACACGGTCCGGGGGATATTCTGTCGCCTTGCGCTCCAAAGCGTGATCTTGCCGCTCCGGGGTGTCGCCTTGAGGCTTCGGGGCGTCGCCTTGCGGCCGCACAGTGTCGCCTTGCAGGGCCCGCGCGGCGCCTTGCCTGGCCAGGTACTCGCCCAGCCCTTCCCCGTCCCAGCGGGAGCGGTTGCGCGCCGCGCTGGCGGCGGCCCGGGCGCGGATGCCCTGCCGCCGCGCGCCCTCGATCGCGGCGGCGACCGGCGTGCCCGCCAGCCGGGCGCGCATGCGATAGGCGGATTGCCGGCTCATCCCCACCGCCCGCGCCGCCTGCGCCACGCTGCCGCAGGTGGCGAGCGCCTCGAGAAAGGCGAGCACCTTGGGCATGGTCCAGCGATAGTCGGCATTGAGCCGGCGCGGCGTGCGAGACGGCGCGCGGCCAGGCGGCGGCGAGGTTTCGGGGGCGTCCATCGGCGAGCATAAGCCACAGGCGCCGAGGTGTAGGAAAGTTGTTTCGCTCCGTGCCCTTCCTGTGCGCGACGATTTTCGCATCGATTCAGGAACCTGGGGACTCGCTGGCGAATTGATCGGGACAGGAACCGCACCAACGAGGAGAGCAGCGATGTCCGCAGGCGAACGCGAATTGATCGAGCCCCACGAGGGCGACAAGCGCTATCAGCGGCGCAACGAAGACGGCACCTTCGGCGAGAGCGACGACCAGACCAAATCACTGCGCCAGGACGTGAAGCGTCATTCCGAGACGAAGAAGCCACGCAACCAGGGCGACAAGGGCGACTGACCATGGGCAAGGCGAAGACCCCCCAAGCCGCGATGCCCGGTCCCCGCTCCGATGACGCCGGCGGTGCCGCCCCCCGCCGCGGCGACGGCGCCAACCAGGGCCTGATCCCGAAGGATGAGCGCGGCGCGGGCGGCGGCGGACCGGTGGGGCCGAAGGACGCGGGCAAGCATGGCTTCCACGGGGGCCAGTCGAACGCGGCGTACCACGGACACGGCCAGCTGGGCGAGGATGCGGTCGAGGGGCAGGAGAACGTCAACGCGGTCAGCAAGGACCCGTAATCGCTCTGCACGCAGGGCTCCGGTTGCGCCGGGCTTCTAATCGGCTCAGGCTTGGCCCATGACCGACCCCGCCGCCCCGCCCACGCCCGAAACCGGCGGAACCCGCTACGCCACTTTCGCCGAGTTCTGGCCATTCTACCTGCGCGAGCACTCGCGCCCCGTCACCCGCGCGCTGCATTACGTCGGGACGACACTGGTGGTCGCGCTGGCCGCGTTCGCGCTGGTGACGGGCCGGTACTGGTGGCTGCTGGCGATGCCGCTGGCGGGCTACGTCTTCGCCTGGCTCGCCCACTTCACGGTCGAGAAGAACCGACCCGCGACCTTCACCTATCCGCTGTGGAGCCTCGCCGCCGACTTTCGCATGTGGTGGCTGTGGCTGACCGGGCGGCTGGGGGCGGAGTTGAGGGCGGCGGGGGTGGAGCGCTAGACGCCCGGGCCTGCCCGCGCGTCAGAGCGCCTTTTCGGGGCGCGGGTCATGGTCGTGACGGTCGGCCTTGCCGAAGTGCCGTTCGAGCCGCTGGGCGAGCGTGCCGGCCGCCTTGCGCGCCGCGTCGTCGACGGTGGCGGCGTGCTCGGTAACGCCGATCGCCCGGCCACCCGCCGGCCGCGCTTCGATCGTGCAGGCCTTGTCGTCGGCCCCACCCTTGGCCCCGTTCTCGTCGCGCACATGGATTTCGAGCCGCGTCAGCCGATCCTCGAACCGCGCCAGCTTGGTACGCACGGCCGCCTCGATCCGCTCGGCGACGTTCTCGGTGCCCATGACGCTGCTGTCTGAATTGAACTGGACCTGCATTGCGGGTCTCCTCTCTCGGGTTGTTGTCGTGTGGGTCCGAGATGGGGATGAATGGGGAGGATGCGAGCGTTATCGCGTGCTCCTCCTCGCGGACCGCGCGCTGAAGGCGGACGCGACCGTGCTGGCGCAACACAGGCAAGCTCCTCGACGCCGCCAGCATCGGCGGCGCGCCGAGACGTCGGCGCCACCCGCGCCATCATGACCGACCTGCGCGCCGGGATTGACGGACCTTTAGGGGGGAGCGGGGGAGGGCCGGCTCCACCCCGCAAGGAGGGAGTCGGAGCCGCAGGCGGAGACGGCCAAAAGGTCACCTGCACGCTCGCGCTTCCTGCAGGCGCTGGACCGGGAGTTGGGCGAGTGGGGAAATGATTCCGCTCAGCACTTGCCAAATGCCCATTAGTCTATGCCCACACGCGCCGCTCCGCGTGCTTGTTTCGCAATCTCATTTAGCTAAGACTTGGGGAGAGAGGGGAGAATGATGAAACGACTTTTTACTTGTATAGCGCTTGGACTGACGGCCTGTGGTTCGTCAAGTACGGACGATGTCGAACAACGCAGCGAAGACGACACAAAGAAACTGTGGGTGACCGAGCAATACGCCGAACGCCACACATGTGCGTCCAGGGAATGTGGGGTCGTTGGTCGTTTGTTTTTCCGAGAGGGTGTGACACCGGAAGAAGAAAAGGACGGATGGGTCCGGGTATCGCGATATTACGACGCGAGCTGTGCGGATGGTCGTAGTGAGTATGTCGACGAAGGATCAGCTGAATGCGCGGAGACCAATGGGATTACCAACGGTCAATTCGCGGAATGGATTGAACGCACAAAGCTTTCAGAAGTGCGACCCGCCGATCCGGCGGATACCGCAAGTGTCGACGAAGCCATGATTGCTCAATCGGACGATTTTAATTTGCATCGGGAAGCTTTTTTGACCGCCGCCAATCAACTCATTGCGGATGGCACCTGTACAGCAGCCGAGTTTGAGGAAATGGGCGGCTGGGTAAAATCATCAAATCATCGGAACGAACCAATCTATTTCACTTATTGCGGAGGCATGACGACGAGCAACCGCGTTTACGTTGATGTATCGGACGGTCGCATCTTTCGCTAGCGCCCACAGACGGTCGCCACGCGCAACTTCGCGGCCTATCGCCTTAGACGTACCAACTGATGCGTCGGACTGATCACTTCAAAATCGAACATTTCGTGGGATTCTAGAAATGGCTTCAATTTCGCAAAGCCCAAAGCTTTATAGTCTACAGGAGTGTACCGAGCTAAATAGCCGGCAAAAGTGGACAAATTTGATGATCCATCTTCTTTCGCGGTGATCGCAAACGCTTTGAACAGCCAATTCCGAATTTCATCGTCGGTCAAGTTTGGAGTGTAAGCGGTTTTGATCGCCGCTGCTTTTGTCTTCGGTATTTTTGCTTTCTCCGATACGATACGCCCGATTGTCATGCCTAGCTGACGTGAAAGTTTAGCACGAAAATCATAAAGATCGGAGAATGTATCAATCAAGCCCTGCGACTTTATTTCGTCTTTAAACGCATTCAATCTACCGAGCTGTTCGGCATCAATCTTGTTGGGGGGTACTGGGCGCTCAGAGAAATACAGCAACGCTGGTTTTCCCTTGTTAACAAACTCTTTGATTTCCTCGACAGTCCCGCTTTCTTCCTTTCCTGTGCTTTGACCAATGCGGGTCCAGAAAAGTGCGACGAGTAAGTCACAATCTCTAAGGATCTGCTGATTTATCAGCTCTTGTGGTCGCTCTCCCAATTGCGGCGTTGCGTGAGTTTCCCATTTGATCGGAAGGAACACGATATTGTTGGGAAGGCCATGCGCAGCGTTCCAGTCATTGATCACCTCAGGAATAACAACCCGTTCGTCTGTTAAGTCGGAGGGTGAGGCGATAAACACCGTATATACATCGCATTTCCGAGACACTGAATCCTCCGGCCCCATCCTAAATCAAAGAAGGGATGTTACAGCCTAGCCAATTCGTCAACTGACGTCTGCGCTTTCTCTAGTCCTTCCTCCCTGAACGGCTTTGGGGTCAGTCTAAATCAGTCGTGCTCCCGGTCGCCCTGCCTGATGTATAGCTCGCGCCCGGTTTCGTTGTAGACGCGGCTCATCTCGTCCATGCCGGCCTCCGCATTCTCGACTGGCACCGTGGCGGCGAGATAGCTCTCCGAGTTCTGCTTCGCCGCAAAATCCCGCACTTCCTGTGTGATCTTCATCGAGCAGAACTTGGGCCCGCACATCAAGCAGAAGTGCGCGGTCTTGGCGCCTTCGGCCGGCAGGGTCTGGTCGTGGCATTGCTCGGCGGTGCGGGATCGAGGCTGACGTTGAACTGGTCGCGCCAGCGGAATTCACCTCGGGCGCGCCCCCGTCCTAACCTTCCGCCAGCGTCGCAGCCACCAACGCATTCGCGTGGCCGTGGCCCATGCCATATTCGTCCTTGAGGAACGTCACCAGTTCCATGTGCCTGGCCGGCAGCCGCGCGCGGATTAGGCCTTGCCAGTGGGCGATGGGCTGGCCGTACTTCGCCTCGATCGAGGGGAAGTAGGAGGCGGGCCCCTTTACCTTTTCGCTCTTGGGCCCGTCAGTCATGCTCCCGGTCGCCCTGGCCGATGTACAGCTCGCGCCCGGTTTCCTCGTAGACGCGGCTCATCTCGTCCATGCCGGCCTCGGCATTCTCGACCGGGACCGTGGCGGCGAGGTAGCTGTCGGAGTTCTGCTTTGCCGCGAATTCCCGCACCTCCTGGGTGATCTTCATCGAGCAGAACTTGGGCCCGCACATGCTGCAGAAGTGCGCGGTCTTGGCGCCTTCGGCCGGCAGGGTCTGGTCGTGGTATTGCTCGGCGGTGTCGGGGTCGAGGCTGAGGTTGAACTGGTCGCGCCAGCGGAATTCGAAGCGGGCGCGGCTCAGGGCGTCGTCGCGGACCTTGGCGGCCGGGTGGCCCTTGGCGAGGTCGGCGGCGTGGGCGGCGAGCTTGTAGGTTACCACGCCGACTTTCACGTCGTCGCGGTCGGGCAGGCCGAGGTGTTCCTTGGGCGTGACGTAGCAGAGCATCGCGGTGCCGAACCACCCGATCATCGCCGCGCCGATGCCGCTGGTGATGTGGTCGTAGCCGGGCGCGATGTCGGTGACGAGCGGCCCGAGGGTGTAGAACGGCGCCTCGCCGCAGGCGGCAAGCTGCTTGTCCATGTTCTCCTTGATCTTGTGCATCGGCACGTGGCCGGGCCCTTCGATCATCACCTGCACGTCCTGCGCCCAGGCGCGCTTCGTCAGCTCGCCCAGGGTGTAGAGCTCGGCGAACTGCGCCTCGTCGTTGGCGTCGGCGATGGAGCCGGGTCGCAGGCCGTCACCCAGCGAGTAGGCGATGTCGTAGGCCTTCATGATCTCGGTGATCTCGTCGAAGCGCTCGTAGAGGAAGCTCTCCTTGTGGTGCGCCAGGCACCATTTCGCCATGATGCTGCCGCCGCGGCTGACGATGCCGGTGACGCGCTTGGCGGTCATCGGGATGTAGGGCAGGCGCACACCGGCGTGGATCGTGAAGTAGTCGACGCCCTGTTCGGCCTGCTCGATCAGCGTGTCGCGGAAAATCTCCCACGTCAGGTCCTCGGCGATGCCGCCGACCTTTTCCAGCGCCTGGTAGATCGGCACGGTGCCGATGGGGACGGGGCTGTTGCGGATGATCCATTCGCGCGTGTCGTGGATGTTGCGGCCCGTGCTGAGGTCCATCACGGTGTCGGCGCCCCAGCGGATCGACCAGACCATCTTGTCGACTTCGGAGGCGACGTTGGAAGCGACCGCGGAGTTGCCGATGTTGGCGTTGATCTTGACCAGGAAGTTGCGGCCGATGGCCATCGGCTCGGCTTCCGGGTGGTTGACGTTGGAGGGGATGATCGCCCGCCCGCGCGCCACTTCGTCGCGGACGAATTCTGGAGTCACGTACTCGGGGATCTCGGCGCCCCAGGAATTCCCGTCGCGCTCGCGGCGGACGAACTCGCGGCCGATGTTCTCGCGCGTGGCGACGTATTCCATCTCGGGCGTGACGATGCCGCGGCGCGCGTAGTGCATCTGGCTGAGGTTGGCGCCGGGCTTGGCCCGCAGCACGGTCCGCGCGACGTTGGGAAAGGCCGGGACGCCGCCCGACCGGTCGGGCCCGAGCTGGCCGTTGTCTTCCGGCTTGACCTCGCGCGGGGTGTATTCCTCCACGTCGCCGCGGGCGAGCTGCCAGGGGCGCCGCAGTTGCGGCAGTCCGGCCATGATATCGATGCTGGCGGCGGTGTCGGTGTAGGGGCCGGACGTGTCGTAGACCCGCACCGGCGGCTCGCCGCACGAAGGCTCGAGGTCGATCTCGCGCATCGCCACGCCGAGCGGCCCGACGTGGATCTTGCGGCTGCCGCGAATGGGGCCGGTGGTCACGCCGATTTCGAGGGGACTGTTGATGTCGGCCATTGCAATGCTCTCCTCACGCGGGAGAGAGTGCCGGATGCGAAACCGCCCACTCCCTCCGCCCGTGCTAACGGGTTCAGGTTCGACGGGTCGGAGGATGCGAGCCCTCCCTCTCAGCCGGCGTCCTTACGGACTCGCTGGCTCCCCGGGGATGCCGTGGACACTAGGGGCGCGCGGGCAGACAGTCCAGCCATGACGATGCTCTATCGGCTCGATGCCGCGGCGGCAGACGTGGCGGGCGCGTTCGGGGCCGAGGCAGGACCCGACCCGTGGAGCGGGGGATACGTCGCGCCCGGCTGTTTCGCGCCGGTGATCACCGCGGGGCGCGAGTTCGTCGCCGGGCCACGGCAGCCCGGGCAGCCGCGCCGCCTGGTTCCGCGCCTGTGGGGTGTGCCGCCGCCGCCGCGCGCGGCGGCCGAAGGGCGCGGCGCGATTGCCAGCGTGCGCAATCCCGACAGCCCGTTCTGGGTCGGCAACCTGCGCAACAGCGAATTTCGCTGCGTGATCCCGGCCACCGCCTTCATGGAATGGAGCGACGCGATCGACGTGGAGGGCCGCCGCATCCGGCACTGGTTTACCGGCGCCGGGGGATCGTTCCTGGCCCTGGCAGGCGTGTGGAAGGACAGCGAGGTGCCGAGCTTCGCGCTTGTCACGTGCCGCGCCAACGCCCTGCTGCGCGGGATCGGGCGCGAAACAATGCCGGTCGTCCTGGCCGACCGGGCTGCCATCGAGGGGTGGCTACACGCCGGATGGGACCGCGCCGCGCGGCTGATCGCGCCGTGCCGCGAAGACTGTTTGCGCATGAATGCGGAGGAGTGAACGCGCGCGCCTTCCCCTGCTGGACGGAGGGCACCGGCACAAACTGACGAGCCTTTGATGTATCGGGGAGCCTTTGCCGCAGCGCCACGTTCCCTGCACCGCGACCAACCGGGGGCCAGATGACATTTCAGCAGGGTATGAGCTTCGCAGTTCTTGCGGGTACGATAGCGTTGTTCATCTGGGGTCGGTGGCGTTACGACCTGGTGGCAGTCGCCGGGCTGATCGGGGGTCTGCTGACCGGCGTCGTTCCGGCGGACAAGGCCTTCGCCGGCTTCTCCGACGATATCGTCATCATCGTAGGCAGCGCACTCGTCGTCAGTGCCGCCGTCGCCCGATCCGGCGTGATCGAGCAGATCGTTGCGCGCTTTTCGCCGCTGCTGAAATCGTTCACCGCGCAGTTGATCATGCTCGTCGCGGCGGTCGCCCTGATGAGCGCATTCGTAAAGAACATCGGTGCACTGGCGATCATGATGCCGATCGCCTTCCAGATGGCACGCAAGCTCGACGTGCCGATCTCCCGCTATCTCATGCCCATGGCGTTCGGCGCCCTCCTGGGCGGGCTGATGACGCTGGTCGGGACGTCACCCAACATCATCGTCGCCAGCCTGCGCGAGGAGATGACCGGCCAGCCCTTCGCGATGTTCGATTTCTTCCCGGTCGGCGCGACCCTCGCGCTGGTGGGCGTGGCGTTCCTGGCCGTCGGCCATCGTCTGCTGCCGGGCGGCCAGGTTCCCGCGATCGGGATGGGCGAGGCGCTGGCCGAAAAGTCCTACGTCACCGAAGCCATGGTGGAGGAAGGTTCGCGGGCCGAAGGGCTTACGCTGGGCGACCTCGTGGACGACGATGGCGGGACCGCCGTCACGACCGTTCTTCGCGCCGGGTCGCGGCTGGATGCCGATGCCGCGCTTGTTCTGGAGCCGGGCGACATCGTGGTGATGCACGGCGAAGCGCAGGCGCTGGAACGCAAGGTCGCGGACATGGGCCTCGCCCTGGAAGGGCGGCACCGGGACCTGGACCCGGAGACTTCGGGCGAGGAGTTGCGGATCATCGAGGCGGTGATCGGATCGAATTCCATCCTGGTGGGAGAAGCGGCCGGCCGGATAGAATTGCACAAGAGGTACGGCATCAACCTGCTCGCCGTCGGCCGCAGCGGCGTGCGCTTCACCGAACGGCTGGGCGCGATCAACCTGCGCGCCGGCGACCTGATCGTGCTGCAGGGGGTCGAGAGCGAATTGCCACGGCGCCTGCGCGAACTGGACTGCCTGCCCCTGGCCGAACGCGAGGTCCGCCTGGGCGGGCTGTCGCGCAGCATCCTGCCACTGCTCATCCTTGGCGTTGCCATGGCGCTGACGGCTGTGGGGGCGATCTCGGTGCAGATTGCCTTCTTCGGGGCGGCTGCCGCCACGGTAATGATCGGGGCCCTCCCCCTGCGCGAGGCCTACAGCGCGGTCGAATGGCCGATCCTGATCATGCTCGCCGCGCTGATCCCCGTCAGCCAGTCCATCCAGGACACAGGCGGCACCACCCTGATCGCGGACGGACTGGCTTCACTCGCGCAGGGAATGTCGCCGATCGGGGCGCTGGCCCTGATCATGGTCGCCGCGATGGCCCTGACGCCGTTTCTCAACAACGCCGCGACGGTCCTGGTGATGGCCCCGATCGCCGCCGGCTTCGCCCAGGGACTCGATTACCGGCCCGACGGGTTTCTGATGGCGGTGGCGGTGGGCGCGGCCTGCGATTTCCTCACCCCGATCGGCCACCAGTGCAACACCCTGGTCATGGGGCCGGGGGGCTACCGCTTCGGCGATTACTGGCGCCTGGGGTTGCCGCTTTCCATCCTGGTGATCGTCGTGGGCGTGCCCATGATCGCCCTGACCTGGCCGGCCTAGGCAGATTGCCGGCAAGTTTCGGCGACTTCACGGTCGAGGCGGGGGTCGGATCACCGCAGCGCCGGCGCTGCCGCATGAAAAGCCGGGAAAATGGCAGGGGTGACAGGAATGGCACAATCGCGGAAGTCTGCGCTTTGTCGTGGCTAACCAGTCCGGCTCCGCCGCGAACGTCCATCCGTATCCTGTGCGACTTGGCGAACCTTGGTCGTGACCCAGAAAAAGCCCCAGCTCGACAATTTCCAGACGCCCCGCGCGAGATTGAGTGCGACGATGACGAGAAGCACTTCAATGAGCGGCTAGGAAAGCTGGGGAATCAAAATCCGAGGAAGCACGGCCCAACTAGGCCGCAGAGGCGTCAATCCCGATGGCCTGGCAGCCGCCTAAAATGGTAAGTCCGCCAAATTGGAAGCCGTTCGAACTAACCAGTATGGGCTTTTCGAAGCTCACGCCGGTCATCTCAACAAAGCTCGTTTCCGCGCCAAGTTGAAAGCCGCTCGCCTTTAGATACTCCTTGAGACGAGCAACCACCTTTGGGGTTCGCCCTGTATCTCTCCAGAATAGGGAGACAGGACGGGCCTGATCAAGGTCGCCCGCAATCTCTGCGAGAACCTCGTCGGTTAACTCGAAGCGCTGCTGCCCCACATTGACCGTACCGTGGCCGAGTGCGAACCCCGAGCCAGTGTTACTAACGGTATAGGAGGTGCCGGCCGGCCGCTCGTTTTTTCCGATCTTGGCGGGGATAAACAGCATCCCCACGAGACCCGCGATTCCAACAACGGACGCAATCATGCCCGCTACGAGGATTATATCCCTGTAGGGGGACTCGGCTGCAAGAGTGAGGGCGCTAATCACCGCTGGCGCTCCCACAGCGAACAGCGTCCCGAAGATCGTTCCTGCAATAGTCCGCCGGTCCATCGGGCCGACCTACCGTGGGTTTGTGAGCTACACAATCGCCCAGCCTTTTGGCCCGCAATTCGACGGGTTTCCACGCGGCTGCTAAGCGCCCGCCATGCCAGTTCTGCCCGTCATGATCCTCGCTCTTCTCTGCGCCGCCTGCTCGCCCCTTCCCGCGGCAGAGCCGCTGACTGCAGCATGCTCGGTCACCGACGGCGATACGCTGCGATGCGGGGAGGAGCGGGTCCGACTGCTGGGGATCGATGCGCCCGAAACGGCCGGCCACTGCCGGCCGGGGCGACAGTGCGCGCCGGGTGACCCGACGGCGGCCACGAACTCGCTGCGCGCAGCGATCGCCGGGCAGGACTTGACGATCCAGCGCATCGGCAAGGACCGGTATGGGCGCACGCTGGCGATCGTCCGTGCGGGCGGGGTGAACCTCTCATGCCGGCAGCTTGCCGGCGGCTCGGCAATCTACGTCCGCCGCTGGGACACAAAGCAGGCGGTCGCGCGCGACTGCTCCGATTTGGCCCGATGACAGCCAGCGCGAAGTGGCACGCTGGGCAGGGAACGAACTTGCCCAGCGTGCCAGATCGAGAACGCGACATTACCAAGTTGCGTTAGCAGGCCGGACCGGGTTGATTGCGAAGAGGCCGGTCTGCCGCTGCCGCTTGTGCATTTCCGTGGGCGGATCGCCAAGCGGAATTGCCGTTTAACAACGGTTTTACAGTTTGTCGGCCGAACGCGGGAACGGTCGAACGCGGAAATCTTTTACGATGAATGGCGCACCGGGCGGAAGCGAACCCGGCCGGTGCGCTTCCCCCTCTCGATCACGTACCCACGCTCGGCGTAATGTGCGCGCCGCGGTGGCCGCACTGCTGGCACTTGAGCCGCTCCTCCAGCACCTCGATCTGTAGCATCCGGCCGCGCAACCGGTGCTCGGTCATCATCGCCACCGGGTGCGCGTCGACGTCGCGGCCGCACTCAGGGCGCAGGCAGCGGATGCGCAGGTAATAGCCTTGCCGGGCAAAGTCGTTGACCGAATCGAGGCTGTGGCGGACCATGACCCAGATGGAACAGACACGGAACAAAGCGCAAGCACCGGCATGCCCGCTGTGCTGGCTCGAGGAAAAGACCGGTGCGCTCGAAGTCGTCGCCGACACGCTCGGCCGCAAGGCGGTCAGCTGCACGCGCTGCCGCTGGACGGCCTGGCAGGACGAAACGCCCGAGCCCGGCGCCTCGGGCCTGGCCGACGATCTCGATTGCTGCCCGACGGTAGGCGAACCGCCGGCGCGCATCGTGCCCGAGCACCTGTGCCACCGGATCGGCCAGGTCTTGCGCACGGAAGCAGCCGACGCACAGGGCTGGTTCACCCCGCCGAGGCTCGACCGATAGCGGCGGCGTCCCGACATCCTTTCCGGGCAAAATTGTTGACCGAATCAAAGCTGTGCCGGACCTTGGGCCCATGAACCACAGTCCGACATCCCTTGAGACTCGCGACATTCCCGATCATCCCGGTAAAATTCTGCGGGAAGAGGTGATACCCGAAACCGGCCTTTCGAAGACTGCGTTTGCCAACAGGCTCGGCATGTCGCGCGTGGGGCTTCACAAAGTACTTTCCGGCAAGGCTGGCGTGTCGACCATGATGGCTCTCAAGCTGGGTCGCCTGCTCGGCACGTCCGCCGAAAAGTGGCTCGCGCTGCAGCAGACCTACGACCTGGCCAAGACCCGCGTCGAAAAGGCTTCCGAGCTCGAGAAGGTCGAGGCGCTGGACTCGGCCTAACCTGCATTGGGACAGGCCGCGCGCAGCCGCGCGTTGTGCGCCTGCAGCCACGCGACGGTCCGATCGGTGTCGAACCGGTTGCCCGGGTCGTCCTGCCCCGCTGTGTCGGCCGGGGCGTAGCGGACGAGCTCGTCGCCCTGGCACCAGCTAGAGCGGCTTAAGACGTTCGCAGGCGCCGGGACGGTCGCTGTCGAGCAGGCACTGGCGATAACGCACAGCATTGCGCTCGCCGCCGCGATTGAGAGCTGCTTCCGCATGACTTGCTTCTCCTAACTGGTCGAGGGTGGTTTCGTGGCCGGCCGCGACCGCTTCGGCCGCGCCGCTGTCCTGCGCGGTTTCGATCATCCGCCGGTCGCGGTTGTCGGCCACCTTGATCACGACGATCGCCGCGGCGGCGAGGAGCGCCAGGCCGCCGGCGATCAGCTTGGCCTTCAGCGGCCAGAGCGCGGGGTTGATCCAGTCGGGCATCACCGCGGCCCCTTCGTCGAAGCCGACGGCGCCTCGGCCCGGATCGCGTTGATCATGGCCACGGCGTCCCCGCGGTTGTTGTACCCTTCGCCGCTGGTGGCGACGATGCGGCCGTTCCGTGCTCGCAGGCGCCAGCACCATTGCGGGCGCAGCAACAGGCCGCGCCGGGCGCGGTAGATCTCGAACGTCATCGTCGGTCCTTTCGCTATAGGATTGCTCAGCGGCTCGCCTCGGGATCGTCGGGCACCTGCGAGGCGATCTCGTCGGCGCGCTGTTCGGCCGCTGCGGCGGTGGCCTGCGCCGCTTGGGCGGGGGTCGACGGCGGCGCCTCGTCCCCGCCCGCCCAGTCGAGCGAGCGGTTGCCCCAGCGGGCGGACAGGCTGCGGCGGTTGATGGCGAAGCCGAGCCCGATCAGAACCAGCCCCACCGAGACGATCGAGACCACCGCCACCGCGCCGATCGTGCGCGCCCGGCCGGCCTCGGTCGCGCCCGACCAGTTGCCGCTCGCCAGAATCCAGCAGAGCCAGACCGCGACCAGCGTCAGCACCGCCGCACCGAGTACCGAGAAGAGCAGCGCGACCATCGCGCGCCAGTCCTTCGGCGGCCAGCTGTTCATGACCCGCTCCGGTACAGCGCTTCCTCGGCGGCGCGGCGCCGAACCAGGCCGCGCAGCACCTTGCCGCCGGCCTTGTTCCAGCGGGCGAACTCAGCCGCCGCCTCGGCGAAGCGCCCGGCGCGGTGCAGCTTGGTCAGCGTCGCGCGGCCGATCGCCCCGGTGTTGTAGTGGAAGCTGACCAGCGCATCGAACTGCGCCTGGCTCGTGCCCGCCAGCGACGAGCCGAGTGCCAGCGCGACCTCGCCGGCGTACTTGGCCGTGTCGCGCTCGAACAGCTGGTCGACCTGCGCGCGGGTGAACAGCGTGCCCAGCGGGATCGGCTTGCCGTCGAGCCCCTTCGTGCTGCCCCAACCCACAGTCATCGGCAGCCCGCTCGGCCCCGGATCGGGATAGGCCTCGATCGCGCCGTTCGGCAGGACCTTGTGGCACCCCTCGAACCGCTTGATCAGCGCCAGCCCCTCGGGCCCCACCGCTCGCGGCGTGAAGGCCTGCTCGGGCTCGCTCGGCACGTCGGGCACCGCGCGGCCCTCGGCAGCCTCGATCGCCGCATCGAGCGCGGCGATCTCGTCGTTCCGGAAGCCGCGGCCCAGCATCCGCCGCACGGCGTCGAAGATGGTCTTGCGCGTCATCGTCCCCCGCTCCTGTGATAACCCTCGAGTTGCGTCACCCGCCGCTCGATCTCGGTGAACCGCGCGGCCTGCTGCGGGCCCTGCGCAACCTGGCGTTCGTCCATTCGCGCCAGCGTCACCTGCATCTGGCTGACCGACGTGACGAGCCAGAAGCCGAGACCAATCAGCGCCGCCGAGCCGAACCCGGCGATCGCCCCGACCAGCCATTTCACCAGTGGGTGCAGGTCGCTTTTTGCGGGACCTGGCGGATTCTGCGCGTTGAACCGCACGATCGCCGCGTCGGCGATCTGCTCACCGAGCAGCCGGATCTGCGCCATGTCGCCGCTGTGCGGCTGCGGCGGGTGCTCAAGGTTCAAGGCGCAGACCTCCCGGGCGCACCGCCAGCACGAACAGCGTAGGCGCAAGCGCGGTTGCCCACGCGGCCAGAATACAGGCACAGGTCAGCGGCATGGCGGGCTCCGTCATGTGAGTTAACTACAGTTGGCAGGAAATTGACGGTCTAAGTCATTGTAAACCGGAGAGAGTGCAAACCGCGTTAACAGCTTGTTGACCGACTCGGGCGTTATGTTGATGCTTTTAGGCGTCAGAGGGCTGAAGCTCGGGAAGTCCAAGCCCCCTGCACTGGCTAACCGGAAATAGATGCCGGAGCCTTTGGACAAGGTGCCGTTAAGTGCGGCCAAAAAGGGGAAATACCATGACCAATTTTCTTCGTTCGTTCGTCCGTGATGAGTCCGGCGCTGCTGCTGCCGAATACGCTCTGATCCTCGCCATCGTCGGTGCCGGCATTGCTGGTGGCGCGCTCTACTTGGGCGACAAGGTTAACGACTCGCTTCGGGCAACCGGCGACGAGCTGGCCGCCTGTCAGACTGCCACGTCCTCGAGCGTTGCTGGCTGCTAATTCTACGTTCCCTGGAAGCCCCGCCATGCCTAGCGTGTGGCGGGGTCTTCCTGTATGATTGTCCGATGATCGCAACTCTCAAGAAGATCGGCACCTTCTACGCCAAGGCAGGCAAGACCGGCGTTGTCTTCGCCCTGGGTTTCTTTGCGGGCGTTTTCTTTACTGGTGTCCTGTTCGGACTCTATGGCAACAGCCTCGACGCGAGGGCCATGCCTGCCCCGATGCAGGCGCTCACCCCATCCTAAACATCACGAGCCAGCTACTTCTACCCGCTTCGGCGGTGCTGGACGTGATGGCGGGCGGCTTGTCCAATACCCAAAAGGGGCCGCCCGCACCCTCTTCTCTCTCGTTAATTGACCATCACCTGGCGCCTGCGCACCGGCAGTGACGCGGCGCCGACATCGAGCCAGACGCCTACCTCGACCGTCGCCAGCGCAAAACCCTCTGGCGGCTCGGCCCACGCTCCCATCTCCACCTTCGAGAAGTCGACCTGGTTCGGCGCATCGAGCCACGCGCCCATACTCACCGTGGCGAAGCTGGCGGCATCGGTTCGCGGCTCGACCCACGCGCCCCCCCCTGCTTTCGATACCTGTAGCGCATTCGCAGCCGGGGCCTCGCCCATGATCTCGACCTGAAACTGCACCCAGGCCGCGTTCGCGCCGGTGACGCTGATCGCGCCCGACGAACCGCCTAACGAGGCGACCGCCTTGTCTCCCCAGACGGTCCGCCCCGCATCGGTGGCGCTGCCCGCATCGTTCTGCTCGGTCCAGCCCGAGGGCGCGGCCATCGCGGTGTTGGCCGCCGAGACGTCGACATACACCGCCAGGCTGTTCGCCCGCGTCGTCGTGATCGCGCTCGTTGAGTGCGTCGAGGTCGCGCCGCTGTTGCTGCCGCTCGCGCCGATCGCCGTGTCGACGACGTTCGCGGCATCGTCATAGCAGGCAATCTGCGCCGAGCAGGCGACCGAGCCCGACCAGGTGAAGGTCGGTGCCCCGGCATTGCCCTTGGCCTGCCACAGCGAGGCCGTGAAGCTGGCCCCGCTGTTGACCTGTGCGATCAGCGACCATCCACTAGTCGCCGTCGAGTGCGTGGCGTTGTTCTTGCTGGTGACCACCGCCAGCATGAAGCCATTGGTCGAGGCCGCGCTCGGCTTGGTGGGCGAGAGCGTTGTGGCCCCGGCCGACTGCGCCCGGGTGCCGACCGAGTTGAATACCGGCCCGGCCATTTACACGGCCTCTTCGTAGATCTCGCTGGCGTTGAAGCCCGACTGCGTGAAGTTCGTGCCGGTGTCCGGGTCGGCGGTGATGATGCGGCACCGCGGCTCGTAGCCACCGTTGTAGCCCATACCCGAGCCCGACGAGTTGGTGCCGCTCGATCCTCGCACGCCCAGCTTGCCGTCCGCGATCGTCCCGTTCACCCGGCCGCGCCCGTTGATGACCATTGCGCCGATGATGTAGCCCGGCGGGAGTGTGATATCGGCGAACACTTGGCCAGCCTTGTTGCCCGCAGCCGTAACCGTCAGCGAAGTGCTGTCGTCCAGGACCGTCTCGTTGATGTCGGTGTAGGTCCCGGTCGCCGCGCCCGTGTTGCTGGCGCTGTTGCCGTTTAGTGCGGCAGCGAGGAAACGGCAGTCGCGGATGTCATAGTCTGCGACCATGATCTGAGAGATAACGATGTAAGAGTAGCTGGTGGAGTTGGGCGACTGGAATGCGGCATGGGTCGCGCTTGTCTGACCGCCCGACCATCCTGAGCCGGTCGACACGGAAGTGCCTGCCAGGAACACCTCGAAACCGGAATTGAGATCGACGCGGATTGCCAAGGTGAGGAGAGAGTCCTCGGCAAGAGAAAAGGCCGAACCCGTGGCTGTCCACGCCGTGCCGTTCCAATACTCGGGCACAATATTCGTGATGCCGCCGGTGCTGGTCGGCCCATTGAGCCTAAAAACACCTGTCGAGCCATTATAAAGCGTGAAGAAGTTCCGCCCACACCGAGAGTCGTCGAACCATATATCGAACTTGAGCCAAACCGTCCCCGTCGCGGCGAACGTCGCCGTGGCGAACGCTCCAGTCGTGCCCCCGGTGGTCAGTCCTGACGAAACAAAGCTGGAATTGAACCTGTTCGCGAGGGTAGTCTCCACCATCGCGACGTTCGTGCGGGTTAACGCAGCCAGCGAGTTGCCGGCGAAGTACTTGGTCGGCATCGTCAGTCTCCGATCGAGAAGGTGGCCACCAGCGTCAGCACGTAGCCGACCGCCAGCGGGTCGACGGTGGCAGGGCCGACCGCCTGTAGGATGTTGGTGCCGCCCACGAGGACGATCGGGTCGCCGTCCGTGGTGGCGAAGGTCACGACGCCAGTATCTGAGATCGTGATCGATCCCGTGCTGTCACCATCGAGAACCAGGTCGATCGGGTAGGTGTCGGCCGGGTTCGTCCCGTCGGGCGTCTTGAGACCGACCGAGCCAACGAGATTGCCCGGAAAGGTCCAGGTTTCGCCATCGGGCGGCGTGAGCGTGAGCAGCACCTCGCTCTCGGTGAGAGCGGTGCCCACGATCTGCGAGGTGAAGATGCGGCGGTTGGCGCCAAAGTACGTGGCCAGCTCGGCAATATCCAGATGCCGCCCGAACCCGCCCTGGTCGATCGGGATCTTCTCCGTCCCGTCGAGCGGATCGGCCGCCGGGAAGGCGCTCACCTGTGTCATTCGTGCGGCTCCTCATGTCCTGCTTGCCCGCGCTGGCGGGTTCGTTCCTTGGCGACGAAGGCCGCGCGCTTCGCGATCACGTCCTTCGCCAGGTCCTTCGGCTTCACGCCGATTGCGGCCGCCTCGGCCGCGAGCAGGCCCTGCGGCAGCGCGATTCCGGCCAGCACCAGCTGCGCCTCGAGGAACTTGAGCGCGCGTGCCTCGGCGATGTGGGCGACGCCGGCCTTCCAGTCCGCCAGCCCGCGGCTGTCGACCTGCCAGCGGCCGTTCACCAGCGTCTCGAACGGGCCCGGCCAGCGGTCGACCTCGACCGCGCCCTCCGGCAGGTCCTCGCCCTCGTGAAAGGCTCCGGCGTGAAAGTAGATCGCCATCGTCAGCTACTCACCGCCGCGAGATCGCCCGCGAAATATACCGTGTAGAAGCCGCCGGCGGCACCATAGAGCCGGTATTTCTCGACCGCCCCTGGCGTCAGGCCGGTATCGCCATCGGTCTTGCTGCCCTGCCCGGGCACGCCGCCGATCGCGACGTAATTCGACGACGGGCCCGCCGGGCTGCCGAAGGCGACGTAGGCCGAGCCGTTCCACTTGTACCATTGCACCGAGCAGGTCTGGGTGCCGGTGTACTGGTCGGAACTGAATTCGTAGCTGGCCGACAGGCTGACGGTGCCGCCGCTGCCGACCGTCACCTCGAGCTCGTCGCCGATCGCGAATTTCGTGGTGCCGTAGACGATGCCGTTGACCGCGCCGTAGGCCGAGCCCGCGGTGCCCGAGCCGCCCCCGCCGCTCGACGGTGCGCCGTCCTTCTGCATCGTGACCTTGTGCTCGACAGTGTAGACCCTGCCTTCGAAGGTGGCGGCGATCTCCAGGATCGAGCTCGCCTCGAAATAGTAGATGTTGAGCCGCCCGGGGTTCGCATCGCCCAGCGTCTCGATCGTCGAATTCAGCGCCCCGTAGGTCAGCGTCCGCGCCCACTCGGCCGCGGCCGTCACGTCCAGCTCGCCCTTGAGCAGGCGGAAGGCCACGTACCGCGGATCGACCTGCCCGGCCTTGGGCACCCCGGCCACATCGCACAGGATCACCGTCTCGGGCACGTTGGGCACGTTGACCGTGACGTCGGCGGTCGGCTCGTATTCGGCCAGCCAGGGCTCGAACACGGTCCACCACCCGCTGCCGCTGCCGGTATCCGGATAGCCGATGCTGACGGTCGCCAGCCCCCAGCCCGGTGCCTGCGCGCTGCCGTTCAGGGTGACCTCGCCGTCGGCCGGGTCGAGCGTGCCGATCACCGAGCGGCTGAGGAAGTCGCCCGCGGTATCGAGCCAGTCGATCGCCACCGTCAGCGGAAAGGCCGCCTCGCCCTCGACGAACAGCTCCACCGGCACCGTCGAGCCGCCATCCTCGAGCTCGACGGTCTCGACGTCGATCTCGACCGGAACCAGCCCGCTCCACGAAGGCTGCGCGGTGATGCGCAGGTAGAGCCGCTTGCCCGGAAACGTCCGCGGCATCCGGTCGGTCGAGGTCGAGTAGACGATCCGCACGTCGGTGTCGGCGGTGAACCCGATCCGCGCCGCCCAGTTCGACCGGCTGTCCGCCCAGACCACCCGGTCCGCCTCGTCGGGCAGGATCCAGTACGCCGGGTCGAACGTGTCGTCCCACAGCAGCTGGCCGTTCGGCGGCGCGCCGAAGCTGGTGTACCACGGGTGCAGCGTCGGATCGTAGCCGGTCGGCTGCCCGGGGACCACGGCGGGGGTCTCGTCGGCATCCCAGGCGTAGATGTCGGGATGCTCCTCGGCGAGCACCATCGGCACCCTGCCGTCGATCGCGATGCCCATCGCCGCCACCCGGAACGGCTTGGCATCCCAGCCCAGGAACGCATGGCTCACGGTCACCACCTGTCCCAGGCTGACCTGCCACGCGCGGGCATTCATCGTGACCGAGTAGGTCCCCGGGTATTGCAGGCGCTGCAGCCGCTGCTTGGCGAGCCGCTGCGCCTGCCCCGGCGATTGCACCAGCGGCAGGTCGAACGCATCGAAGCGGTCCTGCCCGTCCACGCTGTCCAGCGCGACCTCCGGGTAGTCGCTCAGCTGGTAGAGCGCGCCAGGCTCGACATAGCGGCCCCGCACCACGTTCGGCGTCTCGTGCAGCGCGGCCGTCTGCTTCCACAGTTCCTCGCCGAGGATGTCGTTCTCGGTAAAGGCGGCCACCGGCACGGCAAGGTCGTTGTGCAGCACGGTCAGCGCCAGCTTGCCGCCGGCGTCGCGCAGCACCGCGTTCATGCTGGCGTTGAGCGCGCCGAGCACCTCGCTCGGGCCCTCGGCCTCGGTGAACACGCCGTCGCAGCGATAGCGCGGCTCGGTCCCGCCCACGGCCAGCGTCACCGGCTCGTCGCACAGGTTGGCCGCCGTGATGAAGCTGTCGAGATCGATGCGCCCGATCGGCACCCCGCGCCCGACCGCCAGTTGCCCGTCGATCCGCCAGCCCACGAGGTAGGCCAGCATCTGCAGCGCCGGGTTGCGGCCGCTGTCGCCGAACACCCAGGTCGCCTGGTCCTCGGGATCGACGCCCGGGATCCGCACGTCGGGCACCGGCATGCCCCGGCCCACGATGGTCACGCGGGTCGGCACGCTCTGCGCGAAGGGGCTCGGCGTGGTCTTGTTCTTTTCGGTCAGCAGGAAGCGCAGCCACAGGTGCGCGCATCCCGTCAGCGAACTGGCAGCCGTCCACGTCCCGTCGACCGCGAAGCCGTTGCCAGTGACGCCCTCTTCCTTGGCGTAGATCTGCAGGAACCACGGATCATAGGCGCCCGCGTTGATTCCGCCCGAGGCCGACCAGGCCATGCGGTCGTCGAGCCAGACCTCCTCGACTGCGTCGGCCGCGTGGCTCGCGGCCGCGACGATCCAGTTGAGGTAGTTCTGGTTCGCCCCGGTGTACGCCTGGTAGCGGATGTCGGTCGCCATCGCCGTGCGGCCGAACACGATCTTGCGCGGGGCCTGCGGGTCGAGGTTGGCAAACAGTCGGTTCGTCGTTTCGGCCGGCAGCGACTTCGGCTTCTTGGCGAGCAGCTGCGCGCCGAGGCTGAGGCCCATGCTCGCGGCGGTGAGCGCACCGGCGGTGATCCCGCCCAGCGTCGCGGTCAGGCCCGCCAGTGCGGTTGCACCGATGACCGCGCCCACGCCCGTCAGGACAAGCGCCGCCGCGCCGACGACGATGGCGGCGGTTTTCAGGACCTTCGACACGGCTCAGACCTTCCAGGCCCGCGACCAGCGCCGCCGGGGTTGCCGGATCAGCCCGTCCAGCCCGTCCTCCATGCCGACGAACAGCGCATCGCCGCCCACGCACACGCCGGGAATCCCGTCGACATCGGCGACGATATCGCCGCGCAGGGCCATCAGCACCGGCTTGTCCGTCAGGTGCGCTCCCACCAGCTCCGCCGGATCGGCAAAGCCGAGCTCGCGCAGATACCGGCTCGCTCCGGCCGCGCTGCGATACTTGCCCCGGTAGCCCATCGCCAGGTTCACGCCGGTCTGCGCTTCGATCGCCGCGGCGATGAACTGCAGGCAATCGTGCCGGCCATACGCATGCGGGCGCGAGGCCACCCCGGCCAGATAGGCCGAGAGCCGCGGCTCCCAGTCGCTCAGACGCATCAGGGGAACGCCCGCCGTCACAGCACGAAGTCTTCGGTCAGCCGCCGCGCATACTGGGTCGAGGTCGCCGCGTAGCCGGCCCCTCCCCCCTGCCCGCTGCGCGCATTGTTCGCTGCCGCCAGCGTGGCCGCCGCGCTGGTGTCGGCCGGATCGAACAGCGTCTGCGACAGGTAAGTGCGATTGGTCGGCTCGCCGAGCGCGGCGAGGTAGTTCTCGATCGTGATCTGAATCACCTGCAGTTCAGGCGCCGGCACGATGTCGAGCGCCGCCATGTACCCGGTGTAGTAGGGGGCGATGGCCCCGGCGGCGGTGCCGGTCTCGTCGCGCACCTGCACCCACAGGCGGCAGGTGCGGCCCTGCCAGTTGGCCCGATCGGCGATCGTCGCCAGCAGCTCGGCATCGGGGAGGAGCAGCCCGGACAGGGCGACCGTGACCGTGTCCGACCCGCCTTCGCGGTGGCTCACTTCCGACACGCTGACCGCCTGCGGATCCACGGCGATGTAGTCCCCGTCGAGCTCGGCGTCGCCGCTTTCCTCGATCGCGATGTTCATGCCGGCGGTGCAGGCGCGGATCGGATCGCCCAGAATGTCGAGCCAGGCGTAGAACACCGGCACGATGACCTGCTCGTCGTCGAGCAGCGTGATGGCGGCGGCATCGAAGGCGGGCATCAGTACGCCTCCTCGACTTCGATCCCGTCGAGCGCGAACATGCCGCCGGGCTGCGCCAGCCAGCCCACTGTCTCGGCGCTCAGCGCGACCTGGGCGTAGGGGTTGACCGTCTCGACCGTGTTGCCCGCCTGCGCCTCGCGCAGCGCCGGGCGGAACTGCGCCGTCGTTCCTGCCATGTCGGCCGTCAGCACCACCATCTGGCGCGCTCCGCTCGGCAGGCCGAAGGTCATGTACTGCCCGGACTTGAGGCCGATCGCCGCCGACAGGTCGACCGTCTGCGCCCCCGCGCTGGCCGTCACGGTCGGGTTGGCCCCGCCGTGCTGGTCCCATGCCGCGGGCAGGAAGAACGTGTGCACCTGGCCCTCGAGGCTGGCGAGGAAGCCGCGCCATGCCTGCACCTCGGCATCGTCGCGGTAAGGCACGAACTCGACCGCGGCGGCCCAGCGGCCGCCGAGATAGCCCATCACCTTGCGCCCGCCGGTGTAGCCCGAGCGGTTGACCTGCGCGGGTTGGATCAGCCGCCAGGCGATGCCGCGGAAGTGCATCTGGTCGGGCAGGGTCTTGACCGCCATCGGATCAGCCCAGGCTCGGCCGGCTCAACGCGCGCAGCGTCTCGCCCTTCGCCCGCGCGACGATCGGGCCCGCGGCCTGCACCAGCTTGCCGTCGAGATAGACGTCGAACAGCTTCGACGGGAGGATCTCCAGTCGGCCGCCCCTGCCCGCAAGAGCGCTCACGTCCGGATGCACGCGGCTGCCGCGCGGGAGCTCGATCAGTTCGGGCCGCTTTTCACCCACGAGGGCGAGCCCGCCGGGGTGGAAATCCGTTCCGTTGGCATAGGCCGGGACCGTCCGGTTGATGTTGCCCGCGATCTTCGAACCGAAGACGCCGATGCTGCCCAGTTGCAGCCCGAACGACAGCACGCTTTCGAGGATGTTGAGAAAGCCGCCGCGCTTGATGGCATCGGTCATGCGGCCGAGAGAGGCGACCGTGTCCTGCGCCAGGTCGCCGAACGACTTGGCGATCTCGACGCGCGCGGTCTTGCTCTTCTCTTCGAACCGGCCGAGCCATTCCTCGTAGCGCTTCTGCGCCTTGTCCATTTCCTCGCTGCCGAGCGGTGCGGCGCTCACATCCGTGCCCGCAAGGATCGTCCCCCCGGCCGGGTTCAGGCCGAACCGCTCGCGGCTCAGGCGCTTCATCGCCGCCTCCAGCTCGCCGCCCTGCAGGCTCTTCTTCAGAACCTCGGCGTCGGCCGCGAAGTCGAGCGCCGCGCGTTTCTCAGGGAACAGGCGGTCGAGCAGGCCGCGTAGCTCGCGGAACGCATCGCCCGCCTTCTTCGTCGCGCGCTCGGCCGGGTCGACCAGCGTGGAATCGAGCCGGGCCATGTGCTGGCCGATCTCGTCCACCATGTCGGGGATGTCGGAATTGCCGACGACGCGCATGTACAGTCGGTGGAAGAAGTCACCCACTTGGCCGAGGTCGCCTTTGACCTTCGCCCAGATGCGCCCAAGCGCGTTGCCCATGTACTGGCCGATGCCGTTGATCATCGCCTGGATGCTTCCGAGCACCCGCCACTTCATCCGCTCGACCGCGTCCGCCAGCGTGCCGCCGTAGATGTCGCGCATCATGTTGCGCAGGTTCGTCGCCCACGCATCGCCCGCGTCGAGGAAGGACTGGGAATCGTTGACGAAGCCGATCAACCCCATCTTCAGGTCGCTCACGCCCTGCTCGTACTTGAGCAGCGCCTCGGCGTTCTCGAGCAGCTTCTTGTTCTGCTGTGCCTCGAGCACGTAGCGCAGCGCGGCGACCTTGTCGGCCACCTCGTCGGCCTTGGCGATGTCGCTCTCGCTCAGCACCACGCCGAGGTCCTGCGCCGCCTGCCGCAGGGTATCGACGCCCGCCGCACCGCCCTCCAGCAGCGCCATCAGCTTCTGGCCGGACTTGCCGAACAGGTCGACCGCGATCGCCGCGCGCTGCGCCGGATCGGGGATCTTCGACATGCCTTCGGCGATCAGCGGAATCACGTCGCCGGCATCCTTGCCGCGCACCTGGTCGAGCGAGATGCCGAGCTGCTCGAGAGCTTTCGCAGGCTCCTTCGCGCCCAGCGCGGCATCGCCCAGGCGCCGCGTCAGCTGCGCCAGCCCCTGATCCATCTCACCCTGTGAGAGGCCGACCTGCGTTGCGGCGTAGCGGTATTCCTGCAGTGCCCGCGTGGACACGCCGAGCGCGGCCGCTTCCTCGCCGAGGCCGCCAGCGGCGTCGACTGCCGCCTGCGTCATGTCGCGCAGCTGGCTGACGACCTCCCAGCTGACCATCCCCGCCAGCGCCCCGCCGACCGCCTTGGCGACGCGCGTCATGTGGCCCTGAAAGTTGGTCGCGTCCTTCTGCGCCTTGCGCGTGCCGGTCTGGAACGCGGCGGTGTCGAGGTTGAGGCTGATCGCCAGGCGGGCGATAACGTCGGTGAATGCCACGCCCCTAACCTTCCTGCTGTCTGTGGAGGAACCGGCGCATGCGAGCCAGTACGTCGGCGCCGCCCTTCTCCGCCGCGGCCTGCCGACTCGGCAGCGCGAGGTAGTGCGCCAGGTTCTTCATTTCCTTGCCGACACGGCGGAAGTTCTCCGCGTGCCAGCCTGCTGCGATCGCCCCGTCGCGCGCCGCCTTCAGCCGGGCGGCAACGACGATGGCGAAGACTTTCGGCGTTGCCCGGAAGAACGCTTCCGGGTCGAGGCCCGCTTCGCACCATTGCCCCCAGAGCTCTTCCCAGCTCGGGGCTTTGCGCGAGGGCGGGGTTCGTCCCCATCCTCCTTCTTTGGAAAGGCCGCCTCGGCCGCCTCCGCGAGCACGGGGGCGATTGCATCGCCATGCTCGAGCATCATCCGGTTGGCCTCGCGCAGCGTGACCTTGGGATGATGCGCCCGCAGCGCGCCGAACAGCATGGCGCCTTCCGCCCCCTTGAAGCCCAGCGTCGCCTCGGCCATCGTCAGCGCCAGGGGCTTGCGATAGGCGGCCTCAGCCGCAATCAGCGCCTCGTGGTCGAGCACCAGGATGAATTCCTGCGCGCTCTCCCCTTCGCCGATCGTCAGCGTGGTCGCGCCGTCGAGAGGATGTCCCATCGATCAGGCTCAGCTGTGCGCGACGGGCGGGTCGAGCGTGACGATGCGGAAAGTCGCCGTGGTCTGGATCACGCCGTCGGCCACGACTTCGCCGCGGTTGACGTTGATGCAGCGGCAGGTGCCTTCGATGTCCACCGCCGGCTCGCCGTCCTCGGGGATCACCGCCATGAACGCCCGCACGTCGTCGGCCGCCTGCGCCGCGTCGAGCAGCGTCGCGGTGGTGGAGAGCAGCCGGGTGTGCATCACCACGTCGAAGTCGCTGTCCTCGTAGAAGGTCGAGATGTGCTCGCGCCGCCAATCCGGCGACTTCAGGTGGGTCTTGTCCACCTGTTCCCGTCCGCCGGGGTCGGGGATCTTGAATTGGACCACCTCGACCAGCTCGTAGAGCGTGGTTCCGTTGTGCAGGTGGAACTCGCCCATGTAGCCGACGGTGGCTTCCTGAGTCTCGGCCATGATGTCAGTCTCCTCGGTAATCGATCTGGGTTGCAAAGCTCACGAGGTGGACGAACCCCACCCCGGGAATGTCGTCGCCCGCATCGCGGGCCAGTTCGGGCTCGGTGCGGACGAAGGTGATCCCGTCGACCTCCGCCCTGCCCGCCAGCGCGGCACGCGCCGCCTGCGCCAGCGACCATGCGGAAGCATGCGTGGCGCCGAAAGCATCGAGCCGGACGAAGGCGCGCTTCAGCCCCGTCCCGCCCGCCAGCACCTGCGTCTCGCTCCCCCCCAGCGCCTGCAGCCGCAGGTAAGGCCAGGCCTTGCCCTGCGGCACCGCCGACCAGTGCACCCGGTCGCCGGCCAGCGCGGACACACCCGCGTCGGCAATCAACCGCGCGGCCAGCGCGGCGGCGAAGTCGGCCATGTCAGGTGCCGAACACCGCGGCGTGGCGCTGCGCCTTCGCCGCCTTGTTGGCGATGCGCGTCTTGGCCTTGCCGATCTCGACGAGGATCTCGTCCTTCATCGCCGTCAGCACCTGGTCCTTCCGGGCCAGGAACGCCGGCAGCACGAACGGCTCGGCCGGCATGACGCCGGTCGACTTGCCGCTGCTCTTCCAGAACCGCTCGCCCGTGCCGAACTCGACCAGGTGGGCATGCGGCGCGTTCGAACCGATCAGCATGAACACCCGCGTGCCGTCGCTTTCGCCCCCTCGCCGCGCCGACCGCATCGCGCTCTGCGCGTCGCGGTGCGACCCGCCGGCGCTCAGCGTCTGCGAGTACTCGGCGAGACCGGTCAGGTTGCGGCTCTTCGCGCTCACCCGGATCGACTCCGCCAAGTTGCCCGTCGGCCCGCGCGGCGCGAGCCGCCGCATCTCGTCGGCCATCAGGTCGCCCGCGCGCCGCATCGCCCGCACGGTTGCGTTCTTGGCGATGTTGTTCGGCAGCGCCGCGAGCTTCGCCTCGAGATCGCCGAAGCCGTCCAGAGTCATCTCCTGAAAGCCCATCAGCCTGCCCTCGTCGCGGTGAATTCCAGTTCGGTCCGGCCGATCAGCGCGGGCGGGCCCTCGATGTCCCACGCGGCCCCGGCCATCACGATCCGGTCGCGCTCGGTGACGGCCCGGGTCTTGGCCGTGGTGAGCACTCGGAACGTCGCCGCCTGGCTCGCCTGCTCCGCAGCGGACTGCCGCCGCTCGGCACTCGACCCGAACCGCACCGCGGCCCACGCCGCGCACCACACCGACCAGGTCGAAACCTCTTCGTTGTGGCTGTCCTTCGTCACGCTCGCGCGCTCGAACGCGATCTTCCGATCCCGCTTCCCCGCGCCCAGCATCAGACCCGCACCGGCACAAACGACGCGCAGAGCGCCCTGAACCCAAGCGGTATCTCGCCCGAGATCGTCCCGGTGATCACCGCCTCGCGGTTGGCGAACAGGTGCGCGGTGAACATCTTGACCGCCTGCACCAGCGCGGGCGGACGGTTGGTCTCGTCGAACCCCGCGTTGAATTCCACGAACAGTTCGCTGTCGACATCGGTCGGCCACTCTTGGCCGGCAGCCGGCTTGATCTCGCCACGAGCTCCGACGCGCAGCCCGTTGACGTCGATCTCGCGTGCTGTGCCATCCCCGTCGCGATACCGGACCGCGGCGATCTGCGTCACGGGCCAAACCGGCAGGCGCAATCGACGGGGCAGCGCTTCGGCGCTCCACTCGATCCCTGCGCACTCCGCCAGGCGGACTTCGCAATAACGTTCCACCATGTCGACCGCCGCGTCGCGGAAGACCGAGACGAGATCGTCGAACTCGGTCTCCTCGGCATCGATCGCCAGGTGCGCCTTCATGTCGGCGAGCGGAACCACGCCCTCGCCGTAATCGGCGGAGCGGGCGAACGGAGAGAGCTCGAACATCATCGCGCGTCAGCCCGCTCGCCCGCCCGGCCTCAATCGACGAGGATGTGGAAGGTGCCGCTCTTGGCGTTGCCGCCCTGCGCGATCACGATCTTCACCCGGTCGTGGCCGATCGCCACCGGCTCCAGCGCCGGGACGGTCCCGTCGAGGGTCGCGGCGACGCCGGCGGTCGTGTGGGTCGCCAGGCGCGGCGCACAGACCTTCGAAGCGTTGACGTCGGCCTCGGTCCAGATGTTGGCACCCGTCGCTTCGGCAGTGATGGTGAAGTCGACGCCGTTGGCGAAATCCCCCTTCACGTAGCCGATCTGGTGGATTTTGCCGCTGATGCGGCTCGGGCTGTAGGCGGTGGCGGTGCCGTCCGCTGCGGTGGTCACGCTGACCGTGTAACGACGCATTTCGGTTCTCCTGGTTGGCGGACCCGCCCTTGCGGGCCCTGGGGCGGACGAGCGGGTTTACTGCTCGCCCTTGTTCTCCGGCGGCTGCGCCATCTTGTTGCGCGGTTTGGGAGCCTTCTTTGCGCCGATGACCTTCACCGCGCCGCGCCTCTCGAGGCGGGCAGCGTCGGCGGAATCCATCTCGCGCTTGTCGCCGGGATTGAACTCGCCCCCATTGAGGGTGCGCAGCACCACGACGCGAACTTTGGCCATTGTGTGTCTCCTTCGCTTTCGGGAGCCCCGCAGCCCGGGGCTCGCGAAAACGGGGGCGAGCTTGCGCCCGCCCCCGAGACTTCGATCAGACCTGTCAGCCGACGCGGCCGAGATCGCCGTAGACCAGCGCCTCGGGCCGGTAGACCGCGAGGGCGAGCCGCTCTTCGGCGCGGATCGTCACCTTGTTCTTGATGAAGTTGTCCTGGTCCTCGGTGCTGACCTCGACCGTCGCGTCCTGTCGGTCGAAGATCTGCGCCGCCAGGTCGAACGCTCCGACCAGGAACTTGTCGACCGTCATCGCCTGGGTGGCCACGACCGGCAGACCCCACAGCCGCGGCTGCGTGGTGCCCTGCGGATTGCCGATCAGGTAACGCCCCTGATCGTCCTTCATCGTCTCGATGAAGGCCCAGTCGATCGGGTTCAGGACGATGCCGTTCGCCGGGTACTCGGCGAGCGCCACCTGCAGGATGCCGTAGCGGATGTCGTCGATCATGCTGTCGGCGACGAGGCTGCCAGGCGCCGCGTAGGACGTGGCGTTGGTGATCAGGCCGGACAGGTGCTGGCCGGTTCCGTCGCCGGTGAGCAGCTCGGTTTCCTCGACGTAGGCCAGGCCGTAGCGCAGCCGCTGGTCGATGATCGACTGGAGCGCCGGCGCATCCTGCAGGATTTGCACGTTGGCCCGCATCCAGTGGGCGATCGTGCGGACCGAGGCGGTCGCCTCTTCCCACTGGATCGACGACTGCGGCTTCGCACTGCCTTCCGCGACCGGCGCGGCAGCGTTGGTGAAGCCGGTTTCCTGATCGTACTCGATGGTGTTCGAGTTCGTCCGGCCCGGCGCCAGCAATGCCCGGATCGTCATGCGCCGCTGCGGCAGCTCGACCGCGGAGACCCGCTGCGGCTGCACCAGCGTGCCGACCGACCCATCGGCGTTGGTCGTGAGCGACGAGATGTCCTTCACGTCTACGACGATGCGGCCCCGCGGGCGCGCCTCGCCGGCGAACGCCTTGAAGCGCTCGTCGTTGATGAAGCGTTCACCGGCCGTCTGGCCGTCTTCGCCACGACCGTTGTCGCGCGCCAGCTTCTGCTCGATGTCGTCCATGCGAGCCTTGGCTTCGCCCAACGCGGTCAGCGCCTCGTCGGCCTTTTCCTTGGCGGTGTTGGTCAACGCCTCGCCCGCCTCGGCCTTGCCGAGCGCGTTTTCGGCGATCGCCTTGACCGCGTCGAGGCTGCGGTCGAACGCCGCCTTGGTCTCGGCGGCGAGCTCGGCGGCGGTCTTCGTACCGTTGCCGTGGCGGTCGGGCCCACGCAGATAACGGCCGAGCTTGAATTCCCGTGCCGACATCGGCCCGAGAGTTCCGGCCAGAGCCAGGCCGGCAAGGCCGGTCAGCCCGCTGGCGGGTGCCGCGACATGACCCATAAGGTCGGCGGCCATTGCGACGCTGGGAGCGAGCGCGGCGAGGCAGGCGACCGCGCAGGCCGCCGCAAAGCGTGAAATATTCATGGTCAGGGTTCCTTCGTTGGCGGCGGCTCAGTCGGGCTCGCCGGTCAAATCCACGACGTCAGCGGTGGCAAGCGCGGTCCAGAAGTCGATCTCCGGGTCGCTTTCGGCAGGGCCCCCCTGCGCGTCAGCCAGGCAGCAGCGCACCGCGCGCTCCGCCTCGCTGTTGGAAAAGCCGAGGTATTCCTTGAACAGCTCTTCCATCTCGCGCGGCTGCAGCCGGTCCCCGGCGGCGAGGCGCGCAAGCGAATCCTCAAGTTCGGCCGCCTTCACGGCACCCACGGTGGCCTGGTCGTTCGCCGCGAGCGACACGACCGAGACCTCGATCAGGTTCAATTCCTTGAGCTGGACGATGCCGGCTTCCTCGTCGTCCGCCGACTTGACCACGCGGTAGCCGATGCTCAGCCCGTCGATGTCGCCGGCCTTCAGCAGGGCGTAGGCTTCGGCGCCCTTCTGCACGTCCATGTTCAGCTTGCCGGTGACCAGCAGGCCGTGATCGTCCTCGGCACACTCGGTCCAGCTGCCGATCGGCGAATAGGGATCGTGCTGCCAGAACATCTTCGGGCGGGTCTTGTTGCGGCGGTGTTCCGCCAGGCTGCGCTTGAACGCGCCCGGCATGACCACTTCCTTGTAGCTGTCGACGTTGCCGAACACGCTGCCGTAGCCGCTGAACTCGCCGGTCTGCTCGAGCGCCTTGAGCTCGAGCACCGCGACACCTTGCTTCGTCTTCATGCCGGTTTTTCCTCAGCCAGCGCCGTGCTCAGCGGCACGTCTTGCATCTGCACGAATGCCTCGTCCCCACCCGGGATCGGCGGCAGGTTTTCGAGCCGGCGCGCCTCGTTGCGGGTCATCACGCCCAGGCGCACCATGATCTGATAGAAGGCGGCCCGCCCCGCGCTGTCGCCGCGCAGCAGGTCCTCCAGGTTGAACTTCACGGCCAGGCCAGACTGGCGCTCCTGCCGCGTGAGCAGTTGCTTCGTCGCCGACTTCTCGACCCTCTTGAGCCGCTTGCGCAGCGTGAACTTCAGGAAGCCGAGCACGTCGACCTCTTTGCCCGTGCCCCAGTTCGACGACTTGTCGCCGTAGCCGACCATTGCCGGCGGCACCCCGAAGATGCGGCAGATCTCCTCGCCGCTGAACTTGCGGCTTTCGAGCATCTGCGCGTCCTCGGGGTTGATCGACAGCGCCTGCCAGGTCAGCCCATTGTCGAGCAGCATCGGCCGCCCCGCGTTGATCGACCCGACGAACTTTTCCTGCAGCAGCGTCTCGACTTCGGCGCGCTGCTCAGCGGTCAGCTTCTCGCCGCCGGGCATCGACAGCACGCCGCTCGGCCGCGCCCCGTTGGCGAACATATTGGCCGCCGCGCGCTCCGCCGCCAGCGCGCCGCCAAAGGCAAGGCGGCACACCGACAGCGTCGACAAGCCGCTTAGCGGCCCTCCGCCGAAGCCGCGGACATGAAACATTTCCGACTGGCGCCGCACCTTGCGCACACCATCGTCGACCCATCGGTACTCGATCTCACCCCCCGCCACCCGCGCGGTGCGCATGGTATCGGGCCGCACCGGGAGCAGCGCAGCGACGCTGCCCGCGCCGTTGCGGACAATCTCGGCGTAGGCGTTCCCCTGCAGCTCGACGCAGGCGAACACGAACTCCCAGAAATCAAAGTCGGTCTGGTCGAAGTTCGGATCCATCGACACGATCTGGTGCAGCGGATGGTCCCGCGCTTCCTGCCGCACCCCGTTTCCGTCAGGACGCATCACCGCGCACGAGAGGCTCGCCGCGCTGCCGGCGATCAGGTTCGTGCAAGCGTAGGTCGCCGACAGCCCGACCGCGTTGCCCGCGCCGGCGTAGGCATCGTTGTACTCGGCCAGGGTGACCCGGTTGGTCGTGAAGTTGTCGCGGTCGCTAACGCTCGCCCCGCCCCAGCGGGTAAGCGCTTCGAGCGACGTCGCCTTCGCGCCGTCCCGTTCGAGGCCAAGAAGCCCCTTCCACCACTTCATGCCGCTCGCAGCCCCGCGATCCATTCATCGGTCGAGACGCTGCCGGCGGCCACGGGCCCACCCTCCAGCAGCTGCACCGCGTTGAGCAACGCGATCAGAGGATCGATCTTGCCGGCGCCGGCCAGCTGCTTGCTGATGTACAAGTTGCTGCCCCTTAGCTCGGCCCGTGCGTTCGAGACGCACCAGGCCATCAGGTTCGAGCCGTCATGCCGCAGCATGCCGTCGCCCAGCTTGAATTCGACTGTCTTGATCGTGCCGGTCAGGCCCACGCCCTGCCGCACCGGGGCGATGTGCCCCTTGCCGGTCTTGTCGTCGTACGGGAACAGCCCCGCCTCGACGAGCGCGTCGAGCAATGTGCCCATTCCCCAGCTGTCGACGCCGATCGCGCCGATGTCGGGGAACAGGCCTGAATCCTTCACCTTCACCGCGATGCTCGCCACGTCGCGGACCAGCTCGCTGCCGGTCTCGACGAACGTCAGATCGCCGTCGGCTTCGAAGCCGATCAGCTGCGTCGCGACATCCTTGCGCCGTTCCTTCACCAGGTCGAGCGCCCAGGCATGCGCCCAGGTCAGCCAGACGCTGGTGCCGCGCTCGCGCCCCGCCACGGCCAGGCCGTACAGGTCGTCCCTCCCGCCGCCGTCGATGCCGACCACCGCGACCTCGCAGCGCATCAGCAGCTGGTCGAGCGTCAGCCCGGGTTCGGCCGCGTCCAGCCAGAAGTCCGCCGCGGCCCAGCGGTCGCGCCGCAGCCGCAGGCCGATCTCGACGTTCAGGTGCTTGGCGAGGAAGACCTGCAGGCCTTCGCCGCCATCGCCCGACTGCTCCTTGCGCAGCTCGCTCTGGAGCCATTCGCGCGTCACCGCCTTCCCGATGTGCGGGTTGGTGACGTGGAACATCTCCGGGTCGAGATACGCCTCGGCCTCGAGCAGATCCTCGGGCCACTCGTAGAGCACCCCCAGGCTGGTCGGATCGTCGATCACCCCGTCCCGCACGTCGCGGAAGTAGGCGAGCTTCGACTTGAACACGCCAGCGGGCGGTTCGTCGCTGTGCGTCGAGACGTAAAGCACGAACGCCTCTTCGCGCGTCGAGGTGCCGCCCGTCGCCTCGCGCAGCATCGCCGCGCTCTTCGGCTTCTTGCCGAACAGCCAGAGCTCCTCGACCAGCACCATGCCGGCTTTCTTGCCGGCCGAGGTGTCGCTGTCGGCGGCCACCACCTTGAGCTCGGCCTTGGTCACCCGGTGCCGGATCAGCCGGTGGTGCTCGACCACATGCAGCAGCGCGGCCAGCTCGGGATCCGCGCGGACCATGCCGACCGCGGGGCCGAAGCTGTTGTTCGCCACTTCCAGGGTCGGGGCGAGGATCAGCAGCTCGGCGTTGTGTCGCCAGTTGATGATCAGCGCCGTCAGCATGATGCCGGCGGCGATCGTCGACTTGCCGTTCTTCTTGCTGATCAGGAGCATGAACTCCCGGATCAGCCGTCGTCCCGAGTCCGGGTCCTCTGCGCCGAAGATCGCCGCGACCAGGTCGAGGATGTCCTGGTCGACGATGTCGCCCAGCGTCGGCCATGAGCCGTCGGTCTTCTGAGGCAGGTCGGTGACCTGCAGGCTGCAGAACACCGCCAGCGCTTCGTCGGCCTTGGCCGGGAACAGCGGCGCGATCGGCACCAAGCTATCGCCCGCGACGATCCGCTCGCGCCAGTCGAGGCACGCCGTCGACCAGGTAGGCTTCTTCATCTCCTAGTTGAGCTGGAGGCCGGGCGGCGGAGGCCGGGTGCCGTACCGGCCCTCGACCTTCGTCGCCGCTTCCTGCTGCTCTTCCTTCTTGCCCTTGGTCGCCGACCTGGCCGGCTCGGTGTGACGTTGCTTGACCCGCTCGCCGAAGACCCGCGCCTGCTCGCGCTCCATCATCTGCTCGAGCTGCTTGATCGCGGCCACGCTGCCGTCCTCGGCCTCGGCCACCAGCTTGGCCATCATGCCCGACCGGACGACGAGGGCCGCCCTCGACTGCTCGGCGCATTCGCGGGAATAAACCTTGCGCAGCGTCTTCACGTCGCAGCCGATCACCGGCGCGGCCGTCTTCTGCGTATAGCCGCAGGCGAATAACACCATGAGGCGATTGGACTTTTCGCGGGTCCATTCGAACCCCGGCCGGCCCTGCCCGCGCGGCGGTTTGGGCACCCACCCGAACAGGCCCGGCGCGTCCTCCGAAATCCCGTCCGACAAGAAAAAATCTCCGAATGAGGGGGGCGGTGGTTTCCCGCGCCGCAGCCCTGTGAACTTTCGACCTCCCCCCCGCCCTCAGCCCCCGCGAGCCCGCGCGGCCTTGGCCTTCGCCGTCTTCGCCTGGTGCTCGGCATGTGTGAGCCACTGCGTGTTCGCCGGGTCGAGGTCCGCGCCCCCGTCCTTGCGCTCGACCTTGTGGTCGAGGATCACCCGCCCGTTCGACCCATCCGCCTTCGCCCGCCTGAGCGCCGCGAAGTAGTCCGCGTCGAGCATCCGCTCGGCCCGCAGCGCCCGCCACGTCCGCGAGGTGTAGAACGGCTCGGCCACCTTGGGCATCGCCGCCACCCGCGAGGGCAGGCGCGAGAGCCGCCCGGGCAGCGCGGTCAACCGTCCCACGTCAGTCTCCGTAGCAGCGCCCGCCCCGATCGAAACCGGAGCGAGACGCTGCCCTCTTGGGAGAGGAGGCCCGAAGGCCGGGAGCCGATGGCGCTGCTCCGAAGGAGAGTGCGTGGCGTCTCCGGGTCGCGGTGGAGCCGCACGCCAGCGCCAAGGCTATCGCTGGGATAGGCCCGGACTGCTGTGGAAACCGAACGGAATATTTGCTGTGGAATCCATTCCACAGGTTGACACGCCCACAGCGCGGAAACGCTGGAGTTTCGCGGCGAGCCACGACAACTTATCCGCCGATCCGCCGCATCTCCCCGCCGAACAGCACCTCGCGCGTCCCCGCAGCGGCACCTTCAGCCAGCCCCTCGCGCGCCAGCATGGCCTTGGCCCGTCGCTCCGGCCAGCCATTCAGCGCACAAACGATCCGCGCCAGCGCCAGGCGATAGCGCCGGGCGGCCGCATCGGGCCCCACGCCCAGCTTGTGCCACCGCACCAGCTTGCCCCACGGCACGCGCCCCTCGCCCGCCGCGAGCCGACCCGTCGCGGTCCACACGAGCCGCCGCTCGGCCTCGCCCACCAGCCCCAGCCACGCCGTCACCCGGTCGCGCTCCGCCACCTCGCCCCGATCGAGCGGCACGCGCGGCGCCGGCGTGTCGAGCTTGCGCACCTGCAGCTGCTTGCCCGCCTCGGTCTCGATCAGCGTCTCGGAGAAGTCGCCGGCGAAGTCGCCGACCTCGCCCTGGATCAGGTGCCACGGACCATCGCCCGCGAACGGCCACTTCCCCTGCCCCGGCGAGCGCCGCCACAGCCCATGGCACGCGATCAGCGCTTCCTCGGCCTGGTCGATCCTGCGCGGGGCACTCCCTTCCACGGCCATTTTGCGCGGAACCCCCGCTTGCGCACCGATGGAAGGGACGGGCCAGCTACCCGTTTCACCCTCTTTATCCTGATTACTCATAGAGATACCTCTCATTCTCCAACCCTCTGGAAGAGACAGATGGAAGGGTGGAAGGCAAAACGGGGTAAGTCCCGCATGACAATTCCCGCTTCGCCTCGCGCATGGCAGGACCCCGGATTTGCCTTCCACCCTTCCAAAAACACGCCAAGTGCCCGGAAACCCGAGCCTTTCGTCCCTTCCATCGTTCGAGAATCACCGCTTCCGCCTCATGGAGGGTGGAAGGGAGTAACGCCCCTGTAACGGCGGCGGAAATGGCGGAAGTCCGCGCTTCAAGGGATCCTCCACGGCGACAGTGGAGTAGTGTAGGGCAGCATCAACGTGTGGCGGGGCTGGCCATCGTTGGCGGTGCCGAAGCACATTATTGGCTTGCCGGACTCCAGCATGATCTGCGCAACCTCCAGCCAGCGGCCGCGCAGGTGCGGCGGGAGCTTGGCCAGCGGGCCCCAGCAGGGCACGAGGATGTCCGCCTCGGCGAATATCTCGAAGAGATGCTGGTCGTTCATCGGTCCGATCGGGTCGAAGACCGTAGCCAGCTCGCGAACGTCTGTGGCGCGCCAGGCGAACTTGTTCGCTTTGATGATCCTCGACCAGCCAAGGCGAGAGGCAAAGCCCATGTTTTTTCTGATCGTCGCGTCATTCTCCGTCGCGTCGGCGGTTGAGGGGTTCACACCAATAAGTGCGACCGTCGGGCCGCTGCCGAACAAGCCGCCGATCGAGCGATCGAGCCGCAGCCGATAACGCCCACAGGGCGACAGGACCGCGGCGCTCACCACCCCGGCACCTCGTCGTCGGGCGCCGGATCGGTCCCGTCGTCCGGCCATTCGGCCGCGCCGCTCCCACCCTCGGGCCACACGCCGCGCTTCACATCCTCGATGGATAGCTCCGGTCGCAGCTGCACCCGCAGCCACCACACGCCGTTGCTCGTCTTCCGTTCGAAACCCTTGTCCTCCATCGCCGCGACGAAGCCCTTGGCCTTCCAGAAGCTCCCGCCGGCGGCCTCGCACCAGGCGGTGTAGTAATCAAACAGCTCGCTCGACCTCACCCGGCACGCCAGCGGGTCCTCGCCCACCTCGCACAGCGCGCTCAGGAAGCGGCCCAGCTCGTCGGAAGCATCGCGATAGGCGCGGGTCGCCATGCGCACCTCGTCGGGCTCGATCAGCCCGTGTTCGCGCCAGTCGAGCAGCCCCTCGATCAGCCGGTTCAGGATCCCGCTGGCCTCGGCCTGCAGCTTGTCGCCCAGCGTGCGGTCGCGTTCCTCGGCCGGGATGTTTACCGCCCAGGGCACCAGCTGCATGCGCCGCCAGATGCCGTCGCTGGTGTCCTTCACCTTGGGCTTGTGGTTGCCGCTGATCGTCATCTTGAAGCTGGGCAGGAAGGTGAAGAAGCCCTTGTTCAGGTGCCGCGCGTCCACCGGGTCGCCGCCGGTGACCATCTTGATCAGGCCTTCGTTCAGCGCCGCGCCCTTTTCCGGCTCGGACACCCGCAGGAAGCGCACGCCCGGCAGGCGCGCGATGTCGGGCGTCGCCTGGTCGCCGCGCCGCTTGGTCCCGTTCTCGAGGAAGCTCTCGATCGGGATCGACCCGGCATAGTCGCCCGCCAGGTGAGCCACCGCCTCCACCCAAGTGCCTTTGCCGTTCGACCCGCCGCCATAGAAGAACGCCAGCTTCTGCTCACCGATGTCTCCGGTCAGGCTGAGCCCGCCCCACTGATGGATGAAGCGGCGCATCGTCTCGTCGGGCTGCACCCGGGCGATGAACGCGTCATAGGCCGGGCACTGCGCCGCCGGCGTGAACTTCACCGGCGCCAGCTTTGTGATCAGGTCGGCCCGGTCGTGCGGGTGCCGCCTGATCCGCCACCCGTCGACCTTCCAGACGGACTTGCCCGCCGCGACTTCCTCGCTGGAGCGTTTGACCTTGTTCCGCTCGATCCGCAGCGTCCCGTTCAGCACGTTGATCGCCATGCGGTCGGCGTCGAACTGATCGGGCCGCACCACGATGTCGGGAAAGCCCTTGATCCACTTCACGATCGCCGCGACCGATCCGGCGCTCTCGCTCTTCTTCGCGTGCGCCTCGATGTAGCCGCTCCACAGCTTGCCCTTCTTGAGGTCGAGCAGCTGGTCCAGCGGGTCGAGCGCGGCGATCCACGCGGCGACCTCGTCCTCCAGCTCGGGCAGGTCGCGCGCCAGCCCCTGCAGGTAGGCCTGCCGGTTGGCCGTGCCGTGCGCCTCGCTCCAGCGCTCCACCTCGGCCGCCTCGCGGTCGGACAGGCCCAGCATCGGCTCGAACCCGCTGGCGGCGACCAAAGATGCCTCGTTGCGGATCGCCCGCACCGTGCGCGCGATCGACCAGGTCACCGCGGCGGGCACCTGGTCCTTTTCCTCGCTCAGCAGCTTCCAGCGGCGCTGGTCCCAGGCGAACCAGCCCAACTCGGGGCAGAAGCGGAAATCGCCGCCGAACCGCACCCGCCAGCGCTCGGCATTGCCCATGTCGGTCAGCGGCAGGCGGGCGCACGTCAGGTCCCGCTCGGGATCCGGCGCGACTTTCAACCGGCCGCTGCCCTGATGCCCCGCAGCGCTCCCGCCCCCCACATCTTGTGGGCCGGAGCCATCCGAGGCGGATAAATCGCCATTTCCCGACGCCGGGCGCGGGCTGCCGCTGCCGGGCGCGCCGGCCGAGAAGGGATTGCGGGTGGTCATGGTCTAACTCGAATTGCCGCCGACGACGACGTGAAACGGCCCCCGCACAGTGGCAATGCAGGCCTCCGCCGCGGCGAGCGCGTCCTTCACGATTTCCGCCGGGTTTTCGAACAACCCGCGACGATGGGCGAGCCAGAGCGCCCCAAGACAAGCCGAAAGTCCCGACCCCGCCGCTGCGTAAGGGACCGTTTGCCGCCGCGCGTGGAAATCGTCGTCGAACTGATAGAGTTGGCCCTGAACGCCGCACAGGAATATGCCGCCCTGCTCACGTTCGCTCTCTTTTTTCATGTAGCCGACGTCGCGCATGACCTGGCGCACCGCGTCGACGAAATCGACGGCCATCCACCTGTCCAAGGCGGTCAGGTCGCCTACTTCGGGCAAACCGGCCGGCAGGGTCAGCCTGTGTTGCAGCGCATGGCCCATTCTGAAGCTGGAAGTGTAGCCGATGACCATGGGTCCCACCGCGAACACCTTCGGGGTAGCTGTCAGGTCCAGGTAGTGGGACTGCTCCACGGCAGCGCTATCGCCGCCCATGTAGACGAGCCCTCCTGCCACCACTGCTGCAATTGCCGTCACGCCGCCCTCCTGATCGGCCCGCGCCGATCCTCGGCCACCAGCGGCATGCCGCCGCGCGCCAGCATCTTTTCCAGCACCGGGCCCGCGCCGGGATCGCAGACGATCGTCTGGAACGGCCGCAGGCAGCGCAGCGCGCTCACGGCCGTCGGACCCCATTCCAGCACCGCCACGCCTTCCATCCCGGCGCGCAGCCAGGCGAACGGCGTCGGGTGCAGCCGCAGCTCGCGCCGATCGGCCGCGACCGCGTGCTCGAGCTGCTCCTCGCCCAGCAGGCAGGCCAGCCCCGTCGCCAGCGCCCAGACGTTCTCGTCGCTCGAGGACAGCGCCGCCACGTCGATCAGCTCGCCGTTACTCCCGGGGATGCCCAGCAGCAGGCGCCGCACCGGCCCGCCCAGGGCGAACCGGCTGCCGTCCCGGCTCAGGTCGACGTCGGCCAGCGCCAGCATTCCCGCGCCGGTCAGCGCCCCCACGGTCGCCGCAGGCACGCCCATGTCGATCAGGCTGCGCACCGCCGCGAACGGCAGCGCGCAGGTCAACCGCGCGAATTCCTCGGCGAGGGTCTCCCGCTCGTCGCTCACGCCGCAAACCTCTCCGGATGGGCCTTGCGCAGCGCGGTCAGGAACAGATCGCTGCAGGCGGCTCGCCGCGCCCCGTCATGGTCCTCCTGGCCGAAGTCGTTCCTCGCTCGCACCCGGCGCGGCGGCATCAGAAACCGCACCCTCCGCTGCGCCGCGGGGGACACCGGCAATCCGGCCAGAAGAGCATCGGTCACCGCGCGGAAATGGGGATTCTGCTTCCTCAGCAGGTCTGCGCGGAGCAACGAGTTGTGCGCCGTCGAATGGTCCCGGCGGCCGACCATGGCCGCGATCATCGGCAGCGTAACCGCGTCGCCATACCGGGCGCGAAGAACCCAGCAGGCAGCATGCCGCGCGCACGAGACCTCCTTCCGCCGCCCCTTCGAGGCCTTGACGGCATGAAAGAAGCCGAACGCCTCGAAAGCCCGCTCGACCAGCTCGCGCTGCTCGGGCGTCGGTTCCCAGCTGCCGTCGTGGAGATAGGCCGGGGCCGCCATCAATGCCTCCGGAACACGATCGAGCGTTCGGATTGCCAGCACAGCCCGCATGTCCCGCAGCAGTCGGTCGCTCCGGTCTGCGCCGGACAGAGCACCCCGTCCTGCACCGGATCGCCTGCGGCGACGACACGCGCGGCTCGCGCCTCATGCGGTTGGCCCGAGAAGCGGAACGCCGCCCGGCTCCATCCGAAGTCGGCCGCCAGCAGCGCCACCGCACGCCCGATCGGGCTCGTCGGCGGATGCGCCGTGAAACCGAACAGGTGCAGGGCCGGGACTTCGTCCAGCAGCATGCGCCACAAAGCCACGTATCTCTCGGACGGGAAATCGCCCAGCACGTGTAACCGCACTACGAACCCGCCCGGATGGCGCTCGGCGAGCGCCCGAACCTCGCCGATCAGCGCGGTGCCCGTCACTCCCTCCATTTGGCCGGTGGCTTCGATCCGCTCGGCCGCCTGCATGTTGTTCCCGTAGCAATGCAGCCACTCGGTGCAGCTGCGCGGGCAGGTGGCGCGCTCCTCCAGCGTCAGCGTGTAGATCGGCCAACCCTTGCGCGGCCCCTTCGTCACGAAGGCGCCGATCTTGCGGCTCTGGTGCCCGCTCTTGAGCACGCGGCCGACCTCGTCAGGCGCGAACACGCGCGAAGGGAACAGCGACCGGCCACCGCGAGCGGCGGGGTGGAACACCGGCAGCACGACCCCGCGCCCGCTTGGCGCGATGGAACCATGCCGGCGCAGCATGGAGGTGGCGCTGGAAACGCGGCTCGCCATCACGCCGGCTCCGCCACGCGACCTTTGCTCGGCCGCAGGCTGCAGAACCGGCTCTTGCAGCCCTCGGCCTGGCCCAGCGTCACTCGCATCTCGCACTGATCGCACCAGGCCGTGACCGGTGCGGAGGCGTCTTCGCTCGCCTTTCGAGTGAAGCGGCTTTTGTCCAGCGATGTCCGGGCCACCGGCGCACGGGTCGTGGCTGGCGTGATCGGGTTGGGGACGGGCGCCCGCGCAGCGGCCCGTTCGGGCCAGTGCAGGACGGTGACGACCTTGATCGCCGCCGCCGTGCGGCCGAGATCGGGCCGGGCGGCGCACAGCGCCACGATATCGCGCCGCAGCCGGTCCTGCCCCCGCGCACCCAGCTTCGCGGTGAACCTGGCGAAGCGCCCGGCGTCGAACTCGCCCGACCGGCACTCTTCGGTGCAGACCGCGACCAGGCCGGGGAATATCGTCCCGGCATAGCGCAGCACTTCGCCCGCGAACGCAGTGCCCAACGCCTGCAGCGCCTCGCGCGTCACCCGTTCGCCCTGCTTGCGCCAGGCGTTCTGGATCCCGCCGATGTTGCTCACCATGCCGGGCTTCCAGCTGGCGTAGTTCTCGTGCGGCGCGAGCGACAGGCCGGCCGCGGCGATCGCGGCCATCACCGCGCTGGCCGTCGGGTCCTCGCTCGCCAGCGCCGCCTTGAACAGGTCGAGCCCCGACAGCGGCTTGCGCTCCTGGTTGAGGTGGACGAAGCTCGCCGCCTCGTCGGCCGCGCTGGCGTATTCCTTGACCATGCACGGCAGCTGCGAAATGTCGCTGCGCAGCCTCGCGGCCTGCAGGCGGTGCTGCCCGTCGATCACCATCAAGGCGCCGTCCGGCCGCCGCGATACGACCAGCGGCAGGCACAGGTCCCAGTTCCAGTACTGCGCGATGCGCCGGATCAGCGCCTCGCTCGCGCGCCCCTCGGTGCTGCGCTGGTAGCTGGCGTCGACCGACAGTTCGCTCGGCTGCATGAACTGCAGCACCGGCATTCGCCCCAGCGGCGGATTGACCTTGAGGCGGGAAGTTGCCGCGCGTGCCATCGGTCAGGCCGCCCGCGCCTGAGGGCTGAACCGCCCCAGCTGCACCTCGTCGGCCGCATTGCCGCCAATTTCCTCGGCCACGCGATCAAGAAGGTATTCCGCTTCGTCCGTCCGGCCGGAGCGAATGGCAGCCGCCAGCTCGCGCAGGTATCGGCGGCCGGAATACGTGCTGCGAAGCTGCGAGACGTCGACATAATCGTCGTCCTGCTCCTCGAGCGCCTCGGACTTCGCATCGGCCCGTTCGTCTTCGATCAGCTCGTCGAGACCCTCGACGTCGCTCTGCTGGTGCGAAGTTGCTTTCTCGCAATGCGGACAAGTGGTCGTGAGCATCTTTGCCATCGGTGCCTCCTCAAACCCGCATCGGCATGACGACGCCGACGGCACCGTCGCTCACCGCGCGGCGGAACAGGGCGGGTGCTCCGGGATCGGCGTGGTGGATCTCGATCGTGTCGCCGCCGATCGCGGCCAGCATCGTGTCGAGAAAGGCGGCGTTAAATCCGGCCGCATGGCCCGCGCCGCAGTCCGCGGGCAGCTCCTCGCTGGCGGTGCCTCCCTCGGGGCTCGTGACCGAGAGGGTCAGCTTTCCCTGGGCGCGGTCGACCTTCACCGCCCGCGTCTTCTCGTTGGCTACCAGCGACACGCGCTTCGCCGCGGCAGACAGCAGCGCGGGCTCGCAAACCACGCGGTCACCCTCCGGCGGAATGACCCGGCGGTAATCGGGGAACTGGCCGCTCAGCACCTTGCCCGTCAGGACGACGCCGCCGCTGGTCAGCCGCGCAATTCGTTCGCCCCACTCCAGTGTGACCTCGCCGTCGGCCTCCCCGGCCAGGGCCTCCGCGATACGGCACCACTTGGGCCCAAGGATGACCTCCGGCGCTCCGTCCGGCCATGCCACGGCGACCGGCGCGGCCATCAGGCAATTGCCGTTGGTCGAAGCGAGGCGAACCTGCCCGCCTTCGGGGTTCAGCAAAGGCCCGTGCAGATACGGACGATGTTCTTCGACGCCGACGAAGGGCAGGACGCGCCGCAAGCCGGCTGCCAGCACCGACCCGCCGACCGAGACCTGCGCCGGGAGATCGCCGGGCGAAATCATCGGGAAGTCGGTGATCGGAAGCGAGGGCAGGACCCAGCGGCTTCGCCCGGTGGTGACGATCAGGCGCTTTCCCTCTTCGTCCCTCAGCGAAATCTGCGCGCCCTTTTCCGCCGCTCCTGCGAGCAGCGCCAGTTTGCGCGCGTCGACCGTCGTCTCGAGGACTGCCGGCGCGGTCAGCGCCAGGTCCCGCGTAAACTCGACGTCCAGATTAGACGTCGTCAACGAAAGCGTGGCGCCGTCGGCCACGAGACGCACGTTCGCCAGGATCGGGATCGTGTTGCGCCCTTCGACCACCGCGGCCGCATGCTTCATCGCGTCGGCCAGCGCCTTCGCCGCGACCGTCACTCCGGTCCCGCTCATTGCTTTTCTCCCAAGGTTGATTGTCCGGACGCCCGGCCCTCGGCCAGGATCGTCACCACGCGCGGCGCGTTCCGGCCGCGGCTCTCGCTGGCGATGGCGCCTTGCGCCTCCAGCACGGCCAGCAGGTGGCGCGAGCGCTGGCGCCCTCCTTCACCTTTCCGAAGGTGGAGCGCGTCGGCGATCGCCGACAGGCTCGGACACGGCAGGCCATGCTCGGCACACTCGCGCAGCATGTCCAGCAGCGCGTCGGCTTCGGCGCGGGTCTGCGGGTCGCAGCCACCGACCGGATCGCTCGCCGGGAGCGGTCCGTCGTCGTCCGCCCCGCGCTTGACGACGAGGAACTGCAGCCTGCGTCCGTCCTGCGGATGCCTTCGCTGGTGCGTGCGCGCCTTGCCCGCGGCGACTAGGCCGGCGACATAGCGCACACCCGCCTCCTCGCGCGGCAGGGTCAATCCGGTCGCATAGACCGCGCTGCCGCCCGCCGCCGCGCTCTCGAACCACGCGCGCACCTCGGCTTCGGGGCTGGCGGCTGCCAGCTCGAGGAAGAACGTTTCGGCCTGGGCGATCGCGGCAGGCATCAGGCCGCTTTCACCGCGGGAGAGAGGATGCCCCGCAGCCGCATCAGCTTGGCGACCGCCTCGTCGATCTGCTCGACGATCGCCTCGGGCTCCCGACCGCCGATCTCGCCGTCGGCCAGCGCGTCGCGCACTTCGGCGGCCACGTCGCCGAACTCGGCGCTCGCCTCGATCAGCGCCAGCGTCACCGCGTCGCTGCCATGGCCCGGGCGCGGCAGCAGCAGCGCGACGTGGCCCAGCTCGGCCGCGTACTTGGACAAGATCGCCGGCACCTTGCCCTGCGCCACGGCGATCTCGTCGAGCGCCAGCGCATCGCCCAGCGTCGGCAGGTCCGGCTCATTCAAAGCGTTCCAGCGCCCGACGTGGCTGTTCGACTTCTCGACCGTCGCCGCCGCGCCCTCGATCCCGCCGCACAGGCCGATCGCCTTGCGCACCGCCTGCTTGATGCGGCCAGCGATCATTTCGATACGCCTTCCAGAACGGTTCGATGGTTGACCGGGAGAGGCGGATCGTCGTCCGGGTTGCGGTGCCACCCGTGGAAGAGCTGGGATTTGAGGACTATTCGCCGCTCGATCTCTCGCTGTTCGTCGGGTGTGAAGCACGCCGCAGTCACGAACAGTGCAGCCGCGCGTAGGTCAGCCACCTCCTCGAGCATCATCTGCCGCAGGTCGCCGGACCAGTGACACCGATCGCCGTGCCGCATCATGAGCTTACCGGCGACCTGCTGAACTTCGCCGCACTCTTCGACGAGCTTCGCGACACCGGGCCAGACATCGTCGCCAAACGCGAACATCACGCGGCCACCGCATCGGGGGAACTGTCGCCCGCCTTTCCCGCAGACGCCACACCGGCCCCGGCGCTAACACCGCACACATGAGCAAACTGCACTGCATCGTCCGGGACCTGCCCGTCGGGCCAGTTGGCTGGCTCAGCCAGATACCGCGCGAACTTTTCGAGCGTATCGATGCTCGGCCCCTTCACCCGGGCATCGAGCCCGCTGAAAAAGCTGGTGTCGTTGACCACGACGCGGCCGAGGCGGGCGGTGGTCGATTCGTGCGCCGCCGCCCACAGGTCCGCGCAGGACTTGAGGCGTTCGGTCAGGGATGGTTGCGGTGACATCGGCGGCGGAAATGGAGGATATATCCGCTACCTGTCAAGCGGAAATGTCCTTCATTCCACAAACCGCCGAATTGTGGAAATATCCGCCAGTGTCCGACACCGAACAATCCACCGACGAAATCATGCGCGAACGCCTGCAGGCGCTGCTCGATCGGCGCGGCCTGTCACCGCGCGCGCTCAGCCTGGCGATCGACGCGAACCACTCCTACGTCTCGCAACTGCTGAACGGTCGCGGCGGCTCACCCAGCGCCGCGCGGCTCGCACGTCTCGCCGCCGAACTGGGCACGACGACCGAATATCTGACGGGCGCGACCGACAGTCCCGACCAGGTCCGGAGCGAGGTGAGCCTGGGCGACGCCCGGCTCGACTGGCGCGGATCTTCGCCCGACCTTCCGGGGATCCCGCTCGTCGGGACAGGCGACTGCGCGGACATCGAGCTGAGCGCCGAAGGCGGCGAGATGGTCGCGATCGAACGCTCGACCTTCGACCCCGACTATCATGTCCGCCTGATCGCCCGCCCTCCGGCCCTCGCCGGCGCGCGCGACATATATGCGATCTACTTCCACGGCGAGAGCATGGAACCACGCTTCGAAGCCGGCGAGATCGGCATCGTCGATCCCGGCCGCCCGGTTCGCTCAGGCGATTACGTTGTCGTGCAGCTGCGTGAGAACGGCGGCAAGGAGGTCACCAGCGTCCTGGTCAAGCGCCTCCTGCGCACTACCGGCGACGTCTATCACCTCGAGCAGTTCAATCCCCGGCTCGCCTTCACGGTGCCGAAGTCCCGCGTCGCGCGGATCCACCGTATCATGCGGCAGACCGACTTCCTCTTTTAGAAGGCGCCTGACGCGCAGAGCGAGAGCAGCCGCCCGTTGTTGCGGTGGCCGAACACGCTAGCGACCTCGTCTCCCGCTGGCAGATCGGTCTTCCACGTCGCGCTGCTGATGCCGCGAAGGATGTTGACCTTTTCGTCGTAGGCCAGTGCATCCCACAGGCCTTCGTCCGCAGTGAAGCGACCGTGCGCGCCCGCAGACGATTCTAACGGATATTTCCGTCATTGCCGCTTGACAGCGGATATTTCCTCCACCTACACGGTGGCGGACACGTGACGGAGATTCCCGCATGCTCAAGTCCAATCCCGAACTGCCCGTGGAGCTGCCGCAGGTGGGCAGCTTCGGCTTTTTGCGCGGCACCGCGCAGCGCGCCCAGGTCCTGCGCCGCAACCGCGACACCAACCCGCCAACCTGCATGGTCAAGCTGTTCGAGCGCCGCGGCATCCGCTTCGACCCGGTGCGCGACGCCAGTGGCAACACCGAAGTCGAGGAACGCGACCTCTACGCCACCCCCGACCTCGCCGCCCACGCCGGCCGCAAGGCGCGCCGCCGCGCCCCCCGCCGCCGTACACCCGGCACGGCAGGCCGGGCATGACCCTCCCCTGCGCTCAAGTAGCCGCAGGCGGTAGCGCGCTACCGAAGATTCCCGTGGCGACCATTGCCCTGCGCCAGCTCGACCTGCGCCGGCAGCGCCGCCCACAAGGCTGCGCCACCAAGGCCGAGCACGAGGCGCGCCTGCGCCCGTGGGCAGCGCTGGCGATCCGTGCCGGCGCCGATCTCGCGGCCGTCAGCCCCGACGCGCCGGCCTGCTACGAAGACTACCGCCAGGCAGGCTGCAGCGACGCCGAGGCCCGCGCGCTCGTCGCCGACGATCTCTGCCCCCTTCCCCAGGTCGTGGCCGCGCTGGCCACGGCGCGGGACGCCGCGCTCGACGCCCTTCCCCTCGCCGCGAGCGCGGCGCCCGCTTCGACCTCCGATCTGGTGGTGCTGGCCATCCACTTCGGCTGCCCCGGCTATGCCCCGCGCAAGCTGGAACGCGCGGCATGATCCGCGCGCTGATCCTCGCGCTCGGCGGCCCCGCGATGACCTTCGCCCTGTGCGAGGCGATCCACCACCTCGGTTGGAATCCCTTCCTATGACCCCGCACGACGACGACGGCCGCTACTTCCCCGAATGGCTGCAGCGTGAGCCCGACGAGTTCTGGGACCGCCAGCGCTCCCGCGTGCGCATCTGGCGCTTTGCAATCCTCGGCCTGACCGGCGCCTGCATTACCATTGCCGCCTGGGCGCTGGTCTCCTGTGGGATCCTGCGGTGACGGGCCTGATCGTCGACAACTTCGCCGGTGGCGGCGGTGCCTCGACCGGGATCGAGCAGGCGCTCGGCCGCGCCGTCGACATCGCCATCAACCACGACGAGCAGGCGATCCGGATGCACGAGGTGAACCACCCCGGCACCCGGCACATCCGCAACAACATCTGGCAGGTCGACCCGCGCGTCGTCACCGGCGGACAACCGGTCGAGCTCGCCTGGTTCAGTCCCGACTGCAAGCACTTCAGCAAGGCCAAGGGCGGCAAGCCGCGCGAGAAGTCGATCCGCGATCTCGCCTGGGTCGTCGTCCTGTGGGCGCAGCGGGTCCGCCCCGCGCTGATCCTCCTCGAGAACGTCGAGGAATTCCGCACCTGGGGCCCGCTCTGCGCGGAGGGCAAGCCAATCAAGGAACGTGCCGGCGAGACTTTCGACAAGTGGTGCCGCGAGCTGCGCAAGACCGGCTACAAGCTGCAGTTCCGCGAGCTACGCGCCTGCGATTACGGCGCGCCCACGATCCGCAAGCGCTTCTTCATGATCGCCCGGTGCGACGGCAACCCGATCGTCTGGCCCGAGCCGACCCACGGCAAGCCCGGCAGCCCCGAGGTCCTGTCCGGCAAGCGCCTGCCCTGGCGCACCGCGGCCGAGATCATCGACTGGTCGATTCCCTGCCCCAGCATTTTCGAGCGCAAGAAGCCGCTCGCCGAGAAGACCCTGCGCCGCATCGCCCACGGCATCATGAAGTTCCTGGTCAACAACCCGCAGCCGTTCATCGTGCCGATGCGCTTCAACAACCGGCCGACAGGGACCGACGAGCCGGTGCAAACCGCGACGACGCAGGGCAACGCCTTCAACCTCGTCGTCCCCCACGTCACCAAGTTCCGCAGCGGCGCGACCGGGCATGCTGTCGACGAGCCGCTCCACACGGTCACCGCCAACAGCTTCGTCAAGCGCCCCGGCGGTAGTGCGCCCCTCGGCCGTGTCGACGCGCTGCTCGCGCCTTTCGCCAGCTACGCCCAGCAGGGCGGCCGCAACCGCTCGGCCGAGGATCCGCTGCACACGGTCACCAGCAGCGACGGCGACCACAACACCATCGCCGCCGCGCACCTGGTCCACATCGGCAACGGCGAGCGGCAGGGCCAGGCGCCCCGCGCGATGGACGCGGAGAAGCCGCTCGGCACAGTTGTCGCAGGGGGCACGAAGCATGCCGCCGTCACAGCCTTCATGCAGAAATTCGCCAGCGGCAATGCGCCGACCGGTGCCGGCGAGCCGATCCAGACAGTCGAGGGCAACGCCAAGCACAGCGTCGTCGTGGCCCACATCGAGCAGGCCAACGGCAGCCCCGCAGGCGAGAAGCCGCTCGCAGGCCGCGCCTCCGATGCGCCGCTGTCGACGATCGTCGGCAAGGGCTGCACCCAGCGCCTGGTCACCAGCAACCTGGTCAAGCTGCGCGGCACTTGCGCGCACGGTCAGCCGGTCGAGGAGCCGCTCCACACCGTCAGCGCGGGCGGCACCCACATGGCCGAGGTCCGCGCCTTCCTGATCAAGTATTACGGAAACGAGCAGGACGGCCATGGCCTCGACGGCCCGATCGGCACCGTCACCGTGCAGGACCGTTTCGGCCTCGTCGCCGTCACGATCGAAGGCGAGGAATACGTCATCGTCGACATCGGCATGCGCATGCTCACCCCGCGCGAGCTCTTCGCCGCGCAGGGCTTCCCGCCCGACTACATCATCGACCGCGATGCCGAAGGCCGCCCGATCACCAAGACAGCCCAGGTCGCCAAGTGCGGCAACAGCGTCTGCCCGCCCCTCGCCCGCGCCCTCGTCGTCGCCAACGCCGCCGAGCTGCAGATCGAGAAGGCGGCCCGGAAGACGGCATGACAGCCCGCGCCCGCTTCAACCAGGCCGACGTCGCCCGCGCCATCAAGGGGTGCCTCGCGGGCGGAATGAGCGTGGGAACGGTGCGGGTCTCGCCAGATGGCACGATCGAGGTATATTCCCCCGAAGCGGCCACGCCGCCGCGCGCCAACACGATCGATGGAATCCTCGAGGATGACACGTAAAGAGCGTCTGCCGAAGAACGTCACCAGCTTCGTCGACCGGCACGGCAAGCGCCGCTACCGCTACCGCTCGAAGGGCCAGAGCCACAGCTTCCGCGCCCATCCCAACAGCGCCGAGGGTAAGGCCGAACTGGCCGCCGCGCTCGCCGGCCGCCGCAATCCCGCCGAGCGCGAGGCCCCCGGCACGGTGGGCGAGCTCGCCGCCAAGTGGATCGCCAGCCCAGCCTTCGCCGGCAACAAGGGCCCGGCCCGGCTGCTCGATGCGCAGCGGATCCTCGCGCCGTTCGTGGCGAAGTTCCGGAAGGGCCTCGTCGCCGACTTCCGCTTCGACCACATCGAGCGCTATCTGGCCGAGGTCGCCGTGCCGCGGGTCGAGAGCGGCCGCAAGCGCGGCGGCCCGCACGCGGCGAAGAACCTGCGCGACGAGCTGCTGCCCATGTTCCGCTACGCGATTAAGCTGGGCCTGGTCGAAACGAACCCCGTCGCCCTGGCGGACATCGCGACTCCGCCGAAGAGTAAGGGCTTCCACACCTGGTCCGAAGAGGAGATCGCGCAGTTCCGCGCGGCGCATCAGCTGGGCACCATGGCACGCTTCGTGCTCGAGCTCGCGCTCAACACCAGCGGCCGGCGCTGCAACATCGCCAGGCTCGCGCCGGCGGATATCAGAAACGGCCGCATCGTGGTCGACCACGCGAAGAACGGCAACGAGGCGAGTGTGCGAATGCTGCCGGCGACCCGCGCGGCCTACGAGGCGCTGCCGGTCAAGTCGACGCTGGCGCTGGTGGTGACGAGCTTCGGCAGGCCCTTCTCGGTGCCGGGCCTGGGCAACAAGATGCGAGAATGGTGCGACAGCGCCGGGCTGCCCCACTGCACGCTCCACGGCCTCAGGAAGGCGACCAGCAGACGGGTCGCCGAATCCGGCGGCACCGACGCCGAGGGCATGAGCGTGACAGGGCAGAAAAAGTCCGAGACTTTCACCCATTACCGCGCCGCCGCCAACCGCCAGCAGCTCGCCGACGAGGCGCTCGACAAGGTCACCGCGAAGTTCGATTTGGCTAACCCTCCCGGAACAGACCGCGAAAGTTAGCCAGATTTACGAGAGGGAATGGCAGGGGTGACAGGATTCGAACCCGTGGCCCTCGGTTTTGGAGACCGATGCTCTACCAGCTGAGCTACACCCCTGCAGCCGGTGCGCGCGTCTAGGGCGCGTCCGGCAAATTGGCAAGGCGGTTAAGGCGCCGCTATGATAGATTGCCGCAATGCACGCCCCCGCCCTGCCGATAATTCCCCCGGAAACGCTGCTGCTGGCCTATCGCAGCGGCATCTTTCCGATGGCCGACGGGCGTGACGATCCCGAAGTCTTCTACGTCGAGCCGCGCCACCGCGCGATTCTCCCGCTCGAGGGGTTTCGCTGCTCCCGGTCGCTGGCCAAGGTCCTGCGGCAGGAGCGTTTTCGCGTGACCTGCAACGCAGATTTCGGCGAGGTCATCGCCGCCTGTGCGGAGCCGCGGCCGGACCACCCGGAGACCTGGATCAGCCGCCGGATCGAAGCCAGCTACCGCGCCCTCCACGCCGAAGGGCACGCCCATTCGATCGAGGTCTGGCTCGGCAGCGAGCTGGTCGGCGGCCTCTACGGCGTGGGGTTCGGCGGAGTATTCTGCGGCGAATCGATGTTCAGCCGCGCGCCCAACGCCAGCAAGGTCGCGCTCGCCTGGCTGGTGGCGGCAATGAAGCTGGCCGGGATGAGCTTGCTCGACTGCCAGTTCATGACCGGGCACCTCGCCTCCATGGGCGCGGTCGAGATTAGCCAGGCCCGCTACCTGACGCTGCTGGGCGCGGCGCAGGCGCCGCGGATCAGGTGGGATCAGGCCGTGGGAGCGTCGGGCGTCGGAGCCGGCGAGGGCGGCGACTCGGGCGTGGGCGAAGGCGCGGGCGCCGGTGCGGCCGCGTTGCCCGAGGGGTTCGCCCGGCTGGTGCCGGAGGCCGCCGGTGCGGGACTTTCTTCGCCCGGGAAGCTCATCGCGCAGCTCTTGACCCAGACGTCGTAGATCGGGTGCTCGACCACGTTGACGGCGGGCGCGTTCTTGAACAGCCAGCCGGAAAAGACCCTGCGCCATTCGAGGTCCGAACTGGCATCGGCCCGTTCGCGCACCAGAACCTGCACGAAGGCGCCTTCTTCCGGGTCTTCCCACGGCGCGGCCTTTTCGCAGGCCGACAGGCGGAGGACGACGTTTCCGATCCGGCGCGATTCGCCGGGCTTCATCTCGATGTCCTGCGACAGGTTGTTGCGCTTGTTGAGCAGGCCGAGCGTCGCGACCCGCTCGCTCATCGGCGTGGCGCCGTCCTGCTCGGCGGCGGACGCGGCGGGCCGTGCGGGCGCGGAAGAGGCGAGCTCTTCGGGCAACTCGGTCTCGACCGCTTCGGGTGCGGGCGCATCCTGCGTGCAGGCGGCAAGCGCCAGCGCGAATGCAACGGGCGCGGCCACGCGCATGGTCAGGCGTCCGGCGTCCAGGCTTCGTAGTCGCCCGTTGCGGCGGCGCGGCGCCCCCCGCGTTCGAGCGCACCCGCCGGGCGATAGGCGGCGCCCGTGCCGGTGACGTTGGGTTCGTAGTCGACTTCCCAGATCTTCGACGGCGCGAGATGGCTTTCGGGCAGCTCGTCGTAGGAGTTGTGCAGCCAGCCATGCCATTCGCTGGGCACGTTGCTGGCATCGTTGGCGCCGGCGTAGATAACCCAGCGCCGCTCGCGCCCGGCGAAGGGCTGGCCGGCCTTTACAAGCTTCTTTCCGCGGAAATACTTGTTGCCCTGCGCGTCGGTGCCGACGTGCTCGCCGTTGAGCGAGGACCAGATCGAAGTGCCGATGGTGGCACCGTCCCACCAGGTGAATATCTTGCCGAGAATGCCCATGGAGCGCCGTTAGCCCCTCGCAGCCCGGACACGCAAGCGCCTAGGCGCGAGGGCCCTCACCACTCGACCTTCGCGCCGGGCGCGATGCCCAGTTCGGCCGCCCTGCCCCCGTTCAGTTCGAGCACGGCGATCACCGGGCCTTCGGACAGCAGCGAATCGAGCGAATAGGGCTCGGCATTGGCGATGATGTTCACCACCTTGCGATCCGCCCCGATGAACAGCAGGTCGAGCGGGATGACGGTGTTCTTCATCCAGAAGCTGCGCTGATAGGGCCGCTCGGACGGAAAGATCATCCCCTCGTCGGGCGCCATCGAGCGGCGGAACATCAGGCCCTGGTTCTGCTGCTGTTCGGTCTGCGCGACCTCGACGCGGAAGCGATGCACCCGGTCGCCCTGCGCGATCGTCAGCGGCACGACCTCGAGGCCGGAAAAAGGGTGGACCGACGGCGTTTCGGCCGCCGGGACCGGGGCGGCGGCCTGGGTCGAGCAGGCAGCCGACGTACAGGTCAGCACGCAGGCCGCGGCGGCCAGCAGGATCTTGGCAACGGGACGCATCACGGCTCCATCTCGTCGGACGCCTCGGCGACCCAATCCATTGCCTCGGCCTCGTCCGCCGCCTCCACTAGCGTGCGCGCGGCGGCAAAGCCATGCCCGGCGCGCACCATCGCGCCGATCTGCTTTTCCGCCACGTCGCGCTCGGGGGCCTCGAGGCCGAAAGGGCCGAACCGGCGCTTGCGGGCATAGGTCAGCGCCGCTGTGCGGGCGGCATGCTCGCCCGGCGCCACCGCCGCCCGCAGGTCCTCCGCGATGCCCGCCTCGCCCAGCGCCTGGCTCACCCGCCGCCCGCCGTAGCCGCGCCGCAGCAGGCTCGTGCTCTTCATGCGGGCATAGCTCTCGTCGTCGATGTAGCCGAGCTCGACATAGCGGGCGACCGTCGCCTCGACCGGCGGCTCGCCCTCCCCGTCCCAGCCGCGCTCGTGCAGCTTGCGCCTGAGGTAGCGCTCGAACTTGGCCGCGCTGGAGGAGAATCTGGCCACATAGGCGAGCGCAAGTTCCTCGAATCGCTGCGGATCGATCGGTTTGGGCACCTTGCGGGGCTTGTTTCTACTGGAACTATGTTCGACCATCGGCCTTATTCGTGCCACAGTCCGGCCCAAAGGGAAAAGGCCGTGTCGATAACAGGGAAGGATCGACGCTCATGCCCTATTCACCAGTTGTCGCGTGAAGCGCGACCGAGATAGAACAACGAACGGGTAATCGCACACAACATGACAGAGGACGCCGCCTTGCAGCCGACGCCGAACCGTTGCGCGCTGACGCGCCGGTTTTCCGACTTCGCCACCTTCGGCGATGCGATCGACTATGCCGCGCAGGGAAGCCGCGGGCTCAACTTCCACGATCCGCGCGGTAACCTGATCCAGGCTTATCCCTATTCCGAGCTGCGCAGCGATGCGCTGGCCATGGCTCGCCGGCTGGTCACGATGGGCACACGCCCGGGGGACCGCATCGCCCTGGTCGCCCAGACCGGGCCCGAATTCGCCGCGATCTTCTGCGGCGCGATCTATGCCGGCGCCTGGCCGGTTCCGCTGCCGCTGCCGACCAGCTTCGGCGGCAAGGAAAGCTACATCGACCAGTTGGCGGTGCAGTTGCAGAGTTCCGACCCCGCGCTGCTGCTCTATCCGGCGGAAATCGCCGAGATGGCATCCGCGGCGGCGGCCCGGCAGGGCTGCGGCGGGCAGAGCTTCGAGGAATTCGCCGCCCTGCCCGAGGGCGCGCCCGCGCTGCCGACGCCGGACCCGGACGACATCTGCTATCTCCAGTATTCGAGCGGCTCCACCCGCTTCCCGCACGGCGTGGCGGTGACGCACCGGGCGCTGCTCAACAACCTGCGCGGCCACGGCATCGGTATGGGCCTGACCATGGAAGACCGCTGCGTCTCGTGGCTGCCGTGGTACCACGACATGGGCCTGGTCGGCTGCCTGCTCTCGCCGATCGCCAACCAGGTCTCGACCGACTACCTGCGGACCGAGGATTTCGCCCGCCGCCCGCTGGCCTGGCTCGACATGATCAGCCGCAACGAGGGGACGACGCTCTCCTATTCGCCGACCTTCGGCTACGACATCTGCGCCCGGCGCATCTCGAGCCAGAGCCATGTCGAACACCGCTTCGACCTGTCGCGCTGGCGGCTCGCGGGCAACGGCGCCGACATGATCCGGCCCGACGTGATGCAGCAGTTCGTCAACGCCTTCACCGATGCCGGGTTCAAGGCGAACGCCTTCTGCCCCAGTTACGGCCTGGCCGAGGCGACCCTTGCGGTCACGCTGATGCCGCCGGGCGAAGGCATCAAGGTGGAGCTGGTGGAGGAAGAGCGCCTCAGCGGCTCGCCGCGCGACCTCAGCCGCCCGGCCCGCTATCGCGCCATCGTCAACTGCGGCAAGCCGGTGCTTGACATGGCTGTCGAAATCCGCGGCGAGGACGGCACTGCGCGCGGCGATCACCAGATCGGCAAGGTCTGGTGCAAGGGCCCCAGCGTCATGCATTCGTACTACCGCGATCCGGAGGCGACCGACGCCTGCCTGGTCGACGGCTGGCTCGACACCGGCGACATGGGCTACATGGCCGGCGGATACCTGTTCATCGTCGGCCGGGCGAAGGACATGATCATCATCAACGGCAAGAACCACTGGCCGCAGGACATCGAGTGGGCGGTGGAGCAGCTGCCCGGCTTCCACCAGGGCGACATCGCCGCCTTCAGCGTGGAGACCGAGAACGGCGAGGAAGTGCCCGCCGTCCTCGTCCACTGCCGCGTTTCCGATCCGCAGGACCGAGTCCGACTGCATGACGAGATCCGCGAGAAGGTCCGCTCGATTACCGGCATGAACTGCGTGGTCGAACTGGTTCCCCCGCGCACGCTGCCGCGCACGAGCTCTGGCAAGCTGAGCCGGGCCAAGGCCAAGAAGCTCTACCTTTCGGGCGAGATCGAGCCGTTCAAGCTGGCCGCGTGATCGGGCGCCTGCTGGCGGCGGGCGCGCTTCTCGCGGTGGCCGCGCCGCTGGCCGCGCAAGGCGTCGACCCGCTGCAGGCCACCGTCCTGCGGGACGATCTCGACCGCTTCATCGCCGTCTGGAAAGCGAGCGGCGGACATCCCACGGCTGCGCAACTGGACGAAGGCTATATCAAGCCAGGAAGCCGCGCGATCGAGGTGTTCACGCCGCGCCGGATCGTCGATGCCGATCACTTGGCGGCCGCCATCGCCGCGAACAACGACGGCTATCGCCAGGCCATCGAGCGGTGCCTGCCCTGGCTGGAGGGGACGGACGACGAACTGCGCGCCGCCTATCTCGGCCTGCACGGTCTGCTGCCGGAAAAACCGCTGCCGCAGATCGCCATCCTGATGGGCGCGGGCAACAGCGGCGGGACTGCCGGCCCCGGCATTCAGGTTCTCGGGCTGGAGGTGCTGTGCCGGGTCAGCCCCGACGAAGCCGCGTTTCGCGCTCTGCTGCGCAAATTCTTCGTCCACGAGACCGTGCACACGCTGCAATCGAGCCCGTCATCCGCGGTGGAGGGCGACATCATGCTGGCAAGCGCGCTGCAGGAAGGGACCGCCGACTACGTTGCCTCGCTCGTCACCGGCAGCATTCCCGACGCCGAACGGGCACAGTGGGCCGCGGCGCGAGCGGATTGGGTGCTGGCGCAATTCGCCGCCGACCGGGCCATCGTCATGGACCCCGCCCGCAGTCAGGCCGAGCGCGACACGGCGTTCCGGCGCTGGTTCGCCAACGCGGGTCGTTCGCCGGTAGGCTGGCCGTCGGAACTCGGCTATTGGGTCGGGATGCGCATCGCCGAAAGCTACGTCGCGCGGGCCGACGATCCGCACGCGGCCATCCGCACCCTGCTCTCGTTCGACGATCCGGCGGCGATCCTGACCGGCAGCGGCGTCGAATTGCCCGACTAGCTCAGGGCCAGAGAAGAATCCCCAGCACCAGCAGGATCGCCACGGTCCCGGCAAGCCAGACGAACGTGCGCACCTTGGGCACCCCGGTCCAGTACAGCGGCAGGTAGATCACCCGCGCCCCCAGCCAGATCCATCCCGCCGCCGCCGTGGCCGTGCTCGTCTTGCCGGCCAGCACCACCCCGAACAAGGCGATGATCGCCAGCGGCAGCGTTTCGAGAAAGTTGTCCCGCGCCCGTTCCAGCCGGCCGACCACCGGATCGGGCGGCGGCATGTCCGCGTCGCGCGCGCCCATGTTCCATTCCACCCCGTACTGCTTCGTCTTCGCCCGAATGGCCACCTGGACGTGGACGACCAGCAGGACGGCGGCGAGGGCGAGAATGAGGATTTCCGGCTGCATGTTCGATGTTCCTGCCATGTGTTGCGCTGCGGGGCTGGAGTTTCCACGGTTGTGCGCATCGGGTCCAGCCCGCAGCGCCCCAGCCATCAAAAGAGCTTTGACCGGGGGGCGCCGGGCCCCATACTGCGCGGACTTGAAACGCGTGTCTTGCCCACCTAATACAGTGGTGACGCGCGATCGACCGGGCGACGGGAGTTTTGAATGGCGACGAGTACCCAGACCGCAACCGCGACCGAACTGAGCCTGACGCCGCCCGATCCGGTGCCGGTCGTCTCACCGGAGAAGGCCGCTGGCCTCGTCCCGGTCGAAACCGAGAAGAAGAGCAAGCTGGAGGAAAAGGCCGACACCTTCGTGTCCGAGCTCGTCGCGCTCGACGCCAATTCGCCCGACTTCGGCAAGAAGGTCGACCAGATCACCAACATGGGCCGCAAGGAGATCGCGGCCGCCTCGCAGATGTCGAACCGGTTCCTCGACCGCCCCATCCGGGCGATGGACAAGGATTCGGGCGTGGGCGCGAACCTGAGCCAGTTGCGCCGGGTGGTGGAAGACCTCGACCCGGGCAAGAACGGCGCCCAGAGCAAGTCGAAGAAGTTCCTCGGCATCATCCCGATGGGCAACAAGCTGACCGGCTATTTCCGCAAGTACCAGAGCGCGCAGACCCACATCCAGTCGATCCTCGGCCACCTTTCGAGCGGCAAGGACGAACTGCTGATGGACAATGCCGCGATCGACGTCGAGCGGCAGAAGCTGTGGGAGGCGATGGGCAACCTAGAACAGATGATCCACATCGCCAAGACGCTGGACCAGAAGCTGGAAGAGAAGGCGGCCGACCTCGATTCGACCGATCCGGCCAAGGCGAAGGCGCTGCGCGAAAGCGCGCTGTTCTACGTTCGCCAGCGGACGCAGGACCTCTACACCCAGATGGCCGTCAGCGTGCAGGGTTACCTTGCGCTCGACCTGGTGAAGAAGAACAACGTGGAGCTGGTGAAGGGCGTCGACCGTGCCAGCACCACCACCGTGGGCGCGCTGCGCACCGCGGTGACCGTGGCCGAAGCGATGACCAACCAGCGGCTGGTGCTGCAGCAGATCACCTCGCTCAACGAGACGACCGCGAACATCATCGACAGCACCAGCACCCTGCTGCGCGACCAGACCGGGCGCATTCACGAACAGGCGGCCAGCAGCACCATCCCGATCGAGACGCTGCAGCGCGCCTTCCAGAACATCTACGACACGATGGACGAGGTGGACAGTTTCAAGGTCCGTGCGCTCGAAAGCATGAAGCAAACGGTCGAGACGCTGGGCCAGGAGGTCGAGAAGTCGAAGGGCTACATCGCGCGTGCCGAAGGCCAGGCGCAAGCGGCGCAGCTGGCCGGCCAGTCGCAGCTCCTGAGCCTCGAGGGCTGATGGGCGACAGCACCGCCCAATCGCGCGAGATCGTCGCCGCGGCCAGCCGCAGCCTGGCGCATCAGCGCGCGGGCGGCCGGCGGCTGCAGCCGATCGGCGAAGGCAGCCGCGGGCTGCGCAAGCGGCATCTCAAGACCAAGCTGCGCAACATCGCCTTCGCGGCGGCCGCGATCTTCGCCTTCGCCGTGACGGCCGGGATCATCATCGACGGGATCGGCTTCACCGGGATCGTCCTGACCTTCGCCGCGCTCCTCGCCGCCGGCTTCATCCTCGGCAAGTTCCCGCGGATGAAGGTCCCGCAGCGGGCCGACCTCAACAAGGGCGATGTGCGGCAGATGGTCGCGCGCACCGAGCTGTGGCTCGAACATCAGCGCCCCGCCCTGCCCCCGCCGGCGGTGACGCTGGTCGACCAGATCGGCACGCAGCTCGACGCGCTGGGGCTGCAGCTCGAAACCATCGATCAGTCGCATCCCGCCGCCGAGCAGACCCGCAAGCTGGTGGGCGAGCATCTGCCCGAGATGGTCGATGCCTACCGCCGGATTCCCGCCAACCTGCGGCGCGAAAAGCGCGCCGGCGCCACGCCCGACGATCAGCTCGTCGAAAGTCTCGGCAAGATCAGCACGGAGATCGACAGCGTGACCCGGCAACTGGCCGATGGGGCGCTCGACGATCTGGCCATCCGCACCCGCTATCTCGGCTATCGCTACGGGTCGGAAGGCCTTGGCGACGGCGAACCCATTTCGGAGAAGAACTAAAATGCGCGTCGCAATCCCCCATTCGCTCGACAAGGAAACCGTCCGCCAGCGCCTGCGCGACAACAGCCACAAGATCGCCGATCAGGTCCCGGGCGGCATGGCCGACGTGCATTCGTCGTGGCGCGACGAGGACACGCTGGACCTGACGATCGGCGTGATGGGCCAGGAACTGCGCGGCGACATCGCGATCGAGGACGGCCAGGTGGTCTTCACCATGGCGCTGCCTCCTGCCCTGGGGTTCCTGGAACCGATCGTCGAAGGGGCGATCAAGCAGGGCGGGCAGAAGATGCTCGCCCCGCCGAAGAGCTAGAGCTTGCGCTCCAGCTCCAGGTAATCGCTCGGGATCCTGAGCGCGGCGGTGGCCGTGCGCGTCTCGCGCAGGAACAGCACCAGGGCCGCCATCAGCAGCGCGACGGCGACGATGAACGATCCGGCGGCGATGCCCTGCAGGTCGACCGGCGCGAATTCCTCGAGGAACAGGATCGCCACCGTCACCCCGATGGCGATGCCGGCCAGCACCAGCAGCAGGATCGCCTGGCTGATCATTGCGATGCGCCGGTCGATCAGCCTGATTTCGCGGACCAGCGTGTCGTGCTCATCGCCTTGCGTGCCCGCGTGCCGTTCCTGCAGCAGGCGCGACCTGTCGACCACTCGGCTGAGGCGCTGGGCAAGGATGTTCATGATGTTGCCGATCGCCACCAGCATGAACACCGGTGCGAGTGCGAGCTGGATTGTCTGGGCGATCAAAAGCCGTCTTCCCCGTGGATTGCAGAAATTGTGGACGTCGATTGGAACGCCTTATCCCCTCGCGGGTTTTACGTCGACTGGACCTTCGCAGATGCGACTGCCCGGTTTGCGTACGGGGGCAGTTTGGTTGGGTCGATGAAATCGCGCACATTGCGAAGTGTTCTGCGTGGCGCCACATCTGGTTTGCATGACCAGTTGGACGCCGCCACGGGTGCCGACTTCGCCGATCCCGTGGCCTACGCCCGGTTCCTCAATATCCAGTACCTCGCCCGCGCGCCGATCGAGGCGTGGCTCGCATGCCATGCCGATCCTGCCGACAGCCCACCGCCCATGACGCCGCTCATCGCCGAAGATCTTTCTTCACTTGGCTGGCCCACGCCGGTTGCCGCCGGAAGTTTCGAGATGCCGCCCGGTACCGACCCGATCGGTGCGGCCTGGGCGCTTGCCGGCTCGCATCTCGGGAACCGCGCGATGCTGGCTGGTCTCAACCGGAGGGACGTGCACATCCCGACCGCGTTCCTCGCCGACCGGACGATGATCGAATACTGGCACCAATTCCTCCCGCGACTACAGGCAGACGTGACCGAGCAGCAATCCCAAGCGGCGATCGACGCCGCGAACGCCGTCTTCAAGCGCTTCATCGACACCGTCTCGGACGCCGACCGGCAGCTTGCCGCATGAATTGGTCGCGCGGCCAGGACGTCGACCTGTCGAATTGCGATCGCGAGCCCATCCACCGGCTCGGCATGATCCAGCCCTTCGGCTGCCTGATCGCGGCAACGTCCGACTGGATGGTCGCGCACCGCTCGGTCAATGTCGAGGACATGCTCGGCATTGCGGAGCCGGTCGAAATCGGCAGCCCGCTGGGCCCGCGCTTCGCCCCGGAAGCCTTCGAGATCATTCGCGAGCGGCTCGACGCAGCCAGCACAACCGGCGAAGTCGAGCGGGTCTTCGGGCTGGACCTGTTCGGCGACCATCGCCTGTTCGATCTTGCGGTGCACCTGTCGGGCCGCATGGCGGTGCTGGAGATCGAGCGGCACGATCGCGACGCCATTCCGCAGCATACCGGCACTCTGCGGCCGATCATGGCCAAGCTGGGCGAATGCCTGACGGTCGAGGACCTGTGCCACGAAGCGGCGCGGCAGATGAAGCGCCTGCTCGGCTTCGACCGGGTCATGGTCTATCGCTTCCACCCCGACCAGTCCGGCGAGGTCGTTGCCGAAGCGCGCGAGTCCGAGCTCGAGGCGTTCCTCGGCCTGCGCTATCCGCAAAGCGACATTCCGCAACAGGCCCGCGCGCTCTATCTGCGCAACCTGTTCCGCATCATTAGCGACATCAATGCCGATCCGGTGCCGATTGAGCCGGAATTCGACCTCGAGGGCACCCCCCTCGACCTGTCGATGAGTGTGCTTCGCGCGGTCAGCCCGATCCACATCGAATATCTTCGCAACATGGGTGTGGGCGCATCACTGTCCATCTCCATCGTCATTCGCGGCAAGCTGTGGGGGCTGTTCGCCTGCCATCACTACGGCCCGCGCGTGCTGCCTTATTCGCTGCGCACTGCCGCCGAGCTCTTCAGCCAGCTGTTTTCCCTTCAGCTCGAAATCGCCATTGCCAACGCCGGTAGCTCGCTGGCCGAAAAGGGCCGCGAACTGCACAACCGGCTGATGGCGCGCCTCGCCGGCGGCAGCTCGCTGATCGAGAACCTGGGCACAATCGACGAGATCGTCGCCGGCGTGATCCCGCACGACGGGTCGAGCGCCTTCATCGAAGGGGTCTATCAGAAGCGCGGCGCCGCCCCCAACGAGGAAGAGTTCCGCGCAATCGTCCCAGCGTTGAACACCGCCTCGACGAGCAAGGTAATTCAAAGCGATGCGCTGGCCACCCTCATTCCCAGGGCGTCCGCCTTTGCCGACAGGGTGGTCGGCGCGCTTGCCATCCCCGTCTCGCGCCGCCCGCGCGACTATGTCGTCCTATGGCGCAAGGAATTGCCGCAGGTGGTGACCTGGGCCGGCAATCCCGAGAAGCCGGTCGAATACGGCCCCCATGGCGCCCGTCTGACTCCGCGCAAGAGCTTCGAGGCGTGGCAGCAATCGGTCCAGGGGCAGAGCGCGCAATGGACCGAGGAGCAGCTCTCGATTGCCGAGGGCCTGCGGGTCACGCTGCTGGAAGTCATCCTGCGCGTGACCGACGAGGCGATGCAGGAGCGCAACCGCGCACAGCAGCAGCAGGAACTGCTGATCGCCGAACTGAATCACCGGGTGCGCAACATCCTGACGCTGATCCGCAGCCTGGTCGGGCAGTCCAAGCGGGATGCGAAGAATATCGAGGATTTCGCCGAGGTCATTGGCGGCCGGGTGCGCGCGCTGGCGCTGGCGCACGACAACATCACGCGCGAGCACTGGAATGCCGCTTCGCTGCACGAACTGATCCGCGCGGAGGCGGAAGCCTATCTCAACGGCAAGGAAACCCGCGTGGAAATCGTGGGTCCGGACGCGATGATCGTGCCCGAAGCCTACACCGTCATGGCGCTCGTGCTGCACGAGATGATCACCAATTCCGCCAAGTACGGGTCGCTGTGCGACAGCCGCGGGCGGTTGAAGATCACGACCTCGGTCGACAGCAACAACGATTACAAGCTCGAATGGCGCGAGATCGGCGGGCCGCCGGTCCAGGCGCCCACCCGGCGCGGATTCGGGACGACGATCATCGAACGATCGATCCCGCACGACCTGAGGGGCGAGGCGGAAGTCCGCTATCGCCTGAGCGGGGTCGAAGCGGATTTCTGCTTGCCCGGCCGATTTGTGGAGCGTGTCGTGGACACCGAAAACGAGACTGGAACGATGGAAAAGACAGCCACTGCCGGGCGGCGGCATGCACCCTCGGCGATCGAGAAAGTCCTCCTTGTCGAGGACAGCATGATCATCGCGCTCGATACCGAAGAAGCGCTCACCCAGGCGGGCGTGCGGAAGGTCATGGTCGCCGGAAGTGCCGATGCCGCACTGGCCGAACTGGACAAGGGCCTGCCCGATTTCGCGCTGCTGGACTTCAACCTGGGCGAGGAGACGAGCGAACGGGTGGCAGAGGCGCTGACCGAGCGCGGCGTGCCCTTCTGCTTTGCCACCGGCTACGGCGATGCCCTGGGCCAGATGGCGATCACCCCGCCCTATGGCGTGCTCAAGAAGCCTTACTCGCGCGAGGACATCGTCGCCGTGCTCGACAAGGTGGTCGCAGCGGCCGGCACCTGACCGGCTACTGGTTGGCCGCCCCGGCGAGCTTGCCGACCTTCTGCGATCCTTCCTTCGTCGTGACGAGCACCTCGTTGCCGTCGACTACGATGGCGACATCGGACAGCCCGATCACAGACACCCTGGGCCCGTCGCTGTCGACGAAGACCCCGGTGCAGTCGACGAGCTCCGCCGGCCCCCGCACGGAGTTGCCGTTCTCGTCCATCTCAGCAGCCGAATGGAGCGCCGCCCAGCTGCCGATGTCGGACCAGCCCATCGAAGCGGGCACCATGGCCGCCCGGTCGGTGGCTTCCATCACCGCGTAGTCGACCGAATCCCCTTCGATCCTGCCGAACGCTTCCGGCTCGGGATGGAACCGGCCGTGGTCCTGCCGTCCGTTGCGTACGGAATCCATCACGGCAGCGGCCATCTCCGGCCGATACTTCGCCAGCTCGTCCAGGAAATGCCCGGCCCGGAAGGCAAAGATGCCCCCGTTCCAGTTGTACCCGCCGTCGGCCAGGAACTGCAGCGCCCGGTCAAAGTCGGGTTTCTCGACGAAGCGCTCCACCGCGAAGCCGCCTTCGAGCGGCTCCCCCTGCTTGATGTAGCCGTAGCCCGTCTCGGGCGCGGTCGGAACGATGCCGAAGGCGACCAGCCAGTCCTGCTCCGCCAGCTTGGCGGCGGCGCCGGCGCTGGCGCAGAACGCCGCCGGGTCGGCGATATGGTGGTCGCTAGGGCAGACGAGCATGATCGCATCTTCGGGCAGGCGGGCTGCCGCAAGGGCGATTGCCGGGGCGGTGTTCTTGGCCATCGGCTCCACGATGACCGTCGCCCCGGGCGACTTGCGGGCCTGCTCCTCGACGTGGTCGAGATGCGCGACACCGGTGACAATGATCGGCGGGGCAAACTGGTTGCGGTCGCCGCACCGGTCCAGCGTGCCTTCGAACATGGTTTCGTCCCCCACCAGCGGCAGGAAGGGCTTGGGCTTGGTCTTTCGACTGCGCGGCCACAGGCGGGTGCCGCTTCCGCCGCACAGGATGACGGGGTGGATTAGTGTCATGGGGCTCCTAACGACCGGCAAAGAAATCCTGGCGCCAGCCATAGCGTGCGGCGACCGGATTGCCATTGGCATCGGTAGCCGGATTGAAACGGATCTTATCGACCACGAGCGGACAGACCCGCGCATTGATCTCGGGATCGGGTCCGGGACTCGAGACCGAGCAGTTCGAAGCCCTGCCGTCCACCCCGACGATGAACTGGACGATGACCGAGGTGCCGCGGATCGCCTGGAAGCCGCCGTCCGGCGTGGGAAAGTCGCGCGTCACGTTGATGCTGCCCGAGCGCACCGATGGGCGCGTGACGATCGCATTGCCCGCGCCCTGCCCGCCCCGGCCGCTACCGGTTCCGTCTCCCGGCCCGCCCCCACCGGTGCCCTGGCCGGCCGCGGCGGCGCCCGAAGCGCTGGCGTCGCCCGTCGAGGCCGCCTTGGGGACCGGACTGGGATTGACGGGTGGAGCGGGCGGAGCGGACACCTCCTTGGGGGTGGCCTGCCTGGCTTCCTCGCCCGAGCGTCCTTCGTCCGGCACCGGCTCTTCCGGAGGGGGCGGCGTCGCCTCGGGAGGCGGCGGAGTGTAGACGGTAACGGTCACCAGCGAGGTCGCATCGTCGATAAGTTCGGCGGTGAAGTCGGGCGCGAAAGCGCGCGCAAGGGCAACCAGCGCAACGACATGCGCCAGCCCGATCAATGTCAGAGTTCCCCATTTCGGCCGCCGTTTGCTGGCAGTGAAAGTCTCGCCGCGCTCCACCGCAACCCGTTCTCCTTCACGACCATCAATGCGCATCGCGCCTATCCGCTCCCGATTGCAATCCTTAGCAAGGCAAGCATGTTGCGCCGGGTCGGGCGAGCGGTTAGCGCTGTAGCGGGAAACGGGAGAGTTCGATGACGAGGCGTTTGGGTCTGACGCTGGCCATGACGGTTGCCCTGCCGGTAGCTGCGCTCGCCCAATCTCCCTACAACGTTGCCTCGCCCGGCGACTGGCCGCGCTACGCGCGCGATCTGGAGGGGACCCGGTTTTCCCCGCTCGACCAGATCAATACGAAGAACGTCGACGATCTGGACCAGGCATGGAGCTTCACGCTGCGGCCTGACGGCGGGGCCGGCCTGCTGGGCGGGACGGTGCCGATCGCCATCGACGGCGTGCTCTACCTGCCGCTCGGCAACGCCGTGGTCGCGCTGGACGGATCGACCGGCGCGGAAATCTGGCGGCACAAGGTTGTCGGCGGTCTGGTGCGCCGGGCCGTCAGCTACTGGCCCGGCGATGGGTCGATCGGCCCGCGGCTGTTCTACTCGACAGGCACGGCGCTCGTCGCGCTCAAGCCGGCCACCGGCGAGATCGACACCAGCTACGGCGAAAACGGGCAGTCCGCGATCGACGGCGCGCCTTATGGGTACCCCCCCTCGATCTACGGCAACGTGATGGTCGTGGGCGCGACGGTGCAGGAGGATTCGTTCGGCCCGTCGGGTGACAGCCGGGCCTACGATGCGCGCACCGGCAAGAAGCTGTGGCAGTTCCACACCGTCCCGCAGGAAGGCGAGGTCGGCCACGAAACCTGGCTCGACGGGCGGACCGAGGGCCGCTCGGGCAACAACATGTGGGTCTGGTACACGACGGCCGACCCGGCCACCGACACGATCTACATGACCATCGGCGGGCCGAGCCCCAACTACTACGGCGGCGAGCGGCCCGGCGACAACCTGTTCGGCAATTCGCTCGTCGCGCTCGATGCCAATTCGGGCAGGCTCAAGTGGCACTTCCAGACGATCCATCACGACCTGTGGGACTGGGACCTGCCCGCCCCGCCGGTGCTGTTCGATGTCGTCAAGGACGGCCAGACCATCCCCGCCCTGGCCGAGACGGGCAAGCCCGGCCTGATGTACATCCTCGACCGCCGCACCGGCGAGCCGATCCACGGCGTGGTCGAGAAGCCGGTCGCCGCCGCCGATGTGCCGGGCGAATGGTATTCGCCCACCCAGCCCTACCCGTTGAAGCCGGAGCAGCTCAACCGCGGCTCGTGGGACAAGTCCGACATCGTCACCGCGAAGGACACGAACGCCGAACACGTCGCCGCCTGCCGCGCCCTGCTCGATAGCTACGGCGGGGACTTCTACAACGCGGGAAGCTTCACCCCGTTCTTCATGAAGAAGGAGGTCAACGGCAAGCCGTTCGCCTCGATCAACATGCCGCACAACGGCGGCTCGGTCTGGGGCGGGAGCGCGGCGGACCCGAAGAAGGGCATCGTCTACATCAACGTCAGCGAAGGCGGCTCGATCGGCTGGATCGAGGAACGCGATCCCAAGGGCGATTACGGGCGCGGCACCACCGGCTCGACCCAGAAGTACGACCGCGGCAGCCTGATCGGGCCGGGCGCCTATTCAGGCTTCAACGCCGCTTTTACTGGTCCCGACGGGCGCAAGGTCACGCTGCCGTGCTTCAAGCCGCCGTGGGGGCGGCTGGTGGCGGTGGACGCCAACAGCGGCGACATCCTGTGGGCCACGCGGCTGGGCATCACCGAGGAACTTCCCAAGGAAAAACAGAACACCGGCGCCAACAACGGCTTCGGCGGGCCGACCGCTACGGCGGGTGGACTGGTGTTCATCGGCGCGACCGGCGACCGCTACTTCCGCGCCTTCGATTCCGCCAGCGGCAAGATCCTGTGGGAGCAGCAGCTCGACTACGGGGCGCTGACCATCCCGATGACTTACATGGGGAAAGACGGCCGCCAGTACGTGGCCATCATGGCTTCGGGATCGAGCCTAGCCCCGGCTTCGCGGACCGAGGCGGGCAAGCCGAAGAACGCGGAGGCGCTGGTCGCCTTCGCCCTTCCGCGGTAGGATCGGTGTCGGGAGACCTGTCAATGAAGCGCATGATTTCGCTGTTCGGCCTCGCGGGCGTGCTGTTCGCGCCCGCCGCCTTCGCGCAGAACACCATTCGCACGCCGGAGGGCGCCGAGATGAAGGTTGCGAGCGACCTGGCCTACAAGCCCGGCGAACTGACCGCCGCCCAGCTGGCCGAATCCACCCGCGCCACGTTCCGGCAGGATTCGATGAATGTCTTCCGCCGCTACCCGCGCGAGAAGACGGCCGAGATGGTCAAGTTCTACACCGAGGCGCTGGCGCTTCGCTCGCTGAGCCCGATTCAGCTGACCAGCACGCAGCAGATGATCCTGACCGGGGTCGGCAGCGGGCAGATCAAGCTCAGCCCCGGCCAGCAGGGCGATCGGACCTACGACATGGAGGGCGGCTATTACGGCGGGACCGGCATCCGCTTTTTCATGTTGGGCTATCCCGATGCGCGGGTCGTGCGCCAGCGCTTCCGCGACGCGGGATTCGCCGAGCCGCAGTTCGTCCGGCGCGAAGACGGGACCCTGCAGGCGCTGGTCGCCGATCCCGGCGGCTTCCAGATCGTGATCCAGGCGCGCCCGGGTCTGAAGGACCATTCCGACGACGGCGTGGGCGTGGGCATCAACGTGTCCGACCTCGCCAAGAGCAAGGAATTCTACCGCGAGTTTGTCGGGCTCGATGAACTGCCGCCGGTCGAGGACAAGGTCCTTGGCACTACGCTCCACCCCTATCGCCACAAGGAGACGCGCGTCTTCCTCTACCAGTTGGGCGACAACGCGCACCCGGACAACGGCAGCGCGGGAATGCAGTACGTGGTGAGCGATAGCCCGCTGGCCGATGCCAAGGCCAAGGCGCGCGGCATCGCGGTGGAAACGCCTCTGAACCGGCTGGCCGGGTTCGACCTCGTCACCGTCTGGCTCAACGATCCTGACGGGGTGACCAACTACTACGCGCAGGTCGGCCCCAACAGCCGCACGGCCCGCGGCGCGAACTGAGCCCCACGAAAAAGGGGCGGCCTCGCGGCCACCCCTTCGGAAATTTCGAGTTGGAGCGCGGGGTTACTTCGCCGCGTCGTGGTTCACTTCGACGATATAGGCTGCGACCAGGCCGATCTCGTCCTCGGACATCTGCCCGCCGAAGCCCGGCATGGCGCCCTGCCCGTTGGTCACCCGGTCCTTGACGAAGGCCACGGTCAGTTCGGGATTGTCGAGATTCGGGCCGACGACACCGGCGGCACCGGCATCGGACAGCGCGTGGCAGGCGCTGCACGAATAACTGTCGAACAGCTCGCGCGCGGCCGCACGGTCGACCTTGGCGGCATCCTGCGCATTGGCCGCGGCGGCGATCACGCCGCTTCCGGCAACCAGCCCGCCGACCAGCGCGACAGCAGCGAAAACGACCTTGCCCTTGGAGTGGATCTTGCTCACCTGAAACCTCACTTGTTGATTCTGTCCGTTTCGGGCGGCCCAATGCTTGGACTTGCCGCGAAAGTCAATCTCGGTGTAGTCGGACCGCCATGAAGCGCAGTTGAACGGTGCGTGCAGCATGCATGCACGGGAATTGGGAGTGGGGCGGATGAACCGATCGACTTTGACTTTGTTTGCAATGGCCGGGCTTCTGGCCGGTTGCGGCGGCGGCGAGGCGGACAAGCCTTCGGTAAAGGCCTTCATGGCGAACGAAGTCCAGAAGACCGCCGAAACCTACTGGAATGCCGTCCAGTTCATCAGCGACGAAACCGGGGAGCACGACATCCGCCCCGAGACGGACGAGGAGTGGCAGAAGGTCGTCGCCGCCGCCGACAAGCTGGCCGCGCACGGGCAGACTCTGAAGGAACCGGGCTATGCCGAAGGCCGCGGCCAGGGCTGGATCGAATTTTCCGACGGCCTGATCGAGGTCGCGGGCAAAGCGCGCGAAGCTGCCGTGTCGAAGGATCCCGACGCCGTCTTCGAAGTCGGCGGCACGGTCTATTCGGTCTGTTCGGCCTGCCACCAGGCCTATCCCCCGGCCGATGGCGAACCCGGTGCAGCAAGCCCGGCCTGATCTTCGCCGCCTGCTGCCGCTGGCGCTGATCGGGCTGGCGGCGCTCGTCGTGCTCGCCGCCCCGGCGCTGGCGCACGACGTTTCGGAAGCGGACCGCAACAAGGTGGCGGGGCTGGAAGGGCCGGCGTTCTTCCCGTTCTTCTACCTCGGCGCCAAGCACATGGTCACCGGCTACGATCACGTGGCCTTCCTGATCGGCGTGGTCTTCTACCTGCGGCGCCTGCGCGACGTGGTGGTCTACGTCTCGATGTTCACAATCGGCCACTCGCTGACGCTGATGGGCGGCGTGCTGCTCAGGACCGGCGGCAACCCTTACCTGATCGACGCGATCATCGGGCTGTCGGTGGTCTACAAGGCGGCCGAGAATCTCGGCTGGTTCGGGCGGACGGGGTGGCGCTTCGACGCGCGCATCGCGGTGCTGATCTTCGGCCTGTTCCACGGCCTGGGGCTGGCGACCAAGCTGCAGGACCTGTCGATTTCCGACAACGGATTGCTGACGAATCTCATCGGTTTCAACCTCGGAGTCGAGTTCGGACAGGTGCTGGTGTTGACGGTAGTCGTGTTCCTGCTCAACATCTGGCGCACGTCTCCGGGCTTCGATCGCGGAGCACGCATCGCCAACCTCGCCTTGCTGGCGGTCGGGATTGCCCTGACCGCATACCAATTGTCAGAATGGGCATCGTCATGACCGAATTCGAAACCAAGCGCACCTCCAGCCGCAAGCTGCTCGTCGGCGGCGTGGCGGCCCTCGCCGTCGCGGCGGCCGTCGTGCTCGTCTTCGTCATGCCGGCGGAATACGGCAAGGATCCTACCGGCCTGGGCACGGCGCTGGGGCTGACCAAGCTGAGCGAACCGGGCAAGAACGAGGAGCAGCTGCGCGGCGAGAAGCGCGTGGGCGTGCTGGCCGCGCTGGACGGCCCGATCGCCGCGCCCGACGATCGCTACGTGCTGGAGCTCGGGCCGTTCGAGTCCGGCGAGTTCAAGTACACGCTCAAGGAAGGCGACAAGATGCGCTTCTCCTGGACCGCCACCGGCCCGGTCGACTACGACATGCATTCCCATCCGTTCGAAGGCGGGACCGAACTGACCGAGAGCTACGCGGTCACCAAGGGCCCCGAGCAGAACGGCATCTACACCGCCCAGTTCACCGGCATCCACGGCTGGTACTGGCAGAACCGCACGATGGACAATGTCACGGTGACGCTCGACGCGGCCGGTCCGATGACGGCCTCGACCGTCTTCGCCCAGGCCGGCGAATTCCCACGCGAACTGGCCCCTCCCGCGGCCCCGGCGGACGAAAGCTGAACTTTCCGCCAACGCCGCGAAAATTTCGGATATTGTCAATTTCGGCATGATTCCGCCCTTGTTGCAAGCGGCGGAATTCGGCTAGGCTCCCGGCCGGGAGACATGCCTGTGACACTTGCCGATGGGACCAATTTGACCTTTCAGACCAACGTACCGCGCCGCAGGGCCGGATTCGCCGCCGTGTGCCTTGCCGCGCTGCTGGCTTCGGCCTGCACGACCACCGGCACCGGGCCGGCCGCTTCGGCCAGGGGCGCCACCGCCACGAACTTCGATTACGCCGGGTGGGACAGCTATCTCGGCGGTGCGGACTCGTCGCAGTATTCCTCGCTCGCCCAGGTCGACACCGGCAACGTCGCCCAGCTCGAGATCGCCTGGACCTACGAGACCGGCAACAACGCCGCGCCCCATTTCAACCCGATCAAAATCCGCGACCGGCTGTACCTGATTTCGGGCGCCAACAAGCTGGTGGCGCTCGACGCCGCGACCGGGCGCGAGGTCTGGAGCAAGACCTACGAAGGCCGCATCGGCGACCGCGGCATGAACTACTGGGAAAGCGCCGACGGCAGCGACCGCCGCTTCCTGTTCCTCAACGACGGGATGCTGCGCGCGGTCAATGCCGACAACGGCGAACCGATCGCCAGCTTCGGGACCGACGGCAAGGTCGACATCCGCACCGGGCTCGATCCGGACCAGACGCCGCCGCGGCCGCTGCAGACCAGCAACCCCGGGCGGATCTACAAGGACACGATCATCATGTCGTTGCCCGCCGGGGCCTACGACTTCGCCAGTGCACCCGCCAACACCCATGCCTATGACGTGCGCACGGGGGCGCTGAAGTGGACGTTCGACATGGTCCCGCGCAAGGGCCAGTTCGGCTACGACACCTGGCCCGAGCACGAGCAGGACCAGATGGGCGGCGTGCACAACTGGTCGGAATCGACCGTGGACACCGAGCTCGGCCTGGTCTTCATCCCGACCGGCACCGCGCGCTACGATTTCTACGGTGGCAACCGCAAGGGCCAGAACCTGTTCGGCAACTCGGTAGTCGCGCTCGATGCCGAGACCGGCAAGCGGGTGTGGCACTACCAGACGATCCATCACGACCTGTGGGACCTGGACCTGCCGCAGGCGCCCAAGATGATGACCATCCGCAAGGACGGCAAGGACGTGCCGATCCTGATCCAGGCGGTGAAGCACGGCTACGTATTCGTGTTCGACCGGCGCGACGGCACCCCGATCTGGCCGATCGAGGAAAAGCCGATGCCGGCGTCCGACGTTCCGGGCGAGGAAGCCTGGCCGACCCAGCCGATCCCAACCTGGCCCAAGCCGTTCGCGCGGTTGACGTTCGACGCGAGCGAGATCAATCCGCACATCCCGGCCGAGGACCAGGCCAAGCTGCGCGAGCTGCTGAAGACCGCGCGCAACGAAGGCGAGTTCACCCCGCCCAGCCTGCGCGGATCGATCGGCATGCCGGGGCACAACGGCGGGACCAACTGGGGCGGCTCGGCGGTCGACCCGGTGAAGAAGCGCTTCTTCGTCACCAGCAAGCATCTGCCGGTATTCAACAAGCTGACGCTCGACACCCGGCCCGAGGCGCTCGAAGCCATGCCCAACAGCGGCGGCGACGTGATGCCCTACAAGGAAGGTGTCGACTTCATGCTGCAGTCCAACGGGCTGCCGGCGATCAACCCGCCCTGGTCGACGATCACCGCCTACGACATGAGCAGCGGCAACATCATGTGGCAGGTGCCCAACGGCGAGGTCACCGCGCTGGCCGAAAAGGGCATCCGCGACACCGGCAGCACCGCGCCGCGCGGGGGCCCGGTGGCGACGGCCGGCGGCCTGGTGTTCATCGGCACAAGCTCCGACCGCAAGGTCCGCGCGCGCGACGCCGCGACCGGCAAGGTCCTGTGGGAAGCCCAGATGGACGCCGCGAGCGAGGGCGTGCCCATCGTCTACGAACAGGATGGGCGTCAGTACGTGGTCTTCGCCATCGGCGGCGACGGCCTGTTCGCGCCGCGGCTGGGCCAGCCCAAGCCGGGCGCCAATCGCTACGTCGCGTTCGCGCTGCCGGGGAAATGAGCGTGCGCACCGCCCTCCTGGCCGCGCTGGCCTTCTCGCTCGCGGCGCCCGCCGCGGCGCAGGCCGACCTGACGAAGCTTCCCTCGGCGCAGAACGGCTACAAGGCCAAGAGCACCGAGTGGGGCGAGCCGGACTTTCGCGGCGGCTGGCCGATCGACCATCTCAACGGCCGCACGCCGCTGATGCGCGATCCCAAGTACGGCGACCGGCTGTTCCTGACCGACGAGGAATTCGCCGAGCGCGCCGACCAGGTGGCCGAGCTCGCCAAGCGCTACGAGAACGAGGACCAGTCGGGCACCATGGGCATCGGCCACTGGGCCGAAGTCGCGGCCGCCAACCGCCGGACCAGCTGGATCACCAGCCCGGCCGACGGCCGCCTCCCCGCCTTCACGCCGGAGGGCAAGCGCATGTCAGACGCGATGCGCTCGACCTGGCGGCAGGGCCAGGCGTGGGATTGGACGACCGACTTCGACAGCTGGGACCGCTGCATCACCCGCGGCCTGCCGGCCTCGATGTTTCCGGTGATGTACAACAACGGCATCCGCGTCTTCCAGTCGCCCGGGATCGTCGCCATCCAGTTCGAGATGGTCCACGAGACGCGCATCATCCCGACCGACGGACGCGCCCCGATCCCGCGCCAGATCGACATGTGGATGGGCGAGAGCCGCGGGCGCTGGGAAGACGGCAACACGCTGGTCGTCGAGACCACGAACTTCAAGCCCGGCCCCAGCATCACCAACATCGGCACGACCGGCTCCCCGCCGCAGAACGACACGCCGCTGTCGCCCAGCGCGAAGATGGTCGAGCGTTTCACGATGACCGGGCCGGATTCGATCGTCTACGATTTCACCTGGGAAGACCCGGTGGTGTTCACCGCGCCGTGGTCGGGCCGCCTGGACTGGGTGCGCGACGACGATTTCGACATTTTCGAGTATGCCTGCCACGAAGGCAACGAACAGATCCGCAACTACATCAACACGACGCGCCACGACCGGGCGCAACAAGGGGAGAGTTCCCAATGACCCGCAAGACCTCCATCCGCATCATGGCCGCGGCGGCCCTGCTGGGCGCGACCGCGCTCGGCACCGCTGCGATCGCGCAGCAGACGGCGATCGCCGACCCGACCAAGCTGCAGCCCGTGCCCGACGATTTCACGCCCAAGAAGACCGCGTGGGGCGATCCGGACATCAGCGGCACCTGGCCGATCGACAACATCGCCTCGATCCCGATGGCGCGCAATGATCGCTATGGTAACCGTTTCTACCTGACCGCCGAGGAACTGGCCGAGCGCGCCAAGCAGGCCGAAGGCTCCAGGGAGCGCTACGAGGAAGAAGACCGCCAGGGCAAGATCGGCATGGGCCACTGGGTCGAATCCGACGTCTCGGGCAGCCAGACCGCGTTCCTGGTCGATCCGCCGGACGGCAAGCTCCCGGCCCTGACCCCCGCCGCCGAGGCCAGGTACAAGACCGGCCGGTCGAGCTGGACGCCTGAAACCAATTACGATTGGGTGGCCGATTTCGACACTTGGGACCGCTGCGTCACCCGCGGCTTCCCGGCGTCGATGTTCCCCTTCCGCTACAACAACGGCATCCGCGTTCACCAGAGCCCGGGCTTCGTGGTGCTCGATCTCGAGATGATCCACGATTCGCGGATCATCCCGGTGGTCGCCAACAAGGCCGCCTTCGCCGAACTGCAGAAGACCCGCTGGCCGGCCAACGTCCGCAGCTGGATGGGCCAGTCGCTCGGCTACTGGGAAGACAAGAACACGCTGGTGGTCGAGACGACCAACATCATCGCCGGCGACAGTGTGGCGGGCGACGGTTACAGCCGCGGTCCCAGCCCGCTCAACATGGCGACGCTGGGCGTTCCGCCGTGGAACACCATCCCCACCAGCGACAAGGCCAAGGTGACCGAGCGGATCACGATGATCGGCCCGGATTCGATCGTCTACGAAGTGACCTACAACGATCCCGAGGTCTTCACCAAGCCGTGGACCGCGCGCCTGCCGTGGAGCCGCGACGAGGAATACGGCTTCTTCGAATACGCCTGCCACGAAGGCAACGTGCAGGTCCGCAACTACATCAACTCCTCGCGCTCGCAGCGCGGGCTGACCACCAGCCTGATCGGCGCCCACGATCCGACCGAGCGTGGCGGCGAAGGCGCGGGCGAGACGGCCGCCGAAGACGGAGCCGGGGGCTGACGATGGGGGCCGGACGTCTGCGGGCTCTGGCCCTCGCCGCCCCTTTGTTTCTCTCGCTCGCGGCTTGCACCACCGCCCAGGTCGACCAGGCCGGGGCGGCGGTGTCGAGCGCGGTCGCGGGCACGGCCATGCTCGCGCCGGTTCGCACCCAGCAGGGCCTCGTGCAGGGCGCGCCGGGCAAGCAGCCGGGCGTCGTGGCGTTCAAGGGCATTCCCTTTGCCGCGCCGCCCGTGGGCGACCTGCGCTGGAAGCCGGCCCAGCCGGCCAGCGCGACGTGGACGGGCGTGCGCGATGCCACCCGTTACGGCCAAGTTTGCGTGCAGAACCCTGCGCCGCAGCGGTTCCCGCCCAATAGCGCGACCGACATTCCGGAAAACTTCACCGGGATGAGCGAGGACTGCCTCAACCTCAACATCTGGACCCCGGCCAGGGCGGCGGGCGAGAAGCTGCCGGTCATGGTCTGGCTCTATGGCGGCGCCTACAACGAAGGCGGCGGCAACGCGCCATTCAGCGAAGGCGACAACCTGGCCGCCAAGGGCGTGGTCATGGTCACGCTCAACTACCGCGTCGGCGCGCTCGGCTTCATGAGCCACCCCGAACTGACCGCCGAGAACGGCGGCGCATCGGGCAACCAGGCCCTGAGCGACGCGATCCAGGCATTCCGCTGGCTCAAGGCCAACGTCGCGGCATTCGGCGGCGATCCGAACAACATCACGCTGTTCGGCGAAAGCGCCGGAGCGGCGATGAACGGCGGCCTGGTGGGCGCGGCGGGCGCTGCCGGCACGTTCGAGCGGGCCATCGCCGAATCCGGCGCGTGGATGGGCCTCGGCATCGGGCTGATGCCGACCCGCGAGGCCATGGAAAAGCGCACGCTCGAAGCGGCGCAGAAGGAATTCAACACCACCTCCATCGCCGAACTGCGCAAGCTTCCGGCAACCGAAGTCCACGCCAAGCTGCGCGGCCAGGGCATGATCGTGGACGGCAGGATCATCACCGAAGACCTGTCGAAGACCTTCGCCGCCGGGCGGCAGAACAAGGTCGACGTCATTTCCGGCTCCAACGGCGACGAGGGTTCGTTCACCGGGGGCTTCGGGCCGCCGGTGACGCTCGAGGCGTGGAATGCCGGGGCGGCCCAGCGCTGGGGCGATGCGGCGGACCTGGGCAAGGCGGCCTATCCGGCGACGACCGATGCCGAGGCCAAGGCCATGTCATCGATGCCGTTTTCCGACACGCTGGCCTTTCACATGCGCCTGTTCGCCGACAAGCAGGCGGCCATCGGCAAGCAGTCGTGGACCTACTGGTTCACCCACGAGCCACCGTACGACGAAGGCCGGCCGGACCTGAAGGACGGGCACACGGCGGAAATCCCCTATGTGTTCGACAACCTGGCCGCGCCGCGCACCTATCCGGCCGGCAGCTCGGTCGCCAAGATGGCGGGCAATGCGCGCGAGGAGGCGTTCGCCGATCTCGTTTCGCAGTACTGGGTCAATTTCGCGCGCACCGGAAATCCGAACGGACCCGGCCTGCCGAAATGGCCCGCGATGGGCGAACTCGGGCCGAACGAGACGATGGTCCTCAATGCCGACGGCACGGGCAAGGGCGCGTTCCTGACCCCCGCGCAGGTCGAACTCTACCGGGCGCTCTACAACGCCCGCGTGGCCAAACCGCTGGGTATCGAGGGCGAATAAACCGCTTTGAAGGGGAGGAACGGGAATGGCGCTGTCTAATCGGGGGCGGCGTCTGCCGCTCCTCCTCTCGGTTGCCGGGCCTGCCGCGCTTGGCGGCGGGGTCCTGGCCCAGGGCCTGACGCCCTTCGCCCAGCAGGCCGAGACCGGACGCACGCTTTACCAGTCGAATTGCGCCGCCTGCCACGGCGAGCAGTTACAGGGAACGATCGCCGGGGCCCTCGCCGGTCCGGCGTTCCTCGGTAAATGGGGCGCGGGCAGCGCCACCGCGGCCGATCTGTACAAATACATCCACGAGCAGATGCCGCCGGGCAACGGCGGATCGCTGTCGGATGCCGAGTACACGGCGATCCTGGCCTTCATCATGCGGGAAAACCGTGTGCGACCGAGCGCGGCGCTGGAGGCCGACGACACCAAGCTGGCCGCGCTCAGCCTGCCGCCCGGCGAGGTCGGCGTAGGCGGGCTGTCGACCCGGGTCCATCCCCTGCCCCCCGGCCCGCCGATCCGCGACCCGCTGGCGACCTATCGGCCGGTCACGGCCGCGCTGCTGGCCGACCCTCCGGCAGAGGAATGGCCGGCGTGGCGTCGCAGCCACCTGGGCCTGGGATATTCGCCGCTCAAGCAGATCGACACCAGCAATGTCGGGCGGCTGACGATCGCCTGGGCGCAGGCCTTGCCGGCAGGCGTCAACATGAACGAACCGCTGGTGCACAACGGCGTCCTCTACGTGCTGGGCTTCGGCGACGTGGTCTTCGCGTTCGACGCTGCGGACGGGCGCCTGCTGTGGCGGCACGAGCGCAAGCTGCCTGCCGGGACGGTCGCCAATTCCAAGAAGACCATCGCCCTGTGGGATGACAAACTGATCACCGCCACTTCGGACAACCACATGCTCGCGCTCGATGCGCGGACCGGTGAGGTCGAGTGGGACAGCCCGATCCCCGCCGCGGAAGGAATGCGCAATCCCGGCGGCCCGATGGTGGCCGACGGGGTGATCATGCAGGGCATGACGACGCAGGCCGCCGGGGGCGGCGTCATCGTCGCTTTCGACGCCGACACCGGCAAGCACCTGTGGACCTTCGAGACCGTCGCCAAGCCCGGCCAGGTCGGCGGGGAGACGTGGAACGGCCTGGCGGGCGACGTCCGCAAGGGCGGATCGGTCTGGACCTCCGGCTCCTACGACCCGGTCAACAAGCTGGCGCTGTGGGGCGTGGGCAATACCTACGACACCGGCCCGCTGCGCGACCGCAAGCCGGGCGAGAACAACGACGCGCTGTTCACCGAAAGCACGCTGGCGTTCGAGCCGCGCACCGGGAAGCTGGTCTGGTATTACCAGCACAACCGCAACGACCAGTTCGACCTCGACTGGGTGTTCGACCGCACGGTCGGGACGATCAAGGTCGGCGGGCAGGATCGCCGGGTGGTGATCACCGGCGGCAAGAACGGGCTGTTCGACGCGGTCGACGCGAAGACCGGCAAGTACATCAAGACGGTCGATCAGGGGTACCAGGACTATATCGACCGGATCGACCCGGTCACCGGCGACAAGCACGTCCGGCCGGAGAAAATCCCCGGCAAGGACAAGGGCCCGGTCTACACCTGCCCGCACGGCGGCGGCGGCCGCAACTGGAACCCGACGTCGTGGAACCCGGAGAGCCGCGTGCTGTTCGTCGCCGCGCGCGATACCTGCACCGATCTCGTCCCGTCGCTGGGCGCGGGATTCCTTTCGACCGGGGTCAACGCGGTCTACGCTCCGCCGCCCGACAGCGACGGCAATTTCGGCATGCTGCAGGCGATCGACTTCGAAAGCGGCAAGGTCCTGTGGGAGACGCGCCACCGGCAGACGCCGGACATGGGCGTGCTGACCACGGCCGGCGGGCTGGCCTTCACCGGATGGATGGACCGCCAGTTCGTCGCTTACGACCAGACAACGGGCAAGGTGTTGTGGCGCACGGGCGTCACCGGCGTGCCCAACGCCTCGGCCATCACCTATGCGATCGACGGCAGGCAGTACGTGGCGATGGTGACGGGCGTGGGCAATCCGCTCAGCTTCGGCATCCCGGATCTGATCCCCGAATCCCAGCTGCCGCCGGTCACCAGTTCCTCGGTCTACGTTTTCGCCCTGCCGGAAGCCGAATAGCGAAAGGGCCGGCATCGCTGCCGGCCCTTCCAACTTTCGCGCGGTGGCATCGCCTCTAGTAGAAGATGCCCAGCGTGAAGCCGATTGCCCGGCCGAAGAAGACCACCGCGATCCAGAAGATCAGCGACAGCGCGGCCGAAACCCTCACCGCCGCGGGCATGGTCGCATCGCGGTCCCAATGCTCGACCGTGCGCCAGGTGAAGAAGTGGAAGTACATCATGTTCAACCCGGCCAGCGCGATCATCGCCAGCTTCCACAGGAAGTAGGGGTTGATGACGTAGCTCGTGGCCTTGCTGCTGAACAGCAGCAGCCCGGTAATGGCGGCGCCCGCGAAGGCGCCCCAGGTCCACGGCAGCGTGTCCTTGGCGGCGACGGTGACGGCGAACTTGTTCGACGTCCAGCCGAGCATCCGCAGGTCGACGGTCAGGATGGTGCCGAGCACGACGACCAGGAAGATCACGTGCAGGGTCTCGAGTGTGGGGAACATCCAGGTCGACTCGGCGATCGTCGTGCCGAGGCTCGAATACTCGATCGATTCCCAGATGTTGGTCGGTTCAGGATACAGCGACATCGGAAGGCTCCTTAAACCGGCGCATAGGCGATCCAGCGACCGCAAAACATGATGGCACACCACAGGACGACGATGGCGAGCGACGCCGCCTTGATTCCGCCCGTAACTTCACCGCCCGTGGCGAGGCGCTTCATCACCCGGCCGTGGAAGGACAGGCTGACGAAGATGGCCACGATGACCAGGACCATCTTGATCCAGAAGATCGGGTTGATCAGCTCGCGGATCGGCTCGCCGATGATCAGGCCGATGCCCGACAGCAGCATGACGAGCCCGCCCCACCAGATCCAGCGCACGTAGCGCGCCTCGGTCTCGGCCAGCGTGCGGTTCATACCGGCCAGGCCGAACACCCTGAGGGTGATCATGAACACCGCGCCGAACGCCCCGGCGAGCGCGAGGATGTGGAACACCTGGATCACCGGAATGGCCCAGAAATTGGTGACGATGAGATTGCTCAGCGACGTGTCGGCGATCCAGAGCGAGAACTCCGTCAGGCTCGTCGAGCGCAACCACTCGGTGAAGTTGTACAGCATGTCGCCCATGGGACTGACCGCTCCTTGCTAGAATGTCCGGTCCGAAGTGGACCTGCTATTTGACTTTGTCAATTTGTGACGGGTTTCGGCGTGTCGGAATGCTCCACTTCGCGCCGGGCCACCGCACCTTCGCGCTCGGCCGCGAAACGCGGGCTCGTCGCCTTGATGTAGGCCGGCACGAGGGTGTTGCCTTCGTGGCAGGCGTATTCGAATCCCTCGTAGCTTTCATCCCGTTGCCAAGGGAAGTCCAGCTTGAAGGGCGCGGTCAGCACGACCGGGTCCTCGATCCACGCTTCGTAACGGATCGTGTCGGGGCCGGTCATCGTGAAATGCTCGGTCACTTTGAGCGCCGGGCTGGTCATCAGCTTCTGGTTGGTCGGCCCGACGATGACCATCGGGCTCTCGCCGTTGAAGTTGGTCGATTCGACGACCAGCGTGTCGCCCCGCCAATGGCCGCGCGAATCCCCCAGCCAGGTGCGCATGGTTTCCGGCAGTTGCGCGCGCGGGAACACCGGGATGACCCGCGTTTCGTGGATCATCTCGTGGTTGAAGACCACGTAGCCGGGCGCCTGGAAGATCTCGACGCCGTTGTTGTAGGGAAACGGGATCATCGTGGCCGGCAGGCCGCGCGTAATGCACCGGTCGAGCGAGTTGAAGTCGAGGATCGTCTCGAAGACGTCGTTGTCCCAGCTCGAGCGGGAGGCGTCGGCGCGGCGCCGGCCCTCTTCGGTCAGCGGCGGGATGCGGCCGTTCGCCGGCTCCATGATCAGCGACGTCTGCCGCAGCACCCGCCCCCGTTCGAACCAGCTTCCGGCTCCCAGCGTATCCGCCCGCTCCTCGCGATCGGCGCCGCTGTTGGCCTGCGCGGCAGCTTCGAGGGCAGCGGCATATTCCGCATCGGTCAGGTAAGCCTGGTCGCCGAACTTGGCGTTGCGCTGCATCGTCGTCTGCCCGACTTCGAGCGGCCACATCCCGGTAAAGTCAGGATCGCCCCATTCGGTGCGCGGCGGGTTGAAAGCATCGTCCTGCGCAAACGCGGGCGCGCAACAAAATGTCGCCGCGGCCAACGCCAACTTTGCGAGTCGCGCTTGCATCTTCCTCCCCCGTTGCGATTTCGCGGTAGCGCAGGCCACAAAGCGTTGTCAAAGTCCAAACGACGCTCTAAACGGGACAAAGTCAATTCGACGCGCCATGCGGCGTGCGAGGTACCGATTCGCTAAGGGGGCTGAAGGATGCGCTTGGCTGCAGGGCTGGGAATGGTGGCAATCGCCGCGATTGCCGCCTTCTCGACCGCACGAGGACAGTCCCCGGTCGCCGATGGCGACTGGCAGTCGATCCACCGCGATCCTGCCGCGACACGCTATTCTCCGCTGGACGATATCAACAAGGCGAACGTCGCTACGCTGGCGCAGGCGTGGACCTATCCGCTCAAGGGTTTCAACTCGGCCGTACCGCTGGTGATCGACGGAACCATGTTCGTGTCCGCCGGCAGCCGGGTCATCGCGCTGAATGCCGACACCGGTGCGGAAGTGTGGACGTACGAAGAGCCGCGCCGCGCGGACGCCGGGCCGAACAGCGGCGGCGGTGGCGGGGTGTCCGGGCGCGGGGTCAGCTACTGGCCGGGCGCGCGCGGCCAGGCGCCGCGCATCCTGTTCATGGCGGGGAGCCGCATGATCGCGCTCGATGCCAGGACCGGCCGCAAGGTTGCAGGGTTCGGCAAGGGCGGCGAGATCGACACCGGCACCGCGTTTGGCGGCGTGCCGACCATCAGTGGAAACGTGGCGATCATCGGCGCCGCTTCGCTCGAAAGCCCGCAGGGCAATCCCGGCAATCCGCGCGCGTTCGACGTGCTGAGCGGCAAGAAGCTGTGGGAATTCGACACCACGCCCGACGCCGGCCAGCCCTACAACGAAACCTGGGGCGACGGCTGGAAGGATCGCGGCGGAACCAACATGTGGGGCTTTGCCGCCACCGTCGACGAAGCGAGCGGCACGGCCTACCTGCCGATCGCCGGCCCGGCGCACAATTACTACGGCGGCGATCGCCCCGGCAGCAACCTGTTCGGCAACTCGATCGTCGCGGTCGACCTGAAGACCGGCAAGTACAAGTGGCACTTCCAGACGGTGCACCACGACCTGTGGGACATCGACATGAGCCACGCCGGGCCGCTGTTCAGCGTCAACGGACCGGATGGCAAGACGCACAAAGTCCTTGCCAATGTCGGCAAGTCGAGCCTGTTCTTCGTCGTCGACGCTGACGACGGCGAGCCCGTGCTGCCGGTGGAAGAGCGGCCCGTTCCCCCGGGCGACGTTCCCGGCGAGTATTACCACCCAACTCAGCCTTTCCCCGTGAACACGCCGCCGCTGAGCCGGGTGGCGATGACCTATCAGGACATGGTCACGCCCGAGGATACGACGCCGGAGCATGCCAAGGCCTGCCGCGACATCTGGGTGAAGGCCGGCGGCTTCTTCAATGCCGGGCCCTACACCCCGTTCATGTTCAAGGCGGCCGACGCGCCCGCGCGCTCCACGATCCAGTTCCCCGGCGGTACCGGCGGGGTCAACTGGGGCGGCCCGGCGGTCGATCCGACGACCGGAACGGTCTTCGTCAACACGCAGGACGGGTCGCTGGTCGGCTGGGTCGAGAAGGTCGAGGGCGACAAGCCCTACAGCTTCGATGCCGCCGTCGCGCCCGAGTACGACCGCGCCTACATCAACGGCAAGGGCCCGTTTCACAGCTTCGTCGCCCCGATCTCGGGCAAGTACGACGAACAGGGTCGGCCCCAGGGCCCGGCCGTGCCGTGCTACAAGGGACCGTGGGCGCGGCTGACCGCGGTCGACGCCAACACTGGCAAGATCAAGTGGGCCGTGCCGCTGGGGCTGCAGGAAGGCCTGCCCGAGGGCAAGCAGCTGGCCGGCAATTCCGGCAGCGCCGGGCCCAGCGTGACCGCGGGCGGCCTGGTGTTCGTCGGGGCGACCAACGACAAGCGCTTCCGCGCATTCGACGAGGATACCGGCAAGCAGCTGTGGGAAGCGACCCTGAGCGGCAATGCCAACGCCAATCCGATGAGTTACCGCGGCAAGAGCGGCAAGCAATTCGTAGCCATCAACGCGGGCGGCAACATTGTCGCTTTCGCGCTTCGCTGATAGTGTCCCTCAGGTTTGAGAGAGGAAAGACTGGGATGGGTAAATTCTTGAAAGTGGCGGCCGCGGCCGCGTGTTTTATCGCCGCGCCCGCGCTTGCACAGCAGGCGCCCAATCCGGCGACGATCGCGGGCCACCCGAATATAAACGGCATCTGGCAGACCGCTAACGAGGCGGCCTGGAATCTCGAGCCGCATTCGGCGCAGACCCAGCCGAGCTACCAGGCGGAGCGCGCCATAGGCGCCCAGGCGGCGATCCCCGCCAGCCTCGGCGTGGTCGAAGGCAACACGATCCCCTACACCGCCGCCGCTCTCGCCATGCGCGAAGAGAAGCGCACCAGCGGCCGCGACCCTGAGAAGGCGTGCTACCTTCCGGGCATCCCGCGCGCGACCTACATGGGCTACCCGTTCCAGATCATCCAGGGCGGCGGCGACATCCTGATGGCCTATGAATATGCCTCGGCGAACCGGGTCATTCAGATGGGAGACATCGGGATTCCGCCAATCGATACGTGGATGGGGACGTCCTACGGTCGCTGGGAAGGCAACACCCTGGTCGTCACCACGCTGTCGCAGAACGGGGAGACCTGGCTCGACCGCGCGGGCAACTTCGTGGCTCCGACCACGACGGTTATCGAGCGGTTCACCCCGATGGGGCCGAACCACATGGACTACTCGGTCACCTTCGAGGACCCGGAAATCTACACGAAGCCCTGGACGATCAAGATGCCGCTGTACCGGCGGATGGAAAAGAACGCCCAGTTGCTGGAGTTCAAGTGCGTGCCTTTCGCCGAGATGTACCTCTACGGCGATCTCTACGACACGCTGGACGCCGAGGCGAAGAAGCGCCTCGGGATCGAGAAATAAGACTGAGGGATCGGTAACGACCGGACTGAATTTGAAAACAAGGAGTTAGCAATGCGTATCATGACCATGCGGAACGCCGTTCTCGGCGCCCTGCTGGCGGTTGGCGCGGCGGGCACTGCCATTGCCCACCACTCGTTCGCCGCCGAGTTCGACCGTAACAAGCCGATCAAGCTGGAAGGTTCGGTGGTGAAGTTCGAGTGGGTCAACCCGCACTCGTGGATTCACATCAAGCTGAGCAACGGCAAGGTGTGGCGCGTCGAAGGCGGCGCCCCGTCGGCCCTGCTGCGCCGCGGCTGGAACAGGAACTCGCTGCCCGCCGGCACGAAGATCATCGTCCAGGCCTTCCAGGCCCGCGACGGCGATACCCGCGCCAGCGCCGCGGAAATCAGCTTCCCCGATGGCCGCGAGCTCTCGCTCGGCAACCCGACGACCGAAGCGGTCGCCGCCGCCGCGAAGCGCGCACAGTAATCGTGACTCCGCTCGCCGGGCCCGGTGTCCGGCGAGCGGACCACAGCATGCCGTGGCCCTTGCGGCCGCGGCATTTTTTTGGCCCGCCGAACCGCGCGACCGGCGCATGCGAAGGGCAAGACACCTCGGGCCGGCTGTTCTAGGCTGCCCGAAGAGGCGAATCGCCCCGGCCTGCCCGAGGGCGACGACAGGGAGAATTCGGCCGATGCCGCTCGTGAATATGAAGCCGCTGCTGCGCCACGCGATGGACAACCATTACGCCGTGGCCGCGTTCAACCTCGTCGACTACGGCACGACCAAGGCGATGGTCGCCGCGGCCGAGGAATTGAACGCCCCGGTGATCTGCCAGACCAGCGCCAAGACCATCCAGTTCTACAGCCACCGCGAGATCGTCTCGTGGGTGCGCACCGTGGCGGAGGATTCGGCGGTTCCCGTGGTGCTCCATCTCGACCACTGCAAGGACCTGGCGATGATCGAGGCCTGCGCCCGCGAAGGCTGGACGTCGATCATGATCGACGCGTCCGAACTGCCGTTCGAAGAGAATCTGGAGATGTCGAAGCGCGTGCGCGACATCGCCGAGAAGTACGGTGTGGGCATGGAAGCCGAGCTCGGCCAGATCATGGGCGTCGAGGACGACATGGTCGTGGCGGAAGAGGATTCGGTCCTGACCGATCCCGAGGACGCGCGGCGTTTCTGCGAGGCGCTCGACCTGTCGGCGTTTGCCTGCGCGGTCGGCACGGCGCATGGATATTACAAGGGCGAGCCCAAGGTCGACTTCGAAAGAATCGAGAAAATCAATGCCTTGACCCGCACGCCGATGGCGCTGCACGGGGGGACGGGGCTGAGCGACGAGACCTTCAGCAAGGCGATCGCTCGGGGCAGCGCCAAGGTCAACATCTCGACCAACCTGAAGCACGTCTTCGTCGAAAGTTTCGTGGATTATCATAAGAATAATCCCAAGGACTTCGAGCCGCTGCGGCTGATCGACGCGCAGTACAAAGCCTGCAAGGCGATGTTCGGCGGCTTCATCGAGAAGTTCGGCGGCAAGGACCAGGCCCCGGCCTACATGGCGGCGCACGGATGAATTTCGTCACCCCGGGAGCTGTCGTTTTCGACTGTGACGGCGTCCTTGTCGACACCGAACGCGATGCGCACCGCGTCGGCTTCAACAAGGCGTTCGCTGCCTTCGGTATCGATGCCGAATGGGACGTCGCGCTTTACGGCCGCCTGCTGCTCACCGCCGGCGGCAAGGAGCGGATGAAGGCCTATTTCGACGAGTTCGGCTGGCCCGAGGACAAGGTCGCAGAGCATGGCGGCAGGGACGAGCTGATCGCCGCGCTGCACAAGGAAAAGACCCGCATCACGTCCGAGATCGTCGGCGACCTGCCGGTCCGCCCCGGTGTCCTGCGGCTGGTCGACGAAGCGATCGCCGCGGGCGTTCGCCTGGGCGTGTGCACCACGTCGAACCCCAAGTTCATCGACGCCGTGCTCGACCTGTTCGGGCCGGAGCGGAAAGCGGCGTTCGAGTTCGTTCATGCCGGCGACGTGGTGGCGAAGAAGAAGCCCGCGCCCGACATCTACGAGCTGGCCAAGCAATCGCTCGGCCTGCCGGCCAACCGCATCGTGGTGGTCGAGGACAGCCGCAACGGCCTGCTCGCCGCCAAGGGCGCCGGGCTGCCGTGCCTGATCACCACCAGTACCTACACCATCGACGAGGACTTCGCCGAAGCGGACCGCGTGGTGCCCGAACTCGGCGACGCGCCGAACATCAACGTGACGCTCGCCGATCTCGGCGAGCTGGCCGCCGCCCACGCGCCGGCCTGAAGGAGACAACGACAATGCCCGCCATCTCGCAGTCCCAGGTCGAGGATGCGATCCGCACCACCTGCAGCACCGTGCTGCGCAACGAACACTATTTCGCCGACCTCGACGGGCTGGCGGGCGACGGCGACTTCGGCACCTCGCTCGCGACCGGCTTTCGCCAGATCGAGAAGGAATGGGACGACATCCCCAAGACCGACATCGGCGCGATGCTGCTCAAGATCTCGATGCTCGTCAGCAAGCACGTCGGCGGCAGCTCGGGCCCGATCTGGGGCACCGGTTTCATGAAGGCCGCCATGCTGACCCGCGGCAAGACCGAGGTCACCGTGGAGGACCTGGCCGGCATGCTCGGCTCGGCGATCGAGGGGATCCAGGCCCGCGGCGGCGCCAAGCGCGGCGACAAGACGCTGCTCGACGCGCTGATCCCGGTGCACGAGAAGCTGGTCGAGCATTCCGCCAGCGGTGACAGCACCGCCGCGCTGGGCGATGCGGCCCGCGTGGCCGATGCCGCGGTCGACGAGACGCGCACCCTCGTGGCCCATCGCGGCCGCGCCAGCCAGGTGGGCGAGCGCAGCGCCAATACGCCCGATCCGGGCATCGTCGCCATCGCCACAATCCTGACCGACTGGGCCAAGGCCAACGGCGTCGCCGTTGCGCCGACCGCGCCCGAAGTCGTCAAGGCAACAGCCTAATTCAGACCCTTACGGAGAGGACCCGACCCATGAAGAAGTTCGTCAACGACCCGGCCCAGTTCGTGCCAGAATTCATGCAGGGCATCGTCGATGCCAATCCCGACCTGCTGAGCTACACGCCCGAATTCCAGATGATCTGCCGCAAGGGCGGGCCGGACAATTCCAAGGTCTCGGTGGTCCAGGGTTCGGGCTCGGGCCACGAACCGGCGCACGTCATGGCGGTCGGCCCCGGCATGCTGACCGGCGCCTGCCAGGGTGCGGTGTTCGCCGCCCCGGCGGTCGATTCCTGCTACGAGACGATCAAGGCCTGCAATTCCGATGCCGGCGTGCTGGTGCTGGTCAACAATTACCAGGGCGACCGCATGGCCTGGGACATGGCGACCGAGATGGCCCAGGCCGAGGGGATCAACGTCCGCCAGTTCTGGATCAACGACGACGTTGCCGTGGAAGACAGCCTCTACACCGTCGGCCGCCGGGGCGTGGCCGGCAACTTCTTCGTCATCAAGTGCTGTGGCGCCGCCGCCGACCAGGGCAAGAGCCTGGACGAGGTCGAGGCGATCGCCGACAAGGTCAACAACAACGTGCGCACCATGGGCGTCGCGCTGACCAGCTGCATCCCGCCCGCCAAGGGCACGCCGATCTTCGACATCGGTGACGACGAGATGGAAGTCGGCGTGGGCATCCACGGCGAGCCGGGCCGCCGCCGCGAGAAGATCAAGAGCGCCGACGAGATCACCGAGGAACTGTTCAACGCCGTGGCCGAGGACGTCCCCTTCAAGAGCGGCGACCGCGTGGCCATCATGGTCAACGGCCTCGGCGGCACGCCAATCACCGAACTCTACGTGATGTATGCCAAGGCCCATGCGCTGGCCGAGAAGGCCGGCTTCACCGTGGTGCGCAACTACGTCGGCGAATACTGCACCAGCCTCGAGATGGCGGGCGCCTCGCTGACCATCCTCAAGCTCGACGACGAGCTCGAGGCCCTGCTCGACGCCCCGGCCGAGACGGCCGCGCGCATTTTCTGATGCCGGTCGCCCCGCCTGCCCGTGCGGCAGGCGGGGCCCCACTTGCATAGCGCGCACTTTCGTCTAGCCCAGCGCGATGCCAAACGCCTCAGAGCGAGCCAAGCGCGGCGAAATCTTCACCGAAGCACGGATCAACCAGATCGGCCTTGCCGGTCTGTCGTTCAGCTTCATCCTGCTGCTGATCGCCTTCGTCTTCGTAATCAACGGGCTGCGCGCAACCGACCGGGCGGGCGCCATGGTCCAGCACACCTACGAGGTGAAGGACCTGATTTCGGACACGAGCGGCGCGCTGGAACGGGCGATCGCGGCATCGCGCGGATACATCATCAGCGGACAAGCTGAACGGCTCGGCGTGTACCGTGAATCGAAGGCGCAACTGCTCGGCAATCTCGACCGGATCGACCAGTTCATCCTCGACAATGCCGAACAGCAGCAGCGCATGGCACGACTGCGCCCGCTCATCCGCGAAGAAATCGCCAGTCTCGAGGATTCCAACCGGCTGGTTTCGTCCGACGCCGCCGACTTCGCCTCGCGGGAACTGCTCGATGGAACCGACCTGCGGCGCATTCGCGAAATCCGCGCCCTCGCCGATGCCATCGAACGGGCCGAGGACGATCTGCTGCGCGATCGCCAGGAATCCGACATCAGGTCGCAGAACTACGTTCGCCTTCTCCTCGGCCTGGTCGGCTTTGCGCTTTTGTTCACCGCACTGGGCACGATCTGGCTGCTGCGCCGCCAGTTGAGGGCGGTCTTCGTCAGCCGCGCCGAATTGAGCCGCCTGAACGCCAGTCTCGAGGGTTTGGTCGCGGATCGCACCGCGGACCTGCGCCGGGCCAACGAGGAGATTCAGCGCTTCGCCTACATCGTGAGCCACGACCTGCGCGCACCGCTGGTCAACGTGATGGGGTTCACCTCCGAACTGGAGGGTGCGGACAAGCAACTGGCCACTTTCCTCGACAAGGTGGAGGCGGAACGGCCCGACCTCGTTTCGCAGGACGCAGCGTTCGCCGTGCGCGAGGACCTGCCCGAGGCAATCGGTTTCATCCGCTCCTCCACCCAGAAGATGGACCGGCTGATCAACGCAATCCTCGCCCTTTCGCGCCAGGGCCGCCGCGTGCTCACGCCGGTCGAGCTCGACATGAACGTCCTGCTCGACGAAATTGCAGCCTCGCTGACGACACTGGCCGAAGACCGCGACGCCGAAATAGTCCTGCAGCCCCTTCCGGCAATCCGCCACGACCGGATCGCGGTAGAGCAGATCTTCACCAATCTGATCGAGAACGCCCTCAAGTACCTTCGTCCCGGTGTGCCCGGGCGGATCGTCGTCAGCGGCAGGCAGGACGGCGACAGGGCGATCTTCGAGGTGGAGGACAACGGCCGCGGCATCAAGGAAGGCGATCACGAGCGCATCTTCGAGCTGTTCCGCCGGTCGGGCGAGCAGGACCAGCGCGGCGAAGGCATCGGCCTTGCCAACGTCCGGGCGCTGGCATACCGTTTGGGCGGAACCGTCGAAGTCAGGTCGCAATTCAGCGAAGGTTCTGTTTTCACCGTTACATTACCGACCGAATACGTGGACGAGGGGGCTGTAGATGGCTGAGACCCAGACGGTGCGGATCGTCATGATCGAAGATGACGAGGGGCACGCACGCCTGATCGAGAAGAACATCCGGCGTGCCGGAATTTCCAACCAGCTGAAGCATTTCCTGGATGGGACTTCGGCGCTGGAATACCTGTTCGATCATCCCGAAGGGCCTGCGCAGAACGGCCCGGCGCTGGTGCTGCTCGACCTGAACCTGCCCGACATGAGCGGGACGGACATCCTGTCGAAGATCAAGGGCGATCCCCGGCTGCACAAGGTGCCCGTGGTTGTCCTGACGACGACCGACGACAAGACCGAGATCGAGCGCTGCTACGACCTTGGCTGCAACGTCTACATCACCAAGCCGGTGAATTACGAAAGCTTTGCCGACGCGATCCGCCAGCTTGGGCTGTTCTTGTCGGTCATCCAGCTCCCAGAGATCGCCGACACCTGATGAAACAACCGCGTCGCATCCTCTACATCGACGACGATCCCGGCCTGAGGCGGCTGGTCGAGAAGAAGCTCGGGCGGCGGGGGCATACCGTCGTCGGGGCGGAGTCCGGGCGCGAGGGGATCGAACAGGCCAGGGGCGGCGGTTTCGACATCATCGCGGTCGACCATTACATGCCCGAGATGAGCGGCCTGGAGACGCTCGTCGAACTCAAGAAGCTGCCCGATTGCCCTCCGGTGATCTACGTGACCGGTTCCGACGAGACACGCATCGCGGTCGAGGCGATGAAGGCCGGCGCCTCCGAATACGTCGTCAAATCGGCTGACGACGGCTTCGTCGACCTGCTGGAACAGGGCCTGTCGCAGGCCCTGGCGCGCGTACGGCTGGAACTGGAGAAGGACCAGGCCCTGGCAGATGCCGAAGCGGCCAACGAGCGGCTGGAGGCCCTGCTGCGCGAGGTCAATCACCGCGTTGCCAACTCGCTGCAGCTGATCACCGCGATGGTCTCGATGCAGTCGCGCCTGCTGCCCGACGAGGCTGCGCGCACCGCGCTGGCCGATACCGAGCGCCGCATCCAGGCGATCGCCGCGGTCCACCGCAAGCTCTACACCTCGAACGACGTCGAGAGCGTGGCGATGGACGAATACCTCAGCGCCATCGTGCAGGAACTGCAGCAGACCTGGTCGAGCCCGGTCAGCCCGCGCTCGATCATGCTGGAAGCCGAAGCCCTGCGGCTGAAGACCGACAAGGCGGTTTCGCTGGGCGTGATCGTCAACGAACTGGTCTCCAACGCGTGCAAGTACGCCTATCGCGAAGGCGAAACCGGCGAAGTCCGGGTGCGGCTGATGCGCGAGGGCGAGGATACCTTCCGGCTGGAGGTCGAGGACGACGGCTGCGGCCTGGGCGATGGCCCGCCCAAGGGCACCGGCCTCGGCTCGAAGCTGATCGCCGCGATGGCCGGCAGCCTGAAGAGCAAGATCCAATACGATACCGAGCACGTCGGCTGCCGGGCCACGCTGGTCGCGCCCATCTAGGGTTTCAAAAGCCCAACATTCTCCATGTGGACGCTGCGGTGGGTCGATCCTACCTGTCGCCGACCATGACTGCCCTGACCCATCTCCAGCGCCTCGAGGCCGAGGCTATCCACATCATGCGCGAGGTGGTGGCCGAGACCGAACGCCCGGTCATGCTCTATTCGATCGGCAAGGACAGCGCGGTGATGCTGCACCTCGCGCGCAAGGCGTTCTACCCCTCGCCGCCGCCCTTCCCGCTGCTTCACGTCGACACGACCTGGAAGTTCAAGGACATGTACGCCCTGCGCGAAAAGGCGGCGCAGGCAGCCGGCATGGAGCTCCTCGTCTACCGCAACCCGGAGGCCGAGGCGCGCGGGATCAATCCATTCGTCCACGGGCCGCTGCACACCGACATGTGGAAGACCGAAGGGCTGAAGCAGGCGCTCGACCACTACGGCTTCGATGCGGCCTTCGGCGGCGCCCGGCGCGACGAGGAAAAGAGCCGCGCGAAGGAGCGCATCTTCTCGTTCCGCACCGCGAGCCACGGCTGGGATCCCAAGAACCAGCGGCCCGAGCTGTGGAACCTCTACAACGCGCGCAAGAACAAGGGGGAGAGCATCCGCGTCTTCCCGATCAGCAACTGGACCGAACTCGACATCTGGCAATACATCATGGCCGAGGGGATCGAGATCGTGCCGCTCTACTTCGCACAGGTCCGGCCGACCTTCGTGCATGACGGGCAACTGCTGATGGCCGACGATATCGAGCGGCTCGAACGCGTGCTCGGCCGGCGGCCGGAAATCACCGAACGCTCGATCCGTTTCCGCACGCTGGGCTGCTTCCCCCTGACCGGCGCGGTCGAGAGCGAGGCGGCGACCCTGTCCGACGTCGTTCAGGAAACGCTCCTGACGACCACCTCCGAACGCCAGGGCCGCGTGATCGACAAGGATGCCGGCGGCGCCGGGATGGAGAAGAAGAAGCAGGAGGGGTACTTCTGATGGCCGACCGCCCCGCCGCCGACGCGATCTACGAAACCGATGCCCTCATCGCCGAGGACATCGACGCCTATCTCGACCGGCACCAGCACAAGACGCTGCTGCGTTTCATCACCTGCGGCAGCGTGGACGACGGCAAGTCAACCCTGATCGGCCGCTTGCTCTACGATTCCAAGATGATCTTCGAGGACCAGCTCTCGGCGCTCGAGGCGGATTCCAGGAAAGTCGGCACGCAGGGCCAGGAGATCGATTTCGCGCTGCTGGTCGACGGCCTGGCCGCCGAACGCGAGCAGGGCATCACGATCGATGTCGCCTATCGCTTCTTCAACACCGAGAAACGCAAGTTCATCGTCGCCGATTGCCCGGGGCACGAGCAGTACACCCGCAACATGGTGACCGGCGCGAGCACGGCGGACCTGGCGGTCATACTGGTCGATGCGCGCAAGGGCGTTCTCGTGCAGACCCGGCGGCACAGCTACCTGTGCCACCTGCTGGGCATCCGCAACCTGGTGCTGGCGGTCAACAAAATGGACCTGGTCGACTACGACCGGGCGACGTTCGAGGCCATTGTGGCCGACTATCGCGCCTTTGCCGAAAGCATCGGCATAGAGAGTTTCACCGCGATCCCGATCAGCGGCTTCAAGGGCGACAACATCACCGGGCGGTCGGACAATACCCCCTGGTACGACGGCCCTTCGCTGGTCGACCATCTCGAGACGGTCGAGGTCCGCTCCGCGGTCGACGCCGAGAAACCGTTTCGCCTGCCGGTCCAGTGGGTCAACCGGCCCAACCTCGACTTCCGCGGCTTTTCGGGCCTCATTGCGACCGGCGCGGTCAGGCCGGGCGATCCGGTGCGCATCCTGCCCTCGGGCAAGACCAGCACGGTGGCGACCATCGCCAGCTTCGACGGCGACATGCCCGGTGCCCAGGCCGGGCAGTCGGTCACTCTGACCCTGACCGACGAGATCGACTGTTCGCGCGGCAACGTCATCGCCGCGGCCGATGCCCCGCCCGAGGTTTCCGACCAGTTCGAAGCAACCATCGTGTGGATGGACGACGAGGCCCTGTTGCCCGGGCGCGGCTACCAGTTGAAGCTGGCGACCCAGACCGTCTCCGCCACGGTCGCCGAGCCGAAGTACGAGATCAACGTCAACACGCTGGAGCATCTCGCGGCCAAGACGCTGCACCTCAATTCCATCGGCGTGGCCGAGATCACCACCGACCGGCCGATCGTGTTCGAGCCCTATGCCGACAACCGCACGCTGGGCGGCTTCATCCTGATCGACAAGATCACCAACCGCACGGTCGGCGCCGGCATGCTGCATTTCAGCCTGCGCCGCGCGCAGAACGTGCACTGGCAGGCGACGACCATCGGGCGCGAGGATCACGCCGCGCTGAAGAACCAGACGCCGCTCGTGCTGTGGTTCACCGGCCTGTCGGGATCGGGCAAGTCGACCATTGCCAACGAAGTCGAGCAGCGGCTCAACCTGATGAACCGCCACACCTTCCTGCTCGACGGCGACAACGTGCGTCACGGGCTTAACAAGGACCTGGGCTTTACCGAGGCCGACCGGATCGAGAACATTCGCCGCGTGGGCGAGGTCGCCAAGCTGATGGCCGACGCGGGCCTGATCGTGCTCACCGCGTTCATCAGCCCGTTCCGCGCCGAGCGGCAGATGGTGCGCGAAATGCTGCCCGAGGGCGAGTTCGTCGAGATCTTCGTCGACACCCCGCTGGAAGTGGCCGAAGCACGCGACGTGAAGGGCCTCTACAAGAAGGCACGCGAGGGCAAGCTGAAGAACTTCACGGGTATCGACAGTCCCTACGAGGCGCCCGACAAGCCCGACATCACCGTCAACACGGTCGAGATGACCCCCGCCGAGGCGGCGGAATATATCGTGCGCAGGGTCATCAAGGCCCGGTCGCCCGCCCAATGACCGATGCCGAGCTAGCCGCCCATCTTGCTGCCGAAGCGGGGCGCATCCTGCTGGAGGTGCGGGCCAGCGGACAGCATCACGGCAAGGACCTGGGCCGGGCCGGCGACCTCGAAGCCAACGCCTTCCTCGTTTCCGCCCTGCGCGACCTGCGGCCGGCCGACGGCCTGCTTTCCGAAGAGGAGAAGGACAGTCCCGCCCGCCTCGTCAGCGAGCGAGTGTGGATCGTCGACCCGGTCGACGGCACCCGCGAATATTCCGAAGGACGGACCGACTGGGCGGTGCATGTCGCGCTGGCGGTAAACGGAGCGCCCTTGGTGGGCGCCGTGGCGCTGCCGGGCCTCGACCTCGTCCTGCGGACCGATCGGCCCCAGCCCTTGGCAGCGACCGGCGACGCGGCGCCCCGCCTCGTCGTCAGCCGCACCCGCCCGGCGGCCGAGGCCGTGGCGGTGGCCGAACGGATCGGCGGCGAACTCCTGCCCATGGGCAGTGCCGGCGCGAAGGCGATGGCGGTCGTGCGCGGCGAAGCGGAAATCTATCTCCACTCCGGCGGCCAGTACGAATGGGATTCTTGCGCCCCCGCAGCCGTGGCGTTGGCGCATGGCCTGCATGCCAGCCGCATCGACGGAAGCCCGCTGGTCTACAATCGGCCGGACACCTGGATGCCCGACCTGCTGATCTGCCGCCCCGAATGGGCCGAGCGGGTGCTGGCCGAGGTGGCGGCGATCTCAGCCTGAGAACGGCGCGACCGACTAGATGAGTACCCTCACCCCATTGTCGGGATGACGAAGGCGTTCGACCCGTCCCCGCCACCGTCGGGCCAGCGCTGGGTCACCTTCTTGGCCTTGGTCCAGAAGCGCAGGCCTTCCATGCCGTACTGGTCGACATCGCCGAACCCGCTGCGCTTCCAGCCGCCGAAGCTGTGGTAGCTGACCGGCACCGGGATCGGCACGTTGATCCCGACCATGCCGACGTTGACCCGGTGGGCGAACTCGCGCGCGGCGTGGCCGTTGCGGGTGAAGATGGCGACGCCGTTGCCGTACTGGTGCTCGCTGGGCAGGCGCAGCGCCTCCTCGAAATCCTTCGCGCGGACGATCTGCAGCACGGGTCCGAAGATCTCTTCCTGGTAGCTCGACATGTCGGGCGTGACCCGGTCAATCAGCGTCGGGCCGATGAAGAAGCCCTTCTCGTGCCCCTGCAGGCTGAAGCCGCGGCCGTCGATCACGATCTCCCCGCCCTCGCGCTCGGCGGTGTCGATCCACTGCTCGACCCGCGCCTTGTGTTCGGGCGTCACGACCGGGCCGTAATGCGCCTCGGGATCGTTCGAGACCCCGACGCGCAGGGCGTTGATTGCCGGGATCAGCTTTTCGCGCAGACGCTCGGCCGTGTCTTCGCCCACCGGCACCACCACCGGCAGCGCCATGCACCGCTCGCCCGCGGAGCCGAAGGCCGCCCCGGCCAGATCGCTGACGACCATGTCGAGATCGGCATCGGGCATGACCACGCCGTGGTTCTTGGCCCCGCCCATCGCCTGCACGCGCTTCCCGGCCGCGACACCGCGCTTGTAGACGTAGTGCGCGATGTCGGACGAGCCGACGAAGCTGACCGCGGCGATGTCAGGGTGGTCGAGGATGGCGTCGACCATCTCCTTGTCGCCGTGGACGACCTGCAGCAGGCCTTCGGGCGCGCCCGCCTCCAGGAACAGCTCGGCCAGGCGCACGGGCACGCTGGGATCGCGCTCGCTGGGCTTGAGGATGAAGGCATTGCCCGCGGCGATCGCCATGCCGAACATCCACATCGGGATCATCGCCGGGAAGTTGAACGGCGTGATGCCCGCGCCGATGCCGAGCGGCTGGCGCATCGAATAGACATCGATGCCCGGCCCGGCGCCGTTGGTGTAATCGCCCTTGAGAACCTGCGGGATACCGCAGGCGAACTCGATCACCTCCAGCCCGCGCTGCACGTCGCCCTTGGCATCGTCGATGACCTTTCCGTGCTCGGAGCTGAGCAGTTCGGCCAGCTCCTGCATGTTGTCCTCGATCAGCTGCTTGAAGCGGAACATGACCCGCGCCCGGCGCTGCGGATTGGTCGCCGCCCAGGCGGGTTGCACCGCCCTTGCGGTGGCCACGGCGCGATCGAGCAAGGCGGCATCGCCCAGCGCCACTTCCGCCTGGATCTCGCCGGTCGAGGGATTCCACACCTTGTGCGTGCGGGCCCCTGCCGAACCGGTTCCGCCCGTCTGGTCCCCGGCGATGAAATGGTCGATCTGGCGCATGAGTAATTCCGTTGCTTCTGAAACTTGTTTCCCTCGCCTATGCGTGCGAGCGAGGCGAGGCAAGGAGATTGGGCGGACAGGGGCCGCAAATCCGGCACGGCGATGCGCGGGATGCCCGGCCCTTTCGACCCGCATGGGCCGAAGATCAATCTTCGTGCCGAAATCGTACCATCTGCTTTTGTAATTCGACGTGGAACTTAACCGTTGCTAACAAAAACGTATGTCGGGGCTGAAGACGTTAACTGCGCATCTTGCGAGCGAGGAGAAGTGCGCGCCCGAAGCCGGCCACCCCTTCGTCATCAAGGCCCGCGAGCTTGCCGCGCTCAACTACCTGCGCCGCGATCATCCCAAGCCGGTTGCCCTGACCTGGATCAACCGCGGCACCAACCAGAAGCTGCTTCCGCAAAGCGTCGCGATGCTGCTGCGCACCCTCTACCGGCCGAGCGCGACGCCCAGCGTCGTGAAGCTGCACGACCGGGCCGGCCTGCGCGTGACGTTCGCGCTGGAGAGCGAGCGGAACGCGTTCGCCCGCTATTTCGCCGATGCGTTCGAGCTGCATTCGAAGCGGCAACGCAGCCACGTGACGGCGGTGTTCGCAAGCCCCGAACTGGCCGAACACGCCTTCAAGGAACTGGTGGCCGAGGGCATCGACCGCGAGGCGATCTCGATCCTGTGGCGCGCGAGCCACTTCGTCGACACGATGGGCGAGTATCCCGCCGGCCACTCGAAACTCAGCGTCGCCTCGGCCACGCTCGGCGGCGGACTGGCCGGTGCCATCTTCGGCATGACGCTCCTGGCCATTCCCGGAATCGGCCCCATCGCGGTCGGCGGCGCGGTGGCGGTCCAGGCGCTTTCGGCCATCGCGGGCGTGGGCGGCGCACTGGGCGCGACCGGCAGCGCAATCGCCAAGATGTTGACCGATATCGATGTGGACAATCGCGAGGTCTCGTATTTCGAGATGCAGATACGCGAGGGGAAGATTTTCGTAACGGTCGATCCGGACAAGATCGGTCCCAAGGTGAAGATGGCCCGGGTCATTCTCGCCCGAAACGGCGGCGCTTTCGCAAGTTGACCTGGCAAGTTGGCAAGTAAGCGGCAGCTAGCCTCGGCGCGCGTTTCGTTCTAGCCACGCGCGATGAACAGCGCGTCTTCGTTCGTCGACTACTATGCACGCCTGCAGGTGAACTTCGACTGCAGCCCTCGCGAGCTGGAAGGCGCCTATCATCGCTTCGCCAAGCTCTATCACCCGGATTCCAGCGCGACAGCGGATGTCGACCGGTTCAGCGAGACGGTGGAAGCGTACCGGGTGTTGCGCGATCCCGAGACGCGTTCGGATTACGATCGGTCGTACTTTCAGGAAATGGGCATCGATCCCGCGATTCCGGAAACCCATGCCAACGGCCAGATAAAGGATCCGGACGCGATCGAGGACGGCGCGGCCCATACGGCCATCCTGCTGAAACTTTACAAGCAACGCCGGCAGTCGCCCGGGGAGCCTGGCATCCCGGCCTACGTGCTCGAGGAGATGGTCGGCTGCACCAACGAGCAGATGGATTTCCATGCCTGGTACCTGAAGGCGAAGGGCCTGGTCGAGATCACCGAGCAGGGCACCCTGGCCATCACGGTCGAGGGCGTCGACCTGGTAATCGCCGCATCACGCTCCCCGGACGCGCGGCCGCTGTACATCGCGGACTTCAACGGCTGATCGCTGGCGCGTCGCGAATGAAGGGAATCGTGGTGAGCCCGACAGGATTCGAACCTGTGACCCGCTGATTAAAAGTCAGCTGCTCTACCTACTGAGCTACGGGCCCCGCCACCCGCGCCACCTAGGCAGCGGCCGGGGACCGGTCAAGCGGGCGCGCAACTGGCGGACGGTCAGCCCGCTCAGCGGATCGCGCCACCCGGGGGCGATGGCGGCGGCCGGTGTGAGGACGAAGTCGCGTTCGCGGTACAGGGGATGGGGTATCGTAAGGCCGGGCGAGGACCACGCGCCGCCGCTCCACAGCACGAGGTCGAGATCCAGCACCCGCGACTGCCATCGCTGGCCGCCGGTCCGCCGGCCGAACTCGCGCTCGAGCCACTTGCACAGGGCGAGCAGGTCGGGCGGCGCAAGGTCCGTTTCGACCAGCGCGGCGGAGTTGGCATAGCGGCGGAGCGAGGGACCCACCGGCTCGCTCTCCAGCGTCGGCGCCTGCCGGACAATATCGACCCCTTCCTGTTCGAGCCGCGCCACGGCCGCATCGAGCACCTTGCGCGGCGCGCCGTAGCGGCCATGGCGCCGGTTCGATCCCAGCGCGATCAGATAGCGCGGGGGTTGTGCGGGCAGCGGGCGTGGATCGTCGGTCATGCGCCGGCCACGCGGTCAGATATCTTCCGCGATGCGCCCGTAAAGCTGCGGCCGGCGATCGCGGAAGAAGCCCCAGCTGGCCCGGTGCCTGCGGCCCTGCTCCAGGTCGAGCGTCGAGACGAGCGCGCCGCTTTCGTCGCAGCCGAACTCCGCGAGGTAATCACCCCATTCGTCGCAGATGAAGCTGTGGCCGTAGAACGCCTGCCCCTGCGCACCCCGCGGTCTTTCGTATCCGATGCGGTTGGCGGCGACCACCGGCATGCAATTCGACACCGCATGGCCGATCATCGCGCGGCGCCACATTCGGCTGGTGTCCATCTCCGCGTCTTTCGGCTCGCTGCCGATGGCGGTGGGATAGAACAGCACCTGCGCGCCCAGCAGGGCCAGGCAGCGGGCGGTCTCGGGATACCACTGGTCCCAGCAGATACCGATGCCGATCCGCGCGCCGAAGACGTCCCACACCTTGAACCCGTCGTTGCCCGGGCGGAAATAGAACTTCTCCTCGTACCCCGGCCCGTCGGGGATGTGGCTCTTGCGATAGGTCCCCATGATCTCGCCGTCGGGACCGATCATCGCGAAGGTGTTGTAATAGTGGTGTCCGTCACGCTCGAAGAAGCTGGTCGGGATCGCCACGCCGAGCTTGCCTGCCAGTTCGCGCATCGCGACGACCGAGGGGTGCTCTGCCGTCGGCCGCGCGAGAGCGAATAGGGCATCGTCCTCCACCGCGCAGAAATAGGGCCCGCTGAACAGCTCGGGCGGCAGGATCACCTGCGCGCCCTTGCCCGCAGCTTCCTCCACCAGGGTAGAAACGGCGGCAATGTTGTCACGCTCGTCGGTCGAGCCGAGCGCAAGCTGGAGGGCGGCAACGGTGAGCTTGGTCATGCCCGGCGATTATTTCGGGACGAGCGCGAAGTCCACCTGAACCGAAACCATGCTGGTCGTCTGGCCGGGCATAATCCTGCCGCTTTCCGGGCTGGCCTGCTGCGCGATGGGGGGCGGCGGCGGCGGAGCGACCGGAACGCCGGGGAGATACTGGTTGCCCTGCGATCCCCCGCCATCGCGAATGGTCAGCACGCGCGAGATCTCCATCCCCGCAGCCCCGGCATAGGCTTCGGCCCGGGCCTTCGCCGCGCGATAAGCTGCGCCGTATGCTTCGGTGGCGGCCTTTTCTGGATCGGACATGCGCAGGTCCGGGCCGGAGAGGATGTTGGCCCCGGCTTCGGTGGCGGCCGTGACCGCCTGGCCGGCGGAGTCGATCTTGCGGACGGTCACGGCGACGACATTGCTCGCCTGGAACTGGCCCTTGTTCGGGCCCCAGTCGACCTTGCCCACGCTGACCGCGCGGGTCTGGATGTCCGCTTCGGGAATGCCCGCGGCACGCAGGGCGGCGACAACCTTGGCGATGTCGCGCGTGTTGGCCTCGCTCGCCGCGCGGGCGGTGGCCGCGAAGGAATTGACGCCAGCCTGGAAGAACGCCTCGTCGGGACGGCTCTCGGCCTGACCGGTGGCGCTGACCGACAGCAGCGTTTCCCCATGATCGACCCCGCGCGGGTCGTAAGGCGCATCACCGCAGGCGGCCAGCGCTAGGGCGGCCCCCGTGACGAGCGAAAATCGGGCCAAATTCATGCGACTCACTCCATTCCAACCCTAATGATACATTGTCACATCAATTGGAAATGGGCGCAAGCGGTTCAGGGCCGCTTGCGGAACAGCAGGGTCATGCGGTCGCTTTCCCCGATGGCCGAGCGCCGCGCCTTCTCGGCATCGGTCGTCGCGCCGCGCATGCCGGGCGGAAGAGACCAGACCCCGCCCTCCCAATCGGCCGGATCCTTGGGATTGGCGTTGATCTCGCTCTTGGCGACCAGATCGAAACCATAGGCATCGAACAGGGCGATCACGTCCTTTTCACGCTGATAGCCCTTGTCGCCCAGGGTCTCCGCCGCCGGGGCGTCGGCCCTGGCGCGGTGCTGGACCACGCCGACCATCCCGTCGGGCTTCAGCAGCTTGCGGAAGGCGACCATGGAATCGTGCAGCCAGCCGGCCCGGCGCATGTTGTGGATTTCGCGGAAGATGAGAACCCGGTCGGCCTTGCCCTCGAGGTCCGCCGGAACGGTATCGGTGTTGGCGCCAATCACGCGCGCACCGTCGGAGCCGACCCAGCCCTTCGCGTCGGCGGGGATCTTCTCCGCCGCGTTGCGATACATGTCCCAGTAGCCGGTCAGCCGCGGATGAAGGTCGGGATTGAGGCCGACATAGGTGCCCGCCCCTCCAAGGTAGGGGATCAGCACCCGCGAGTACCAGCCGTCGGCCGGCATGTAGTCGACCACGGTCATGCCCAGATCGACCTGAAAGAACGTCAGCGTTTCGGCGGGGTGACGCCACTCGTCCCGCACGCGATCGGCGGCCCGCCGCTCGTGTCCCAGCGATTGCGCCAGCGCCGCTGGGTCGGCCGCAGCGGGCGCCGTGGCGAATGGCGCGGCGAGCGCCAGCAAGGCGGCGGCAAATATCGGTCGGCTCATCGTATCTCTCCCTTTGCGCCAGACTACGCGTGCTGCCGGCGATGACAAGTTGCAGGCGCCTTCCTATCTCCCCTGCGAAGGAGAATTTCATGAGCGAACAGGCAATCGTGGCCGGTGGCTGCTTCTGGTGCACCGAGGCTGTGTTCCGCGACGTGATCGGCGTGAGCGAGGTCGAGAGCGGCTATATCGGCGGAACCGTGGCGGATCCGACGTACAAGCAGGTGTGCGGCGGCCAGACCGGCCATGCCGAAGCGATCCGCGTGACCTTCGATCCCGCGACGATCGGCCTCGGCGAAATCTTCGACGTGTTTCTGGGCACTCACGATCCGACCCAGCTCAACCGCCAGGGCAACGACATCGGCACGCAGTATCGCAGCGCGATCTTCCCGACCGACGATCAGCGTGCCGAGGCCGAAGCCGCGATCGAGCGTTGGAACGCGGATCATCCGGGCGAGCAGGCGGTCACCACCATCGAACCGGTGAGCGAATGGTATCCGGCGGAAGACTACCACCAGGAATACTGGGAGGGGGAAGGACAGCGCAATCCGTACTGCCTCGCCGTCATTCCGCCCAAGCTGCTGAAGCTGCGCAAGAGCTTCGCCGCGAAGGTGAAGCAGGCGTAGGCGGCACTCGGGTTGTCGACATGGACCGGCCAGATCATGATATGTAAGGAAACGCTCCTGTAGCGGACACGCGTTGCAACCGTTGGCGGCTTGAGCCGTTGCGCCGACGTAAAGGAATTCGATTGCCCACACCCGCCGACAGGCTCGATCGCGCCGAAGCCGAACTGACCTCCGCACGCAACGCGCTGCGCGAAAGCGATCTTCGCTTTCGCACGCTGGCCGACGCCTTCCCGCATATGGTCTGGTCGACCTTGCCCGACGGGTTTCACGACTATTACAACTCGCGCTGGTACGAATACACGGGCGTGCCCGAGGGTTCGACCGACGGCGAGGCGTGGAACGGCATGTTCCATCCCGACGACCAGGAACGTGCCTGGGCCAGTTGGCGCAAAAGTCTCGAGACAGGTGAGCCCTACGAGATCGAGTACCGGCTGCGCCATCGGTCCGGCGATTACCGCTGGGTGCTGGGCCGCGCGATGCCGGTCCATGACGGCGACGGCAACATCGTGCGGTGGATGGGTACCTGTACCGACATTCACAAGCAGAAGGAAATTGCCCAGCAAAACGAGATCCTCGGGCGCGAACTGAGCCATCGGATCAAGAACATCTTCTCGGTCATCGGCGGCCTGATCGGTCTTTCGGCCCGGCGCGCGCCGGACCATCGCGAATTCGCTTCCGAACTCCAGATGCGCATTTCCGCCCTTGGTCGAGCGCACGAACTGGTGCGACCCCATTCCGATCAGTCGCGGCCGCAGGTGGAAACCGAGAGCCTGATCGCGCTCTGCCGCGATGTTCTCAGCCCATATCCGGCCATGGCCGAAGGGCGCATCACGGTGGAAGGCACCGATGTGCGGATCGACGACCGCGGGGCGACGCCGCTGGCCCTGCTGGTTCACGAACTCGCCACCAATGCGGTGAAGTACGGGTCGCTTTCTTCGGATGTGGGCACGGTGACGCTCGATATCGCGCGCGACAATGACGAGGCGGTGCTGACCTGGCGCGAGGCCGGCGGGCCACCGATCGCCGGGCCGCCGGTGCAAGAAGGGTTCGGCACCAAGCTTGCCCAGATGAGCATCGTCCAGCAGTTGGGCGGAACACTGCAGCGCGAATGGGAGCCCGGCGGACTTCACGCCGTGGCACGCGCGCCGATACGCAATCTGGCGCGCTAGGTTCTTCTAAATGGGAGGATTTCCGTCCGCTTTTGCGGCCGGATGGGCAGCGTCAGCCGAACAGACGCATGGTCGGTGGCGCAACGGCTGCATGCCCAGAAGCTCGTTCCAACCCGAAATTGACCGCCGCGAGCAACGTCGCTTCATCGGTCGGCTTGGTCAGGACGCCGATCGTCCCCGCCACGCCCTGGTGAAGCTGCGCCGGGTTAGCGGTCACGAAGATCACCGGCACGCCGGCTGACGAGAGCCGCCGGCCGATTTCCGGCCCGGTCAGGCCGTCGCGCAAGTTGAGGTCGACGAGCGCGAGGTCCAGCTTCTCGTCGAAGAATGTCTCGGCGCTCGCGAGGTCGGGCGCGATCCCGACGCATTGATGGCCGCCATCCTCCAGGATGTAGCTCATCTCGCTCGCTACGAGAATTTCATCTTCAACGATCAAAATCCTGGACATTTCGGCCTTCGAAACTTGTACTGGTCAGGTTCAACCGGCCAGCGGCGGAGTTGTTCCGGTTTTTGGCCCTCTGCCCGTCGCATTCCGGGTGGTCGCAAGGCGCTTGCGGTCAGATCGCCTGCCCGGCCGCCCAGCCGCTGGCCTAGGCCCACTGGAAATTGTAGCCGCCGAGCCAGCCGGTGACGTCCACGGCCTCGCCGATGAAATAGAGGCCCGGCACGCGCTTCGCCTCCATCGTCTTCGACGACAGCTCGGCCGTGCTTACACCGCCGACCGTGACTTCGGCCTTGGCGAACCCCTCGGTCCCGTTCGGATCAAAGCGCCAGCGGGCGAGCGCTTCCTCGGCACGGCGCAGATCGGCGTCCTTGCAATCGGCCAGCGGGCGCTCGAGCGAAAGGCGGTCGGCAAGGGCGTCGGCAAGGCGCTGGGGCAGCTTCTCGCGCAGCCGACCGCGCAAGGTCGCGCGTGGTCCTTCGCGCTTTTCCGCGAGGAGCCAGTCTGCGGGTGTGCCGGGGAGGAAGTCGATCTCGACCGGCTCGCCGCGCCGCCAGTAGGACGAGACCTGGAGGATTGCCGGACCCGAAAGGCCGCGGTGGGTGAAGAGCGCCGCCTCGGCGAATTTCGCCTTACCGCAGCGGGCTACGACGGGGGCGGCAACGCCGGAGAGCTCGCGGAAGAGCACGTCCTCGCCGCCCAGCGTCAACGGCACGAGCGCGGGGCGCGGCTCGACCACCTTGAGGCCGAATTGCCGTGCAAGGTCATAGGCATAGCCGGTCGCACCCATCTTGGGGATCGACGGCCCGCCGGTCGCGACGACAAGCGCGGAGGCGGTCACGACGCTGTCTCCCAACGTGAGAACCAGGCGCTCAGCATTCCGTTCGACGCTCTCGACCGATGCCCCGAAGAGCGTCTCCACATTCCCGGCCGCGCATTCGGCCAGCAGCAGGTCGACGATCTGGCTGGCCGAGCCGTCGCAAAACAGCTGGCCGAGGGTTTTCTCGTGCCAGGCGATGCCGTGGCGCTCCACCAGATCAAGGAAATCGCGCGGGGTGTAGCGGCTCAGCGCCGACTTGGCGAAGTGCGGATTGGCCGACAGGAAACGCTCGGGCACGCAGTGGATATTGGTGAAGTTGCACCGCCCGCCGCCCGAGATGAGGATCTTCTTGCCCGGCCGCTCGGCCTTGTCGATCAGCAGCACCCGGCGGCCGCGCTTGCCCGCCTCGGCGGCGCACATCATCCCCGCCGCGCCCGCGCCCAGCACGATCGCGTCGTAGTCGGGGCCGCTCATTTACCTGCGCCAGCGGGCGATGAAGAACCCGTCGAGCCCGCCGACATCGGCCAGCATCCCGGGATCGGTCCGCACCCAGCCTTCGGCGGTCGGGAGGAGCCCCGCCGGCAGGTCCTGCGCACCGATCGGCAGCGGCTCGAGGGCGACCTCGCCGACCTGCCCCTCGCCTTCCTCGCGCTCGAGCGAGCAGACGGCATAGACCAGCGTGCCGCCCGGCTTCAGCCAGCCCGCCGCGCGTGCCAGCATGGCGGCCTGCAATTCGGCCATCTCGGCGATCTGCCCGGGCGCGATGCGGTGGACGACGTCGGGGTGGCGGCGCGCGGTGCCCGTGGCGGTGCACGGCGCGTCGAGCAGGATTGCGTCGAACGGCTCCTCCGGTTCCCAGGCGAGCACGTCGGCCACGACGATCCCGGCGGCAAGGCCGGTGCGGGCGAGATTTTGGCGCAGGCGGTCGAGCCGCTTGTCGCTGGCGTCGAGCGCGGTGACCTGCCAGCCGGCCGCCGCCAGTTGCAGCGTCTTGCCGCCCGGCGCGGCGCACAGGTCGAGCACGCGGCGCCCTTCCCCCGGGCCCAGCAGGCGGGCGGGGATAGTGGCGGCGAGATCCTGCACCCACCATTCACCCTGCTCGAATCCGCGGATCCGCTCGACCGTCAGGCCGCGCGGCACCCGCACGTGCCCGGGCGTGAGCGATACGCCGTCCAGCGCACCGGCGAGCTCCTCCGCCGCAGCAGGATCGCGCAGCGTGAGGTCGAGCGGCGGCGGTTCGGCCAGGCCCGCCGCGATGGCCGGCGCCCGTTCGCCCCACCGCGCGGCTACGTCCGGCGGCAGGGTCGGCGCGTCGGGCAAGGCGGCTCCACGCTTGTGCAGCGTGGAGAACACCCCGTGCGCCAGCCGCCGCGGTCCGCCCGCCAGCAGTTGCAGCCCGGTCGCCACGACCGCGTGCGGAGGCGTGTCGAGCCGTAGCCATTGCGCCAGCATCATGCGCAGCACCGTGCGCGGCTTGGCATCGTCGGGCAGATTCTGCCGTGTAGCGCTGTCGATCAGCGCATCGAGATCGACCAGCCAGCGCAGCACCTCGCCGGCGATGGCGCGGGCGAGCGCACGATCGGCGGGGAGCAGGCCCTTCGCCGCAGCGCTTTCGGCCACGTCGAGCGTCTCCCCCCGCCGCAGAACGGCATCGAGCATGCGCAGCGCCGCGCGCCGGGCGGGGGTCCCTGCCGGGTCCTTCATCGGGTTTCCTTCATCCGCCGGCCCCTATCGGCGATTGCATCGCAGCGCCAGCGCGCCCATCTTGCCGCCATGCCCGCCCCGACCACCCGCAAGCCTTTCAAGAAGCCCGCGCACTGGACCGACGAGCCGATCCCCGAGCCGCGCGAGAGCAAGGTGGAAGAGGAACTGAGCCCGACCCGCTACGGCGATTGGGAGCGCAACGGCGTGGCGGTGGATTTCTAGCGCCCTTCCGCGTCCCTCGCGTTCGCGTCGCCGGGCGCGGGGCCGAGGATCCGCTCCCAATCGATCCGCGCAAACGCCACCAGCGCCAGCAGAAGCGCGACCTGGACGGCGATGCCTAGGGGGCTCGAGAAGCCTTCCCGCAGCGAGTCACCCAGGCTCGAATGCTTCAGGACGTTGGCCGACGCGGCATAGAACGAATAGGACAGCAGCCGGCCGGTAAAGAAGGCGGCCGTGAAGGCGACCAGCGGCACGCGGGCCAGGCCGGCCGCGGCGAACAACTGGGCCGATGAAAGCGGCGACACGGCAAACAGCGCCAGCGCGACGATCCCGCCCTTGCGGTTGCGGTCGAACGCGGCGCGCACCGCGGCAAGGTTGCGCCTGGTCTTGTCCGACAGGACGGACGCGAAGGCCCGGAAACCGTGCGCGAGGGTAAACCGGCCGAGGGCCGCGGCCAGCGCGCCGGTCAGGACGATGCCCTCCAGCGGCAGGTCCGAATTGAGGCCGTAAAGGACGATGATCGACCACGTCGGCGGCGCGAATGCCGGCAGCAGGTTGATCCCGAAGACGATGGCGAAGAGGACGACGAATTCCATCGCCGATCCTCAGGCCGTCCAGCCCCCCAGCTCGCGCCGCACGATCGCTTCCAGCATCGCCATGCCCGCCTCGCCCGCATTGAGGCAGTCGAGCGCATGGAAGTGCTCGCCCCCCGCGCCGACGAACTGCTCGCGGCCGCGGATGGCCAGCTCCTCGAGGGTTTCGAGGCAGTCGGCGGCAAAGCCCGGGGCGGCGATGGCGAGGCGCCGCGTGCCGCCGCGCGCCTCTTCCTCCAGCACCGTGTCGGTCGCCGGCTCGAGCCATTTGGCCCGGCCGAACCGGCTCTGGAAGGTGGTGACCATGCGCAGCGCCGGGCGCGCCAGCGCATCCTCCAGCAGCCGCGCGGTCTTGCGGCAATGGCAGTGATAGGGGTCGCCCAGGTGCAACGTGCGCTCGGGCATTCCGTGGAAACTCAGCAGCAGCACCTCGGGCACGAATTCCAGCGCGTCGAGCTGGCGGCCCAGATCGGCAGCCAGCGCGGCGATATAGGCCGGATCGTCGTGGTACGGCGGCAGGGTGCGCAGCGACGGTTGCCAACGCATTTCCCGCAGCTTGTCCGCAGCATTGTCCACAACCGTAGCGGTCGTCGCGCCGCTGTATTGCGGATAGAGCGGGGCGAGCAGAATGCGCTCGCGCCCCTCGTCCATCAGTTCCTGCATTACGGCGCCGATGGCTGGGTTCCCGTAGCGCATGGCATGGCGCACCATCACGTCCGCGCCCAGCCGCTGCTGCAGCGCCTGCGCCTGCTGCGCGGTGATCGCGGCAAGCGGCGAGCCCTGCTCGGTCCAGACCTGCGAATAGGCGTGGGCCGACTTTTTGGGACGGGTGTTGAGGATGATGCCGCGCAGGATCGGCTGCCAGACCAGCGCCGGGATCTCGACCACGCGGCGGTCGGAGAGGAATTCGCCGAGGTAGCGCTTCACGCTGCGCGGATCGGGTGCATCGGGCGTGCCGAGGTTGACCAGCATCACGCCCACGCGGCCGCTCTTGACGGGTGGATGATCGGCCGGAAGCTGCTGCGGTTGGAAGGTCATAGCCCGCCCGATAGCAGGGGCAGGCGGCGCAGGCGAAGCCCGGTCGCGGAAAAGAGCGCATTGCCGACCGCGGGCGCCACCGCGGGCACGCCGATCTCGCCCGGATCGAACGGATCGGCGGTGCTGTCGATCAGTTCGACCACGATCTCGGGGCAGTCCTTCAATTCGGGAATCTGCAGCGCCGCCAGGCGGCCGCCCACGGGCAGGCCGGCTTCGTAATGCGCCCCGGAGCCGAGCGCCAGGCCGAGCCCGAACAGCAAGCCGCCTTCGATCTGCTGCAGGGCGAGATCGCGGTTGACGACGCGCCCGATGTCCACCGCGGCGGTCAACCGGCTGACCTTCACCCCTCCCTCGCCGGTGGCGGCGGTGGCGACGACGGCGATGGTGCCGCCGCTATCGGCCTCCGTACCGGCCGCGCCCATCCGGTGGCAGGCTATCCCCTGCCCGCTGCCGCCCTGCCCGCCGTCCCACTCCGCCAGCGCGGCGGCGCGCTGCAGGCAGGCGGCGAGCCGCGGGCTCTTGCCGAGCATCGACATGCGATAGCCGAGCGGCTCCTGCCCGTTGCGATGGGCCACCTCGTCGATGAAGCTTTCGAGCATGAACGCGGTGTAGCCGTGCGCATTGGCGCGCATGCGGCCGGTCGGCAGGCCGATCCTGACCGGCGTATGGTCGATTGCTACGTTGGGAATGGCATAGACCGGCATCAGCCCGTCGAGCGCCATGGCATCGGTTTCGTCCTCCGCCTCGTCGATCGCCGCCCAGTCGGTCCGGTTGCCGAACAGACGCCTGCCGAATTCCACCGTGGTGGCAGGCATCGCGAGCCGCGCGCGAAAGGTGTCGATATAGCCGGCCTCGCCGATCCGCCCGCTGAGCACGGCGGCGACCGGCGCGCGCGGCCGGGACATCAGCGTCTCCTGCCAGCGCGACCAGACAAGCTGGACCGGCCGGCCCGCCTCGCGCGCGATCAGCGCGGCCTCGATCGCGTGGTCGCACTCCAGCCGCGCGTCGAAGCTGCCCCCGGCAGGCATCGTGTAGAGCACGACGTCGCCTTCGCTCAGGTCCAGGGCCTTGGCCACCGCCTTACGCGCGACTTCCGGGGCCTGGCTTGCCAGCCACAGTTCCAGACGGCCGTCGGCCAGCCGCGCGGTGCAGGTCGCCGTCTCGATGGCGCCGTGGAGTGCCGGCATGATGTCGTAGCGCAGCGACAGTGTCGGCTTGCCGGGCATCAGGTCGTCGCCCTCGCCGCGCGTCGCGATGCGCTGCGTGTCGTCGCGCCGGACCCCTTCGTCGAGCGCCTCGTCGAGCCGCAGTGATTCGACCGGGTTCGTCACCCGGAAGCGCGGATTCAGCGCCACCAGCGCCTGTTCGGCCGCCCACCAGGTGTCCGCCACCGCGGCGAGCCACCTCTTGCCGTTGACGACGGTCAGCAGCCCCGGCAGGCCCGCCGCGGCCTGGCGGTCGAAGCTGGAAAGCTCTGCCCGGGTGCGCGGCCCGTGGCGGATCGCCGCATAGGCCATGTTCGGCAGGCGCACGTCGCCGGCGAACTGCCAGGTGCCGTCGACCTTGCTCGGCATGTCGAGGCGCGGGAAGGCGGTCTGCAGTTCGAGCAGTTCGGGGAAGTCGCGGCCGACCTCGGCGGGCGGTTTGGGCCGCAGCGGCGGGGCGAACGGGGGATCGAACCCGGCCGCCTCGGACGCCAACTCGCCGAAGGTCAGCCGGTTCTGGCCCTGGACGACGAAGCCCTCGGCGGTCTCGCATTCCTCCCAGTCGACGCCCCAGCGGTCGGCCGCCGCCATGCAGAGCAGCGCGCGGGCCGTGGCGGCGGCTTCGCGCGCCGGGCGCTCGTAAGCTGCCAGCGTCGTGCCCTCGGCCGTCGCGGTGAAGGCCTCGTCCTGTGCCCAGCGCCGCAGCAGCAGGTCGTCGGGCTCGCTCGCGAGCATGTGCCAGCCGCCGTCCTGCCACAGCGGGGCCCAGCGGGCCGCGAGCGCGGCGTTGGGATAGGCGCCGCTGATCGGCGCGGGGCCCGCAGCGATCTGGCGCCAGTCGGCCCCCAGTTCCATCGCCACGATCTGCGGCAGCAGCGTGGTGACGCCCTGGCCCATCTCGAGTTGCGGGACGGCCACGGTGACGACCCCGTCCCGGCCGATCGTCAGCCAGGCGTCGAAGGCCGTCTCGCCCGGGCCCGTCGGCAGCGGCGCGCCGTAGTGGCGCGGCCAGACGGCCCAGGCGACGAGCAGACCCCCGCCCGCCGCAGCACCCGCGATCAGGCCGCGGCGCGAGAGCTTCATCGTGTCACTGCGCCCCGCCGTCGAGCCAGGCCGCCAGCCCCGCGGCGATGGCCTGGAATGGCTCGCCCGCCCCGCCCCGGTTGGCGGCGGGCGGGGTTCCGGTATCGCTCGCAATGCGGATCGCCATGTCGAGCGGCACGCGGCCGAGGAACGGCAGGCCCATCGAGCGCGCGGCCGCCTCCGCCCCGCCGTGGCCGAACGGGTCGGACACCTCGCCGCAGTGCGGGCAAGTATAGCCGGCCATGTTCTCGACCATCCCCACGATCGGCACGCCGACCTGGCCGAACAGGTCCATTGCCCGGGTAGCGTCGATCAGCGCCAGGTCCTGCGGGGTGGTGACGATGACCGCGCCCGCCGGGCGGAAGCGCTGCAGCATGGTGAGCTGGACGTCGCCGGTGCCGGGCGGCAGGTCGACCAGCAGGACCTCGGTGTCGCCCCAGTGGGCGTCCATCATCTGGCCCAGCGCCTGGCCGACCATCGGGCCGCGCCAGGCGATCGCCTTGCCCGGCTGGATCATCTGCCCCATCGAGAGGAACCGCACGCCGAAGTCGCTGTCGACCGGGATCAACGTCTTGTCCTCACCCGCGCTCGGCTTCCTGCCTTCGGCTCCCATCAGCATGACCTGGCTCGGCCCGTAGACGTCGGCGTCGACCACGCCGACCTTGCGCCCCATTCCGGCGAGCGCGACGGCGATGTTCGCAGTCACGGTGGATTTGCCGACCCCGCCCTTGCCCGACCCGACGGCGACGATCCGCCGCTGCGGTCCCGCGCTTTCCCTATCCGCAGTCAGCGCGACGCGCACGTCCGCGATTCCCTCGACCGCGCCGACCCGTTCTTTGACGGCCGCCTCGAGCCGCTCGGCATCGCCGCGCGAGAGGCCGCCGGCGTCGATCACCAGGGTCGCCACGCCGCCGCGCAGCGTGACCGCCTGCACCCGGCCGACGGCGGTAGGCGGCAGGGCCTCGCGAATTGCCTGTTCGTTACTCATCGTGACGGCCTGCTAGCGCATGGCCCGGATCGTTGCAGCGAAAATGTCCCCTCGGTTCGTGCTTTTTGGTCCAACCCCTGTTTTTCCGCCGGGCGCTTCCTATAAGGGTGGCATGAGTTATCTGGGTGGGTGGCGAGAGAGGATCGCCCTGGCGATGGCCGGAAAGAAGAGTCCCTGGGGCAATCCCCCGGGGGGAGAGCCCGGTCCGGGCAACGACGGCGAGGGCGCCGGCACTCCGCCGCGGGGCGAGAACCCGCCGCGCGGCCCGCGCAATCCATGGCTGCCGGGCGGCGGCGGGAGCGGTGGCGACGGCAAGCCGCGCCGCGGCCCAAATATCGAGGACATCTTCAAGAGCCGCGGCCCCGAAGGGCCGCGCCGCGTTACCGGCGGGGGCGGGGGCGGCGGTCCCAACTTCCGCCTGCCCGAAAGGCCGGGCGGCGGTTCGTGGCTACCGCTGGCGGTGGGCGGTATCGCCCTTGCCTGGCTCGCTTTCTCGATGCTGCATTTCGTGCAGCCCAAGGAACAGGGCATCGTCACGACCTTCGGCCAGTATTCAAAAACCCTGAGCCCGGGCGCGAACATCACTCTGCCCTGGCCGATTCAGCAGGTCGACGTCGAATCCGTGTCGGAGATCCGCATCGAGCAGATCCCCGACAGCGCGCCGCAGCGTCTGATGCTGACCGGCGACCAGAACCTGGTCGACCTGAGCTATCTGGTGCGCTGGAATATCAAGGATCTGAAGCAGTTCCGCTTCCAGTTGCTCGACCCCGAAGGAACCGTGACCGAGGTCGCCGAAGCCGCGATGCGCGCATCGGTGGCCGAAGAGCCGCTCGACCGCGTCCTGTCGGGCGCCGGGCGTGCCGACATCGAGGGCCGGGTGCGCCAGCGCATGCAGGACATCCTCGACGCCTATCGCTCCGGCGTCGCTATCCAGGGTGTCGAGATCCGCAAGACCGACCCGCCGACCGAGGTGGAGGAAGCGTTCAAGGACGTTTCCGCCGCGCAGCAGCAGGCCGAGAGCTACGTCAACCAGGCCGAGGCGGTGGCCCAGCAGGTCATGGCCCGCGCACAGGGTGACGCGACGGCATTCAACAAGGTCTACGAGCAGTACCGGCTCGCCCCCGAGGTGACCAAGCGCCGCATGTATTACGAAACGATGGAGCGCGTTCTGCGCGAGACGGACAAGACCGTGGTCGAAGCGACGGGCGTGACGCCCTACCTGCCCCTTCCCGAACTGCGCAAGCGGGCGCCCAGCGCCGCGCCTGCCGCGCCTGCCGCGCCGGGAGCCCAGTGATGGAAGCGGTGTGGCAGAACCACAAGGCGAGCATCATCGCCATCGGCGCGCTGATCATCGCGGTCCTTTCGTCGCTTATCGTCGTGCCCGAAACGCAGCAGGCGGTGATCGTTCGAACGGGTCAGCCGGTGGCGGTCATCAATCGCTTCAAGCCGGACCAGCCGTTCGGCAGCACGGGCGCGGGCATCTGGTACCGCATTCCCCTGGTCGACACCGTGACCAAGATCGACAAGCGGGTGCTGACGGTCGACATGGAAACCCAGCAGGTCCTTTCGACTGACCAGTTGCGGCTCAACGTCGACGCCTATGCCCGCTATCGGGTGATCGATCCGGTCCTGCTGGTGCAGACGGTCGGCAACACGGCCAACCTCGAAGCGCAGCTTGCGCCCATTCTGTCGTCGGTCGTGCGGCAGGAACTGGGGCGCCGCAACTTCGCCCTGCTGCTGAAGGCGGAGCGCGGATCGACGATGTCGAACATCCGCCGGCTGCTCGATCGCCAGGCGCGCGAATACGGCGCGCAGGTCATAGACGTGCGTATCAAGCGCGCCGACCTGCCCGATGGAACTCCGCTCGATTCCGCGTTTGCCCGCATGCGGACTGCGCGCGAGCAGGAAGCTGCAACCATCCGCGCCGGCGGCAGCAAGGACGCGCAGATCATCCGCGCCGAGGCAGATGCCCAGGCCGCGAAGATCTACGCCGACGCCTTCGGCAAGGACCCGGAATTCTACGACTTCTACCGCGCCATGGAGAGCTACGACCGGACCTTTGCCAAGGACCCGGACGGTACCAACGGCGCGAGCCAGATCATCCTGTCGCCCGACAACGAATATTTGCGACAATTTCGCGGTAACTGAGGCGCGCGCGTTAAACGCGCGTTCAGCCGCCGACGGGTGAATCGCAGTCGGGGACAAGTGTAGTTACCGCAGAGCCGTCATGGCTCTCCGAATTGAAGGAAACACAAGGACGTGAAGCCCGTGCGCTACTCATACGGAATCACTTCGGCCCTGCTGCTCGGCGGAGCGGCGGCGACCCTCATCACCGGCTACCCCGCCGGCGCCCAGGTGGCGCAGAACGAAGGGAGCGCCATGGCTCGCGCGGTCCCTCGCGCCGGAGCCCCCGAAAGCTTTGCCGAACTGACGGCGCAACTGCAGCCCGCGGTGGTCAACATCGCCACCAAGCAGCGGGTCCAGGTACAGCAGAACCCGTTCCAGGGCACGCCTTTCGCCGACCTGTTCGGCCGTGGCCAGCAGGGACAGCCCGCCACGCGTGAAGCGCAGTCGCTGGGTTCGGGCTTCATCATGTCGGCCGACGGCTATGTCGTGACGAACAACCATGTCATCACGGCCGACGGCCGGGGCACGGTGCAGGAAATCACCGTGACCACCGCCGACGGCACCGAATACCCGGCCGAGCTTGTGGGGACCGATGCGGACTCCGATCTCGCGGTGCTCAAAATCTCCGGCACGCGGCCGTTTCCCTTCGTCAACTTCGGCGACAGCAACGATGCCCGCGTGGGCGACTGGGTCATCGCGATCGGCAATCCCTTCGGTCTGGGCGGCACCGTCACCAGCGGTATCGTTTCGGCGGTCCACCGCGCGACCCAGATGGGCGGCGCCTATGATCGCTACATCCAGACCGACGCCAGCATCAACCGCGGCAACTCGGGCGGTCCGCTGTTCGACATGCAGGGCAACGTGATCGGCATCAACAACGCGATCTTCTCGCCCACTGGCGGCAGCGTGGGTATCGGCTTCGCGATTCCCGCAGAGACGGCGCAGCCGATCGTCCGCAAGCTGATTGCCGGCGAGGAAATCCTGCGCGGTTACCTCGGCGTGCAGATCAATCCGGTGTCGGAAGACTTCGCCGACGCTCTCGGCCTGCCCAACAACCGCGGCGAATTCATCCAGCGGGTGGAACGCGGCGAGGCGGCCGAGAAGGCCGGCCTGAGGGCGGGCGACGTCGTCGTTACCGTCGACGGCCAGGACGTGACGCCGGAGCAGACGCTCTCGCGCATCGTCGCCAACATCCCGCCGGGCCGCACGGTGCCGATCGAGTTCATTCGCGACGGCAAGCGCCAGACGGTTCGCGCCGTCGTGGGCCGGCGCCCGAGCGCCGAGGTCCTCGCCAGTCAGAGCTTCGATCCCAACCAGGGCCAGGAAGAACAGCCGGGCGCCAATCCGATGGTTCCGGGCGGCAGCGGCCTGATCGAACGTGCAATGGGCATCCAGGCCCTGGCGCTCACGCCCCAGATCGCCCGCCAGCTCGGCCTCAACGAAGGCACGACCGGCGTCGTCGTTACTGCGGTCGACCCCAACGCCGACGCGGCGCAGAAGGGGCTGCAGCGCGGCACGGTGATCTTCCAGGCCAATTACCAGAACCTCACCAGCCCGGCCGATCTGGAGGCCGCGATCCGCAGCGCCCAGGGCGACAATCGCGAGGCGATCCTGCTCCGCGTCCAGGCGCGCGGCGGCCCGCAGGTGTCGGTTCCGATCCGGCTCCGCACCAACTGATTTCGACAAATTCGACAGGGGCGGTTCGCGATGTGCGGACCGCCCCTTTCGTTTGCGCCAGGCTAGGGCTGCGAAGGCGGCTGCTGCGGCGGCGGGCCCCGGCGGGTCGCTTGCGGCGTCGGCAAGGTGCCGCCGGTCGCCCGCTCGAGGAAGTCGTCGCTCGCTGCCTGGGGCGGCGGTGCGGCCGGTGCCGGCTGGCGTGGCGGTCGCGGACCGCCGACCGTGGGTTGCTGGCGGTCCAGATCCTGCACCGGCCCCGGCGGCCCGGCGGGATCGGCAGGGGGGCTCTCGATCAGATTGCCGTTCTCGTCGATGAAGTAGTAGTCCTCGTCCGGATCGGCGAAGAGGAACTCGTCGTCGGGCTCGAGCTGCCACTCCGGCATCTGCAGGTCGGTCTCGAATTCCTCGACCGGCCGGTCCTTCACGGCATAGCGCATGTAGGCGGAGAAGGCGCGCGCCGGAGCGGTGCCGCCCTGTAACCCGCCGACCGCCTTGGCATCGTCGCGCCCCATCCATACGCCGGTGGTTATCCCGCTGGAAAAGCCCAGGAACCACCCGTCCTTGTTCGAATTGGTCGTGCCGGTCTTCCCCGCCACCGGGCGGCCGATCTGTGCCGCGCGGCCGGTTCCGGTGTTGACCGCGGTCTGGAGGAGATCGGTGATCCCGGCCGCGACGTAATCGGGCACGAGCTGGCTCGTGCGCGGTGCCTCGCGCTGATAGAGCACGCGTCCGTCGTTCGCCGTCACCTTCACGATGCCATAGGGTTCCAGCGACTGCCCCTTGGCCGATATCTCCGCGAACGCACGAGTCATGTCGATCACCCGCACTTCCGAGCTGCCGAGCACCATCGAGGGGAAGGTGGAGATCGGCGTGGTGATGCCGAAGCGCCGGGCCATCGACGCGACCGAGCCGAAGCCCACCTCGTTGCCAAGCTGAGCCGCGACCGTGTTCTTGGAATAGGCGAACGCCGTGCGCACGTTGATTTCGCCGGCGTAGGATCCGCCCGAGTTGCGCGGCGTCCAGCCGTCGATCGTCGTCGGCTCGTCCACCACGGTGTCTTCCGGGGTATATCCGGCTTCCAGCGCGGCGAGGTAGACGAAGATCTTCCAGGCCGAACCCGGCTGCCGCACCGCTTCCGTCGCACGGTTGTAGTTCGTCTGCACGTAATCGGTCCCGCCGACCATCGCCAGGATTGCCCCGTCGCGGTCCATGCTGACGAGCGCACCCTGCGCTCCGCGCGGGGTATTCGCCTTGATCGCCGCGGTCGCGGCGCGCTGCATGCCCAAGTCGATGGTGGTCCACACCTCGATCGGCTCGTAGCTGTCGTAGGGCAGCAGGATGTCCAGCTGCGGCAGCGCCCAGTCGGTGAAGTACCGGGCCGAGTTCTGCCCCTCCTCCGCGTGGACCTTGACCGTGTCGGGATCGACCGAGGCCTGCGCCGCGGTGATCATGCCCTGCTGGCGCATCAGCATCAGGACGACGTTCGCCCGGTTGACGGCCGCATCGACGTCGGCCGTCGGCGAGTAGCGGCTCGGCGCCTTGACGAGGCCGGCGATGATCGCCGCCTCGGCGACGGTGAGCTCGTTGCCCGGATGGCTGAAGAACTTGCGGCTGGCGGAATCGACGCCGTAGGCGCCGCCGCCGAAGTAGACCTTGTTGAGATAGAGCTCGAGGATCTGCTGCTTGGAAAACTTCGCTTCCAGCGCCATCGCCAGCACCATCTCGCGCAGCTTGCGGTCGACGGTGCGGTTGTTGTTGAGGAAGACGTTGCGGGCCAGCTGCTGGGTGATCGTGGACGTCGCGCCAAGCCGGTTGGAACCCGTCGCCCAGACATAGACCGCCCGGGCCAGACCGAGTGGATCGATCCCGATATGCGAATAGAACCGCCGGTCCTCGACCGCGACCATCGCATCCTTCATCGGCTGGGGTATCTCGTTGAAGCTGAGCCATTTGCCGTAGCTGGGGCCCAGGGCGACAATCTCCGTCCCGTCGCGGGCGCGGACGACGATGGTCTGCCCGTTCTGACTGCTCATCAGCGAGGAATAGCCGGGCATCGTGCGCGCCGCGAAGAACACCGCGCTAACCAGCGCGATCACGCCCAGCAGAGCCAACCCGCCGCCCCACAGCAGCCCGCGGCGCAGCCACAAGCGCCAGCCGCCCGGGGCGCGCGTTTCCGCCCGCGCCCGGTGCGCCCGTTCGTTGCGCTTTCGGTTCCTGGAGCGTTCGCCCCGCTTCATCGCCATCGGCTAGTGTCAGCCCGCAAGGGGCGCCGTCGCGCCCGGTCCGTCAGTTGCGGAATGCATAGGGCAAAGCGAACCGCGGGTTAACGCAGATTGCGACGGGGGGCGTCAGTTATCCTCCGGCTTGAAGTCGAGCGCGGCGGAATTGATGCAATAGCGCATGCCGCCGCGATCGCTTGGCCCATCGGGGAAGACGTGGCCCAGGTGCCCGTGACACTTGGCGCAGACGACTTCGGTGCGGACCATACCGTGAGTGGCATCCGTGTTTTCCGCCACCGCGCCGTCGGCCGCCGGCTTGACGAAGCTCGGCCAGCCCGAGCCGGACTCGTACTTGTCGTCGCTTTCGAACAGCGGCTGACCGCAGCCAGCGCAGACGTACTCGCCCGGCGCCTTGTTCTTTTCGTACTTGCCGGTGAAGGCCCGTTCGGTCCCGCCCTGGCGCAGGACGGCATATTGTTCGGGCGTCAGGCGCTCGCGCCATTCGGCATCGGTAAGCTGCGCATCGTTGTCGGCCATGGGATATCTCCTTCGCCCGGAATATGGGCTGGGCTGCGCCAATCTCAACTGTTGGGATCGTTGTATCCCGGCGGCGGCGGCAGGCCTTCCATCTTGTCGTTGAGGAGCGGCCGGAAACTCGGGCGGCTCTTCATGACCCGGTACCATCCGCGGGCCTCCTCATGGCCGTTCCAGTCGATCCCGCCCAGGTAATCGGCGACCGAAATCTGCGCGGCGGCGGCAAAGTCGGCCAAGCTCATCTGCGCGCCGGCGACCCAGCGGCGCGTGTCGATCAGCCAGTCGATGTAATCGAGATGTTCGTGCGCCAGGCGCATCGCATCGCGCAGGATCCGCGAATCCGGCGGTTGCCGTACTACCAGCCGCTTCTTCATCCGCTCGTTGAGAAGCGGCAAGGTCACCTCACCGAAGAACTGTTCGTCGAACAGGGCGACCAGCCGCCGGATTTCCGCCCGGCCCGTGGCCGTACCCAGGATCAGCGGCCCGCGATCCTCGGTCTCCTCGAAATACTCGCAAATGGCCTGGCTGTCGGCCAGCACGACCTGCTTCTCCTCGTTCCGCACCACGGGGGTGCGGCCCGCCGGATTGAGCGCATAGAATGCGTCAGTGGCATCCCACGGGCGGGTGGGAACGATATCGTAGGGGACGCCCTTCTCCGCCAGGGCAAGGCGTACCTTGCGGCTGAACGGACAAAGGGGGAAGCAATGGACCTGCCACATGACGGTCATGCCGCAATGCCGCATGGCACGGGCCCCGTCCAGCGGACCAAAACGGGTACGCGGCAATAATTTGCGAGATTATTCCGGCAGGTCGTCCGGCAAGGAGCGCGCGATCTCGGCCCCGGCCCTGCGCAATTCGGGCATCATGGTGCCGAGCGCGTCGGTCAGAGCCCCCATCGCGTCCATCATGCGGGGCATTGCCCGGGCAAACTCCCGCGGTGCGTCCTCTGCGTCCGGTCCGGCAACCTCGGCCAGCGTGGTGTCGGGATCGATCCCGGCCTCGTCCTCGCCCGCGACCGTCGCTGCAGCCTGCAGCAGCTTGCCGACCGGCATGTCGAGCATGGCGCCCATGACGGCCTCCGCCATCCGCCCCATCTGTTCCTGACGGGCGGGATCGCGCATCTCTTCGGACGCGCGGGCCAGGTCCTCTTCGGCAGGATCGGCAGCCGCGGCGGGGGCGAACATCACCGCCGCCAGCACGGCAATCGGCAGGATTTTACGCATGGCGAATCTCCTGTTGGACACGGGGCGGGCATTCTTGGTCATCGCAGGTTTCGCCGGCCTGAACGCGTCAGAGGCCCGATGCCTCGAGCGAAAGCAGGCAGGGGGGCATCGCCTTTGCCAGGGTATCGCCAGCCGAGAGTTCGGCCACTTCGGCCTTCAGCAGGTTGGTGATGCCGTCGCGATCAAGCGACTTCGCGTCCATGATCTGCGCCATTGCGCGCACGAAGTATTCCTGGCCCCGCGCACGGAGTTCGGGAATTTCGCCGAGTGAGCGATCGCCGGTTTCCTGCTTGTTGGCCGCCAGCGCGAAGGCGGCCGAACAGCGCACCAGCGTCTTCTGATCGAGCGTGAGCGCAGCGGGCTGCTGCGCCGTGACGGGGCCGGAAACGAGCGCGAGAGCGAGGGCGGCGGACAGTGTCTTGTGCATCGGGCGGCGCCTATAGCATCGCAATTGCCCCCGCGTGAACGGGCTGGGTCGAGAAACGGACGATGCGAGGCAATGGGCAATGGGCAGTCCTGCCGAGCCTACTCCATTTCCCGTGCCTTGCGGCGGGTCTCTGCAAAACTGTCGGCGCGCATCTTTTCGAACGCCAGGCGCTGTGCGTGTCCCGCGTCGGGCGGATAATCGCGATAGTCGGCGAGGATTTCGTCGAACAGTTCGGCAACTTCCTCGCGGTGGTCGGGATGCGTGAAGATGTTTGCCCGGTTTTCGCGCACGCCTTCGAGGATGCGTGCACCGATGGTGTCCGGCTCCATGCCGAACTCGTGAATGCCCGCGAGCCGCACCACGGCGCCGGAATCGACCGATTTCATCGCGCCCTTCAGTCCGTCCGGCCGCACGTCGTCGCTGGCGTAGATGTAGCTCTTGACCAGGCCGGGATGCACGACCGAGACGCCGATGCCGTACTGCACCATCGAATGGCGGAGCGAATAGCTCAGGCCGCGCACGGCAAACTTGGCCGTGTTGTAGATGCCCGGGGCTCCGCTGGCGATGAAGCTGGCCATGCTGGCGGTATTGGTGATGTGCCCGCCGCGCTGGTCGCCCGCCTGTACCCGCGCTTTCATCCGCGGGGCGAAGGTCATTACACCGTTGATGACCCCGCCCAGGTTGACACCCAGCACCCAGTCCCAATCATCGTAGGAGCTGTCCTCGATCGTCTGGAAAAGATTGATCCCGGCGTTGTTGAACAGCAGGCTGACCGGGCCGAACTTCGCTTCGACCGCATCCGCGGCCGCCGCGAACCCGGCGCGGTCCATCACGTCGAGTTGCACGCCCATGACTTCGCGATTGTCGAGCGTGGCGAGCGCGGTGTCGATCGCGTCTTGCCTGATGTCGGCGATCGCGACCTTCGCGCCGGCTTCCAGCAGGTTGCGCACGATGCCTATGCCCACGCCGTTGGCGCCGCCGGTGACGAAGGCGGTGCGGCCCGCGAAGTCGATCATGCCGCGCTTCCTTCGGCCAGCCGGTCAAGTTCGCGCACCGGCATTCCGCCGCTCTGCCTGCCGGGCAGGAATTCGTTGTAGATCTTGCGCCGCGTGAAGAGCCAGCGGCCTTCGACCCGGGCCAGTTCGTCCTCGTAGATGCCGAAACTGGGCAGCGCGATCGATCCGTCTGGGCCACCGTTGGTCATTTCCCACCAGAAGCCGGTGTGCCACGCGCGGTCGCCTTCGACGCGGATGACCTTCTGGTCGACGTTGTGGCGCAGCTTCGCCGGGTTGCCCTGGTGGTCCTTGAAGATCTCCCCGATCTTCCCGGCGAACGTGCGGGCCTCGGTCCGGATCGCCTCGCGCCCGCGGGCGACGCCCATCGCCCAGTCGAGTTCGCCGTCCTCTGTGAAGCATTCGGCGTAGGCATCGGCATCGTGGTAATCCATGGCGAACAGGTAGCGCGCCATGAGATCGCAGATTTCCGCCCGGTCGGCGGCATAGGAAGGGCCGTAGCCGGTCACTTCGCCGCGGCTGCCAGCCGATCCATGTCCCCCACGGGATTGTTCGGCCCCGACTGCCGACCCTTGAGGAATTCGTTGAGGACCCGGCGCTTCTTGATCAGCCAGCGGCCCGACGCCTTCGAGAACTCGTCCTCGTAGATGCCGTAAGTGCCCATCTTCATGGTGTCCTTCGGCCCATCGTTGGCCATTTCCACCCACAGCGTGCGGCCCCAGGCGCGGCTGCCCTCGACGCGGATCGAGCTCTGCAGCACGACGTGGCGCAGCAGCGCCGGCTTACCGTCCTCGGTGTGGTAGAACTGGCCGATCCGCTCGGAAAAGCTCGTAACAGCCTGGCGGATGCCGTCACGCCCGCGCGACGTGCCACTGGCAAATTCCAGCTCGCCGTCCTCGGTGAAGGTGGCCACGTAGGCGTCCCAGTCGAAGTAATCGATGGCGAAGAGATAGCGGGCCATCAGGTCCTCGATCTCGGCCCGATCGGCGGCATACTGGACATCGTAGGTCTGCTGGGCTGCGGCTTGGGTCATGGGTAGGGCTCCCGTCAGAGTCAGGGCAAAAAAGAAGGCGGCAATCGGCCTGGACGCCCGGCGGGCGGCGGACTTGGGCATCATCGATCTCTCCCGTCGGCGCGTCGCGGCGCCACACTCGGCGACAATTTATCGCTTCGCCTTTTTTTAGTTGCCACTTACAAATTGCCGCAAGCAGAATCCGCGCGGCCTGCCGCGACGGGTGGTCGTGGGAGACAGCAATGGCCATTGCGCCATCAGCCGCTGAAGTCGTCAACACCGGCAAGGAAACGGCGGAAACCTCTGCCCGGCCGTGGCCGCCCGAAGGCCGCGGATGGTTCGCGCTTTTCGCGGTGATCTTCGCGACCTTCGTCACCTTCTTCGACCAGACCGTGTTCGCGATGCTCGCCGAGAAGATGAAGACGAGCTTCCAGATCTCCGATTCGACCCTGGGCTTCCTGCTCGGCCCGGTAACGGTGATCGCCTACGTCATCGTCGGCATCCCCCTGGCCCGACTGGTCGACATATTCCCGCGCAAGTACGTCCTGGGCGCCAGCATCGCGGTGCTGGGAACGATCATGGCGCTGGGCGGGCTGGCGCAGAATTTCCGGCAACTGCTCGGCACCCGGCTTTTCGTTGGGGCCGCCAGCTCGGCCAACGGGCCGGGGTCCTACGCCCTGCTGGTGGATGCCTTCCGCCCCTATCGCATCCCGCTGGTCTTCGCACTGCTGCAGCTAGGCTTCATCGCCGGGACTTCGTTGGGCAACATCGTGGGCGGGCAGCTGATCGCCTGGACCTCGACGATGCCCGACAAGGTGCCCTTCCTCGGGGTGGAGATCTTCAACTGGCAGATCGTGCTGTTGATGATCGGCGCGCCCGGGCTGCTGGCAGGCCTGATCTACATGTTCGTCAAGGAACCGCCGCGCCGCAGCCCGATCGCCCAGCTTACTGCGCCGGGCGACGCGTTCGGGCGCAAGGTGGCGGCGTTCATGGGATGGGATGCGCTGAAGGCGATCTGGGCCCGCAAGAAGGTCTTCCTCCCGCTGTTCGCCGCTCTCGCCATGTCCGCCATCGAAAGTCAGGGCCTGCCTGCATGGCGCATTCCGTTCATGGCCCGCACCTACGGCTGGAACGAGGCGGAAACCGGCGCGCTGCTGGGCACGCTGCTGCTGTTCTCGATGCTCGCGGGGATCGGCGTGGGCGGCCTGTTCGTCACCTGGCTCGGCAAGCGGCACAAGGATGCGAACATCCGCGCCACCGCGATCATTTTCGCCTGCACCACCGTCTGCACCATTCTCACCCCGCTCGCCCCGACGGGCGAACTGGCAATCGGCCTGATGGCGCTGTCGGTCTTCTTCGGCCTGGCCGGCGCGCCGGCGCAGAACGCCGCGATCCAGCGCATCGCCCCCAACGAGATGCGTGGGCAGGTCAGCGCCTTCTACCTGTTCATGTTCACCTTCTTCGGCGCGCTCGGCAGCTTCGTGATCGGGGCAGTCAGCACTTATGTCGTGGGCGACGAGAGCCTGCTGTGGCAGGCCATGCTGATCACGGCCGTGGTCTTCATGCCCGCAGCCACGTTTTTCATGTGGCGCGGCATCCGCCCCTATCGCGAGGAAGTGGAACGGCTGGAGGCGCAAGGCCTCTGATCCTGCCGCATACCCGTTGACTCGGCCCCGCGATGCCTGCGAAAAAGTAAGCAACGCATACAAAAATCGGGAGAGTCGAAGTTATGGCCGAAGCCACGCTGGAGGCGCTTGCCGCCAAGGTCGACGAACTGGAAGGCCGCCTGACCCGGCGCGAGGACGAGATCGACGTCCGCAATCTCCAGTACCTGTACGGCTATCTGATCGACAAATGCATGTACGACCAGGTGGTGGACCTGTTCACCGACGATGCCGAGGTGCGGTTCTTCGGCGGGGTCTGGAAGGGCAAGGAAGGCGTCCGCCGGCTCTACGTCGACCGCTTCCGCAAGCGCTTCACGCACAACAACAACGGCCCGATCGATGGCTTCCTGCTCGATCACCCGCAGCTTCAGACCATCGTCACCATCGAACCCGATGGCAGGACCGCGCGCCTGCGGGGCCGCAGCACGATGCAGGCGGGGCGTCACAAGGACTACGAAGGCGACGCGCCGCATCTCAAGAAGCGCCAGTGGTGGGAAGGCGGCCTGTACGAGAACACCTACAAGAAGGGTGAGGACGGCAAGTGGCGTATTCACGTGCTCAACTACTTCCCGCACTGGCATGCCAGCTTCGAGGACGGCTGGGCCAACACCGATCCCGAGTTCACGCCCTTCATCCGCGAAACCTACCCGGCCGATCCGGCCGGCCCCGACGAGCTGATCGACGAGCACTGGCTCTGGCCCATCCATCGCCTGCTGCCGTTCCACATGAAGCACCCGATCACCGGCGAGGAAATGGTGGCGCAGCGCTGGGAAGGCGACGCCAAGCGCGACGCGGAACGCGCGGCGATCAAGGCGGCGGGATAGGCGTCGTCCCTGCGAAAGCTGGGACCGATATCAGCCAAAGCAGCGGGTAGACCGCACACGATCCCAGCTTTCGCCGGGATGACGGAGTTCAGAAATGACCGATTACCCCTCCCTGCACATGATCATCGCCGGCGAGAAGGTTTCCGGCGGGGGGCGCGCCACCTTCGACGTGATCAACCCGGTCACCGGCGAGACCATCGGCGCGCTGCCTCTGGCCACGGCGGACGATCTCGACCGGGCGCTCGACACGGCGGCGGAAGGGTTTCGTATCTGGCGCCGCTCGACACCGCAGGAACGCGCCGCCGTGCTCAACGGAGCCGCGCGCCTGATGATGGAACGCGCAGACGATCTCGCGAAGATCGCCACGCTGGAACAGGGCAAGCCCTTCCCCGAAGCGAAAATCGAGCTGATGATGAACGTCGGCCTGTTCCAGTTCTACGCCGGCGAAACGAGCCGGCTCTACGGCCGCGAACTGGTGCGCCCGGTCGGCCAGCGCTCGACCGTGCGGTGGGAGCCTGTCGGCCCGGTCGCCGCCTTCGCGCCGTGGAATTTCCCTCTCGGCAACCCCGGCCGCAAGCTGGGCGCGCCGATCGCGGCGGGCTGCTCCGTCATTCTCAAGGCGGCCGAAGAAACCCCTGCCTCGGCGCTCGGCATCCTTCAGTGCCTGCTCGACGCAGGGCTGCCGCCGCAGGTCGCCCAGGCCGTTTTCGGCGTTCCCGACGAGGTCAGCCGTCACCTGCTCGGCAGCAAGGTGATCCGCAAGTTGAGCTTCACCGGCAGCACCGTGGTCGGCAAGCACCTGATGAAACTGGCGGCCGACAACATGCTGCGCACCACGATGGAACTGGGCGGCCACGGCCCCGTGCTGGTGTTCGACGATGTCGATGTCGACAAGGTGCTCGATACGGCGGTGATGGGCAAATACCGCAACTGCGGCCAGGTCTGCGTCAGCCCGACCCGCTTCATCGTGCAGGAAAACGTCTACGAGAAGTTCCGCGACGGGTTCGCCGAGCGCGCGAAGACCGTGAAGGTCGGCAACGGCCTGGACGCTGGGGTACAGATGGGCCCGATGGCCAACGCACGCCGGCCCGAAGCGATGGACCGCCTGATCGGCAACGCGCGCGACAAGGGCGCAACGGTCGGCGCCGGGGGTGGCCGCATCGGCAACCAGGGCTATTTCTTCCAGCCGACCGTGCTCAGCGACATACCGCTCGACGCCGACATCATGACCGAGGAGCCCTTCGGCCCGGTCGCGCTGATCAATCCCTATGGCAGCGAGGAAGACATGATCCGCGAGGCCAACCGGGTCGATTACGGCCTGGCCGGCTACGCCTGGACCAACGACGTCCAGCGCCAGCGGCGGCTGGCCGATGCGGTCGAGGTCGGCATGCTGGGCATCAACAGCCACATGATCGGCGGGGCCGACAGCCCGTTCGGCGGGGTGAAATGGTCTGGCCACGGCAGCGAGGATGGCCCCGAAGGCGTCACCGCCTGCATGGTCCTCAAGGCAGTACACGAAGGTTGATGCGATGACCCACGAACTCAAGACCGGCGGCGACCGCGGCTATCTTCGCATCGCGACCGAAGAAGCTTTTGCCACGCAGGAACAACTCGACGCGATCATGCGGCTGGTGCGCGAAGGGCGCGCCGACGAGGGGACTAACAGCCTGTGGGGTTTCTACGGCACCAGCGCCAGCGAGCGCACTACCTTCATCCGTGAGCGCCTCCTCGACCTCGGCGAGCTGCGCTTGCAGGCGATGGACGAGGCCGGGATCGACAAGGCGGTTTTGGCGCTGACCAGCCCCGGCACCCAGTCGATGCACGATGCCGACGAGGCGAAGCGCATTGCGCGCAACGCGAACGACCAGCTCAAGGATGCCTGCGAAAGGCATCCCGACCGCTTCTATGGCATGATTGCCATTGCGCCGCTCGACCCCGACTGGTCGGCCGAGGAACTGCGCCGCGGCAAGGAAGAGCTCGGCTTCCACGGCGTGCAGGTGAACTCGCACACCCACGGCCATTACCTCGACGAGGAACAGTTCGATCCGATCCTGCGCGCCTGCGCGGATCTCGACCTGCCGCTGTACATCCATCCGCAGGGCCCGCCCGACGGGATGATCGGGACGATGGTCGAAGCCGGGCTCGACGGCGCGGTGTTCGGCTTCGGCGTCGAAACCGCGTTCCACGGCCTGCGCATGATGACCACCGGGGTGTTCGACCGGTATCCCGGGCTGCAGATGATGCTCGGCCACGGCTGCGAGGCCATCCCCTACTGGATCTATCGCCACGACTACATGCACAAGGCGGGCGTCCGCTCGAACCGCTATCCGCGCCTCAAGCCGTTGCAGCACGACCTATTCCATTACCTGCGCAACAACGTCCTCGCGACCAACAGCGGCATGGCTTACGAGCCGGTCATCAAGCTGATGATCGAGGTGATGGGCGAGGACCGCGTGATGTACGCGATGGATTATCCCTATCAGTACCTGCCCGACGAGGTCCGCTGGATGGACGACATGGCGATTTCCGATACGCAGAAGAAGAAGTTCTTCCAGACCAATGCGGAACGGTGGTTCAAGCTCTAGCAGTTTTCCGGGAGAGGGAGAGATAATGGCCACCGCAGCAGAACCGCCCGTCGTGCGCGCCGACAAGGTGCCCAAGGGCGCGTGGTACGCGCTGACGCTCGTTGCCTCGGCGCAGATGATGAGCCTGCTGGATCGGCAGATCCTCTCGATCCTTGCGCCCTCCATCCGGGAAGACCTGGGGATTGGCGACGCCGAGCTGGGGCTGCTTTACGGCACGGTTTTCGCGCTGTTCTACGCGCTGTTCTCGCTGCCGCTCGGACGACTGGTGGACGGCTGGATCCGCACCCGCCTGCTCGGGATCTGCCTGTTCGGCTGGTCGCTGTTTGCCGGGCTGTCCGCATTCGCCCAGAGTTTCACGCTGCTGGCTATCTCGCGCCTCGGGGTGGGGATCGGCGAAGGCGCGAGCCAGCCGGGGGCCAATTCGATCATCTTCGACACCTTCCCGCGCAGCCGGCGTGGCACGGCCATGGCGGCGATGGGCATCGCCACCGCACTGGGGCTCGGCCTCTCGATGGCGATCGGCGGGTTCGCCGCGCAATGGTGGGACGAGCGGATCGCCGCCGGCGGTGCTTCCTTCGGCTTTTCCGGCTGGCAGTTCGCCTTTCTCGTCGCCGCGGTCCCGGGATTCCTGCTGGCGTTCTTTATCTATCGCATGAAGGAGCCGGTGCGTGGCGGGGTCGACGGGATTTCCAGCCCGCCCGATCCCCACCCGTTCAAGGCCAGCGCCGAAGTGCTGGGTTCCGTTACTCCGCTTGCCAACTGGTACTATCTCTGGCGGCGCGATGCAGGCGCCCGGCAGTGGGCAATCAACCTGGGCAGCCTGGCAGCGATCCTGGCCGTCTGCTGGACGATGACCCAGATCACGCGCGACTTCAGCCCCCGGCCGCCGCTCGAGGCGCTCGGCATGTCGTTCGATCCACACGCGCTGCAATGGTTCGTCGTGGGGTTCGGCGCGTTCGTGATCGTGAACCTGTTCCAGTCTCTCAAGCTGACCGACAAGCCGACCTACGCGGTCATGGCATCGCCCAGCCTGATCCTGCTGTTCATCGTCGGCGGGCTGCAGACCTCGATCAATTACGGCGTGATGGGCTTCACCCCCAGCTTCCTGATCCGGGAGTTCGGTCTCGACCAGGCCACCACCGGCTTGCAGTTCGGGCTGCTTTCCGCCGCTCTGGGTATTTTGGGCCCCGTCATCGCCGGACCCCTGGCCGACTTCATGACCGTGCGCATGGGCGCGCGCGGGAGGGTCTGGCTGACCCTCGCTTCGCTGGGCATCTCGCCGTTCTTCGGCATCTGGACTTACAGCGCGGAAGATCCGCTGACTTTCTACCTCCGATTCAGCGTCTACAGCATCGTTCTGACGCTGTGGCTGCCGCCGATCTATTCGCTGTACTACGACCTCGTGCTGCCCCGCATGCGGGGCATGGCCAGCAGCACCTACATCATCATCTCGACGCTGCTCGGCCTCGGCATGGGTCCCTACTTTGTCGGCATCGTGTCCGACCGCAACGGCGGCGATCTCGGCCAGGCAATCATCTCGATCAACGTGGTGGCCCCGATCATCGCGATCATCCTGGTCTATGTCCTCACCCGCGTGCAGCGCGACGAGGATTCGATCCTTGCCCGTGCCCGGGCCGCAGGAGAACCCGTCTAGTGACCACCGCCAGAATGACCGTGCGCGACGCGGCGTTCGCCGTTTTCGAGCATTTCGGCGTCGACAAGCTGTTCGGCAATCCCGGCAGCACCGAATTGCCGATGCTCAAAGGCATGCCCTTCCCTTACGTCATGGGGCTGAACGAGGCCGTCGTCGTGGGAATGGCCGACGGGTACGCCCGGTCGAGCGGCAGGCCGGCGCTGGTAAACCTGCACAGCGCAGCCGGCACCGGGCATTCGCTGGGCAATCTGTTCACCGCGTGGAAGAACAACGCTCCCGTCATCGTCACGGCGGGGCAGCAGGCGCGCTCGATCCTGCCGCACGACCCGTTCCTCTATGCCGAACGGCCGACCGAATTTCCCCGGCCTTACGTCAAGTACTCGGTCGAACCTGCCCGTGCGCAGGACGTGCCGCTGGCGCTTGTTCGCGCGTTCGTCACCGCGCTGACGCCGCCGATGGGGCCGGTGTTCGTGTCGATCCCCGTGGACGACTGGGACCGCGAATGCGAAATGCCCGCCCTGCCCGACGTGTGCGTGCGCACCTTGGCCCACCCTTCGGGCCTGCAGGACGTGGCCGACATGCTGGCCCGCGCGCAGAACCCCGCGCTGGTCATCGGCACCGGCCTTGCAAATGCCGGCGGCTGGGACGCGGCGGTGGAACTGGCCGAGCACGCCGGGCTTTCGGTGTGGACTGCGCCTTACAACGCCCGTGAGTGCTTCCCGGAAAACCATCCGCAGTTCTGCGGTTTCCTCAACGCCTGGCGCGATCAGATCCGGGCCGCGCTCGCGCCGCATGATGCGATCCTCGTGGTGGGCGCGCCGGTCTTCACCTATCACGTCGAAGGGAGCGGTCCGCACTGGCCGGGAGGGGCCGAACTGATGGCCATCTCCGACGATCCCCAGCATATCGCCGCCCTCCCCGGCGGGACAGGGGTGCTGGGCGACCCGGCAGAAGCGCTCGCTTCGCTGCGTGAAATGGTCGAGGCGCGGGCCTTCGCGGGCACCGGCTTCGCGCACAAGAATCCCGATGCGGCGATGACCGCAGCCTATGTCCTCAAGCGGGTCGCCGCCTTGCGCCCGGCGAATGCGGTGATCGTCGAGGAGTCTCCGACAGCCCGCGGCCCGGAGCACGACGTCCTGCCGATCCTGCGTGAGGGCGGGTTCTATTCCTGCGCCAGTGGCGGCCTCGGCTATTCGCTGCCCGGCAGCATCGGCGTGGCTCTGGGGCAGCCCGACAAGGTCATCGCCGTCCTCGGCGACGGGGCGGCAATGTACACGATCCAGGGCCTGTTCGCGGCAAAGGCGGAGAATGCCAACGTCAGCTTCCTGATCATGAACAACCGCGCCTATGCCGCCCTGACCGGATTTTCGGGCGAATTCGGCATGAACCATGTCCCCGGCTGCGACCTGACCGGTCTCGACTTCGTCAAGCTGAGCGAAGGTCACCGCGTCGAGGCGCGTCTGGTGGAGAGCGTGGAGGAACTCGACGAGGCCCTGCGATGGACCTTTTCGGCGCCCGGCCCCACCCTGCTGGATATCCGAATTTCTTAGCCAACTAAGAATTCCGCTTGCCAACCCAATTTGCCGGATTCAATCTGACCTGACCGCGGGTCGATCTCCGACTCGCGTACGCTACGGGAAATTCCGGGCGGACTTGGGGAGGATTATTGATGGTTCGTACGTTCGCCCGTACGCACGCCCGCCTGGGCGTTGCGGTTTCCGCTCTCGCTTTAGGAATCCTGTTCGCCGGCAGCGCCGCTGCGCAGGACGTGCCAACCGCCGCCGACGCATCTGCCGAATCCGCCAGCGGCGATGAAGAGACCATCATCGTGACCGGCTCCCGCATCGCGCGCTCGACCTTCGACACTCCCTCCCCCGTCACGGTCCTTGGCGCCGAGCAGCTCGAGCAGACGCAGGTCACCAACGTGGGTGAAGCGGTCGCCGATATCCCCGCCTTCCGCCCCTCCAACAATCCGTCGACCAACGGCTTCGGCAGCTTCAACGTCGGCGCGCAGATCGTGAACCTGCGCGGCCTGGGCGTGACGCGGAACCTGGTCCTGGTCGATGGCCGGCGGTTCGCCCCGACCACCCGCGAAGGTTCGGTCGACCTCAACTTCGTTCCGTCCACGCTCGTCAGCAGGATCGAGGTCGTCACCGGGGGCGCTTCGGCCGCCTATGGGTCCGACGCCCTCGCCGGCGTCGTCAACGTCATCCTCGATACCCAGCTCGACGGTTTCAAGGCGCAGGTCGATTACGGCTTCTCCCAGGAAGGCGATGGCAAGAACATCCATGCCGGCCTCGCCTACGGCACCGACATCGGCTCGACCGCCCACCTCGTCGTCGGCGGCGAATATTCCAATCAGAAGGGCACCGGCAACTGCTTCACGCGCGACTGGTGCAAGGTCGGCGCGGTCGTGACCAACAACGCCTTCGCCACCAACAACGGCCTGCCCAACTTCGTGCGCAGCGACGATAACGCCGGCTGGTTCGTGACCCCGTCGGGCGTTGTCAGCCGGTTCAACAACGCGGCGGGCATCGGGCTGGCCATCGCCAACAGCCGCGGGACCGGCGCGGTTACTTTCGCGTCCAACGGTGCAGTCGGCGCTACTCAGGCAGGCACTCTTGCCTCGGGCCTGACGCAGCTCGGCGGGGACAAATACTCCACCTACACCGACGTCGACCTCATCGCCCCGGTCGAACGCTACACCGGCTTCGCGCACATCGATGTCGATATCGGCGACAGCCTCCGCTGGTTCGCGGAAGGCAGCTACGGCCATGTCGACGGCGGCACCTTCCAGGCCGCCTACTTCTCCTCGACGATCCCGATCTTCGCCGACAACCCTTACATTCCCGCCGGGATCCGGTCGGTCGCGGGCTTCCCCGCGCCGGCCCAGCCGACGGCGCCCAGCAGCACGACCAGGCCAACGGCAGCGACCTTCAGCCTCGGCCGGGTCCTGTCGGACGTAGGCCGGGGATTCAGCCGTTCCAAGGCCGACACCTACCGGGTGACGACCGGCTTTTCCGGCGATTTCCTCGACGGGTATTCCTGGGATTTCTATTACCAGTATGGCCGCACCGATCGCCTGCAGACGGTCGACAACCAACTGGTGAGCGGCGCGCCGGGCGTGGCGCTTACCAACCCCGCCTCGAACGCGCGCTTCTTCTGGGCGGCCGATGCGGTGGTAAACCCGGCCAACGGACAGGTCACCTGCCGCGCGCTGCTCAGCCCCAACCCGGCTCTGGTCGCCGCGGCAGCGGGCTGCGTGCCGATCAACCTGTTCGGCGCGGGCAACGTGACGCAGGCGGGCGAGGACTACATCTACGATCAGCTGCGCGAAGACATCAAACTGCAGCAGCATGTCTTTTCCGCGACCATGCGGGGCGATGCCGGTGACATCTTCGGCGCGCCGCTGAGCTTCGCCACCGGCGCCGAGTTCCGCATCGACAAGATCGACGTGGTGCACGACGACCTGTCGAACATCTATGCCTACTTCCAGAACTTCGGGTCGGACTACAACGGCAAGACCGAGGTGTTCGAAGCCTTCGCCGAGCTTGAGCTGCCGATCGCCGACATCCTCACCCTCAACGGCGCGCTGCGCCAGGCGTTCTACAAGACGAGCGGCTTCGGCAGTTATCTGCGCGCCGCCAGCAGCAATTCGTTCGACGCCACGACCTGGAAGATCAGCGCAACGGCTGAACCGACCGACTGGCTGCGCCTGCGCGCAACGCAGTCGCGCGATGTGCGCGCGCCGAACTTCGCCGAGCTCTTCCTCGCTTCGGCGAGCAGCTTCACGCCGGTGACCAACCCATTCGTCCTGACATCTACCGGTGCGCGGACGACGAACTTCCCCTCGATCGTCAACGGCGGCGCGCCCAACGTGGGCCCGGAAAAGGCGGATACGACCACGATCGGAATCATCCTCCAGCCGAGCGGGGCACTGAGCGGGTTCCAGTTCTCGGCCGATGCATACCGCATCGACATCAGGGACTTCATCGGTGCGGCACCGGGCGGCACGCAAGGCCTGGTCGACAAGTGCTTCGTGGGCATCCAGATAGCCTGCAACCTGATCACCCGCAATGCCGCGGGCGCGGTCACCGAAATCCGCAACACGCAGCTCAACCTCGAGCGCATTCTGGCCAAGGGCATCGATTTCGAAGCAAGCTACCGCCTGCCGCTGGGCGCCAACACGCTGCAGTTGCGGGCGCTGGCCACCTTCGTCGACACGCTCAAGGTGACGAGCTTCGGCGATTCCATCGATCGGGCGGGCCAAACCGGTTCGTCGGCCGGGCTCGCCGCGCCGGACTGGACTGTGACCGGAATGGCCACCTTCACCGCGCCGCAGTTTCAGGTCACGCTGCAGGGCCGGTATATCCCGCCGGGCCTGTACGATGCGCAGCGCATCGGCCCCGACCAGGACGGCTATGCCACCACCCTGCTCAACTCGATCAGCGACAATCACGTCGACGGGCGCTTCTACACCAACCTGTTCGCCTCGGTCTGGCTCGACGCAGACAAGCGCTACGAGCTGTTTGGATCGGTGAGCAACCTGTTCGATAAGGATCCGCCGGCCGCTCCCGAGACGCAGTTCTACACGAACCCGGTCTACTTCGACACGCTGGGCCGGTACTTCCGGATCGGCGCGCGCATCAAGATGTAGCGTACCGGCCCGAATTTCGGGCCGCCTGCCTCACGCCCGGGAACGACCAGCGCCCTGCCGCGCTCCCCGGGTATGAGGACAGGACCATGATCGCGGAGATACTGCTCGCCTTGCAGGCGCTGTTCGCCAGCGATGCCCTGCTTGCGCTCGTCCTGTGCGGATTGACGGTTTTGCTGGTGGCATTCTGCGTTCCCGGGACCATCGTGCCGCTCTCGTTGTCGTCCGGCGCGTTGCTGGGCCTGCTCGGCGGGGCGGCGGTATTTGCCGGGGCCGTGATCGGCAGCCACTTGCTGTTCCTCGCCTCCCGCCACCTTCTGAGCGCGCGGATTCACGCGCGCTGGGGGGCACGCATCTCCCCTTTAGCCGACCATTTCGAGAAGCGCGGCTTCCTCTATATCGCCGGCCTGAGAGTGGCGGGCATTCCGCATTTCCTCGTGACCGCAGGAAGCGCCCTGTCGCCTGTGCGCGCGCGGTCCTTCCTCGCGGCCACCGCGATCGGTTTCCTCCCGGCCATCTTGCTGGGGTCGACCGCCGGGTCGCTGTTCTGAACTAGAGCACCCGCCAGACCCACAGCTTGATGCTGCTGGCATATCGCGCGCCCGAGCAGATGAAGATCGACTTGTTCAGCCAGTCGTACGGGCCTTCGGGGGCGATGAATTCCGGCACCGTACGGAAGTAGTATTCAGCAGGATCTACATCCTCCCCGCGGCGCAGGCGGTCCATCACTTCGGGCGGCCCGTGGCGAAGGCCCTTGTTGCGGATCTGGATCAGCGCGCCGTCGTCGGTTTCGATCGCGTATATCGCATCGGCCACGGTCACCCCGTCGGGCCGGGTCAATTGCCAGTCCGCGCTGTTGCCCATCAGCTTGCCGCTGATCTTCGGCCCTTTGACGTGGCCCCCGGACTTGATCGGAATGATACGCCGCGTGCCGTCGACCACCCGGCCGATCTCGCGCGGCGCATCGAGCTCGCCGCCCGCTTCGTAGACGAATTCCAGTTCCGGCTTGATCATTACGGCTTCTCCCATCGGATCGTTTTCCTACATCGGTCCGCTCCGCTAGGCTGCCAGGCGAATCGCACAAGCCCATACCTAACCCGGCGTCGGCGCGTGCAAAACGGGCACGCGACACCGCCGCGCCAGTGAATACTTAGTGCAACCATTCGACCCTGCAGAACAGGGCGTGACCGGTCGAGGAGAGAGATGGAATGGCAGCGGATCTTTACGCTGATTACGTAATCGTCGGTGCGGGCAGCGCGGGGTGCGTGCTGGCCGCGCGGCTGAGCGAAAGCCTGCGGCACAAGGTCGTCCTGCTGGAAGCCGGGGGCGACGATCGGCCGCTCAAGGAACCCGGCCAGTTCTGGTCCAACATGATGATCCAGACCCCGATCGGCTTCGGCAAGACGCTGAACGATCCCAAGGTCAACTGGCTCTACGACACAGAGGTCGACGCCGGCACCGGCGGACGGCCGCACAAGTGGCCCAAGGGCAAGGTCCTGGGCGGTTCTTCCTCGATCAACGGATTGCTCTACGTGCGCGGCCAGGCGGCGGACTATGACGGGTGGGCCCAAATGGGCGCGCGCGGCTGGAGCTGGGACGATGTGCTGCCTTACTTCAAGAAGGCGCAACACCAGGAACGCGGCGAGATGGATTCGCATGGCGTTGGCGGCCCGCTCAACGTCAGCGATTTCCCCGAGAAGCACCCGATTTCGGGCGCCCTGATCGAGGCGTGCGAGCAGTACGGCCTGCCCTATCGCGAAGACCTCAACGATGGTGACCAGGAAGGCGTCACCTGGTTCCAGCTGACTGCCAAGAAGGGCCGGCGCCATTCGGCCGCGAACGCCTATCTTCACCCGGCCATGGGGCGCGAGAACCTGCTGGTCGAAACTCGTGCCATGACCACGCGCATCCTGTTCGAGGGCAAGCGCGCCGTCGGTGTCGAATTCATGCAGAACGGGGAGAAGCGGCGGGTCATGGCCGCGCGCGAAGTCATCCTCAGCGCAGGTTCGGTCGAAAGTCCCAAGCTGCTGGAGATCAGCGGCGTCGGCCAGGGCGAACTGCTGCAAGAGCTTGGCGTCTCCGTGATCCACGAAAGCAAGGGCGTGGGGGAGAACCTGCAGGATCACGTCATGATCGGGTGCCAGGCCCGCCTGAAGGAGGATTGGCATTCGATCAACCACCGCTCCACCGGCCTCAACCTGATCAAGGAAATCGCCAAGTATCAGGTCGCCAAGACCGGCATCCTTTCGATGGCGGTCGCCCACGGCTGCGCCTTCGCGAAGACCCGGCCCGAACTCGAGCATCCGGACATGCAGATCCACATGATGGCCGCCAGCATGGACCTGGAAGTGCTGGCGACCAAGCAGGCGCTCCAGCTGGAAAAGGAGCCGGGCATGGCCAGCAATCCGTGCCAGCTCCGGCCGGAATCGCGCGGACACATCCACGCCAAGTCACCCGACGGGATGGTCCATCCCAGGATCGTACCGAACTATTTCTCCGATCCGATCGACCAGCAGATGGCGGTCACGCAGCTGAAGGTGATCCGGGCGATCTGGAACCAGCCCGCGATCAGGCAATACATCAAGGACCCGGGCGACCCGTTCGGCGAGACCGATGCGGCGATGTTCGAATATGCCAAGATCGCGTCGGCCACCGTCTACCACCCGGTAGGGACCGTCGCGATGGGAGATGAGCGCTTCCCCCTTACCCCCGACCTCAAGGTTCGCGGCGTCGAGGGACTGCGGGTGATCGATGCCAGCGTGTTCCCCAGGATCACCAGCGGCAACACGAACGCCCCCACCATCATGGTCGCGGAAAAAGGCGCGGAAATGGTTCTGGCGGACGCCCGGGAAGCGATCGCCGCCTAGGTCAGCGCCCGCTTTCCACCGGTTGCACGACCGGCACCGCGGTCGTGTCTTCCGGCAGGCTGATCACCGGGATGACGGCACCGGTCTCGGCATCGCGCACGCTGCCGCCGGCGACAGTCGCCGCCTGCTGCGCGGCGAGGCTGCCGCCGATGCTGCGCTGGCCCGTCGAATGCACGGCGACATAGCCCGGTTGGGATGAGCCGTACCGCTCGCCATACCGCGCGTCCCACGCCGAGGAATCCACGACATACTGGTCGTAGGCGGTGAAGAACTGCTGGAACTGGCCCTCGAAGCGGGCAAGCCCGGCCGCGGCGAACGCGTTGATGTCCGCCGGCTTGGCCGAGGCATACTCGAATGCGATCTGCGAGGCGGTGTTGCACAGCCCGTTACGGACCGGCGGCAGCGCGAAGTAGTTGTAGACCGCGGTCATCTCCGCCTCGCGCATCTTCACGCCCTCGTTCCGCCCCGGATAGTTGGAGCGGTAGAGCCGGTCGATCGAGTTGTTCGCCGCGGTCAGCACCTTGGCGTTGTCCTTGAGGAACTTGCCGTAGTTGTCGAGGATCGGTTGATCTTCGGGATTGACGCAGTTGAGCGCGGCGACGTTCCAGACCGACCGGAAATGCCAAAGCGTCCGGTCGTTATCGAGGCCGGTGTTCACCGTGCGGCGAATGCCGTCGGCCCCGACCGGGGGGATGCTCATCGTATACGACGCACCGCCCGGGGGCAGCGGCCGAACCGGAATGACTTCCACCGGCGGCGGCGGCGGGGGAGGCGGCGGAGGTGGCGGGGGCGGCGGCGTCGCGCAGGCGGCCAGCAAGGCAACCGTGGCCGCCACGGGGACGGCACTCACCGGAATGCGACGAACAAACAGATCGAGACCCAAGAACCCTCTCCTCAGCGCGGACGCGCGCAAAATGCGCGCCGGCGCCTTTCACAGGCATGAAGCGGTAACGCTAAACGGAAGGCCGCGCAAAGAAAACGCCCGGGAAACCTGTGGCTTCCCGGGCGCGATGAAACGAGTCCTGCGTGCGACTATTCGCGGTTGCCCATGAAGCTGAGCAGGAACTGGAACATGTTGATGAAGTCGAGATAGAGGCTCAGCGCGCCCATGATCACCAGCTTCCCGGTCGGGAAGGCGGCGGCCGCACCGGCATTGGTCATCTTCATCTGCTGAATCGCCAGGTACTCGTTCTTGAGACGCTGGGTATCGTAGGCGGTAAGGCCCGCGAAGATCAGCACGCCGATGAACGAGATGGCGAGGCTCAGGCCGGGCATCGGCCAGATCATGTTGATGATCATGGCGACCAGCAGGCCCACGACGCCCATGATCAGGAAGCTGCCCCAGCCGCTCAGGCTCTTCTTGGTGGTGTAGCCGAACAGGCTCAGGCCAGCGAACGCGGCCGCCGTGGCGAAGAACGTCGCCGCGATCGAGCTGGCCGTGAAGACCAGGAAGATCGTGGACATCGACAGGCCCATCAGGGTTGCGAAGCCCCAGAACATCAACTGCAGCGTGCCGGTGCTGAAACGATTGGCGCCGGCGCTCATCGCGAAGACGATCGCGAGCGGCGAAAGCATGATGATCCACATCAGGATGCCGCCGCTCATCACGGTGGCGGCCATGCCCGAACGGGCGAACAGCATTGCGACCAGACCGGTCAGCAACACGCCGCTGGTCATGTAATTGTAGATCGAAAGCATATGCTTGCGCAGCCCAGCGTCGAACGTGGTGCGCGAAGCGACGTCGCCCATCGCGCTCGGCGCGGTGCCGAAGCCCGCGCGAGTGTTCTGGGGATCGTTCCAATTCGCCATTATTCTCTCCATTCCGGCGCCGAGCGACGACAAGCCGGTAGTGGCAATATCGCCCTTGAACCCGGTGATTTCAAGGAAAACCGGGCGGTTCGCGTTAACTGTTCGCCCGTGCGGCTGCGGCAAGTTCGGCCCCGCGGTCCCTCGCCGCTCGCAGAGTCTCTTTCAGGAGCCCGACGAGAGCATGGTCGCGGTCGAGCACGTCGAGACCTTCCTGGGTCATTCCGCCCGGGCTGGCGACCCGCCGCGCCAGCTCGCCGGGATCGTGCGGGCTGGCTGCGGCAAGCGCCGCCGCGCCCTCGACCATCGCGAGCGACAGGCGGTCGGCCTGGGCCCGATCGAGCCCAAGGTCGGCCGCGGCCACGGCAAGCGCCTCGATGAACCGGTAGACGAACCCGGGCCCCGACCCGGCAAGCGCGGTCACGAGGTCGAAGTCGCCCTCCTCGACCCATTCGGGCGATCCGAGGGGGGCGAGAAGCGCCGCAAGTGCAGCCCGGCCTGCCTCGTCGAGGCCCGCGCCAGCGAGTGCGATCGGCGCCTTGCCGAGTTCGACGGCAAGATTGGGCATGACCCGGTAGACTGCGCCAGCCCGCGCGAAGGTCTTTTCCAAGGTCTCGAGATCGACCCCCGCCAGCAACGAGAGCACGGTTGTGTCCGGTCCCGCCAGTTGCGCCACCGGCGCCGCCACCTTCGGCAGCAGTTGCGGTTTCACGCCCAACAGGACAGCGTCGAATGTCCGAGCGGCAGGAACGGCATCGAGCACCGTGACTCCCTCCGGCAGCGGCGGCATCGCCGGATCGGCGACAGTGAACCTGTCAGGAGCAAGCCCCCCGGCAAGCCACCCGCGCAGCATTGCGCCCGCCATGTTGCCACAGCCGACGAGCAGGATGGATTCAAAGCGGTCGCTCATGCCTGGCCCTCGGTCGTGAGGAAAAGTGGATCTTGCGCAAAGTGCTGCACGACCCGGCGCGTACTGCAAAGCCCTTTTGCGCCGCCCTCAGGCCTCTCCCGCGGCGTCGACCAGCGCGGAATCGAGCGCCTGGCGGGCGGTCTTGTCGCCCCACAGCACGAACTGGAACGCCGGATAGAAGCGATCGCACTCGCTCACCGCCGCCTCGATGGCCGATTGCGCCATCGACAGGCCTAGCATGCCATCATCGCCCAGCATGAGCCCGTGGCGATAGAGCAGCACCCCGCCCTGCGACCAGATATCGAAATGCCCCAGCCAGAGTTGCTCGTTGATCAGGCCAAGCAGTTCGAACGCGGCCGCCCGCTTTGCGTCGGGCACGCGGATCTCCGGCAGGCAGAGCAGCTGCAGCACGCGGTCTTCCGAGCGCCAGATGCACTTGAGCTGATAGGTCGTCCAGCTACCCTGGATCTCGCCGCTCAGTTCTTCGTCGCCGGTATACTCGCAGGGCCAGCCATGCGCATCGAACAGCTGCGCCAGCATCTCCAGCGGGGCGGCGGCGTCGTCAGCTTCTTCTTGTGCCCTCGGGCCGATGTTCATGGTTGAAATCCGTTTACCAAGACGAGTTCGCGCTCAATGCACGCGGCCCTTCGGGGCGATCAATCGGGCAGCGGCGGGGAGCGGTGGAAAGTCGCGCAACCCTGTTCACAAAGTGTGCACAAACTGTTTGTCCACAACGGCCGATGGGCGCGCCGGCTACTTCAGCGCCGTGACGGCTTCGCCTTCGTCGCTGGTGAACGTGAAGCTGTCGATGTCCTTCTTTTTCAGGTCGGCGATGGACTTCTGCGCCTCGGCCGCGCTGGCATAGGGCCCGACGACGAGGCGGTTGGTCTGGCCCCACTTGGCGGTATGCGGACTGCGCTTGGCCAGCAACGGCCCGGCTTCCCGGGAAATCCGCCGCCAGTCGAAGCCCAGCGCCTTCACGTCGCGCCCGGTGGCCACCTGGACCCAAATCCTGCTCGGGTGGGCCGGCGGCTTGGGCTTCTCGACCTTCGGCTTTTCGACCTTGGCCTCTTCCTTGACCGGCGGCTTCTCGCGCTTCACCTCGATCTTGCTGATGTCGACCGCGCCGGTTGCAGGCGCGACGGCCGGTGGCTGCGCGAAATCGGCGAAGGCATCGGCCAAGGTCTTCTGATCGGGGACGGGCCCTTGGCTTGCGACTTGCGCGGACGGCGACGGTGTCGGCTGAATGACTGCCGGGGCGGCAATCGAAAGCGAAGGACGGGGCGTCTCGCTCGCGGCGGCGACCGTGACCGGCGCTGCAACCGGCGGCTGAGAATTTACCTGTCCGGACGGCAAGCTGGCAACGACGGTGGCTTGCTGCGGGGCGCTGGACGGCGGCAGCGTTATCGCCGGGACAGTCACCCGCTGAGCTGCCGGCGGGCTGGCGACTGCCGCGGCAGGTTGCGCAACTCCCACAGCCGGCAATTCCGCGGCCGGTCCGACACTCGACTGCGGCGAAGAGTTCTGGACGGCGACAGTCTGCGCAAGAGCCGCGCCGGTAGTCTGCTGCGCGGGCGGGGATTCGAACACCCGGACCATGGCCGGAGTGGCGACGACCACGGAGCTTCCAGCCACGGTGGCTGCCGGAGCGGCTGCAACCTGCTGGGTCGCAGGAGCAGGGGTCGAGGCGGGCGCTGGCCGAGCGGGCGCGGGCGTGGTCCTCGCTCCGCGCGATGGGCGCGGCCAATCGTCGTTCCTGAGCGCGGTCTGCGATCCGCGGGTGGGCGGGGCCTCGCGCGCGGTTTGCTGCCGGGTCCGGCGTTCGGTCGTCCGGGCGGCCGCCGCACTATTCGTGCCAAGCGGCTGTCCGGCAGGCTCCAGCCGAGCGTCCGGCGTGCGCGCGGCAACCTGGACCGGCGGCGCGGCGTGCGCCGAGAGTGCCGCAACGGCCGGGCTGTCCTGCCCGATGCGGTCGGCCGGTGGGAAACGGCCGAGATTGGCCGCCGCCGCCTGCTGCGCACGGGTCAGCCGCGGCATGTAGCGGAGGTACGGAGCCATCCGGTTCGACAGCGAGGCCGGCAGCATCGTCTGGGCGATGGACACTGCCTCCTCGCTTTTGCCGAGGATCGCCAGGGCGAACGCGCGCGAGCGGTAAGCGGCCAGATCGGACCGCTGGAGCAGCGGTAGGAGCGTGGATTCGGACGCGCGCTGATCGCCCGACATGGCCTGGCTGATCGCCAACCGCCGGACGGTCTCGGGATCGGTCCCACGCGCAAGCGCCTGCCGATAGTAGGCCTGCGCTTCGATATTCCTGCCGACGAGATCGTAGGCCAGCCCCCGGTCGGCTGCAAAACGCGCCATCGCCACGCCCTTCGCTTCGGCCTCGGAAAAAAGCTGCGTGGCGATCACCGGGTCGCCCTGCCTCAATTCGATCGTGGCAAGGCCGGCCTTGATCTCGCCATTGGCGGGATCGACCGCTTCGGCGCGCCGGAAGAAACCGAGCGCGGCGTCGGTGTCGTTCAATTCGAGCGATGCCCACGCCGCACGCAGCAGGGCCGGCACGCTGCGCGGGCTCGATGCCAGATCGCGCAGCGCCCCGTTGAGCGTGCTCAGGGCCGGGGGCGGCAAGGCCTGGACCACGGCCTGCGCCGCGAGCGGCGGCGCGGCGAACAGCGTCGCGGCCGATGCCAGGGCACCGGCCAGAATCGTCATGCGCGGGTCTTTGGTCATTGCTTGTCCCATACGGGGTCCGGCCTGAACCCCGCGCGAACGACAGTCCTGCTGGTTATTCGGCCTACTGGTTATTCTGGCGGCCGAGGAACCGCGGGATCCGCAGAGAACTGGCGCTGTCGTCCTCTTCCTCTTCCTCTGGCGCATTGCGATCGCTTGCCGCGCGCGACAGGTTGGCCATGCGCTCGAACAGGGTGGTGCCGCCCGCCTTGGGGGCTTCCGGGGTAGCCGCAGGAGCGGTTTCAGCCACTCCGGCCGCGCCCAGCATGCGCGCGCGGCGTGAACCGCCTTGCACCGGTTCATCGGCAGCTGCCAAGCGATCGGCATTGCGCAGCAGGTCGTCCTGCACGGGAGGAGGAGTGGCGTCGAGAGTGTCCTCGGCCGCTTCCATCGTCAGCTCGAGCTCGTCGCCCTCAGCCTCCTCGGCGTCCTCGCCCATGTCCCAGCCGTTGTCGGCCGCAGCGGCGGCAGCCTCCGGATCGCGGGTGATGCGCGTTCCAGCAAGCGACGCGAACCCGGCATCCAGGGCGGCGCTGTCGCCGGCAGTTCCATCTTCCTCGAACTCGTCATCCGACGGCTCATAGGGTTCGGGCATGCGCAAAGATGCGGCGGAGCGTGCAGCTTCGTCCTCATCGTCGTCATCGGGTTCGGGAGCTAACGCGGGCTCCGCGCCGTAGCCCGTCTCCGCTTCGCCATAGCCGCCGTCGAAAGATTCCTCGGCCTGATCGGACTCGTCGCCCCAATCGCCGCGCGCAGGCATCGTCAGGCTCGAAGCCTGCTCGGCCGCCGCGGCGTCTTCGGCCAGCTCTTCCTCGGTCGGGAGAGGCAGCACCGGCTTCTTCGGCCCGCGCGCGCCGGACAGGTTGAGCGGCTGGTGCGCGGCCAGGATATGGTCCGCGCTCTGCTCTATGCCGGTCGCAACGACGGACACGCGGATCTTGCCCTGCAGATCCGGGTTGAACGCCGAACCCCAGATGATGTTCGCCTCGGGATCGACCAGTTCGCGGATGTGATTGGCCGCCTCGTCGATTTCGAGCAGCTTCATGTCCTCGCCGCCGATGATCGAGATGATCACGCCCTTGGCGCCCTGCATCGACACGCCGTCGAGCAGCGGGTTGGCTATGGCGCGTTCGGCTGCCTCGAGCGCGCGGTTGACGCCCTCGCCCTCACCGGTGCCCATCATCGCCTTGCCCATTTCGCCCATGACCGAGCGGACGTCGGCGAAATCGAGGTTGATGAGGCCAGGCATGACCATCAGGTCGGTGATCGAACGCACGCCTTGCTGGAGGACCTCGTCGGCCAGCTGGAACGCTTCCTTGAAGGTCGTCTCCGCCTTGGCCACCAGGAACAGGTTCTGGTTGGGAATGACGATCAGCGTGTCGACATGCTTCTGGAGCTCTTCGATCCCCGCGTCGGCGCTGCGCATCCGGCGCGTGCCTTCGAACAGGAACGGCTTGGTCACCACGCCCACTGTCAGCACACCCAGGCGGCGCGCCGTTTCGGCAATGACCGGGGCCGCACCGGTGCCGGTGCCGCCGCCCATGCCGCTGGCGATGAAGACCATGTTCACGCCTTCGAGCGCGCGCTCGATCTCCTCGACCGTTTCTTCGGCGGCCGCACGCCCAACCTCGGGTCGCGAGCCCGCGCCCAGACCCTGGGTGATTTCCGGCCCGAGCTGGATCCGGTGTTCGGCGATCGAATTGTTGAGCGCCTGAGCATCGGTGTTGGCGACGATGAAGTCGACGCCTTCGATGTCCGCCTGGATCATGTTCGCGATCGCGTTGCCGCCGGCGCCGCCCACGCCAATGACGGTGATCCGCGGACGCAGCTCCTCGACCGAGGGCGGACCGATGTTGATGCTCATGCCATGTCTCCGGAAAGGAGGTTAATTTTCATTGGTGTTGCTTGTGCCATAAAGAGAATCACGGGTGCAAAAGGTAAATGGCCTTATCCACAGTGCTCGCAGGAGCGCCGCGGGGCGGAAATGTCCGTTAGAAATAAGCCCTTACAGCGTGCCAGACGCGCTGCGCCATCGCGGCGGGGCCGTAGCTTGCGGTAATCTGCCGGTCGCTGCCGAAACTGCGCACGTCGATCGGGTCCTGCGCGGCGTAGAGCACGAGGCCCGCCAGCGTCGCAAAACCGGGCACCGCGTGAGCTTCGGGCAGGCCCGAAAGTTGCGGCGCCTTGCCGATCCGCACCGGCCGCCCAAGCGCGGCCTGGGCATAATCCGCCAGCCCGGCCATCTCCGACCCGCCGCCGGTCAGCACGACCTGCCGCCCGCGGGTGCCGTTGCGACCGCCGGCAAATCCCATGACCTCGAGCGCGCGGCCGATATCGCTCACCAGCCGGTCGAGCTCGCCGGTCACGATCGCGATCAGGTCGGACCGGGCGATGCGATTCTGATCGTCCGCCCCGCGCGCCTGCGGGCCCACCGTCTCTTCGCCGGGAATGCCGACTGGCACCCGTTCTCGGTGATCGGTCGGGCTGGCGATCGCCGAGCCGTGGAGGCACTTGAGCCGTTCCGCCTGGGTCCGCCGGATGCCAAGGTTGCTGGCAATGGCGTCGGTGATGTCGGCCGATCCGGTCGGGATCGCGGTCAGGCCGACCAGCATTCCGCCGGCGAAGACCGCCACGTTGGTCACTTCGGCGCCGAATTCGACCAGCGCGACGCCCAAGTCGCGCTCTTCCTCGGTCAGGCAGGCATACCCTGCCGCCAGCGGCGAGGCGACCACGCCTTCGACCTCGAGGTGCGCGTTCTCGACCGCCTCGCGCAGGTTCTTCATCGGCGCACCGTCGGCCAGCATCGTGTGGATGTCGACGCCCAGCCGCTCGGCATGGAGGCCCTTGGGATTGGCCACCCCGTCCGCACCGTCGAGAAAGTAGCAGGCCGGCTGGGCATGGAGCACCATGCGGCCATCGGGCCGGATCGCCTCCTTCGCCGCCGTGAGCAACTGCTCGATGTCCTCTTCCTCGATCCGCCGCCCGCCGATCTCGATTTCGACCTGGCTGATGTTGCTCGAAAGGCCCGCGCCCGATGCGCCCAGCCACACGCTCTGCACGCTGGTGCCGGCCATCTTCTCGGCGCGTTCCAGCGCATCGCGCACGGCATAGGTCGCGGCCGGCATGTCGGTGACATAGCCGCGCTTGATCCCCTGGCTCTGCCGGTGGCCGGACCCAAGCACGGTCATTTCGCCGTTTTCAGCCAGCCCGGCGATCATGGCCGAGACGCGGAAAGAGCCGATGCTGACCGCGCCGAACACGCGGGTTATGCGGGGCTGGACGGAGGCCATCAGGTTGTCCCCTCCTGGGAAGCGGCTTGCTGGGACTGGCGGCAGTCCGGGCAGCGGATGTAGATTCGGGGCGGGATGCGCATGTCGAAGGCGGTCGCCTTCCCACCGATCAGGCGGTGCTGGCCGTCTTGCCTTGCGAAATCGATCAAGGCGCCGGCGCCGTCCTTCTCGCCCATCGGCAGCGAGAGCAACTGGCCGGTCTTGAAGGTCAGGTTCCAGCGGCGGTTGCCGACCCACTCGGCCGAGGCGACCTGCGGGCGCAGCGCCGGCGCTGCCTCGAGCAGGGTCCCCAGCGCCTCGACCTGGGCCTGCGCGCCGGGGCCGGAGATCTGCAGCATGCCCTTGGCGTTGCCGCGCGAGATCGGTTCGAGTTCGTGGCCAGAGGCGTCGATCAGCACCAGGCGGCCGGGCTTCCGCAATACGGCGTGGGGCGTGCGTTCGACGATGTCGATCACGATCGTATCGGGCAGCTGCCGCGCCACGCGGGCATCCTGGACCCAGTTCAGATCGAGCAGGCTTTCGCGCAGGGCAGCGAGATCGACCTGCGGCATCGCCCGCTCCCGCGCACCGAGAACGCGCTCGTAGACCTTGAGGCGGTTCAACCGCTCGACACCGCGCACCTCGACCCGGTTCACCTCGAACCCGGCGCGCGCCGAAGCTGCGGCGAACTGCTGGTCGAGCAGCATCGTCAGCCCCGCCATGCCGGCGATGATCCACGCCGCCAGCGCGGCGAAGGCCAGGATCACGATCAGGAACACCTTGTGCAGCTGCTCTTCGGTGAACGGTAGCACCCGCATGATCGCGCCGGCCACCACGCCGGTCTGCTGGCGGGCCTTGCGCACCTGCTGACGCGTCCCTTGGGCGCGGGCCTGGCGCCGCACGCCGGTGGCCTTGCGGGTGATCTTCTGCGCCATCAGCGGGCCGCCGCGGGAAGCGCGGTGAAGAATTTCAGCGCTTCTTCGATGATGATTTCGACAAGTTCGCCATACTCGATGCCGCAATGTCGGGCCTGTTCGGGCACGAGGCTGAGCGGCGTCATGCCCGGCTGGGTATTCGTCTCGAGCACGAACAGGCCGTCCTCGCCGCGCTCGTCGTCCCAGCGGAAGTCCGTCCGGCTGGTGCCGCGGCAGCCCAGCAGCCTGTGGGCCTTGAGCGCATAGTCGAGGCACAGCCGGGCGATGTTCTCGGGGATTTCCGCGGGGCAGACATGTTCGGTCATGCCATCGGTGTATTTCGCGTCGAAATCGTAGAACCCGCTCTTGGGCACCAGTTCGGTGACCATCAGCGCCCTGTCGCCGAGCACCGCCGCGGTCAGCTCTCGCCCGCGGATGTAAGGTTCGGCCAGCAGGCTGGGAAATTCGCGCCAGGGGCCTTTCGCATCCCGCGCGATCGGATTGCCGAAGTTGCTTTCGTCGGTGACGATGGCGACGCCGACCGAGCTGCCCTCGTTCACCGGCTTGAGGACATAGGGCCGGGGCAGAGGGTCGCGCTCGAACAGGTCGGCGCTCTGCACGATGCGCCCGCCCGGCATCGGCACCCCGTGCGGCACGAGGGCCTGCTTGGTCAGTTCCTTGTCGATCGCGATGACCGACGTCTGCAGGCCGGAGTGCGTGTAGGGCACGCCCATCAGGTCCATCATGCCCTGGACGGTGCCATCCTCGCCCGGCACGCCGTGAAGAGCGTTGAACACGACGTCGGGATCGGCCTCGGCGATGCGCGCGGCGACCTGCCGGTCCATGTCGATCCGCGTGACCCGGTGCCCGCGCGCCTCGAGCGCATCGGCCACGCCGTTGCCCGACATCAGCGAGACCGGCCGCTCGTTCGCCCAGCCGCCCATCAGGACCGCCACGTGCAGGGGCGCGAGACGCGCCATCAGAACCGGCCCACCCGCTGGATTTCCCATTCCAGCATCACGCCCTGGCTGCGCGAGACGCGCACGCGCACTTCCTCGCCCAGCATCTCGATATCGGCGCTGGTCGCGTCACCGGTGTTGATCAGGAAATTGCAATGCTTCTCGCTCACTTGCGCTCCGCCGTGGGTCAGCCCGCGGCAACCGGCCGCGTCGACCAGCCGCCAGGCCTTGTCGCCTGCCGGGTTCTTGAAGGTCGAACCGCCGGTCCTGGTGCGCAGCGGCTGCGATTCCTCGCGTGCTGCGGCGATCCGGTCCATTTCCGCGCCGATATCCTCGGGCTTGCCGGGATAGCCCTGGAAACGCGCCGACACCACGATCGCGTCGGGCGGCAGGTCGGAATGGCGATAGCGATACCGCAGTTCGCTGGCCGGCAGGGTCAGCAGGTTGCCGCCGGGATAGACGACCTCGCAGTCGAGCAGGACGTCGGCAACTTCGCGGCCGTAGGCGCCGCCGTTCATCCGCACGAAGCCCCCGACCGTGCCTGGGATACCGCGCAGGAATTCGAGCCCCGCGACCCCGGCGTCGCGCGCGGTAGAGGAGACGAGGATCCCGCTCGCCCCGCCGCCGCACTTGAGGACGCATTCCTCCCCGACCTCGACCTGTGAGAAGGCCTTGCCCAGCCGCACGACGACGCCCGGGACCCCGCCGTCACGCACGATCAGGTTGGAACCGAGGCCCAGCGCCATGACCGGCGTGCCCGGCTGCAGCGCGGACAGGAAGGTGACGAGGTCGGCCAGGTCCTCGGGTTCGAACAGCCAGTCGGCCGCGCCGCCCGTCTTGAACCAGACGAGCTTGGCGAGCGGCGCGTCGTGCGTCAGCTTCCCCCGCGGCTTGCCGCCGGAAAAGCCCGCGGGGCGGACCGCGTCCTCGCTGTCGGGCGCATTGGTCCATGCCCGCAGGTGTTCGCCCGGCTGGCGGCTCATGCCGCCCCCCGGGAGATTGCGGGGCTGCGCTGCGCGGCGATCGCGTCGGCCAGCCCTGCCGCCCACTTGGTGATGTCCCCGGCGCCGAGGCACACGATGTAGTCCCCGCTGCGAACCTCGTCCGCCAGCGCCTCGGCCAGTTCATCGGCCCCTGCGATCTCGTGGGCGGAGCGATGGCCGCTGGCGCGCATGCCTTCGACCAGGTGGGCCGCGTCGATACCGGCGATGGGTTGTTCGCCCGCCGGGTAGACCGGCGCGGCATAGACCACGTCGGCATCGTTGAAGGCGGCTTGGAACTCGGTCATCAGGTCGCGCAGGCGGGTGTAGCGGTGCGGCTGGACGACGGCGATGACCCGGCCCCGGCTCGCCTCGCGCGCGGCGGAAAGCACCGCGCGAATTTCCACCGGATGGTGCGCGTAATCGTCGATCACCGTCGCGCCGGCGACTTCGCCGACCCGAGTGAAGCGGCGCCGCACCCCGCCGAATTGCGCGAAGCCGGCGCGGATCGTTTCGTCGCTGCAGCCCATTTCCAGCGCGACGCCGATCGCGGCCAGCGCGTTCTGCACGTTGTGCTTGCCGGGCATGGGCAGGAAGACGTTGTCGATGGCCCGCTCGCTCCCGTCGCGTTCGCGCAGGACGGCGGTGAACAGGTTGCCGCCGTCGTGCGAGCGGACGGCGTCCGCCCGCAGGTCCGCCTGGGTTGACAGGCCGTACGTCAGCACGCGGCGGTCGCGCACCTTGCCGATGACGGCCTGAACTTCGGGATGGTCGATGCACAGCACGGCGAGGCCGTAGAACGGGACGTTCTCGATGAACTCGACGAAGGCATCCTTGACCCGGCCGAACGAGCCGTAGTGGTCGAGATGCTCGGGGTCGATGTTGGTCACGACGGCGATCGTGCCGTCGAGCTTGAGGAAGCTGCCGTCGCTCTCGTCGGCCTCGACCACCATCCATTCGCTGGCGCCGAGCCGGGCGTTGGAGCCGTAGCTCTCGATGATGCCGCCGTTGATGACCGTGGGGTCGATCCCGCCGGCATCGAGCAGCGCGGCGACCATGCTGGTGGTCGTCGTCTTGCCGTGGGTGCCGGCGACCGCGACCGTCTTCTTGAGCCGCATCAGTTCGGCCAGCATCTCGGCGCGGCGCACCACCGGGATGCGCCTCTCGAGCGCGGCGGCGACTTCCGGGTTGGTGCGCTTGACCGCGGTGGAGGTGACGACCACCGCCGCATCGCCCAGGTTGGCTGCGTGGTGGCCGACGAAGACCTCGATCCCGCGCTTGCGCAGCCGTCCGACCGAGGCGCTGTCCGACAGGTCGGACCCCTGCACCTTGTAGCCCAGGTTCGCCATGACCTCGGCGATGCCCGACATGCCGATCCCGCCGATGCCGACGAAATGGATCGTTCCGATACCGGTCTCGACGCCCTTCACGCCCCGCCCCTCATGCGGCGTCCCCGGCCAGCTGCTCCGACGCGATGCGGGACTGTTCCCCGCCCACGCGGATAACGTCCTGCATCGCCGCGCCGCCGAAGCTCTCGACCAGATCGGCCAGGTCCTGCGCGGCCTTCGGCCGGCCGCAGTTCCACGCCGCGTGCGCCGCGGTGGCAAGGGTCTCGGGATGCTGGGCCAGTGCCTGGATCTGCTTGGCGAGTTCCTTGGCGGTGAACCGTTCCTGCCGGATCATTCGCGCCCCGCCGGCCTTGACCATCTCGCGGGTGTTGGCCGCCTGGTGGTCGTCGGTGGCGATCGGCAGCGGCACCAGGATGGCGGGGCGGCCGACCGCGGTCAGTTCGGCGATCGTCATTCCGCCAGCCCGGCCGATGAACAGGTGCGTATCGGCCAGCCGCCGGGCCATGTCCTCGAAATAGGTGCCAAGCTCGGCCGGGATGCCGTGGCTGGCATAGCGTTCGCGCACCGCATCGAGATCTTCCGGGCGGCACTGCTGCGTGACCTGCAAGCGCCCGCGCAGCGCCGGCTGCAGCATCGCCAGCCCGTCGGGCACGACCTGGCTCATCACCCGTGCGCCCTGGCTGCCGCCGGTCACTAGCACGCGCAGCAGGCCGTCCTCGGTGAACGGCGGGAACGGCTCGTCGCGCAGCGGCAGGATGTCGTGCCGGATGGGATTTCCAACGAGGTGGACCTTGCCGCGGTCGCGGTCCTTGATCCGGTCGACGTCGGGATAGGCGGTGGCAATGACGTCGACGCCGCCGGCCAGCAGCCGGTTGACCCGCCCCAGGATCGCGTTCTGATCGTGGATGACCGCCGGGATGCCCGCCTTGCGCGCCGCGAGGAGCGCGGGAAGCGCAGGATAGCCGCCGAAGCCGATCACCGCGCTCGGCGCGAAACTGTCGAACAGGCGCAGCGCCATGCGCCGCCCTTCGAGCACCGCCGCCACGCCCTTGAACCAACCCAGCGGGTTCTTGCCGAAGCGCCCGGCGGGCAGCACATGGGCGGGCAGGAAGTCGGGCTTGCCGGGAATTTCTGCGCCCCGCGCGTCGGTGATCAGCGCGACGTGGTGGCCGCGGCGCTCGAGCTCCTGGGCGAGCGCGAAGGCCGGCGTGAGGTGCCCGCCCGTCCCCCCTGCCGCGAGGACGAAGTGGCGGTTCGCCTTGGGAACCTGCCCGCTCACTTGCGCATGACCTTCGGCACGGCGGCGGTGATGCCCACTCCGTCGCGCGAGAGGAAGGGATTGCGCCGGGTCATCGCCAGGATCAGGCCGACCGTGCAGCACTGCGCGATCGTCGAGGAACCGCCGTAGCTGATCAGCGGCAGGGTCATCCCCTTGCTCGGGAAGAGTTGCAGGTTGACGAGGATATTGATGAACGCCTGCCCGCCGAACAGCGTGGCGAGGCCTGCGGCGGACAGCACGGTGAAGAGGTTCTCCTCCTCCAGCATCCGCACCAGGATCCGCGCCACGATGGCGAGGTAGAGGATGACCACCAGCGCGCAGACCAGAAGGCCGAATTCCTCGCCGATCACCGAGTAGATATAGTCGGTGTGCGCTTCGGGCAGCTGCATCTTGCGCCGGCCGAGCCACAGCCCCGCGCCGGTCCACCCGCCGGCCATCAGCGTGCGGTTGGCGAGGTCGACCTGGTCGAAGGCCGTGCCGCCGCCGAGGAAGCTGTCGATGCGGTGGCGCGCGTTGTCGTAGAAGGCATAGGCAAGCGCCAGCGCGCCGATCCCGCTCGCCGCGGCGTAGCCGATCTTCTGCATCGGCATCCCGGCCAGCATGGCCATGACCAGCCACGCCCCGACGAACAGGATCGCGTCGCCCAGGTTGGGTTGCAGCATCAGCAGGACGACGACGAGCCCGGTAAGGGCCAGGGTCAGCGGGACGACCGGCAGCGAGGGATCGCGCGCGCGCCACGACAGGATCCAGGCCAGTATCACCGCGAAGGCGGGCTTGAGGAACTCGCTCGGCTGGAAGCGGATCGGGAAGTCGATCCAACGCTTGGCGCCGTTCACTTCGGCACCCACGATGGGCACGAGGAACAGCAGGCCGATCATGCCGAGACCGGCCAGCAGCGCCCCGCGCCGGGCCGTTTCGCGCGGCAGCATCGAAATGCCCAGCATGGTCGCCAGGCCGAGGACCTGGAACACCAGGTTGTACCACAGAAAGCGCAGCTCGTTGAGCGAAGTCGCCGCGGTCGACAGGCGCCGCGCGCTGGCCGGCGAGGCGGCGGCGACCGCGATCGAGCCGATGACCATCAGCGAGATCACCAGGCCCAGCAGGACCTTGTCCAGCTCGCGCCACCAGGCCCTGATGCGGTTCCTGCGGCTGAGCGGGAAGCGCGGCGCGGTGGGCGCGCGCTCGCCGATGCGCGGGATGTAGGGGCGGGCCGCGCTCATGCCGCGGAGGCTCCGGTGCAGGCGGGGGCGGGCCGGCCCTGCGCGGCAGGCGCCGCACCGGTCACCTGGGCGACGATCCGGCGGAAGTCCTCCCCGCGCGCCTCGTAGTCCTTGAACTGGTCGAAGCTGGCGCAGGCCGGGCTGAGCAGGACGACGTCGCCCGGCGCCGCGGCGGCCAGCGCATCCTGCACCGCGGTGCACATCATCTCGGAGCGGACCACCGGCAGGCGGTCCTCGAGCAGTTCGGCGAACCGCGGGCCTGCTTCGCCGATGGTGTAGACGGCCTTCACGTTGGCGAGGTGCTTCTCCGCCGCGCCCAGCCCGTCTTCCTTGGGCAGCCCGCCGACGATCCAGTGGATGCGCGGACCGCTGCCCTCGGCCGGAAAGGCGGCGAGCGCGGGGGCGGTGCTGTCGGTGTTGGTCGCCTTGCTGTCGTTGACGAACAGAACGCCGTTGTGCGTCGCCACGCGCTCCATCCGGTGCGGCAGGCCGGTGAAGGTGCGCAGCGCCCGGCCGATCGCCTCGTCGGCCACCTCGAGACACCGCGCGACCGCGATCGCCGCCTGGGCGTTCTGGAGGTTGTGCGGGCCCTGGAGCGAAGGCCAGTCCGCCTGCCGGCCGATCGGCGCGACATCGTCGATCGGGATGAAGTGATCGGTTGCCGCATTCCCGAGCACGTCGAGATCGGCTTCCGCCGCGTACTCGACCACGGCGAAGTTGTCGGCCGACTGCATATCAAACAGGCGCGCCTTGCTCGCGGCGTAGGCCTCGAAGCTCTCGTACCGGTCGAGATGGTCGGGCGTCACGTTGAGCAGCACCGCCACATCGCAGTCGAGGCTCTGGGTCAGGTCGATCTGGTAGCTCGACAGTTCGAGCACGTAGACGCCGACCCCTTTCTCGTTCGGCTCGAGCGGTTCCTGCGAGAGGATCGGCAGCCCGATGTTGCCGCCCATCGTGGTTGGCCGCCCCGCGGTCTTGAGGATGTGGTGGACCAGCGCTGTGGTGGTGCTCTTGCCGTTGGTGCCGGTGATGCCCACGACCTTGTGCGGCGGCAGGCTGGCGCGTGCCTGGGCGAACAGCTCGATGTCGCCGATCACCGGCACGCCGAACTGCGCGGCGCGGGCGGCGATGGGATGGGTGTTGAGCGGCACGCCGGGCGACACCACCACACCGTCGAACCCCGCGAGGTCGATTTCGAGCGGATCGCCGATCGCCGCCATGCCCGACACCGCCTCGCGTGGGCCGGGCCGGCGGTCCCACGCCGTGACCAGGGCGCCGCTCGCGCTCAGCGCCTCGACCGTGGCGAGGCCCGAGCGGGCGAGGCCAAGGACGGCGTAGCGTTTGCCGGAAAAGGCGGGGGAGACGATCACCGCAGCTTCAACGTGGCCAGGCCCAGCAGGGCGAGGACGATGGAAACGATCCAGAAGCGGATCACCACGGTCGACTCCGCCCAGCCGAGCTGTTCGAAATGGTGGTGGATCGGCGCCATGCGGAACACGCGGCGGCCGGTCCGCTTGAACCAGAACACCTGGATGATGACGCTCGCCGCCTCGAGCACGAACAGCCCGCCGACGATGGCCAGCACGATCTCGTGGTGGCTGGCGACCGCGATGGCGCCCAGCGCGCCGCCGAGGGCGAGGCTGCCGGTATCGCCCATGAACACCGCGGCGGGCGGCGCGTTGAACCACAGGAAGGCGAGCCCCGCCCCCATGATCGCAGCACACATGATCGCCAGTTCGCCCGCGCCGGGCACGTGCGGCACGCCGAGATAGGCGGAATAATCGACACGGCCGACGAGGTAGCAGATGATCGCGAAGGTGCCCGCCGCGATCACCACCGGCATCGTTGCCAGCCCGTCGAGCCCGTCGGTCAGGTTGACCGCATTGCCCGCGCCCACGATCACGATCGCCGCGAACACGTAGTAGAACCAGCCCATCGGGATCGCCCGTCCGCTGAAGAACGGGATGTAGAGGTTGGTGTTGATCTGGCCGACGATCAGGTAGGCCGCGACGCCCGCCACGATGAATTCGGCGAGCAGGCGCGATTTGCCCGAAAGCCCCTTGTGGCTGCGTTTGGCCACCTTGTCGTAATCGTCGAGGAAGCCGATCAAGCCGAACCCGGCGGTCACCGCCAGGCAGGCCCAGACGAACGGGCTCGACAGGTCCATCCAGATCAGCATCGACAGGGTCAGCGAGGTCAGGATCATCAGCCCGCCCATCGTGGGCGTGCCCACCTTGGCGAGGTGGGTCTGCGGCCCGTCGGTGCGGATCGGCTGCCCTTTGCCCTGGCGCACGCGCAGCATCGAGATGAACTTCGGCCCGATCAGCAGGCCGATGACCAGCGCGGTCAGCAGCGTCGCGCCCGAGCGGAAGGTCTGGTAGCGGACGAGGTTGAACAGCCCCTCGAATTCAAGCCACTGAGCCAGCAGATAGAGCATTGCCTTCTCGGTCAGCCTTCCCTGGCGACGAAATGCGACACCAGCCGCGCCAGTCCTATCGAGTTCGATCCCTTCACCAGGACCGCGTCCCCCGCAACGAGGCCGAATTCCTCGAGTACGGAGATCGCTTCCCCGGGCCCTTCGCAATGGGCAAAGCGCAAGGTCTTGCCAAGCGGGTTGTGCGTGCCTTTCCCCAATTCGCGCGCGAGGGCGAGCATTTCCTCGCCGACGAGGACCGCGTAATCCACGGCCGCCGCGCCGAGCGGCTCGGTGAGCTGGGCGTGAAAGGCGGGGGCGAAATCGCCCAGTTCCTTCATGCTGCCGAGCACCGCCACGCGGCGGCCGGCCGGGGTCTGGCCCAGTTGCGCCAGCGTGGCGCGCATCGAGGCCGGGTTGGCGTTGTAGCTTTCGTCGATCAGCAAAGCATGGCCGCCCGGAACAGCGATCCGGTGGCGTGCGCCGCGGCCCTTGAGGCCGCCCATCTCGGCCAGTGCAAGGCCCGCCGCGCCAAGATCGCCCCCGGCGGCGAAGACAGCGCCCATGACGGCGAGCGAGTTGGCGATCCAGTGCTCGCCGGGCTCGGCGACGGTGTAGCACAACCGCCGCTCGCCCAGCGCCGCGGTGACCAGCGAGCCGCCATTGGCCGAGGGGACGGAGTCCAGCAGGCGGACATCGGCCTCGCGCGCCTTGCCGAAGCTCAGCACCTTAAGGCCGTGCGCCTCGGCTTCGGCGCGCAGGATCGCGGATTGCTCGCTGTCCGCCGGGATCACCGCCGTACCGCCCGGTTCGACGCCGGCGAAGATTTCCGCCTTGGCCCGCGCGATGGCCTCGATCGAGCCGAGGTTCTCGATGTGCGCCGGCGCGATGGTGGTGACGACGGCGACGTGCGGGCGTACCTGTGCGGTCAGCGCGGCGATTTCGCCCGCGTGGTTCATGCCCATCTCGAACACGCCGTAGGCCGCGCTGCCCGGCATCCGCGCGAGGCTGAGCGGCACGCCGACATGGTTGTTGTAGCTGCGGATGGAGCGGTGGGCCGCGCCGCGGCACGCACGGTCGAGCGCGGTGAAGATCGCTTCCTTGACGCCGGTCTTGCCTACCGAGCCAGTGACGCCGACGATGCGCGCCGCGCCGCGTTCGCGCGCCACTTTCGCCAGCGCATGGAGTGCGGCGGTCGTGTCCTCGACCAGGACGTGCGGCCAGTCGACCGGCCGGTCGACCAGCAGCGCAGCGGCGCCGCTCGCAATCGCCTTGTCGATGAAACGATGGCCGTCGGTCGCCTCGCCCTTGAGCGCCACGAACAGGTCGCCCGGGCGCACGTCGCGCGAATCCATCTCGACGCCCGAGACCTGGAACGGCCCGCTGGCGATGCCGCCGCAGGCATCGGCGATCTCGGCCGCCGTCCACAGCGCGAGGCTGTAGCGGTCGAGATCCTTCCCCGGCCAGGCGAGCACCTTTTCCAGAGCAGACATCAAGCGGTTCCTCCTGCCGCGGCGCATTCGCGCGCAACCGTCACATCGTCGAAGGGCAGGATGCGCATCGCGTCGCCCCGCCCCACGATCTGTCCCTGCTCATGGCCCTTGCCGGCCACCAGCACGATATCGTCCCTGCCGGCCGCGGCGATGGCCGCGGCGATGGCCTCGCGCCGGTCGCCGATCTCGCGCGCACGCGGCGCGCCTTCGAGCACCATGGCGCGGATCCGGGCCGGATCCTCGCCGCGCGGGTTGTCGTCGGTCACGATGACCACGCCGGACAAGTCCTGCGCCACCCGCCCCATGTCGACGCGCTTGCCCTGGTCGCGGTCCCCGCCGGCGCCGAACACGGTGATCAGGCGCCCCTGAACGTGCGGTTTAAGCGCCTGGATCGCAGCCTCCAGCGCGTCGGCGGTATGCGCGTAATCGACGTAGACCGGCGCGCCGGACTGGGTGATCGCCGCGCGCTCGAGCCGCCCGCGAACCGGCTGGAGACGCGCCACGGCGTCGAGGATTTGCGCAGGTTTCCCGCCGGTCGCCAGCGCCAGGCCGGCCGCGGTCAGGGCGTTGGCGACCTGGTAGGCGCCGATCAGCGGCAGCATCAGCTTGCGTCGTTCGCCTTCGATCTCGACCTCGAGCTCCTGGCCCAGGTGGCCCGGCGTGCGCGACAGCAAACGGATGTCCTGCCCCTGCTCGCCGACTGTCAGGAGGCGCAATCCGCGCGCCCGCGCCGCCGCGATCGCCTTGTCCGACCACTCGTCGTCCGCCCAGACGACCGCCGTGCCGCCCTCGGAGACGACTTCGGAAAACAGCCGCATCTTGGCCGCGAAGTAGTCGTCCATGTCCGCGTGATAGTCGAGATGGTCGCGGCTTAGGTTGGTGAACGCGCCGGCGGCCACCGGTAGCCCTTCGTTGCGATACTGGCTCAGCCCGTGGCTCGACGCCTCGTAGGCGACATGGGTCACGCCCTCGCGGGCCAGACCGGTCATGTTCGACAGGAAGGTGACGATGTCGGGCGTGGTCAGCCCGGTCGAGACGCTTTCGTCCGGCGTGGTCACCCCCAGCGTGCCGATGCTCGCGGCCCGCTCGCCGCACATGCGCCAGATCTGGCGCGTCATCTCGACCGTGGAGGTCTTGCCGTTGGTCCCGGTCACGGCGACGATCTGCTCGGGCACCGGCCGGAAGAAGCCGGCGGCGATGCGCGCGTAAGCCCTGCGCGGCACCGGGTCGGCCAAGTGGACGGCACCCTCCACGCGCGCGGAGGGACGGGCGACGACGGCGATGGCGCCGCCTTCGACAGCGGCGGGAATGAAGTCCTCGCCGTTGACCGCGGCGCCCTCGAACGCGCCGAACACGTTGCCGGGCGCGACCTTGCGGTGATCGATCGCGAAGCCCGTCACGGTTTCGCCCGACGCACGTCCCGCATCGATCCCCGCCGCTGCCGCCAGCGGGCCGAGCTTCATTCGCCCCCTCCGTCGCCGACCAGCGGCTTGAGATCGGTCAGGTCGATGTCGAGGCTGTCGTCGGGCAGCACGCCCAGCATCGGCCCGATCCGCGGCACGACCTTGGCGATGACCGGAGCGGCGGTCCAGGCAGCGGTACGCTGGAACGAGCTTGCCGCCGTGCCCTTTGGCTCGTCCATCATGGCGATCACAACGTAACGCGGCTTGTCCATCGGGAAGGCCGCGGCGAAGGTCGAGACCAGGCTGGTCTTGCGATAACCGCCCGCGGCCGGCTTTTCCGCGCTGCCCGTCTTGCCGCCGACGCGGAAGCCCTCGGCGTTCGCCTTGCGGCCTGTTCCGTAGACCGTGATCATCCGCAGCAACTGGTTCATCCGCGCGCTGGTGCTGGCCTTGAACACCCGGCGTCCGCGCGGCGCTTCGCCGGGGCCGAGCTTCATCAGCGTCGTCGGGCGCCAGATACCGCCGTTGACCATCGCCGCGTAAGCACTGGCGAGGTGCAGCGGCGTCACCGCGATGCCGTGGCCGTAGCCCACCGTCATCCCGCGCAGCAGCGGCCACTCGCCGCTCGACCAGATCGGGAAGCCGCGCGCGGGCAGCTCGATATAGGGCCGCTCGTTCATGCCGAGATCGGCCATCGTCTGCTTGAGCCGCGCCGCGCCAAGATCGCGCACCATGTGCGCGGTCACGACGTTGGAGGAATGGATGAGCATTTCCGGCGTGTTGAGCGAGGCGCCTAGGTCGTGGCTGTCCTTGATCGTGAACCCGCCGATGGGGAACGGCCGGGCCGAATAGCGGCGCGAAAGGTCGGTGATCGTGCCCGCGTCGATCCCTGCGGCCACGGTCAGCGGCTTGAAGGTCGAACCCAGCTCGTAGACCTGGTTGGTCACGCGGTTGAACATGTTCTTCGCGCCGGCCGCATCGATCCGGTTGGGATCGAATGCGGGAAGAGAGGCCAGCGCCATGACTTCGCCGGTGTCGACATCGAGCACGATGCCAGCCGCGCCCACCGCGTTCACCGCCAGCATTCCTGCGGCCAGTTCGTCTTCCAGCGCGCCCTGGACGCGCAGGTCGATCGACAACGCCACCGGCCTGCCGCGTTCCGCCGGATCGAGCAGGCGCTTGTCGAGGAAGCTCTCCATGCCGACCCGGCCGTGACCGTCGGCACCGACATAGCCGAGCACGTGCGCGCCCAGCTTGCCCTGCGGATATTGACGGTCCTTTTCGCCGGGCGTTTCGAGCGCCAGCTCGCCGATCGCATTGATGCGGTTGACGTCTTCCGGCAGCACCCGCCGGCGGATGTAGCCCTGCTTGCCGGCAGCCAGGAAGCGGGCCGTCTGCGCCTCGTCCAGATCGGGGAAGATGCCCTTCAGGCGCGCGGCGACCTCGTCAGCCGACTTGACCAGCGGAGTTCCGCCGTCGCCCAGCGCTTCGGGATTGTACCACAGGGCATAGGCCGGGAAAGCCCGCGCCAGCGCCACGCCGTTGCGGTCGGTTATCTCACCGCGCGGCGGCAGCAGGGCGGCCGTCATCGAATGTTCCTGCGGCGCGGGCTGAACCACGCCGAGATAGGCGATGCGCAGCAGCGAGGCCGCGGCGACGAGAACGAACCCACCCCCCAGCAGCAGGATGCGCAGTTGCGCCGTCAGCAGCGCCTTCTTGCGCTCGTCGACCAGGCGCACACGCGTTGGCGCAATGCCCGAGCGCACCCGCGAGGGAGCGAACCGCGCCGGGTGGGTCATCGCGTTCACCGCGCGGTTCCGGCAATGGCGTCGAGCGGTATCCGCACGGCGGAGCCTGCCCCGGCGGACAGACGTTGCCGCACCGGCTCCGGCTCCACCAAAGCCTCGTCGACCGGCTTGCCGGTCAGCGGCGAGACCATCCTGGGAAAGGCCGGGACCTCGTTCTCGCTCGCCACGCTCGCAACCCGGATGGGGGCGGGCGCGGCGGCGCTGCGCGGCGCGCCGAATTCCGCCAATTCGCGCGTGCTGCCCACGAACTGCTTCGCGCCGGGCGCAACGTAGCCGAATTCGACCCGGTTCCAGCTGGCGAGCCGTTCCTGGCTGGCGCGCGTCTCGAACTCGGTTTCCAGCATGATCTTGCGCCCTTCGAGCGCGACCAGGCGGCGCTCGGCATTCACGACCTCGCTGCGAACCGCGTGGACCTTGAGATGCAGCGCGCCGTACATGATCGTGGACAGGCCGAGCGCGGCGAACCAGCCCATGCGGCGGAGGCGCGATTGCCGGGTCATGCCGCGTCTCGCGCGGGTGCCGCGGTGCGGACGGCAGCCCGCAGGGTCGCCGAACGGGCCCGCGGGTTGCGGGCAATCTCGGCTTCGGAAGGGCGGATGGCCTTCGAAACCCGAGCGAAGGCCGGAAGGAGTTCGGCCTTGCGCTCGGGCACGTGGCGCGAGGTCCCGGCATGCGCTCCGGAAGCCTCGCGGAGGAAACGCTTCACGATGCGGTCTTCGAGCGAATGAAAGCTCACGACCGCCAGCCGGCCGCCTGCGCCCAGCAGCGTCTCGGCGGCTTCGAGGCCGGCCTCGAGTTCGTCGAGCTCGGCATTCACGTGAATGCGCACCGCCTGAAAGCTGCGCGTGGCCGGGTCCTTCGGCGCGCCGGGGCGATAGCCGAGCGCCTTCCGCACGACGCGGGCAAGGTCGCCGGTCCTCGTCAGCGGCCGGGCGGCCACGATCGCGCGGGCGACGCGGCGGCTCTGCCGCTCCTCGCCCAGTTCGTAGAGCACGTCGGCGATGGCTTCTTCCTGCGCCGTATTGAGGAAGTCGGCGGCGCTCTCGCCTTCCTGGCTCATGCGCATGTCGAGCGGACCGTCGGCCGAAAAGGCGAAGCCGCGCTCGGCCTGGTCGAGCTGCATCGAGGACACGCCGATATCCATCGTCAGTCCGTCGACCCGGGCAACGCCCGCCTGCGCCAGAACGGCGACCATCTCGGAAAACCGGCTGGGGTGGAGCACGAGCCGGGGCGGCTCTTCCTGCGTTTCGGGCCAGGCGCGACCGGCGGCGATCGCGTCGGGATCGCGGTCGAAGGCGTGGACGGTGGCGCCGCGGTCGAGGATCGCACGGGTGTATCCGCCGGCCCCGAAGGTCGCATCGACCACCAGTTCGCCCGGCTGCGGATCGAGCGCCGCGATGACCTCGTCGAGCAGGACCGGGACGTGCGGCGCGGGATGCTGCAAGGCGCCGCTCACTTGCGCTTGGCCTTGATGGCCGCGGCCTGCAGGGTGCGGCAGGCGATCTTCGCGGCTTCGAACTCGGGCCCGTCCATCGCGTAGAGCTCGTCGGGAGCCCACATCATGAAGAACTCGCCGGCGCCGACGAAGAAGACCTCGTCCCGCAAATTCCCCAGTTGCGCCAGATCGTCGTTGAGGACGAAGCGGCCGCTCGCGTCGAAGGGCACCTTCTTGTACCCGTAGAGCGTCATTGACATGGCATCGCGGTTGAAGTCGCGGCCCAGCCGGGTCAGGCGATCCTCTTCCTTGTCGAGATAGGCGTCGAACGTGTCGATGCGCGACTGGCCGAAGCCGGTGAGGCACTTCCACTGCGGATGGCGGCAGACGGCGAGCGTCTTCTCACCGTCGTTGGAGCGCACGAGATCCTTGCGAAAGTCCTGGGGCACAGCCAGCCGGTTCTTCTCGCCACGCAGCAAGAAGTCCGTTCCGTTGTACCTGACAGGCTTGTCCGCCACGTCCCCCGAACCCCGTAATCAAGTGCCCCACACGCAGACAAACCTTCCCCGCCGACCGTCGCGCGAGCGCGGCCTGCTCCCGATAACGGGAGTCATTCGGGCGATTTGTCCGATGGACTCGCTATCTATATCGGGCTGGACGGGGATGGAAGGGGAAAATCGGGGAACTTAGGGAAAAAACTTATGGAAAGTTGGCTCGGCGATTTCCGCTGGCCCGGCACGTCGGCAGGTCATTCGCCCAATATACGGATCGCGAACGGGGGCGACGGACTATGCCCGCCCATCCCCACAAATCCCCGCGATTACGGAAACGCCAGCGCTACCAAGCCATCCAGCGCGGCTGTTCCAAGATCCGGAGATTCGGCATCCAGCAGCGCGGCATCGGCGAGAATCAGTGCTACGCCCTGCCCGATCCGGCAGCGGGCCATGATCCGTGTAGGAGAAATGGCGCACGACGCCTCGCTGCTTGACGGGCGAAAGCGCCCGGGCAAGACCACCGGCACTTGCACCCCTTCAGCCTCCTCGTTCGACGCCGCACCTTCCTGATCTTCGTCGAATTCGAGTTCGAGACCCCAATGCCGCAGGATCGGGGAGAGCATGATGACATCCTGGGGCCTGCGCCGATCGCCGATGGCGAACTTCGAATGGCCGGTCATCATCGGATCGGCAAAGAGCAGCAGGTGCCCACCGTTCCGGACCCACGCATCCAGCGCGACGTTCTCCTCGCCGCTCAACGCCCTGGGTTGGACCAGGAGAAGCGCATCGAATTGGGCGAGACCTGCCTGATCGAGGTACGAGAGGGGCCTCAGCTCGAAACGCCGCTCCAGACTTTGCCGCGCCCAGTGGCGCTCGGCCGTGCCGCTCAGCAGATCGCCTATGCCCTCGCTCTCGCCCCAGTAGAGCGGGATCGTGCCCATCACCGCAAGCGCAGAACGCGGCGGGGCCTCCCGCGCGAGCGAAGGTGAACCGGCCAACGCGAGCAGCGGGACAAGGAAATTAAGGAGCGGCGACCGGGGGCGCATCGGACTCCACCGCCTGTGGGGCGGAACTGGCGGGCAGCTCGGGCACGACGCCCGCATCGGCGAGAGGATCGCTCGCGGCGCTGGTCGACGCCTGCGGCGACACCGTCGAAGCCGCTTCGGGCACGACCCCGGCCTCGACCTCGCGGGCGCGCTGGATGAATATGCTGGCCAGCCCGATCAGCAGGATCATCGCCAGCAGACCGAAGACGCCGACCTGCAGGCGCTGCACCATCTGCGCCCGCGAACCGGACAGGTCGGTGATCGTGACGTCGGGCGTGTCGTCGGCCATGGGCGGCACTTTAGCCGCGCGACATTAACGCAGCCAGTCGAAAACCGGCAGCTTCTTCTCCGCCAGCCATCCGGCGTTGTAGAGCGTGGAGAGATAGCGAAAGCCGGTATCGCACAGGATCGTGGCCACGCGCGCATCCTTGCCCAGCTGCCTGCCCAGCGCGACGGCACCGGCCACGTTGATCCCGCTCGACAGGCCCAGGCACAGGCCTTCCTCGCGCAGCAGGCGGGCGACCCACTCGAGGCCTTCCTCGTCCGAGACCCTGAACTGGGTGTCGATCGGCGCGCCTTCGAGATTGGCGGTGATACGGCCCTGGCCGATCCCCTCGGCCACCGAATTGCCTTCGGACTTGAGTTCGCCGGTGGCGTAGAAACTGTACAGCGCCGCGCCGTGCGGGTCGGTCAGCGCAATGGTGACCTTGTCGCTGCGTTCCTTGAGGCCCATTCCCGTGCCGGCCAGCGTTCCGCCCGTGCCGACGGCACAGGTGAACCCGTCGATCCGCCCGTCCATCTGGTCCCACAACTCGGCCGCCGTGCCCTCGATGTGGGCGCGGCGGTTGGCGACGTTGTCGAACTGATTGGCCCAGACGGCCCCTTCGGTTTCCTCCGCCAAGCGGCGGCTCGTGTGGACGAAATGCCCCGGATTGGAGAACTTGGTCGGGGGCACCAGCACCAGTTCGGCCCCGAGCGCCCGCAGGGTATCCATCTTCTCGTGGCTCTGGTTGTCGGGCATCACGATGATGGTGCGATAGCCGAGCGCATTGCCGACGAGCGCCAGCCCGATCCCGGTGTTGCCCGCGGTCCCTTCCACGATGCAGCCGCCGGGCAGAAGCTCGCCCCGCGCCTCGGCATCGCGCACGATCCACAGGGCGGCGCGGTCCTTGACCGACGCGCCCGGGTTCATGAATTCGCACTTGCCCCAGATCTCGCAGCCGGCCGCCTCGCTCGGCCCCTCAAGCAGGACCAGCGGGGTGTTGCCGATCAGGTCGAGGGTGTTGGAAACCGAGCGCGCCGTCATGGTTCAAAGCGGTAAGCTGCGGGCCCCGGGCCCGCAACGCAGTTGCACTTGCCGGGTATGAACTCAGTCTTCGGCAGCGATGCGCACCTTCAGTCCGTCGAGCGCGGGCGTGAAGGGAATCTGGCACGACAGGCGCGAAGTCGCGTCGCGATCGTCGCTGGAATCGAGCAGGTCGTCCTCGTCCTCGCTCATGGGCGGGAGCCGATCGGCGAACGCCGGATCGACGTGGACGTGGCAGGTGGCGCACGAACAGCAGCCACCGCACAGCGCCAGCAATTCGTCGAAGCCGTTGTCGCGGATCGCTTCCATCACCGTCAGCCCATCGATGGCATCGACGGTGCGTTCTTCTCCGGAGCGCGTGACGACGGTCAGCTTGGGCATAACGATGGGCTTCCTTTGGCGTTACCGGGCCGGGCTGCTAGGCAATCGGGCATGACTTGGCAAGCGGAGCGAACATGGGGCTGACGGCGGAACAGTTGCGCGAAGACCTCGACGCCGTGGCGGCCCTCGAACCGGCATTCGCGCGCGCGCTTTCCATCGCCGGCTATCCCGAGCCGCGCATCCGCGAGCGCGGTTATCGCACGCTCCTGCGCACCATCGTGGGCCAGCAGGTCAGCGTGGCGGCCGCCTCCAGCATGTGGCGCAAGCTGGAGGCAGAGCTCGGGGAAGACGTGCATCACGGCGAGCTGCTGTCGCGCGACTTCGACACGCTGCGCGCCTGCGGGCTGTCGCGCCAGAAGCAGGGCTACGCCCGCTCACTGTGCGAACTGGTCGCGGCCGGCGCGCTGGACTTCGACGCCCTCCCCGCCGACGACGAGGAAGCGATCGCCCTGCTGACGCAGATCAAGGGCATCGGTCGCTGGTCGGCCGAAATCTACCTACTGTTCGCGGAGGGACGACCCGACATCTGGCCCGCGGGCGACCTGGCGGTGCAGGCGGGGCTCGGCAAGATCCTCGGGCTTCCCGAAAGGCCGAGCGAAAAGACGGTCCGCACGCTTGCCGAGCCATGGCGCCCGCACCGCGGTGCCGTCGCGATCCTGACGTGGCACTGCTACAACAACGCCGCGCTCTAGCGGCTTGAAACCTGGTGTATTGTTCTTACAATACACTGCCGGAACCTCTGGAGAATTTTCTTGACCACTGCAGCACAGGCCGTTGCCGCCGTCCCCCTCATTTCCCGCGATGCGCTGTTCGGCAATCCCAGCCGGATCGCCACCCAGATCAGTCCGGACGGTAAGTGGCTCGGCTGGCTGCAGCCGTTCGAGGGCGTGCTCAACGTTCACGTCGCCCCGGTCGCGGACCGATCGGCGGCGCGCCGCATGACCTCGGCGAAGGATCGGCCGATCCCCGGGTTTTCCTTCGCGCCGGATTCGCGCAGCCTGCTCTATGTGCAGGACAAGGCGGGCGACGAGAACTTCCTGCTCTACCAGGTCGACCTCGATAGCGGCGCCGAACGCTGCCTGACCCCCTTCGAGAAGACCCGTGCCCGGCTGCTGGGCCTGTCGAACCTCATCCGCGACAAGGTGCTGGTCGGGCTGAACAACCGCGACGAGCGGCTGCACGACGTCCACCTGTTGGACCTGAAGACCGGAGAGCTCGAACAGGTGTTCGAGAACACCGGCAATTTCGCCGGCTTCCTTGCCGACGAAAGCCTGACCTTGCGCATGGCGATGCGGCAGAACGCGGCCGGCGGCAACGACGTGTTCGACGTGGTCGACGGTGTGGCGAGCGAAACCCCGCGCGAAACCTGGGGTCTGGAGGATTCGCTGTCGACCTCGCCCGCCGGTTTCACCGCCGACGGCAAGACGCTGTACTGGATCGACAGCCGCGGCCGTAACACCGGCGCGCTGTTCGCCGAGGACATCGAAACCGGCAAGCGCACGCTGATCGCCGAGAACGAAAAAGCCGACATCGGCGGCACGCTGCGCCACCCGCTGACGGGCGAGGTGGAAGCCTTCGCCGTTAATTACTTCAAGACCGAATGGACCGCCCTCGAGCAGGGCATGAAGACCTCGCTCGACTGGCTGCGCAGCCGTCTCGACGGCGAGTTCGGTGTCATGTCGCGCACTGACGACGATACCCTCTGGATCGTGGGCCATGAGCCCAAGTCCGGCCCGACGCGCGCGCTGCTGTTCGATCGCACGGCCCAGACGCTCGAGGAACTTCACGTCAGCCGGCCCGAACTTGTCGGCGCGCCGCTCCAGCCGATGCAGCCGATCGAAATCCCTTCGCGCGACGGACTGACGCTGGTCAGCTATCTGACCCTGCCCGCAGGGGCGGAAAGCCCGGTTCCGCTGGTCCTGCTGGTTCACGGCGGCCCCTGGGCACGCGACGGCTATGGCCTCAATCGCCATCACCAGCTTTTCGCCAATCGCGGTTATGCGGTGCTCAGCGTGAATTTCCGGGGCTCGACTGGGTTCGGCAAGGACTTCATCAATGCCGCCAACCTCGAGTGGGGCAGGAAGATGCATGACGACCTGCTCGACGCGGTCGACTGGGCAGTGGCCGAGGGCATCGCGCTGAGAGACAAGGTCGCCATCATGGGCGGCAGCTACGGCGGTTATGCCACGCTCGCCGGGTTGGCCTTTACGCCAGAGGTCTTCGCCTGCGGCGTCGACATCGTCGGCCCCTCGAACCTCGAGACGCTGCTCGAGACGATCCCGCCCTACTGGGAACCGGTGGTGCGCCAGTTCCACGAGCGGATGGGCAACCCGTCGACGCCCGAAGGCAAGGAACTGCTGATGGCCGCCAGCCCGCTGCACAGTGCCGACAGGATCTGCCGCCCGCTGCTGATCGGCCAGGGCGCCAACGATCCGCGCGTCAAGCAGAGCGAAAGCGACCAGATCGTCGCCGCGATGGAGAAGCACGGCATCCCGGTGACCTATGTCGTTTTCCCCGACGAGGGCCACGGCTTCGCCCGTCCGGAAAACTCCATCGCCTTCATGGCCATCGCGGAGAACTTCCTCGCCGAAATCCTGGGCGGGAGGGCCGAACCCGTCGGGGCCACGCTGGCCCTGTCGACCGCCGAAATCCGCACCGGCGAAGACCATGTGAAAGGGCTTGAAGCGCTCACGGCTTGAGGCCATTCCCCTTCGCGGGAGGATTGCGCGATGGCTGTCAGGAAGACGATCTTCATCACCGGTGGCGGTTCGGGCATCGGCCGCGCCATCGCGGTAAAGTTCGGCGCGGAGGGCTGGTTCGTCGGCCTGGGCGACACCAATGACGAGGGGATGAAGGAAACCGAGGCGCTGCTGCCGGGCGGCTATTCGTACCAGCACGTCTTCGACGTGTCCGACCGGCAGGCGTGGGACGATGCCTTGCGGGTGACCGCGCGCGCGAGCGGCGGGCGGATCGACGTGGTGGCCAACAATGCCGGCATTTCCCTGGGCGGCCCGTTGATGGAGTGCACGCTGGAGGAGATCGACCGGATCGCCCGCGTCAACTTCCTCGGCGTCGTCTACGGCGCGCAGGCCAGCTACCCCTATCTCAAGGAGAGCGCCCCGGGATCGTGCCTGATCAACACGGCGAGCGCCGCGGCGCTGCACGGCATGGCGAACCAGAGCCTCTACGGCGCGACCAAGGCGGCCGTGCGCAGCCTGACCGAATCCCTCGATGCCGAGTGGTCGGCGCAGGGCATCCGGGTGCGCAGCCTGATGCCCAGCTTCATCGACACGCCGCTGCTGCAGAACACGCCCAACCGCAGCCGCAACGTCAAGATCCGCGACGCCGTGGTCGAGGCGGGGCTGGAGTTCACGCCGGTCGAGGTCGTGGCGCAGGCGGCCTGGGACGCGGTTTCCAGCGACCGCACTCACCATCTGGTGGGCAAGACGGCGCGCAAGCTGCAATTCATCACCCGCTGGATGCCCGGCTACCTCAACAAGCGAACCCGCCTGCTGGCCGAAGCGCACGACAAGGTCAGCGGGCGCTAGAGCAACGCGTCGATCGCCCCGGCCATCTTAACGTCGCGCATCGAGAGGCCGCCGGCATCGTGCGTGGTCAGGGTTATCTCCACCCGGTCCCAGACGTTGAACCACTCGGGATGATGGTCCTGCCTTTCGGCCAGCAGCGCGACGCGCGCCATGAAGCCGAAGGCCTCGCTGAAGTCGGCGAAGGTGAAGGTCCGCTCGATCGCCTTGCCCTCGCGGGACAGCGCCCAGCCCGGCAGATCGGCCAGTGCGGCATCGCGGTCGGCTGCGGTCAGTTCGGCGATAGCCATGCCCGGTCTCCTTGTTAGCGCAAGGCCTTTCGCTTATCGCCCCGCTCCATGCAAGCGAGCGGCCTGACTGCCTGGGAACTGTTCTGCCGCCGTGGCGATCGGCTGCTGTTCGGTTCGCTCGACCTGTGGGCCGAGAAGGGAGCGGCGATTCATTTGGTCGGGCCTAACGGCATCGGCAAAACGAGCCTGCTACGCATACTCGCGGGACTTCTGCCGCCTTCGCTGACCTATTTCGAGAACGAGGCGCTTCCGAGACGGGGACGGGTCGAGTGGCAGGGCAACGTCGCTTTTCTCGACGGCCATCTTGCCCTCGACGAACATCTCCCGCTGGGTCGCGCTCTTCAGTTCTGGAAATCTCTGGACGAAAGGCCCGCCGATCTCGGCAGTGTGGGTCTTTCGGCACTTGCCGATGTTCCTGTGCGTTACTTATCGACCGGGCAAAGAAAGCGGGCATCTCTCGCGCGATTGCTCGCGCAGCAAGCGGATCACTGGCTCTTGGATGAGCCTTTGAACGGCTTGGACGCTGATGGCATCCAACTTGTCGAACAACTGATCTCCCGGCATCGCAGCGATGGCGGAGTTGTCGTGATCGCATCGCACCAGCCAGTGATACTGGAAGCGCCCCAAATACTCGACTTGCGGGACCACCCGCAATGATCCTCGCCACCCTCCTGCGCCGCGACCTGGCGCTGGCCTTCGGCGGTGGGCGGCGTGGCGGCGCGGTGCTGCCCGTGCTGTTCTTCCTGGCCGTGGCGATGCTGTTTCCCTTCGCCGTGGGGCCCGACCCGGTGCTGCTGGCGCGCGCCGGTGGCGGCGTGGTGTGGGTCGCGGCTCTGCTCGCGGCGATCCTGCCGCTCGACCGCCTGCTGGCACCCGATTTCGAGCAGGGTTTCTTCGACCAGTTTCACTTGCGCGGCATATCGGAGGAAGTGGTCGTCGCCATCCGGCTCCTCGCCCACTGGCTCAGCTTCGGCCCGCCGCTGATGCTCGCAACTCTGCCGGCGGCCGCGCTGCTCGGGCTCTCGGGAGAGACGCTAGCCACCCTCGAATGGGGCCTGCTCGCCGGCACGCCCGGCCTCGCTGCCATCGGCCTGATGATCGCCGCCCTGACCCTCAGCCTGCGCGCAGGAGCCGCGCTGGCCGGCCTGTTGCTCGTCCCGCTGGCGGTGCCGCTGCTGATCTTCGGCGCCGGCGCGCTCTCGACCGGAGGAACCGCAGGCCTCGCGTTCACCGCGGCAATCAGCCTGCTGCTCTGCGCGGTGACGCCGTTCGCGGCCGGAGCTGCGATCCGGGCCGCGCGGGAGGGTTAGATGGATCAAGTAGACCCGGAAGACCTTTTTGAAAGCGGTCGATGCCACGCTTTGGCAGCGAAGCTTCTTCACGAAAGCTCCGTCAATTATGCCCATGAACACGATATCGTGGATGTTGAAAAATTTGCCTTCAACGGGACGTTTTCTCTCTCACTCCACTACCTTGTAGGTTTAGGTTTCGAACTGTTCCTGAAAGCCGCCTATGTGAAATTTGGAGGCGACCCTGACCCAAACCACCTTCGAACTGCGATTGGTCACGATTTGGTGAAGGCCCTCCAGCACGCGGAAACCGTGGGATTTCAATCTGACGTCGAAAACCTCGCAGAAATTGTCGGGCACCTATCTGAGCCCTACCGACTTCATTCTTCCGATATTCGCGCCCAGCGGAAATTGCGCTTCCAGACGAAGGATCGATTTTTGCCGCATTCGAGAAACTGGATCGCCAGCTCTGCAATGAATTCGGTTGGAAAACCTATAAGTAAGGCGGCTTGTCCCGCCCCGTCGGGCTCTGGGTGAATATCTCACACCCGTCCTCGGTGATGCCGATCGAGTGTTCGAACTGCGCTGACAGGCTCTTGTCACGGGTCACCGCGGTCCAGCCGTCGCTCAGCAGCTTCACCCACGGCTTGCCGAGGTTGATCATCGGTTCGATCGTCATGAACATCCCGGGGCGCAGTTCGGGGCCGGTGCCGGCCTTGGCTGCGTGGACCACTTCGGGCGCGTCGTGGAACAGGCGGCCCAGGCCATGGCCGCAGAACTCGCGCACCACGCCGTAACGCTGGGCTTCGGCATGGGCCTGGATCGCCGCGCCGATGTCGCCCAGCCGGGCGCCGGGTTTCGCCTGCTCGATGCCGAGCATCAGACATTCGTAGGTCATGTCGACCAGCTTCTTCGCTTTCAGCGGTACATCGCCCACCAGGTACATGCGGCTGGTGTCGCCGTGCCAGCCGTCGAGCAGCGGGGTCACGTCGATGTTGACGATGTCGCCGTCCTTCAGCCGCTTGTCGCTGGGGATGCCGTGGCATACGACGTGGTTGATCGAGATGCAGCACGAATGTGCATAGCCGCGATAGCCCATCGTCGCCGGCACCGCGCCGCCCGCCAGCGTCCGCTCGCGCACGAAATCGTCGAGTTCCTCGGTCGAAACGCCGGGCACGACGAGATCGGCCAGCGCGTCGAGGATTTCGGCCGCAAGGCGCCCGGCGGCGCGCATTCCCGCGAAGCCCTCCGGCCCATGAAGCTTGATCGTGCCGTCGCGGATGGCGGTCTCGGTGCCGGTGATGTGCTGGTATTCGGTCATGGCGCGCATGTAGCGACACCGGCCCGAAAATGCGAGTGGGCTGTGCCCTTCCCTGCCCTTGCGCCCCCGCGACTGCCGCCCCGCCCGGCAGTAAAACCGGGCGCCGGGCGGCCTGCGGCTAGCGCTTCATGCTGAACGCGCCGCGATAGGCCGGCTTGACTGCTTCCAGCATCTGCGCGGTCATCGGAAAATCGAGTTCGTAGGCCCCTTCGGCGTAGGAGCCTGCGACGTAGGGGCCGTACCACACGGTGATCCGGTCGAAAGTCTTGCCGTTGGACGAACCGACGAGGATCGTCGCCTCCTTGAGCGAAGGGCACGCCGGGAAGACGGCATCGGGCCCTGTTTCGGGTTCCATGCCCTTTGCGGCGCGCTCCTTGTTGAGCGCCGCGCACAGCGGATCGCCGATCGTGCTGCCGAGGTAGTCGGGCGACTCGAACAGCTCTTCCGACTTGAAGCCGCGCGCCCGGGCCTTGTCCCAGACATACCCTTCCAGGCCGTACATGCCGTGCGCGCCTCCACTGTAGGTGGCGAAATCGCCCGACAGGCTGAGCCAGCCGGGCAGGTCGGCCACGACCTTCCAGGTTTCCTGGAAGCTGTGCTGGTGGAAGGGAAAATCCTCGGTCTCGGATTCCTTTTTCGCCGACAGCGCCTCGCCTTCCAGCTCGTCGCGCGCCTTCGCGGCATCGGCGTCGAGCCAGGCGGCGAGCGCGGGGATCGCGGCGGCCTGCGCGGGATAGGAATACTCGAAGGTATAGCTGTCGGTCTCCGTCTTGACCGACTTTCCCTGGCCCGGCGAGGACGCCGTGGCGCTGGCGCTAGCTCCGCCGGCGGAAGCGCTCGCCGTCGGCTGTGTCGATTCGTCGGCCTCCTGCCCCTGCCTGCAGCCGGCCAGGGCCAACGCGGCGGAGGCAGCGAGGAACATGACGCGCGGCATTGGCATTCTCCGGGCAATCATTAAGTGAGCCTCCTATGAGCAAGAACACCGACCTAATCCAGCCGGATCGCGGGCAGGATGCAATTCCCATCCATCTGGTCGACAAGGACGGGTTCGAGGACTGGGCCAAGACCCTCTCGGCCCCGCAGCGCGCGGCGCTGGCGGCGCAGAAGTTCACCGGTGGCGGCTATGAAACCGCGATCGTCCCCGATGGCGACGGGTGGTTCCCGGTGGGCGGCGTGGCCGACCCGGCCGAGCTGTCGAGCTGGTGCCTGGCCAAGCTTGCCGACGTGCTGCCTGCTGGCATCTACCGCCTGGCGAACGGCGAGCCCGGGGCCGCCCTCTTCGGATGGCAGACCGCGCAGCATCGCTTCACCAAGTACAAGGACGACAAGGGCGAAGGCCCGCGCATCCTGCTGACCGGCCAGGCGAAGAAGGCCGCCGCGGCCATTGCCGAGGCGCGGGCCGCGAACATGGTGGCCGACCTGGTCAACACGCCGGCCGAGGACATGGGCCCCGCCGCGCTCGAGAATATTGCCGAGAAGCTGGCCAAGGAACACGGCGCGACGATCAAGGTGACCCGCGGCGACGCGCTGGAGCAGGAATTCCCCATGGTCCACGCCGTGGGCCGCGCCGCCGCGCGCAACCACGCGCCGCGCATGATCGAATTGGACTGGGGCAACGACAAGCACCCGCGCCTGACCATCGTCGGCAAGGGCGTGTGCTTCGATTCGGGCGGGCTGGACATCAAGCCGGGCAGCGGCATGCTGTTGATGAAGAAGGACATGGGCGGCGCGGCGCACGCGCTGGCGCTGGCGGGCCTGATCATGGGCGCGGGGCTCAAGGTGCGATTGCAGTGCCTGGTCCCGGCGGTCGAGAACGCGATCGCCGGCAATGCATTCCGCCCCGGCGACGTGCTGAAAAGCCGCAAGGGGCTTTCGGTCGAGATCGGCAACACCGATGCCGAGGGGCGTCTCGTGCTGGGCGATGCCCTGGCGCTGGCCTGCGAGAGCGACCCCGACCTGATCATCGACTTCGCCACCCTGACCGGCGCGGCGCGCGTCGCCCTGGGGCCGGACCTGCCGGCGATGTTCGCGCGCGAAGACGAGACCGCCGATGCGCTGATCGCGGCCGGTCGCGAGGTCGACGATCCGGTGTGGCGCCTGCCGCTGCACGAAGCCTATGCCGAATGGCTCAAGTCCGACATCGCCGACGTGATCAACGCCCACGCCAACGCCTTTGCCGGTGCCAGCGTGGCGGCCCTGTTCCTCGACAAGTTCGTGACCAAGGGCACCGACTGGGCGCATTTCGACACCTTCGCCTGGCGCCCGGCGGCCAAGCCCGGCCGGCCCAAGGGCGGCGCCGCGCTGGGGCTACGTGCAGCATGGCACATGGTGCAGGCCCGCTACGCCTGAGGGCCGACTTTGCGGAACGATCGGTCCGCCCGCTTGCCCGTGCCCGCACCGCAGTCTAAGCGGCGCTCGTCATGAGCCAGCAACCGCACGCGCACGGGCCCTATGCCCTCGCGGGGCCCGCAGCGCGGCCCGATCCGCAGCGCGTGCCGCTGCGCGGCGACCTGGCGCACATCGCGCTCGCGGGTAAGCATTTCGTGCCGCACTACGCCGTGCCCCAGCCGCGCAGCGTGATGCCGGGCGGCGCGCCGCTGCTGGCCGGGACCGGCGAAGGCGCGGCCGAGCTGTGCACCCTGCTGGAAGGCGACAGCTTCGAAGTGCTCGACGTGGCGGGTGTCTGGGCCTGGGGCTGTCTCTCGCTGGAAGGTCCGGTAGGCTACGTCCGACTCGACCGGCTCGAACCGGCGATCGGATGAGATGAGCGCCAGGGTCTTCATCGACGGCGGCGCCGGGACGACCGGCCTCGAGATCGCCGACCGGCTTGCCGGGCGCAGCGAGTTCGAGCTGGTCGTGCTGGAAGGCGATCGGCGCAAGGATCCCGCCGCGCGGGCCGAGGCGCTCAACACCAGCGACTTTGCCGTCCTGTGCCTGCCCGACGATGCCGCACGCGAAGCAGTAGCGCTGATCGAGCCTGGCAGCGCGACCCGCGTGGTCGACGCCTCGACCGCGCACCGCGTTGCGCCGGGCTGGGTCTACGGCTTTCCCGAACTTGTCGGGCGCGAAGCCGTCGCCGGCGCCGCGCGGGTATCGAACCCGGGCTGCTATTCGACCGGCTTCATTGCCCTGCTCGCCCCGCTGGTCCGCGCCGGGCTGCTGCCTGCCGACTGGCCCTACACCTGCAACGCGGTGTCCGGCTATTCGGGCGGCGGCAAGAGCCTGATCGCCCGGTTCGAGGAAGACGACGACATCGCCTGGCGCGGCTATGCGCTGGCGCTGGGCCACAAGCATGTGCCCGAGATGCAGGATCGCTGCGGGCTGGCACTGCCCCCGCTGTTTACTCCGGCTGTGATCCCGGCGCATCGCGGCATGGTCGTCGAAATTCCGCTGCCGCTGTCCGCGATGGACGGTGCCGCCGCGCCCGCCGCGCTGCGTGAATGCCTGACCGACTTCTATGCCGGCAGCCGGATTGTGCGCATGGGTGCGGAGCCCGAGGGCGGCGAGCTGCTGCTGCGCAGGTCGCGCGCCCCGTCCGACGCGATGGACCTGCACGTCTTCCCCTCGTCCGACGGGTCGCAGGCTCGGCTGGTTGCCGTGCTCGACAACCTTGGCAAGGGCGCGAGCGGCGCGGCGGTGCAGAGCCTCAATCTCATGGCCGGGCTGGACGAGACCGCGGGCCTGCGGCTCTAGTGCCTCAATTTTGAGCAGCGATGCCCTTTGCTAGGGCACGATCACGCGCACGAAAGTTTCGCTCGGCATAGCAATTCGAGGGCCAATCTTGCGATTCCGCCCTTTCGCAGGCGCACGCCAACGTCTACCCCAGCCGCATCGCGCCTTGGCACGATTCTTGTAGAATGGTTGCCGGGAATTCGTCGGATCGCCCGGACCCGCCCGTACGGGGGCGCGGGCCGGCTTTACTCGCAGGGGTCATGTGAAAAAGATCGAAGCCATCATAAAGCCCTTCAAGCTCGACGAGGTGAAGGAAGCGCTGCACGAAGTGGGCGTGTCCGGCATCACCGTGACCGAGGCGAAGGGCTTCGGCCGGCAGAAGGGCCACACCGAACTCTATCGCGGCGCCGAGTACGTCGTCGACTTCCTGCCCAAGGTGAAGCTGGAAGTCGTCGTTGCGGACAACCAGGCCGAACGCGTCGTCGAGGCGATCGCCGCTGCGGCCCAGACCGGCCGCATCGGCGACGGCAAGATCTTCGTCTCCACCATCGACACCGCGCTGCGCATCCGCACCGGCGAGAAGGACGATTCCGCCATCTAATCCAATCGGCCCGGCACGCGCCGCGGCCGCCCGACCAACACGAACAGGCATCCCCAAGGAAGGACGATCATGGCCAGTGCAAAGGACATCGTTAACCGGATCAAGGACGAGGAGATCGAATGGGTCGATCTTCGCTTCACCGATCCCAAGGGCAAGTGGCAGCACCTGACCATGGTGGCCGGCATTCTGGGCGAGGATGAGCTCGAGGAAGGCCTGATGTTCGACGGTTCGTCGATCGAGGGCTGGAAGGCGATCAACGAGTCCGACATGATCCTCAAGCCCGACCTCGAGGCGGTCTACGTCGATCCGTTCAGCGCGACGCCGATGATGATCATTTTCTGCGACATCGTCGAACCCTCGACCGGCGAATGGTATGCGCGCGATCCGCGTTCGACCGCCAAGCGCGCCGAGGCCTACGTCAAGGCGGCCGGCTTCGGCGACACCGTCTACGTCGGGCCGGAAGCCGAGTTCTTCATGTTCGACGACGTGCGTTTCGAGGACGGCTACGCCGGCTCGGGCTTCCAGATCGACGACATCGAGCTGCCGACCAACACCGGCGCCGAGCTCGACGGCGGCAACCTGGCCCACCGTCCGCGCGCCAAGGGTGGTTACTTCCCGGTCGCCCCGGTTGACAGCTGCGTCGACATCCGCGCCGAGATGGTCTCGACCATGCTGGAAATGGGCCTGCCGTGCGACAAGCACCACCACGAGGTGGCCGCCGCGCAGCACGAACTGGGCCTGACCTTCGGCACGCTGACCACCACCGCCGACCGGATGCAGATCTACAAGTACGTCGTGATGATGGTTGCCCAGGCCTATGGCAAGACGGCGACCTTCATGCCCAAGCCGATCAAGACCGACAACGGTTCCGGCATGCACACCCACATCTCGATCTGGACCGAGGGCAAGCCCACCTTCGCCGGCAACGGCTATGCCGGGCTGTCGGAAACCTGCCTGTTCTTCATCGGCGGCGTGATCAAGCACGCCAAGGCGCTCAACGCCTTCACCAACCCTACGACCAACAGCTACAAGCGGCTGGTCCCGGGCTACGAGGCGCCGGTGCTGCTGGCCTATTCGGCGCGCAACCGTTCGGCCTCGTGCCGCATCCCCTACGGCACGGGCGAGAAGTCCAAGCGCGTGGAATTCCGCTTCCCCGACGCGATGGCCAACCCCTACCTGTGCTATTCGGCTCTGCTGATGGCGGGGCTCGACGGGATCCGGAACAAGATCCACCCGGGCGAGGCGATGGACAAGAACCTGTACGACCTGCCGCCGGCCGAACTGGCCGAGGTGCCCACGGTCTGCGGTTCGCTGCGCGAAGCGCTGGATTGTCTGGCCGCCGACCACGAGTTCCTGCTCGAGGGCGACGTGTTCACGGTCGACCAGATCGAAGCCTACATCGAGCTCAAGTGGCCCGAAGTGCTGCGGTTCGAAACGACCCCCAGCCCGGTCGAATTCGACATGTACTACTCGTCCTGAGGACGAATCTACGCAGAAGATGAAAGGGCGTCCGGAGCGATCCGGGCGCCCTTTCCTTTAGCCGATACCCGGTCAGCGCGGCGCCAGCATTCCCCGGCGCCCGGTGGCGACGAATGCGGCAAGGAGCATCAGGCCCCAGAGCATCGACAGCCAGTCGAGCGATGCCGGGGCCGCGGCCCAGGCGAAATGCGCCAGCAGCGACCAGCCGCCCCCGACCAGCGCGATAAGGTAGAACGCCGCGGCGGCCGTCTCGCGCGAAACGGCGCGGAGCAGTTCGTCGGCGCCGCGCATCTGAACGAACGTCAGCCAAACGGCGGCGGCGATCGACACGACGACACCCGCCAGGGCGATCCCGTCGGGCACCATCCCGACCGGTCCGGCGAGCGCCGCCAGGGCCAGGGCCACGCCCAGCGCCAGGATGCCCGCGGACGAGTAGCCGAGCAGGGCGCGCTGTTCGCGCAGTTCCTCCTCGTCCTCCACGTTGAGCACCTTGGAGCCCAGCCCGGGGAGCATCGCGCCCAGCCCGCAGAACACGCCCATCAGGACGTAGATCAGCGCCACGCCCAGCGCGACAACGGTGGATCCGTCGAGATCGTCCACCCCCGCGCCGTCGGTCAATCGCATGATCGCGAACATCCCCACGAAGCCGCAAAGCCCGCCCAGCGCGGCGGCCATGGCCGCCTTCGTCGCCTTCTGCCTGCTCGTGCGCACCTGCGTCATCTCCATCACTCCTCCTCCGGTTCCCAGCGATCCACGAAGAGATCGGGGATGGCCGCGTTGAAAAGCCTCGCCATTCGCATCGCCAGCGGGAGGGAGGGATCGTACTTGTCGGTTTCCACCGCGTTGATCGTCTGCCGCGACACGCCGAGCCGGCGCGCCAGTTCTCCCTGGCTCCAGCCCCGCCCCTCGCGGAAGGTTTTCAGGTGGTTTTCCAACGAATCGCTCCTGCGCTGACAAGAGCTCTTTACAGTCAAGAGCTCTTGACAGTCAAGAGCTCTTGACAGGAAAGCTTGCCGGCCTCCGATGCCCGCGCGCCGCGAAAAACCATTTTCCTACAGCCCCCGCCCATGCCTAATCAGTGCGCCTCCCAATTCCGATTCGAGAGGCGGCCGCATGCAGCGCAAGACGATCTTCGACGCGGTCCGGCGAATGATCGGCCGGGGTTTCCGCCAAGCCGAGGTGGCGACGCTCGATGCGGCCATCGACGCGGCGCAAGCCGATACCGCGCCCCCTTCGCAGGGCTGGTCCGTCGGCGAACGCGGGGTCGCGCTCATCAAGCGGTTTGAAGGGTGTGCTCGTCTGCGGCCCGACGGCATGGTCGAAGCCTACCCCGATCCCGCGAGCATCCTGGCGCGAACCGGCACGGGCAGCGGCGCCCCGTGGACCATCGGCTGGGGTGCGACCGGCGCGGGCATCGGCCAGGGGACGGTCTGGAGCCAGGCGCAGTGCGATGCCCGGCTGCTGAGCGACATCGCGCGCCACGCCGCCGACGTGGCCGAGGCGATCGGACAGGCGCCGACATCGCAAGCGCAGTTCGATGCGCTCGTCAGCTTCCATTACAACACCGGGGCGATCCGCCGCGCCACACTGACACAGCGGCACATTGCGGGCGACTTCGCAGGCGCGGCGCGCGAGTTCGCGAGGTGGAATCTGGCCGGCGGCCGCGTGCTTCGCGGGCTCGTCCGGCGCCGCGCGGCGGAAGCGGCTCTCTACGGGCTGTCCGACGCCCCGCGCCTTGCCCCGGAATGAACGGGAACTTCTGCCCCCATTGGCCTGTTCTGCGGGGCAAGGAGAATTTCGATGAAACATTTGTTGATGGGCGTCGCAGCCATCGCACTGGCGACTTCGCCGGCCCTGTCTCAGGGCAACGGCAACGGAAACGGCAAGGGTAACGGCGGCGGCGGCAAGCCCGAGCAGGGCCAGTCGATGAAGGGCAACGGGCCCGGCGGCGGCGGTGGTGGCGGCAAGCCCGATCGCGGCCCGCAGATGACCCAGCAGGACCGCGGCGGTCCTTCGATGAAGGAAGCGCGCGGACCGTCGATGAAGGAGGCCAAGGCCGACAATCGCGGGCCGGCAGTCAAGGCGGCCAAGGCCGACGACCGCGGCCCGGCGATGAAAGCGCAGAAGCCCGACAATCGCGGTGCCGACTGGGATCGCGGCAATCGCGGCAACGGCAATAACAGCGACGTGCGCGTGGTGCGGGCCGAAGGGCCCGAGCGCGCCTATCGCACGAGCCAGGACGGCCGCCGCATCTACGAGACGCGCGACAGCCGCGAATGGTGGGGCGACTACAACCAGCGCTATGTGATCGACGGGTGCCCCCCGGGCCTCGCCAAGAAGAACAACGGCTGCATGCCTCCGGGTCTCGCGAAGGATCGCTACGACGATTATCGCTTCGGGACCTACCGCCCCGACTGGTGGGGCCTCGCCTCGCTCGGCCTCGGTGGCGGCAACTACCTCTACAACGACGGCTATCTGCTGCGGTACAACGGCGGCAACATCCTCGGCTATGTCCCGCTGCTCGGCGGCGCGCTGTCGGTCGGTAATCCGTGGCCCACGTACTACGCGCCCCGCCCGGTGCCGCAGTACTACGTGAACTACTACGATCTCGGCCCGCAGGGCGGCTATCGCTATGCCGACAACGCCCTGTACCGCGTGGACCCGCAGACCGCGGCGATCACGTCGATCGCGGCGCTGCTGACCGGCGACCAGATCCAGGTCGGGTCGCCGATGCCGATGGGCTACGACGTCTACAACGTTCCCTATCCCTATCGCTCGCAGTACTACGACAGCCCCACCGCCAACTATCGCTACAGCGACGGGTACATTTACCAGGTCGACCCGACGACGCAGCTCGTTGCGGCGGCGATCGAACTGCTGGCCGGCTAGGGAGAGAATGATGAGAAAGACCGTACTGGCGGCGCTTGCCGCTTCCTCGCTTGCCATGCTCGGCGCCTGTTCGCAGGCCGGTGACGACGCCGAAGGAACGGCCGCCACGGCCGAACCTTCAACCGAGACGCTCGCCCAGGCGCTGGGTAACGCCGACGGAATGAACACCGTCGCCACGGCGCTGGGCGACGTGGGCCTGGCGCAGGTGTTCGACGGTGCGGGATCCTACACGATCCTCGTGCCCAACGACGCCGCGTTCGAGAAGCTCGGCGATGCCGGCAAGACGCTGCTGGAACCGGAGCAGCGCGCGGCGATGGCCGCCGTCCTGCGCGACCACATCGTTGTCGGCTACCTCGAGCCGGCCGACATCGAGACCGCGATCGAGTCCAAGGGCGGCGCGGTCGAGGCCAAGACGATGGGCGGCCACAAGCTGACCTTCAGCAAGGATGGCGACGCGATCGTTGTGACCAGCGAGGACGGATCGCGCGCCACTGTGGCGGGCGATGCCGTGCGGTCCAGTAACGGCGTGGCCATCCCGATGGACGGCCTGCTGAAGAAGCTGGTGGCGTAGCGGCTCCGGCCTCTCGCCACCTGGCTTCCCTGCCTAGTAATCCCTCGAGTACCTGAGGGACACGCTTTCACGGCCGAGGCTCGAGATCGTCGCCAGCAGCGAAAGCCAGCTGGTGATACGGAACTCGACCTCGGTCGCATTATATCCGCGACCGTCGGTAATGATCTCGCCGTAGAAGCGGCGGCCGAAGCGCTTGCCCAGCGCCAGCGCCGTGCCGCGGTCGAGCGCCGGGTCTGCCGGGACGATGCGAAGCCGGTCTAGCCCGACCGCCTGGCGCAGCTTGTTGATCGGATCCATCCCGCTGCCGCCGCGCAGGCTGGCCAGCGCCGCGCCCAGTTGCAGCGCATCGGTTGCCGACAGGTTGCTGATCGAACCGCCGAACAGCAGCCGGGCGAGGACCTCTTCCTCGGGCAGCGACGGGGTCGAGGTGAAGCTGATCTCCGGCCGGGTGGCGTTGCCGGTCACCCCGACGCGAACCGACAGGTTGTTGGCGCGGGTTTCGGCCACAAGGTCGATACGCGGATCGGGCGGTGCGTTCTCGTCGAAATCGATGATCCCGCGGGTGATCTCGAACCGCGTACCGGCAAAGCTGTACGATCCGCGCCGCGGCACGATGCGCGCCACGCCGCCGATGCGCGGATCGGCCGTGGTGCCGCGCAGGACGACATCCGCGCTCCATTCGCTTTCCAGCCCCATCCCGTCGACCTGCACGCGGTCGCGCGCTTCGGCATCGATCAGGTAACGCCAGGGCGCACTCGCCGCGCGGACCGGGGCAATGTCGGCCGGCACGTTGATCTCGCGGGTGCGGATGTTGGGCAGTTCGGTCGCATCGGCGGCCGCGCCCAGCCGCCAGCGTGCGCGGTTGACCCTGAGCCGGCCGGCGATGGTCCCGCCCACGCCGTTCGACACGAGCCGCATCGGCCCGGTCACGCTGGCGCCCATCGTCGCCAGGTCCATGATCTGCGCATTGTCCGCCGCCATCCGGATGTCGAGCGCGGGCCCCTGGCCCGGTCCGAGATCGCTGAGGTCGATCGTGCCGCTGCCGCTGACCTTGCCGCCGTTGGGCGCAGTCCCGGCGAAGCTCGTGAGCTGCAGGCGCGAGCCGGAGAAGCGCCCGCGCGCCCTGACCTGGCGGATGTCGGTGCCGGTCAGCACGCTCTGCACGCGCAGGGCGTCGCCCGCCAGCGTGCCGCGCACCTGCGGGTTGCGCAGGGTGCCGGTGGCGTCGGCCGCCACGTTGAGTGTGCCCGTGAGATCGAGCGTGTCGAGGGCGGCCAGGCGCCAGAGCGCGTCGGCCGGCCCGGAATAGCGCAACTGCGCGCGCAGGTCGCCGTCCTGCAGACGGCGGAACAGGCCACCGCTCGATGCCAGGTTGGCGATGCGGCCCTGTAGCCGGCCCTTGATCCCGCCGTCGTCCTGCATAACCGCGCGCACCTGCAGCAGCGTCGGGTCGAGCCGCGCCACGAGCGCCAGATCGATCGGCCGCGAGGTGAGCAGGAGGCCAGAGCGCGAGAGGCCGTCGACCATGACCCGCGCCTCGCCCACGGGCACGCCACCGGCGCCCGACCGCCCCTCGATGATACCCGAAATCGTGCCGCCGATTCCGAGATCGCCGCCGACCGCATCGATCAGCGACAGCGGCATCTTCGACAGGCTGATCTTGCCGGTGGTGGCCTCGCCGCCACCGAACCGGCCTTGGGCAATCGCAACGCCGCTGCCGAAATTGAGCTGCGTGGGCTGCAACTGCCATGCGCCGTCGGGCTGCTTCAGAAGAACTGCGCGGCGCGGCATGGCGATCGGGCGGTTGCCGTAGCTGCCCTTGGCGGCCGCCGCGATCCGTTGTGGCGACACGTCGCCGGCAACCTGCAGCACGAACTGGCTTCCCCGCCGCCCGCTAAGCGAGGCGTTGAAGCTGCCCGTCCCGTTGGTCACCTGTGCCCTGCCCGCCAAGCGGCCGACGAAGAGCGAACCGTAGCTGATGCCCTGCGCCTGCACCGCGCCCTGGATCGTGCTGCGGCCCGACGCGAAGGAGCCGCTGGCATCGATGTCGGCCCGCGCGATCGTCAGCGGGGTGGCGCCGGCAAAGCTCGCGTCGCGCGCCGTCAGGTCGAGATCGAAGCCCTGCCCGCCGCCGCGGGGGGCGAGCAGGATCGTGCCGTCGAGCCCGCCGCCCGCCAGTTGCAGGTTGCCGCTCGCGGCGCCTGCGCCCAGGGCCAGCGTGCCGGTGACGTTCGTGCGCCAGACCTTGAGGGTCTCGATCGCGATGCGGGTCTGCCCGCCGGCCGGGGAGGTCAGGTTGAGCAACCCCTCGAACGGGCCGAGCAGCGACTGGCCCGAGGTGTCGATGCGGAAGCCGTTGGCCGTGGGGGCAAGAGCGACGCGCACGTCCTTGAGGCCGGCGGCGGGCAACGGGTTGGCAAAGACGAGAACCGCGCGCGGCCCTTCTCCCGCCAGCGCCGCCTCCACCGTGAAGGGTCCGTAGTCGACGTGGCGCCCGGTCCCGGCGATCGTCGTCCTGCCTCCTTCGATCCGACCGTCGAGCGTCAGCGAAAGCTTGCTCGCGCTGAGCCGGGTGTTGCGCAGCACGATGGGGCGCCCTCCGCCCAGGTTCACGCCGCCGGTGAAACGAATGCCCGTTCCCGCGAGGTTGGCGAGCGTTTCATTGGTTACGCGGGGCATGCGGCCCTCGAAGGTCGCATCGAGCGCCCAAGGTCTGCCGCCACCGACGCGCAGCGCAATGCGCGCCCCGCCGTCGAGCGTGCCCAGGTTGTCGAGCGTCAACCCGCTCATCCGGACCGGGCCCGAAACCTCGTAGGCGTTGGTGGACAGGTCGCCGCGCAGCGCCAGTGTTCCGGCGAGGCCCGGGAACGCCAGCCGCACATCGTCACCCTGCAGCCGGTTGCCCTGCAGGACCAGTTGCCCGCGCAAGACGCCGTTCACCAGGCGGGGATCGAGCATGGCATTGCCGCTTTCGACCCGAGCGACTCGAGCATCGAGCGGGATCACGGTGCGCGTGCCGTTGAATCGCAACGTGCCCCGCTGTTGGATCTGCGACAGCATGGTGCCTGACAGATTGGCCCGCTCGACCGTCAACTCGTGCGGGACGGTCAGATCGCGGAAAGGTCCATCGAGCCGGGCCGTGAAGTTCGTGCCCTCGAGCCGGAAGCCTTCGCCCAGCAGCTCGGGATCGCGCAGCGACGCGGAGATCCGCACGCCGTCGAACGCGTTGTCCGCCAGGTCGACCGCACCGCGCACGCTCGCCCGGACGCCGGACCCGCGCAGCGCGAGAGCACCGGCTGCAACACTGTCCTGCAATTTGCCGACGGCGACGATCACGGGGTTGTCGCCCAGCGCGCGTGCCGGAAGTCCGGTCAGATATTCGCCCGCCCGCGCGCGGCCCGCGACGGTATAGACCCCGCCGCGATTGGCGACGGTGAAATCGCCCACCCGCTCGCCGCCCTGAAGCGCCAGGAAGGTGCCGTCCCAGCGGGTCCAGGTTCCGTTGCCCGCCAGCCGCGCGCGAAGATCCTCTTCGGCCCCGGCTAGCGTCGCCAGCAGCCCACCCCTCGGCGCGCGGTAGTCGAGATCAAGGTCGAACTTGTTTCCGTCTGGCTCGGCGTCGACCAGCAGGTCGAACGCGTCACCCCCGCCCAGCGCGCCGTCGGCATCGAGGAACACCTTGCCCTGCCGGATGTCGGCCTTGGCGCGGAAATCGACCGTCCGCCGGTCGCCCAGCAGGCCCTTGGCGATGGTCAGGTTGTCGACCACGAAGCGGTCCACCCGGATATCGAAATCGGGCAGGATCGGTGCATCGGGATCGCCCGGCTTCAGGTCGGGTGTGCTGTAGAGCGTGCCGTCGTGAAGGACGAGATTGCGCACGTCGAGCCCGCTCGTCGGGAACTTGTAGGGCCGCCAGTTGAGCTCCACCTCGGGCACCTTGAGGAACAACGTGCCTTGCGCGTCGCGAAACTCGACATCGTAGAGGGTCGCAGCCCATAGCACCGAGCCGGAAATGCGCCCGACCTTGACCGACAGGCCGGAGGCCGGCGCGACCTTCGCAATCCGGTCGACGATGAACTGCCGGCCCGGGCTCGAATGGAGGAAGATCACCGTCGCGGCGATGATCGCCAGCAAGGCCAGCGCGAGGCCGCCGAGCCACCGGGCGACCTTGCGGCTTCCCGCACGTCGCGGCCGGACGGGCGCGTCCTCGACTGCTACGGTCTCTTCCTCGGCCATCAGAAGGCCTGCCCCAGGCCGACGTAGACCCCAAAGCGCGCATCGCCCGGTCCGCGGTTGAGCGGCACGCCGAGGTCGACCCGGATGGGTCCGAAGCCGGTGAGGTAGCGCACGCCGACGCCGGCGCCGATCTTGATCTCATCGAACCCGGGGACCGAATCCTCGCCCACGGAGCCGGCATCGACAAACGGCACGACCTGCAGTGCCCCGTCGAGGATGCCGGTCTGGATGCGCGCCTCGAGCGAGAGCTCGGTCAGCGACCGCCCGCCTGTGGGATCGCCGAGCGAATTCTTCGGCCCGATCGCCTGGTAGCTGTAGCCGCGGACCGACCCGCCCCCACCGGCGTAGAGCCGGCGGCTGGGCGCGATCTGGTCGATCCTGGCGCCCGGGATGCTGGCAAAACGTGCACGCCCGGCGACCACGATCTTCTCGTTGACCGGGAAATAGTAGGACCCGTCGAGCTGGCCGCGCAGATAGAACGCCTGCTGATCGTTGGTCCGCGCGGTTTCCGGCGAAAGGCGCGTACCGAGCCGGAAGCCGCGCGTCGGATTGAGCAGGTCGTCGCTCGTGTCCCATTGCGCATAGAGCGGCAGGGCGCCGATGAAATAGGTCTGGAACGGGCCGAACACGCCGTTGGCATCGGCTTCGCGCTGCCTCGTCGCGACAAGTTCGATGCCCGCGGACCACGAGAACGGCTTCTGGAACAGCAGCGTGCTCACGCGCTCGAACGTCGCGACGAGCGAGGCGGTGCGCGCATCGTAGGCCTTGTAGTCGAGCGTGCTGACGAAGGCGTCGATCGTCAGGACCTGGTCGCGCCCGTGAAAGTTGTTGCGGCGGAACGTGACGCCCGCGAGCTGTTCCTGTGTGCCCGCGATCGCCCGGACCTTCAGCGCGCCTTCGGGCGGGAAAAGGTTGCGGTGCTCCCAGCTGCCCTCGATCTTGAAGCCTTCGCCGGAACCGTAACCGATCGACCCCGCCAGGGTCCGCAGTTCGGCCGGGGTCATTTCGACTGCCATGTCGACGACGCCCGGTTCGCCGCCCGCGGGCTCCTTGACGGCGACGGGCTTGATGCCGGCCGTGGCGACGATGCCGGTCGCCTGGATCGCGCGGCGCAGGTCGAGTTCGAGACTGCGCTGGTAGAGGTCGCCCGGCTCGAAGCGGGCGATGTCGGCAAGGTGCTCGCCCGACATGAAGTCCGGCATGTTGCTCGTGACCTGGCCGAACACGTACTTGCCGTTCGGCTTGACCTTCAGGGTCAGGTCGCCCTCGCGCCGGTCATGGTCGACGAGCAGTTCGGGATCGTCGATCGCCGCGAAGGGATAGCCGCTTTCGCCCAGCGCGCTGTCGAGGTTGGCCTGCTCGGCCACGATGGTGAACTGGTTGAGGGGATCGCCGGTCTCGACGGCGAAGGCTTCGCGCAGCTGGCGGTAATCCTCGCCCGCGGCGGCCAGGTCGCCCAGGTCGATCGCGCCGACCGCATATTTCGAGCCGGGGATGATGTCGAAGCGCACCTCTAGCGTCTCGGCCCGCGCCTCCTCGCCGGCCGGTGCGCCGCCGACCGACCGCACGACGCGGGCATCCCAGTAACCATAGAGCCGCAGCAGCCGCAGCAGCAGCACCTCGTCCGCGCGCGCCTGTGCGGCGAGGCGCGCCGCGCTGTTGCCGCTGTCGTATTCCTCGATCGTCGAAAGCTGCCTGAACTTCTCGAGAAAATCCGGCCGTTCGGGAAACAGCGACTGTTCGGTCGGGAACGCCAGGACCACCTCGTCCGACACGCGCTCCTCGTCCCCAGCGACCAGGACAGGGACGTCGAGCAGGTCCTCGGCAAACTGGATGTCGCTTTCGGGTTCCAGCGGCGCCAGTTCCGGAATTTCCAGTTCGCCCGGCCAAGGCACGTCGACCAGCGGCATTTCCGCGAGTTCCGCCTCGACCGCCGGTGCGGCATCTTCCGCTTCCGCGGTTTCGGGTGACGCCTCTCCCCCCGCCCAGCCTTCCGGATTGTCGAGCGCTTCGTCGGGGATCAGGTCCTCGAGCGCGGGCACCGTCGTGCGGTCCTGCGCCAGGGCGGGATTGGCGGACAGGAGCAGCAGCGCGGTAAGTGCCGCGCCCCACCGAAGGCTTGCCGCGTCAGGCGACCTTGTACTGCTGCTGGCCGCCGGGAGTACCATCCTTGGTCCCGCCGTCCACGGGAGGAGCGGCCTTGCCCCCTCCTGTCGCCGTGGCGATGAGGGCGGCCTGCTCGGCATCGTCGAACCGGCGCCATCCGGCCGGGCCGAGCCGTTCGAGCGGGCGGTAGCGGACCTTGTATTGCATCCGCTGCGATCCTTCGACCCAGTAGCCGAGATAGACGTAGGGCAGCCCGTCGCAGCCTGCACGGCGTATGTGATCGAGAATGATATAATTCCCAAGACCCGTCCGAACCTCGTGCTCTGGGTCGTAGAAGCTGTAGATCATCGACAACCCGTCACCCTGCCGGTCGGTCAGACAGGCGCCCACGAGGCGACCTGGCAAACCGTTGACGGAGGGCTCCCTGTATTCAACGACATAGCTGGAAACACTCGTGTGTTCCACCATGTCCGCGTAATCGATCTCGTCCATGGCGGCCATGCCCCCGCCGGGGTGGCGCGTGCCGAGGTATTTCTGCAGCAGGGCGAACTGCTCGGCCGTCGCCCAGGGGCGGCATTCGGTCACCTCGAGGTCGCCGTTACGCTTCATGTTGCGCTTCTGCGCGCTCGATGCGGCGAACTCGCGCGTGACGACGCGCACCGAGACGCAGGCGCGGCAATCGAGGCAGCTGGGGCGGTAGGCCACGGTCTGGCTGCGGCGGAAACCGATCCGGCCCAGCGCGTCGTTCAGCTCCTCGGCGTGCGGCCCTTTGAGCTCGGTGAAGACCTTCCGCTCCGTCCGCCCAGACAGATAGGGACAGGGCGCGGGGCTGGTAACGAAGAAGCGGGGAAAACGTACCGGAGCCGTCACGGTGCTGGGCGGTCCTCTCGAAGCCATGGTGCGAGTTGCGATGCCTGCCGATATGGACCGGCTGACTCGCTGCACCAAAGACTCTTAACCATAAAATCGTTCGCGTGCAGGGTTAATTTGCACATCGGGCGCGCGGTTTGGGCGAACTGCTCCGTTTTCGGTCAGTTGAGCTCCACTTGGCTAACCGCGTAGCCCTTGGCCCGCAGCGCCGCGACGAGTTTGTCGAGCTGAGCGCGGTCGCGCGCCTCGCACTCGATGTCGGTCACCAGGCCCTTGGCGGGCAGGTCGGTGAAGATCCGCTGGTGATAGATCTCGAGGATGTTGACGTGGTGGGAATTGAATTCCTCCATCACGCGATAAAGCGCGCCCGGGCGGTCCTGCAGGGTAATCCGCAGCCTTGCCAGGCGACCCTGGCGGGCGAGGTCTCGCAGCAGGACGTTGGCCAACAGGCGCGTGTCGATATTGCCGCCGCACAGCACGAGACCGACCTTCTTGCCGGCGAACCGCTCCTTGTTGGCCAGCACGGCCGCGAGCCCGGCGGCGCCGGCCCCTTCGACCACGGTCTTTTCGATCTGCAGCAGCAGCGCGACGGCCTTTTCCAAATCGGGTTCGCTAACCAGCAGGATGTCGTCGACGAGCGCAGAGATAATCTGCGAGGTGAATTCGCCCGGTTCCTTGACCGCGATGCCTTCCGCCAGCGTATCGCCCCCGCACGGCAGGCTGGCATGCTTGATGCGGTCGTACATCGAAGGGAACAGCTGGGCCTGTACGCCGATGACCTCGATGCCGGGATCGGTCGCCTTGGCCACGGTCGCCATGCCCGAAATCAGCCCACCGCCGCCGATCGGCACGACCAGCGTCTCGATCTCGGGAGCGTCGGCCAGCATTTCCAGCGCCACGGTGCCCTGCCCCGCCGCCACGTTTGGATCGTCGAACGGATGGACGAAGGTCAGGCCGAGCTGCTTTTCCATCGACCGGGCATGAGCATTGGCCTCGTCGAAGGTTTCCCCTTCCAGCACGACCTTGCCGCCGACCTGCTCGGTCTGCATGATCTTCACCACCGGCGTGGTCTTGGGCATGACGATATGCACCGGCACGCCCAGACGGGTGCCGTGATAGCTCAGCCCCTGCGAATGGTTGCCGGCCGATGCGGCGATCACCCCGCGGCTGCGGCGTTCCTCGTCCATCAGCAGCAGGGCGTTGAGCGCGCCGCGCTCCTTGTAGGCCGCCGTGAACTGCAGGTTCTCGAACTTGAGCCAGATCTCGGCGCCGGTGATCGCCGAAAGCGTCTTCGAGTACATCGTGGGCGTGCGGACCACCGCACCGCCGATACGCCCCGCAGCCGCTTCGATATCGGCCAGCGTCAGGAGGTCGAGTGCGGGATCGGCTTCGCTCATCGGCTCCGGCCCGTAGGGTAATTTGCCGCCAAGGGAAACGCCAAGCGCACAACGATTGCTTTGGCCCCGGCAAGGCGGCAGGAGGCGCGCATGAGCGAATTCAAACGCATCGCCTTTTTGGGCCTGGGCGTCATGGGCGGGCCGATGGCCGGGCACCTGGCCCGCGCCGGTCACACGGTCACCGTTTACAACCGCACGCCCGCGCGTGCCGAGGCCTGGCTGGAACGGCACAGCGCCGACAAACTGGCGGTCGCAGGCGCGCCGACGCCGCAGGAAGCGGCGGCCGAGCAGGATGTCGTGATCGCCTGCGTGGGCAACGACGACGATCTGGCTGCGGTGACGATGGGCGAGGCAGGCGCGCTAGCGGCGATGGCGCCCGGATCGCTGTTCATCGACCATACGACCGTTTCGCCCGGCATCGCCCGCACGATCGCGGAAGCGGCCGACGCGCGCGGCATCCTGGCGCTCGACGCACCGGTATCCGGCGGGCAGGCGGGCGCGGAGAGCGGCCGGCTGGCGATCATGTGCGGCGGGAGCGAGGCGGCGATGGCGGCTGCCCGCCCGATCATGCAGGCTTATGCCGCGCGGGCGGTCCATATCGGCGGCCCCGGCGCTGGCCAGGCCTGCAAAGCGGTCAACCAGCTGTGCATCGCGGGCGTCCTGGCCGGCCTGGCGGAAGGCGTGAGGTTCGCGCAGGCGGCGGGGCTCGAAATGGACCGGGTGCTGGAAGCGATCTCTGGCGGCGCAGCGCAGTCCTGGCAGATGGAAAACCGCTGGAAAACGATGGCGGCCGGCGAATTCGACTTCGGCTTCGCCGTCGACTGGATGCGCAAGGACCTTGCGATCGCGCTTGCGGAAGGCACTGCCATGGGCCTCGACCTGCCGACCGCGCGCTCGGTCGACGGCTGGTATGGCGAGGTCCAGCAGCTGGGCGGCGGACGCCAGGATACCAGCGCCCTCATCCGCCACCTGGCGGAGGCAAGGGCATGATCCGCCTGGCATGTGCCGCGCTGGCGTTGATGAGCGCTTCCCCCGCGCTGGCCGACACCCTGGTCGACAACATCAACGGCATTTCGATCGCCCGCGACGGCAAGGTCACGCGCTTTTCCGCCATGGTCATCGATAACCAGGGCCGGATTTCGCAAGTCCTCGACCGGCGCGACAAGGTGCCGCGGGTCGATTTTCGCGAGGATGGGCGCGGGCGCACGGTCATCCCCGGCCTGATCGATTCGCACGTCCACGTAATGGATCTGGGCCTCTCGCTCATCACGCTGGACCTGTCGGATACGAAGTCCTTGGCCGAGGCGCAGGCCAAGATCGCCGCCTATGCCCGCGAGTACCCGGATCGTCCGTGGATCACCGGGCGCGGCTGGAACCAGGAGACTTGGGGCCTGGGCCGCTTTCCGACCGCCGCAGAGTTGGACGCCGTCGCGGGCGACCGGCCCGTCTGGCTCGAACGGGTGGACGGGCACGCGGGCTGGGCGAACAGCCTGGCGCTTGCCGCGGCGGGCGTGACGGACAAGACCGCCGATCCAGCGGGCGGCCGGATCGAACGCCTGCCCGGCAGCCGAGCGCCGGCGGGCGTGCTGGTCGATGCCGCGACTGCGCTGGTGGAAAAGCACGTCCCCAAGCTGCGGCCGGAAGACAGCGACGTTGCATTCGTCAAGGCACAGGAACGGCTGATCGCCAGCGGGGTCACCGCCGTTGCCGACATGGGCACGAGCGCGGAGGACTGGATGACCTTTCGCCGCGCGGGAGACGAAGGCCGGCTGCGCATCCGAATAATGTCGTACGCGGGAGACATCGCCACGATGGAGCTCATCGGCGGGCCGAAACCGACAACCTGGCTCTACGACGATCGCCTGCGGATGGAGGGCATCAAGCTCTACCTCGACGGCGCGCTCGGTTCGCGCGGCGCGTGGCTCAAGGCCCCTTATGCGGACGACCCGCGGAACTCCGGACTGCGGCTGGTCGACGGTACGGAACTGCGCAATTACATGAGCCGCGCGGCCATCGACCGCTTCCAGGTGGCCGTGCACGCGATCGGCGATGCCGCGAATGCGGAGGTCCTCAACGCGATCGAGGAATTGAGCGAAACCTACGGCGGGGACCGCCGCTGGCGCATCGAGCATGCGCAAGTGGTAGACCCGGCGGACATTCCCCGCTTTGCCCAGCACGGCACGATCGCGTCGATGCAGCCGGTCCACCAGCCGAGCGACCGGCTCATGGCCGAAGCTCGCCTTGGGCCCGCGCGCCTGACCGGCGCCTACGCATGGCGCTCCATCCTGGCGGCCGGGGCGCTGCTCGCCTTCGGGTCGGACGCGCCGGTCGAGGCGCCCGATCCGTTTGCCGGCATGGCGGCGGCGATCAGCCGGACCGGTGCGGACGGCGAACCGTTCGGCGGCTGGCGTCCAGAGGAGACCATAAGCCGTGAGCAGGCGCTCGCCGCCTACACCTCCGGCGCGGCTTACGCAGGATTCGCCGACGGGCGGTTCGGCGAACTCAAGCCCGGCCAGCGGGCGGACTTCCTGGTTCTCGACCGCGATCCCCTGATGGCCAACCCCGACGAGATGCGCGCGATCCGGGTCCTGCAGACGTGGATCGGAGGGGTGCGGGTCTCGGGGAATTCGGGCGATATTCCGGACGAAGGAGCGCGCCGCATCACGCGGTAAGACGAGCCACCGGAAATTTGCTTGCTCCCGCACAAATCGCGGAACCAGGGTCGATTCCAGACGTTGCGGGCGGGAGGAAAAGGAGAATCCATGAAAACGACCAGCAAGATTTTCGCGGCAGCGGCAGCGACTTCGCTCATCGCCGCGCCGGTCGCAGCGCAGGAACGCCAGGCCAGTTCGGTCACTCAGGCCGAGAACATGACCGACGCCGGCTGGTTCGTGCTCATCTTCGCTCTTGCGATCGGCTTCACGCTGCTGATCGTGGCGGACGAGGATTCCCCGACCAGCCCGTAGGCCGGTCCGACAACTCTATCGATTAAAAGCGACGTCGCGGTTCCCTTACTCGGGGACTGCGACGTCCTTTTTGTCGTCGGTGTCCGACTTCTCGCGCTCCGCCTTGCCTTCGGTGAAGCGCATGATCACCAGCGACCCTTCGAACAGCAGCAGCAGCGGCGCGGCGAGCATCAACTGAGAGATTACGTCGGGCGGCGTTATCACAGCCGCGATGATGAACACCGCCACGATCACGTAGCGCCGGGCATCGGCAAGCTGCGCGCGACTTACCAGGCCCGCCCGGTTGAGCAGCAGCAGCAGCACCGGAAGCAGGAAGCTGATCCCGAAGGCCAGGATGAAGCGCATTACCAGGTCCAGGTAATCGCCCATTGCCGGCAACGCTTCCTGCTGCAGCCCGGCCGCCGTGCCCTGAAACCCGAGGAACCATTTGAAGGCCGTGGGCATAACCACGAAATAGGCCAGGCTTGCGCCCGCGGTGAACAGCACCGGCGTGGCGATCAGGAACGGCAGGAAGGCGCGCTTTTCCTTGCGGTACAGACCCGGCGCCACGAACGCCCAGAGCTGGTTGGCGATCACCGGGAAGCTGATGAAGAACGCCGCAAACATCGCGACCTTCACTTCCACGAAGAACGCTTCGTAGAGCTTCGTGTAAATCAGCTTGCCCTGCCCTTCGGGAAACGCGTCGGCAAGCGGCCGGACAAGGATCGAGAAGACGTCGTCGGCGAAATAGAGGCAGACACCGAATGCGATGGCGAGCGCGATGAACGCCCGCATCAGCCGCTGGCGCAGTTCGATCAAGTGATCGAGCAACGGCGCCTGCGTGTCGTCGATGTCGCGGATGTTGAAGAGCTTGGTCATTCCGGATCGCTAAGCGGGAGTTGCGGCTCGTCGGTTTTCTTCGGTGGTGCGGTCGCCGCGCGATCCTCGGCGGAGACCGATCGTGCCGGATAGGCCCCGGTGGGCTCCATCTCCGGCGGTGCGTCGGCCGGGTGCTCGCGCATGATCCGCGCGTTCTGTTCGGCCCATTTCTTTTCCATCTCGTCCATTTCCGCCTCGCGGATCATGGTCTCGACCCCTGCGCGGAAATGACCGGAAACACGGCGCACCTTGGCAATCCACTTGCCCGCCATGCGCATCGCGCGCGGCATGTCCTTGGGACCGATCACCAGCACCGCCACGATGACGATGACGAGCAATTCCTGGGCATCGATACCGAACATGCTTCAGCGCTGCCTAAAAGATCAGCCGGCGGACTTGTCGGCCGTGTGCACGGGGGCGCGGTCTTCGGCCGCCACATCGATCCGGCTGGAAGCCTTGACGTCGTCGACCTCCGCGATGCCCTTCTTGAACGACTTAATGCCCTTGCCGAAATCGCCCATCATCTCGGAGATCCGGCCGCGGCCGAAGAGCACCAGAATGATGAGCGCGATGACGACGATCTGCCAGATGCCGGGTTTCACGCGAATTCTCCAAATGCCGGCCTGATGCCGGCTTGCCCGCGAGTCTAGGCGCTTTCCTCGCCGTTTTCCAGCAGCGCGGGCTCGTCGTTTTCTTCCTCCGGCTCGGGATGTGTAACCATCGCTTCGTAAGCCTCGTCGACCGGGTCCAGCAGGCCGGCGGCCTTGAGTTCTTCGATACCGGGCAGGTCCTTGCGGCTGGCCAGCCCGAAGTGGCCGAGAAATTCCGGTGTCGTCGCATAGATCACGGGGCGGCCCGGCACCTCGCGGCGCCCCGCGACACGCACCCAGCCCGCTTCCATCAGGACATCGAGCGTGCCCGCGCTGGTCTGCACGCCGCGGATCGCCTCGATCTCGGCGCGGCTCACGGGTTCGTGATAGGCGACGATCGCCAGGACCTCCGTCGCGGCGCGGCTCAGGCGGCGGACGTGTTCCTTCTCGCGCCGCAGGAGATGCGCGAGGTCGGGCGCGGTCTGGAACTGCCAGCGCCCGCCCCGCTCAACGAGGTGGATGCCGCGATTGCCGTATTGCGCCTGCAGGCGCTGAAGCGGCTCTTCCACCGGCGCGCCGCCGAGGTGGGCGGACAATTGCTCGGCCGTCATCGGCTCTTCGGCGGCGAACAGCGTAGCCTCGAGGCCGCGGACGAGATCGTCGGGGTCGCTCATCCGGCAAGCCGGCGCAGGTGCAGCGGCCCGAAGGTTTTTTCCTGCCGCATCTCGGCCCTTCCGAGCCGCGCCAGTTCGAGCGCTGCGACGAAGCTCGACGCCAACGCGGAACGGGCCAAGCGGGGATCGGAATGGCGGGGCAGGAACGATCGCAATTCCATCCAGTCCAGCGTTACGCCCAGCATGGCCGAAACGCGATCGAGAGCCGAATCCAGCGTCATCACCGGCCGCTCCCGGACCATGTGGACGACCACTTCGTTGCGTGCCTTGACCTGGGCATAGGCGGACACGAGCCCGAACCAGTCGCATTGCCAGGCATTCTTCCGGTCGATCCGCAATCCTTCGGGCGCGCCGCGCAGGAACACGTCACGCCCGATGCGGTCGCGAGCCATCAGCCGTGCCGCAGCCTCGCGCATGGCGCCCAGCCGCTGGAGGCGGAGCTGCAGGCGCAGCGCCAGCTCTTCCGGGCTCGGGTCCTCCTGCTCCTCCTTGGGCAACAGCATGGCCGACTTGAGGAAGGCCAGCCAGGCGGCCATCACCAGGTAGTCGGCAGCGATCTCCAGCTTCATCGCGCCGGCCCGGTCGATATAGGCAATGTACTGGTCCACGAGAGCGAGGATCGAAATCTCGCGCAGGTCGACCTTCTGCCTGCGGGCAAGGTCGAGCAGCAGGTCGAGCGGTCCTTCCCACCCGTCGAGCTCCAGATAGAGCGCGGTGTCGTCCGCCGGGGCGGCACCCGGGCCATCCCAGTCCTCGCTCGCCGAAGCGGGTTCGAACAGGAGGCCGTCTTCGATCATGCCCTGACGCCGGCAGCTTCGAGCAGTGCGTCGCGTTTGGCGATCAGGTCCGCCTGCGCGCCGGAGCGTTGCTCCCGGCCCATACCCTCGTGCGCCCGGTCGAGGCGCGCCCTCGTCGCGTCGGACATCGCCGGGAGGCAATCGGCAATGCCGACCATGTCGTCCATCTTGGCCCAGCAGTTGAGCGCAATGTCGCAGCCGGCGGCCAGCGAAACCCGCGCGCGCTCGGGCACCGAACCGCTCAGCGCCTCCATGTCGAGGTCGTCGGTCAGCAGAAGCCCGTCGAAGCCGATGCGCTGGCGGATGATCCGTTCGATCACCAGCGGCGACTGCGTGGCGGGGCGGTCCGGATCCCACGCGTCGAACACGAGATGGCCCGTCATGCCGATGGGCGCATCGCGCAAGGCGATGAAGGGGGCGAGGTCACTCTCCAGCTCGCCGTCGGTCGCGGTGATACGCGGCAGGTCCTTGTGGCTATCGACCGTGCTGCGCCCGTGCCCGGGCATGTGCTTGATCGTCCCGGCAACCCCGGCCCGCCCGAGCCCGTCGAGCACGGCGCGGCCGATCGCCGCGACTCGCAAAGGCTCGTAGCCGTAGGCGCGGTCGCCGATCGCGTCGTGGGTGCCGGGCTGGCGCACGTCGAGCACCGGCGCGTGAGTGCAGGTAATCCCCACTTCCGCCAGATCGTGGCCGAGCGCTTCGGCATTCGCGCGGGCCGCCTCAATGGCGCTGGCCGGCGCGCGTTCGTACAGCGCGTCGAACACCGAACCGGGCGGAAAGGCCAGCCATTCGGGCGTCTTCATGCGCTGCACGCGCCCGCCTTCCTGGTCGATCGAAATGAGCAGGGCGTCCCGGCCGTGGATGGCCCGCAGTTGATCGGTCAGCGCGCGGACCTGCGCGCGGGTTTCGATATTGCGCCCCATCAGGATGTAGCCGGCGGGATCGGCCTCCAGGAAGAAGGCGCGCTCGTCGTCGGTCAGGGTGGTACCGGAAAGGCCGAAGATGGCGGGCGTCATGCGGCAGGGTATGCAGCGGATTGGCGCGCCCGGGCAAGTTCCGCGCGACAGGGCGGTGTGGACAGTAACCCTGCCGGGCGGATCAGTTCTTGACCTGGCAGTCCGCCCCGGCGGCCTTGAGGTTGGCGCACAGTTCCTGTGCACCGGCCGCGCTACCAGCAACGGCCTGGAGCCGGAACACCGTGGCCCCGTCGGCCATGCCGGGCGTGACCCGGTGACTCACGCCCGAAAGCGCGGGATGGCGGGCGGATAGTGCCTGCCAGCCTTCCTCGGCCCGCTCCTTGCTCGAATAGGCGCCGACCTGGACTCCTACGCCGCCGCCACCCGTAGGTGCCTCGGCCGGTTCGCGGTCGATGCTCGGCGCGGGGGCATTGCCGCCCGTGGCGAGCCGCGAGGGGGGCGTGCGGCCTTCAGCCACAGCGAAACTCGTGTCGCCCGTGCCAGCTGCAAGAGAGCCGCCGGGATCGGCAGGCTTTTCCTTGTAGGGCGCTTCGGGCGCTTCGATCACGCTGCCATCCGCGACCATCGCCGGATCGGGCCGGTCGCGCAGCAGGAAATACCCGCCACCGATGATCGCCGCCAGCAGGACGAGAGATCCCACGATGAATGTGACCAGGCGGCCGGTGTCCACCCCGCCTTCTTCGTAGTCGTCGTCGGATTCGAGCCAGGGCAGCCGCTCGTCCTCGTCGGCGAAGGCCAGTTCCTCGGCAGGAAACTTCTCGCCGAACTCGTCCTTGTCCCCCGCGATGGCCATGACCTCAGAGCTCCTCGACTGCCTCGACCCCCAATATACCGAGACCGTTACGAATAACCTGCCCGATTTGGCTGGCGAGGAAAAGCCTTGCGCCGGTCAGGGCGGGCTCCTGTGCCAGGATGATGCGCTTGTGCGGGTCGTCATTCCCCATGTTCCAGAACGCATGGAACGCTGCGGCAAGATCGTAGAGATAAAAGGCGATGCGGTGCGGCTCGCGCGCCTGCGCCGCAGCCTCGATGATGCGCGGGAACTGGGCCGCCAGCTTCACCAGTGCCAGTTCGTCCTCGCCGAGAAGCGCAAGATTGTCCCGCGAAGGGCCCAGGCCTTCCGCCGCCGCCTTGCGCAGCGTCGAATGGATCCGCGCATGCGCATACTGGACGTAGAAGACGGGATTGTCCTTCGACGCCTCGACCACCTTGGCGAAGTCGAAGTCCATCTGCGCTTCGGGCTTGCGGGTCAGCATGGTGAAGCGGACCACATCCTTGCCCACCTCGTTCACGACGTCCGCCAGCGTGACGAAAGTGCCCGCCCGCTTCGACATCTTCACCGGCTCGCCGCCGCGCAGGAGCTGGACCATCTGCACCAGCTTCACATCGAACGGGATTGTCTTGCCTTCCCCTTCGGCCAGCGCGGCCACAGCGGCCTTGATCCGCTTGACCGTGCCCGCGTGATCGGCGCCCCAGATGTCGATCAGTTCGTCGGCACCCGACGCCTTCTGCATGTGATAGGCAAGGTCGGCGCCGAAATAGGTCCATTTTCCGTCGCTCTTGCGGATCGGGCGGTCCTGATCGTCGCCGAATTTGCTGGCACGGAACAGCGGCAGCTCGACCGGCTCCCAGTCCTCAGGCGTCTTGCCCTTGGGCGCTTCGAGCAGGCCGTCGAACACCAGATCGTGCTGGCGCATCCAGGCTTCGGCCGCCTCGGGCTTCTTCGCCGCCTGCAGTTCCGCTTCCGAGGCGAAGACGTCGTGGTGGATGCCGAGGAGCGCGAGGTCCTGGCGGATCATGTCCATCATGGCGGCGACCGCGCGGGTGCGGAACAGGTCGAGCCACTCGCTTTCGGCCGCGCCGACATACCGGTCGCCGAATTCGCCAGCCAGCGCCTGCCCGATCGGAACGAGGTAATCGCCGGGGTAAAAGCCTTCGGGAATGTCGCCGATGTCCTCGCCCAGCGCCTCGCGATAGCGCAGGTGGACCGAGCGGGCGAGCGTCTGCACCTGCGCCCCGGCATCATTGATGTAGTATTCGCGCACGACATCGTGCCCGGCGAATTCGAGCAAGCTGGCGAGCGCATCGCCGACCACTGCCCCGCGGCAATGCCCCATGTGCATCGGCCCGGTCGGATTGGCCGAGACGTATTCGATATTGACCGTCCGGCCGGAACCGAGTGTCGACCGCCCATAGTCGTTGCCCATCGCGGCGATCGCGTCGAGTTCCGCCCGCCAGGCGTCGGCATCCAGCCTCAGGTTGATGAAGCCCGGGCCAGCGACTTCGGCACTGGCGACGGCCGGATCGGCCAGCAACTTGGCTACCAGGCCCTCGGCGAGGGCGCGGGGGTTGGTGCCGGCCGGCTTGGCCAGCACCATGGCAGCGTTCGTCGCCAGGTCTCCGTGCGACGGATCCCGCGGCGGTTCGACATTGACCGCACCGCGCGGCAGCCCCGGCGGCAAGGCGCCGTCAGCCTCCAAATCGTCGAGGGCACTGGCGATGCTGGCCGCGAACGCGGCATAGAGAGTCTGGGCTTCGGACATGGGCCGCGCCGTTAGCGCAGATGCGCCGCGCGGGAAAGGATTAGCGCGGCGGCCCTAGCGGGTCGCGTTGTACGCCAACTGGTCCTGCGTCAGGTTGAAACCGACCAGCAGTTCGAATGTAGCGCGCGAGATCGCGGCCCGCACGGCTGGTTCGGCCAGCGGATCGACGGCCGCCTCGATCTCGCCCGGGCGGCGCTTGCGCGTGATGCGTTGCTTGATCTCGTCCGACAGGGTCGCTTCCGCCCGGTCGACATAAGCACCGGCGGACGCGCGCGACACCGCCCGGGCCTGGCCGTCGGCGAAATCGAGCGTCACCGTACCCACGCGCTTGGCGACGACCGCGCTGCCACCGCGAACGACGGTGGAGAAATAGGGCAGCTGCACCTGCCGCGCGCCCTGGGTATTGCGACGCTGGCCGATGACGTCGAAGTCGGCTTGCGCATAAACCTTCTCGCCCGAATCGTTGCAGGTCGAACGGACGTTGGTGATCGCGGCCGTCACGTCCAGCGCATCGACGGTGCGCGACGTGGGCGAGGAGAACAGCGTGACGTCGCCGGTGAAGTCCGGAACCCCGACCGACGGGCAGGCCGTCCGCAGGGCCGTGACGCCGACACCCTGTTCGAGCACGAGTTCGCCTTGCGACTTGCAGCCTGCGAGCGCGATGGTGCTCAACCCGATGATGGCGGCGATACGCAAATTCATGGAAAGTCCTCGTCAATCGGGGGCCGTGGCCTCAAGGGCGCGGCCCTAGCCCTTTCGCCGCCGCGGCACAACGGCTAGAGCCGCCCGGATGAACGCGCCATTTCAAACTTCCGACAAGACCGCGGTCAAGCTTCCGCTGACCGTGCTGATCGCCGCCCCGCGCGGGTTCTGTGCCGGGGTCGACCGGGCCATCGAGATCGTCGACCGGGCGATCGAGCGGTACGGCGCGCCGGTCTATGTCCGGCACGAGATCGTCCACAACCGCTTCGTCGTCGACGGGCTGAGGGCCAAGGGCGCGGTTTTCGTCGAGGAACTCGATCAGGTGCCCGATGGCGCGCCGGTGGTGTTCAGCGCGCACGGCGTGCCCAAGTCGGTTCCGGCCGAGGCGCGGGATCGCGGGCTCGACTATCTCGATGCCACCTGCCCGCTGGTCAGCAAGGTGCACCGCCAGGCCGAGCGTCAGATCGAGGCGGGACGCCACATCATCTTCATCGGCCACAAGGGTCACCCTGAGGTCATCGGCACGTTCGGGCAGGTGCCCGAAGGCGGAATGACCCTGGTCGAGACGGTCGAGGATGTGGCCGCGCTGAACTTCGCCCCCGACCGGGCGCTGGCCTTCCTCACGCAGACGACACTGTCGGTGGACGACACCGCAAAGGTGGTCGAGGCCCTGCGCCAGCGGTTCCCCGATATCGTCGGGCCCAAGGCGGAGGACATCTGCTACGCCACCTCCAACCGCCAGGCCGCAGTGAAGATGATCGCCCCGGGCAGCGATCTGGTACTGGTGATCGGCGCGCCCAATTCGTCAAACTCGCTGCGCCTGGTCGAAGTGGCGGAGCGCTGCGGCACCGATGCCCGGCTGATCCAGCGGGCGAGCGAGATCGATCCGGCATGGCTCGAAGGAGTCGGCACGCTGGGCCTGACCGCAGGTGCCTCGGCTCCGGAAACCCTGGTGCGCGAAGTGATCGAGCGCCTGGCCGAGTGGCGCGAAATCGAGGAGTGCCCGGTGGTGACGACCGAGGAAAAAATCGTCTTCAAGCTGCCCCGCCAGCTCGTCGACTGAGCCGCCGATGGCGGTTTACACGCATCTTTCAGCCGACGAATTCAGCGGCCTCGTTGCCGAATTCGACGTCGGCAGCCTCGTTTCCGCCAAGGGCATCGCGGAGGGCGTGTCCAACTCGAACTGGCTGATCGAGACCACGACGGGCCGCTACATCCTGACGATGTACGAGCGGCGCATCGACACCAAAGACCTGCCGTTCTTCCTGGGACTGCTGGACCACCTTTCCGCCAAGGGATGCCCGGTCCCGCGTACCATCCACGACCGCGCCGGGGCAGCCTGGCGCGAACTGGACGGCAAGGCGGTCGCCCTGATCGAGTTCCTGCCGGGCGTCTCGATCGAGCGGCCAACCGCGCAGCAGGCCCGCGCCGTCGGTGCGGCACTGGCCGGGGTCCACGCTGCCGCGCAGGACTTCGCCGGCCAGCGCCCCAACGCGATGGGCTTCGATGCGTGGCAGGCGATGCTCTCCGACTGCCCCCCCGCGGACCTGGCGTCGATTTCTGCCGAGCTGCCGGCGCTGGTCGACGCGGAACTGGCGTTTCTGGCCACAAACTGGCCCGCCGATCTCCCCAGATCGGTCATCCACGCGGACCTGTTCCCGGACAACGTCCTGATGCTCGGCAGCCGGGTGAGCGGGCTGATCGACTTCTATTTCGCTTGCACCGACACCACCGCCTACGATCTGGCTGTGACTCACGCAGCCTGGTGCTTCGAAGCCGACGGCGCGTTCCGCCCCGAGGTTTCGGCAGCGCTGCTGGCCGGATACGAGGAGCCAAGGCCGTTGTCCGCCGCCGAACGCGAGGCGCTTCCGGTTCTGGCGCGCGGCGCGGCGATGCGCTTCCTGGCAAGCCGTGCCTACGACTGGCTGCATACCCCGGCCGATGCGCTGGTCACCCGCAAGGACCCGTTGGACTTCGCCCGGCGCCTGCAATTTTACGCGCAGGCTGGGCCCGCGGCCTTTTCCTCCGCCCCGGCCTGAGGCAAGGCGGGACCATGAAACGGGTCGAAATCTTCACCGACGGTGCGTGCAAGGGCAACCCCGGGCCGGGCGGCTGGGGTGCGTTGCTGCGCATGGGTCGTCACGAAAAGGAACTATCGGGCGGAGAGCGCGACACCACCAACAACCGCATGGAAATGACCGCGGTGATCCGCGCGCTCGAGGCGTTGATCGAGCCCTGCGAAGTGCTGCTCCACACCGACAGCCGCTATGTCATCGACGGCATAACCAAGTGGATCGAAGGCTGGCAGCGCAAGGGCTGGATCAACGCCAGCAAGAAACCCGTCCGCAACGAGGACCTGTGGCACGAGATGATCGCCGCCGCCGCTCCCCACGCGGTCAAGTGGATCTGGGTCAAGGGCCATGCCGGCCACCCGGAGAACGAGCGGGTCGACCGCATCGCGTCCGACCAGGCAGAAGCGCTCGCCGTCAGGCGCGCCTAGCTGTTGTCCTCGATCGGGGCGCCGGGACCGTTCTTGACGATGGAGTCGATCGCATTCCGCGCGCTGGCCTTGCTCGCATAGCCTTCAGTCGAGAACATCGTCTCGGAATTGTACTTGAAGCGGACCCGGTACTCGCCGGCCTTGTCCCGATAGATTTCGAACACATGCGCCATGGTTGTCTCCCGCGCCGCGACCCCGCCGCCAGACTAGCGAATTCGGCGCGCTAGGCCAGCCCCGCCCTGCCGGGCGCATAGAGAGCCGCATGGAGCCCGGCCGTCATCCCGTCGCGCGCCCGCCCCAGCAGGAGCTGTGCTCCGAGTCGGGCGGCTGCGGGCGCGGTCTGGATGCCGAATCCCCCCTGGCCGGCAAACCAGAAGAAGCCGGGCACCTGCGGATCGAAGCCGTAGACGGGCAACCTGTCGGGCGTGAAGCTGCGCAAGCCGGCCCACTTGTGCTCGACCGCCTCGATCTTCCAATCGACGACCTGCTCGAACCGATCGATCGCCAGCGCGACGTCCAGTTCCTCGGGCGCGGCATCGCAGGCCTGGCTCGGCGTCTCGTCGTGCGGGCTAAGCCATAGCTTGCCGCTCTCGGGCTTGAAGTAGAATGCGCCCTCGATGTCGAGGACCAGCGGCAGGTTGGACGGCGGAGCAGGTGCTGTTCGCAATTGGGCCACCGTGCGCCGCAGGGGTTGGATACCGAGCGGCCGGGCCCCGGCAGTCCGGGCGAGGGTATCGGCCCAGGCTCCGGCGGCATTGACGACAATCCGGGCACGGACTTCCGCCCCGTCGGACAGGCCGATCAGCCATCCCTCGCCCTCGCGCTCAAGTTTCTCGACTCGCGACCGGCAACGGAGCGCTACCTCCGCCCCGCGCCCCTTGGCGAGATAGTGCTGATGCAGCCCCGCGACGTCGATATCCGCGCAGTCTGGTTCGGCCAGCGCGTGGTCCCAGCCGGCGCGGATGCCGGGGATCAGCCGTTCGAGTGCTGCGCGTCCCACACGATCGATGGTGACGGCGCTCTGGGCGAATCGCTCGACGAAAGTCTCGATCGCCGGTTCCTGCCCTGTGCGGGCGACGTAGAGCGCGCCGCGCGGAGACAGGAAACCATGTTCCCGCAGGTACGGTTCGGATGCCAGCGAAAGGGGCACGATGTCGGGCCCGCCGTAACATGCCTCCCAGAACGCCGCGGAGCGCCCGGTGGAGTGGTAGCCCGGCCGGTCTTCTGCCTCCAGCATCACCACGCGCGCATTGGGCGCCAGCTCGGCAGCGATGCTCGCCCCTGCCATACCGGCGCCGACGACTGCGATGTCGTATCTCTCGGTCACGCAGCGACCACCCGGTCGAGGAACCCATCGATTGCGGCCAGCGCACGGTCGCGCACCGGATCCGCCTCGCGCAGCAGTTCGTGGCGCGCGTCGGCTTCGAACGCGACGAATTCGGCCCCTGGGATGCGCGCCGCCGCGCGGGCGACGGCCCGGTGATCGACCAGCCTGTCGCCCGCGGTGGAGAGAACGATCGTGGGAACATCGATCCGCTCGAGCAGACCCGGCCGCTGGAGCAGCCTGCACGATGCCAGCGCCGCGCGGGTCCAGCCCCAGCTCCCGGGCCCCATGGCGAGCTCGGGCCGGGCGGAGCGCCACCAGGCCTCGTCGGCATAGCGGGCATCGTCGGCTGTCAGCAGTTCCTGCCGCCCCGCAGGAAACTCGCCCGGCTTCTCGCTCCACTTCCAGGCGGTGCGCCGGGGGTCGCCGATGCGGCTCATGATGCCGGCGGCGAAGTTTTGCAGGCCAAGGGGCACGAAGGCAGGATGGACGCCCAGCATCGGTGCGGAGAGCACCAGCGCGTCGGGCCGCACCGCCCCTTCCGCGACCGCCCGCAGGACAAGGTGCCCACCCATCGAGTGCCCGGCAAGGACCCGCGGGCCAATGCGTTCGGCGGCCCAGTCGCGCCAGAAGGCGGCGAGGTCGGCGATCCAGATCGCAAAGTCGTCGATATGGCCGGTCACGTCATCGGCGCCGAGCCGCCCGGACCCCGCCTGCCCGCGCCAGTCGGCCGCGGTCACCTGCCAGCCCCGGCCGCGCCAATGCTCCAGCGTCTCGAGATATTTCTCGTAGGCATCGCCCCGCCCCGGCAGGAACAGGATGCTGCCGCGCGGCGCGCCCGCCGGCGCGGGCCAGTCGATCCGGCGGATCGCATGGCCATCGGGCGCGCGCCACATGCTCTCGCGCGCATCGGCAGGAATGGCGCGGCGGTCGAATCCCGCCGTTTTCGCCTTGTCAGCGTGGCTAATTCCAGCCTCCTGCCCGTGGTTACTATTTGGTAAGCCCTGATCGCTAGCACTGATGCTCGGGATTTATCGGGGGCTTCGGTGTTGGACGATCCGTTCAAATATGGACTGCTTGCGGCCTTGGCAATCGGGCTGCTGGTTGCCGCGTTCACCGATCTGCGCTCCCGCCAGATCGGGAACTGGCTGAACGCCGCCATCGCCGCGGGCGCTCCGCTGTTCTGGTGGGCGAGCGGCCTGTCGCTGGGCGAGATCGGCTGGCAACTGGGCGTCGCGCTCGCTGCCTTCGTCGTACTCGCCGGCCTGTTCGCCATGCGTGCGATGGGCGGCGGCGACGTCAAGCTGCTGACCGCGCTCGCACTGTGGATCGAGCCCTCCTGGTTTCTCAAGCTGCTGGTCGTCATGGCCCTGCTCGGCGGGGTCCTGACCGTGGTCCTCGCCGCCTGGCACATGATGCGCGGCCGCAAGGAACGCCTGGCGGTGCCCTACGGCGTCGCCATCGCCTGCGCGGGCCTGTGGGCCCTGTCGTCACAGTATCTGACTGCCGCGCCCGCCGCGGCGGGAGGATTGGGGTGAACCCGATTTTAACCAATGCCGGCCTATGTGCCGTCAATCTTAACGCCATTTCCATTTGAGGGGCTAGACGCACCATGGACAGGAAGAAGCTGGTACTGCTGCTGGGGGCACTGATCGTCGCGATCGGTACGGCCATGGCAGCCCGGAGCATGTTCGCCGGCGCTGCTGCGCCCGAAGCACAGGCCGCACCGGCCCAGCCGCAGGGACCCAAGGTCCTCGTGGCCAAGCGCGCGATGCCGGTCGGCACGATCATCACCGCGGACGCCATCGGCTTCCAGCTGTGGCCGCAGGAAATGGTCCAGGACGCTTACTTCATCGACGGCGAGGCCGACATGAACAAGCTGCTCGGCACCGTCGTGCGCTTCCCGATCACCGCCGGCGAGCCGGTTACCCAGGGTGCGCTGGTCGCGCCGGGCGACCGCGGCTTCCTGGCGGCGGCGCTCGGGCCCGGCATGCGGGCCATCACCGTCCCCGTGTCGGAAAAGACCGGCGTGGGCGGCTTCATCTTCCCGGGCGACCGGGTCGACCTGATGCTGACGCAGACCGTTACCGGCACCGAGGGCCAGGCCCTGAATGCGGCCGAGACGATCCTGCGCAACCTGCGCGTCCTGGCGACCGACCAGTCGACCGAGAGCACGACCAGCGAAGACGGCAAGACCATCGTCCGCGCCTTCCGCACCATCACGCTCGAAGTGACGCCGAAGATCGCCGAGAAGATCACCGTCGCGCAGTCGATCGGCACGATCTCCATGTCGTTGCGCTCGATCGCCGACAACCAGTCCGAGCTCGAGCGGGCGATCGCCGCGGGCGACATCGACGTGCCGACCGGCGCTTCGAAGTCCGAGGAGGAGGCGCTGCTCAAGACCGCGCTGAAGAGCCCGCAGGAAGGCGCGACGACTTTCTCCACCGGCGGCGACGTGTCGCGCTTCCAGCGCCGGTCCATGCCTTCGCAGTCCGCGCCCGCCGCGGCGCCGGCCGGAACCAGCGTGGTCGTCCAGCCGGGTGCCAGCGCCACCGTGCAGCTGCCCCGCGGACCGTCGGTGCGGGTGACCCGCGGCCAGACCACCACGGTCGAATCCGTCGACAAGGGTGCCGGCAAGCTGCGCGACACCCAGGCCGTCAATATCGGCAATGCCGCGGGCACGGTGCCCGTCGGCCTGAGCACGCTGAGGTAATCCGATGAGCACCGCCGCAAACCATTTCGCGCGCCGAGCCGCCGAACCGAGGGGCAAGACAATGAACAGCCGCCTTTTCAAGTCCACGCTGATCGCCGCCTGTGCGCTGACGCCGCTGCCCGGCCTGACCGGCGCCCCGGCCACCGCCCAGTCGATCGTCCAGCCCTCCTCGCAGCTCGTGCTGTCGATCGGGCGCGGCCAGCTGGTCACCGTGCCGGGCAACATGGCCGACGTGTTCGTCGCCAACGACCAGGTCGCGGACGTCCAGATCAAGTCGCAGCGCCAGCTCTACGTGTTCGGCAAGGCCGGAGGCGAGACCACGGTCTACGCCAGCAACGCGGCGGGCGACATCATCTGGTCGACCAACGTGCGTGTCGGGTCGAACATCGACAGCATCGACCAGATGCTGACCCTCGCGATGCCCGAAGCCAAGGTGAACGTTGCCACGATGGGCAACAACACCGTGCTGCTGACCGGTACCGTGGCCGCGCCGGAAGATGCCGCCGAGGCGGAGCGCCTGGTGCAGGCCTTCGTCGGCAAGGAAGCCAACGTGATCTCGCGCCTCAAGATGGCGACGCCGCTGCAGGTCAACCTGCGGGTTCGCTTCGCCGAGGTCAGCCGATCGCTGGTCCGCTCGCTGGGCGTCAATCTGACAAGCGTCGATCAGTCGAGCGGCTTCAAGTTCGGCATCGGCCAGGGCCGCACCGCGGGGATCTCCCAGTTCACCCCGGGCAGCCCGGCCGGTCTCGGCGTCGGCCGCACCGAAGGACCGGACGGGTCCAGCGTCGTTTCATCTATTTCGCCGGGCACCACTCTTGGCGCCTTCGGCAAGTTCCTCGGCCTCGACATCGGCGCGGCGCTGGATCTGGCGGAGCGTGACGGGCTGGTCACCACCCTGTCGCAGCCCAACCTGACCGCGCTGTCGGGCGAAACGGCCGAATTCCTCGCCGGCGGCGAGTTCCCGATCCCGCTCAGCCAGGGTCTCGGAACGACCACGATCGAATACAAGAAGTACGGCGTCAGCCTGAGCTATGCGCCCACGGTGCTCGCCAACGGCCGCATCTCGATGCGCGTCCGCCCGGAAGTGTCGGAACTGTCGAGCCAGGGCGCCATCACGCTCAACGGCTTTCAGGTCCCCGCCCTGACCGTGCGCCGCGCGGAGACGACGGTCGAGCTGGGCTCGGGCCAAAGCTTCATGATCGCCGGCCTGCTGAGCAACAACGCGCAGAACGTGATCGACAAGGCGCCGGGCGTCGGCGACCTGCCGATCCTGGGCAACCTGTTCCGCTCGACCAACTTCCAGAAGGGTCAGACCGAACTGGTGATCGTGGTCACGCCGTACTTGGTTAACCCGGTCGACGACAGCGAGATCAAGCTTCCGACCGACGGGTTCCGCGCGCCGAATGCCGGCGAGCAGTTCCTGTTCAACATGGAGAACAAGGGCGTTTCGGGCGCCACCCGCCCCGGCCCCCGCGCCGCCGGCGAACCGGCCCCCAACCCCGAGGTCAGCGTCAACGACGACGCGGCAATCCTGCCGCGCCGGCCGGAGGACAAGGACCGCCGCGTCGAACAGCGGGCCGAGGCGACCAAGCCCGGCTTCAGCATCCAGTGAGAAAGGTGACCACGATGCACATTGCACGCAACAAGGCGGCCGGGGCCGCGATCCTGATCTCGCTGGGTCTCGCGACCGGCGCCTGCAGCGCCACGATGGCGCCGAAGAACGCCTCGCTCGACAGCGTCAACCAGCCGGTGGTCGAGCGGGTCAACTACGCGCTCGACATCAACGCCAACGCGGCCGGCGTCCCGGTGCCCGATCAGCGCCGCCTGGTCGACTGGTTCGATTCGCTCGGCGTGGGCTACGGCGACCGCATCGCGCTCGACGATGCCACCGCCAGCGCTGCAGTGCGCGACCAGGTCGGCGCGCTCGCCGGCCGCTACGGCCTGCTGCTCAGCGACGGCGCGCCGGTCACCGCCGGTTACGTCAATCCGGGCACGGTCCGCGTGGTCGTAACGCGCAGCAAGGCCTTCGTGCCGAACTGCCCGAATTGGTCCGAAAAGTTCAACGATTACGGCGACAACGCCACCAACGCCGGCTTCGGGTGCGCCATCAACGGCAACCTGGCCGCGATGGTCGCCGATCCCGAGCACCTGCTGCGCGGTGCCACCGGTTCGGGCGAGACCGTGGTCATGCGCTCGAACAAGGCCATCCAGACTTATCAGGAAGCCAAGCCCAGTGCGTCCGAAGGACTGCCCGCGGTCGGCTCGAAAGGGAGCTAACTAAGATGAACGCGCCTTGGAAACCCGGCCTTGCCGGCAATCGCGATCCCTTCGCCGCCTTCATCTGCGACGAGACCGCGCTCGACGTGCTGCGCCCCGTCGTCATCGAGATGGGTTGGGCGCCCGAGAAGTGCGCCAAGGGCGGACTGCGCAACGCCGTCCAGTCCCTCTCGATCGCGGCGAGCCCGGCGATCCTGATGGTCGACCTGTCGGAAAGCGGCGACCCGCTGAACGACATCAACGCGCTTGCCGAAGTGTGCGAGCCCGGCACGGTGGTGATCGCCGTCGGCCAGGTCAACGACGTGCGCCTCTACCGCGACCTGCTCGCCAGCGGCATTCACGACTATCTGCTCAAGCCGCTGTCGGCCGGGCAGATCAGGGACTCGCTCACGCAGGCCCAGGCCGTCTTCGCCTCTCCGCGCCACGCGGACGGTGAAGCCACCAGGTCGCACGTCTCCGCGGCCGTGGTCGGCACGCGCGGCGGGGTCGGCGCCTCCACGCTGGCGACTTCGCTCGCGTGGCTGTTCAGCACGGATCACAAGCGCCCGACGGCGCTGCTCGATCTCGACGTGCACTTCGGCACCGGCGCGCTCAGCCTTGATCTCGAGCCGGGCCGCGGCCTGACCGATGCCATCGAGAACCCGAGCCGCATCGACGGCCTGTTCATCGAACGCGCGATGATCCGCGCCAACGACAATCTGGCCATCCTTTCGGCCGAGGCGCCGATCAACTCGCCGCTGATGACCGACGGCAGCGCCTTCGTTCAGCTGCAGGAAGAGTTCCGCCAGGCTTTCGAGACCACGGTCGTCGACCTGCCGCGCAACATGCTGATCAATTTCCCGCATCTGCTGCAGGAAGTGAACGTCATGGCGCTGGTCACCGAGATGACGCTCGCCTCGGCGCGCGACACGATCCGGGTGCTCTCCTGGCTCAAGACCAATGCACCCAACGTTCAGCCCATCGTGATCGCCAACAAGGTCGCGCCCGGCGCTGCCGAGATCAGCAAGGCCGACTTCGAAGCCTCGATCGAACGGAAGATCAACTTCACGATCCCGCTCGACCAGAAGGCGGCGATCAACGCGGCCAAGCTGGGCCAGACCTTCGTCGACGCCAACCGCACTTCCAAGGCGGGCGCGGCGATCAAGGACATCGGCAAGGCCATCCTGGGCGCCGGCGAGGAATCGATCCGCGACGAGGGCGCGGCCGCAGGCAACGCATCGCTGCTGGGCAAGTTCGATTTCAAGTCGCTGCTCGGCAAGAAGGAAAAGGCCAAATCGCAGAAGGCGGAACCCGCCGAGTAAGGCGGACCGCCAGCGTCGATATTCAGGCCCCACGGCAAGGACAATAGCAGGTCATGAGCATTCTACAGATCGGACTGGTTGCTGCCGGGATCATGGGCCTGCTGATTCTCGGCTCGGTCCTGATCGGCGGAAAGTCGCCGGCCAAGGAAGCGCAGCGCCGCCTCGAAGGGGTGCGGTATCGTCACTCCGAGAGCACCGATTCCAAGGTGGAATCGCAGCTCAAGAAGGCGATCGCGGCGCGCAAGCCGAAGATGCACCAGGTTGCCGGGGCGAACTCGCGCGCGCAGGCACTTTCTCTGCGGCTCGAGCGGACCGGCAAGCCGTGGACGCTGCAGCAGTATCTCTACGTGTCGGCGGGCATCGGCCTGCTGGTGACGCTGCTGGTCTACCTTAAGACTAGCGCACCGCTGATGGCCCTGGGCATCGGCGTGCTGGTCGGCGCGGGCCTGCCGCACATGGCGGTCTCGCACTTCATCAAGAAGCGCCTCAACGCCTTCAACGCCAAGTTTCCCGACGGCATCGAGCTGCTGGTCCGCGGTCTTCGTTCCGGCCTTCCCGTGACCGAGACGCTGGCGGTGGTCGCCCAGGAAATTCCCGGGCCCGTCGGTTCGGAGTTCAAGGGCGTGGTCGAACGCATCAAGATCGGCCGGACGATGGAGGAATCCCTCCAGGAAACGGCCGACCGCCTGGGCACGGCCGAATTCCAGTTCTTCGTCATCACGCTGGCCATCCAGCGCGAAACGGGCGGCAACCTGGCCGAAACCCTGTCGAACCTCGCCGACGTTCTGCGCAAGCGCTCGCAGATGAAGCTCAAGATCCGCGCGATGAGCTCGGAATCCAAAGCCTCGGCCTACATCGTCGGCTCGCTGCCGTTCATCGTCTTCGGCCTGATCAGCTGGATCAACCCCAAGTACGTCGCCGGCTTCTTCAGCGACGACCGCCTGATCGCGACGGGCCTTGGCGGCATGGTGTGGATGAGCATCGGCGCCTTCATCATGGCCAAGATGGTCAGCTTCGAAATCTGATCCGGGGACGCGACACATCATGATAACCGCAGACAAGGGCCCCACGCTCCTCGGCGTCGACGTGATTACCGTCGGCTCGATCCTGGCCGGCATCGCCGCGCTGGCAGTGGTCTTCGCGATCTACACGGCGATCACCGTGCGCGACCCGATGGCCAAGCGCGTCAAGGCGCTGAACGCCCGGCGCGAGGAGATGAAGTCGGGCCTGATCACCGCAAAATCGCGCAAGCGCCAGAGCCTCGTCAAGCGGACGGAAACGACCGACAAGATGAAGGACACCCTGGAGGGAATGAAGGTCCTTCAGGAAAGCCAGATCAAGATCATCCAGCAGAAGATGGCCCAGGCCGGGTACCGCAACAAGGAATACGCGGTCGTCGTCATCTTTCTGCGCATGATCCTGCCGGTCGTGCTCGGCTTCCTCGGCGTCGTCGTGCTCTACTGGACCGACACCTTTCCCGACTGGGGGAGCATGAAGCGCTTCATGGCCTTCGCCGCGATGGTACTGGCCGGCTACAAGGGCCCGGAACTGTTCCTCAAGAACAAGGCCGGCAAGCGCACCGACCTCATCCGCAAGGGTCTGCCCGACGCGCTCGACCTGCTGGTCATCTGCGCCGAAGCCGGTCTCACGGTGGACGCCGCCTTCAACCGCGTGGCGAAGGAACTGGGTCGCGCCTATCCGGAACTGGGCGACGAGTTCGCGCTGACCGCGATCGAGCTGTCCTTCCTGACCGAGCGGCGCATGGCGTTCGAGAACCTGGCCTACCGCGTCGATCTGGACTCGGTGCGCGGCGTGGTCACAACGATGATCCAGACCGAACGCTACGGTACTCCGCTCGCCTCGGCGCTGCGCGTGCTGTCGGCCGAATTCCGCAACGAGCGCATGATGCGCGCGGAGGAAAAGGCCGCCCGCCTGCCGGCGATCATGACCGTGCCGCTGATCCTGTTCATCCTGCCGGTGCTGTTTATCGTCATTCTCGGCCCGGCGGCCTGCTCCATCTCCGACGCCTTCTCGGGCGGCGGGCCGGGCAAGAACTAGAAGCTATCGTTTCGAACCTTCGAATTGCAAGACCCACGCCGGCTCGCACCGGCGGGGGTTTTGCTGTGGAGCGAGACCTAGTCGACGCCGAAGTTGCCGTCGTCGAAGTCCTGACCCTCGAAATCCTCGACCTCGGCGCGGACACGGCCGAGCAGCGTGCGGAAGATCTCGACCTCCTCGTCGGAGAAGCTGGCGAAGAGCCGCCGCTCCATCTCCAGCGCCAGGGGCATGATGTCGCCATGCATGGCGCGGCCCTCGGCCGTCAGTTCCAGCAGGTGCGAGCGGCCGTCGCTGGTGTTGGGCTGGCGCGCGGCCAGGCCGCGTTCCTCCAGAACCTTGCACGCGCGGTTCACCGCCACCTTGTCCATCAAGGTCATGCGCGTGAGATCGCGCTGGGTCATCGCCCCGGTATCGCCCAGCACCGCCATTACCCGCCACTCGGGAATGCTCAGCCCGAACCGCACGCGATATTCCTCGGCAATGCGGCCGCTGACCGCGTTCGAGGTGGTCGACAACCGATAGGGCAGGAAGTCCGTCAGGCGCGCAGTTTGTTTCATAGAAAACCAGTTTCTGGCGCGCCGGGCGGATTTTGCAACCTCAGTAACGCTTAACCCGGCAAAACTTGGCGCTTATTGCGCGGCCCTGCGGCGCAGGATCGCATCGAGCCGCGCAAGGGTGGGCGCGCCCCATTTGTCGCGCGGGGTGACGATCGCCTGGTCGAGCGCGGTATCGATCGCCACCGGGGCGCGATGGGCCGGCAGGGCGGCGGCCAGCGTCGCCAGAGCACGCTTGGCGAGCGCGGCGTTGGCGCGCATCACGTCCAGCACGTCCGCCACCTCGACCCCCGCCTCGGCCTCGCGCCAGGCATCGTAGTCGGTGACCATGCCGAGCAGGGCATAGGGCAGCTCGGCCTCGCGAGCGAGGCGCGCCTCTGGCATCGCGGTCATGCCGATCACGTCCCCGCCCCAGGCGCGGTACATCGCGCTTTCCGCCCGGGTGGAGAACTGCGGGCCCTCGATGGCGACATAGGCGCCGCCGCGATTAACCGTGGCGCCGGCCTGCTCCGCGGCGCTGGCGGCAAGCCCCTGCAGCCGCCGGCAGACCGGATCGGCCAGCGAGACGTGGGCGACGATGCCCTCGCCAAAGAAGCTCCGCTCGCGCCCCATCGTGCGGTCGATGAACTGGTCTGGCGCCACGAAGCTGCCCGGAGCAAGTTCCTCGCGCAGCGAGCCGATGGCGCTCAAGGCGAGCAGGTCGGTCACGCCGCAGCGCTTCAACGCATCGACGTTGGCGCGGTAGTTCACGGCCGACGGCGGGAGGCGATGCCCCTCGCCATGGCGGGCGATGAAGCTGAAGCGGACCTCGCCGATCCGGCCCATGGTGACGGGCGAACTGGGTGTGCCGAAGGCGCTGCCCACCGGAACGACCTGCATGTCCTCGAGGAGGCCGGGATCGTACAGCCCCGAGCCGCCGATGACGCCGATGTGCCAGCCGGTCATACCGATCGCACCGCTATTTCGGCGCCATGCGGATCGCGCCGTCGAGCCGCACGGACTCGCCGTTGAAATACCCGGTCTCGACCATCAGGGTGACGAGCGCGGCGAACTCCGCCGGGTCGCCCAGCCGCTTGGGAAACGGCACCGCCGCGGCGAGCGATTGCTGCGCCTTCTCGGGCAGGCCCGCGAGCAGCGGCGTGGCGAAGATGCCCGGCTGGATCGCGTTGATGCGAATGCCCTCGGACATGAAATCGCGCGCGATGGGCAGGGTCATCCCCTTCACCGCGGCCTTGCTGGCGGCATAGGCGACCTGGCCGATCTGCCCGTCGTCCGCTGCGACCGAACTGGTCACGACCATCGCCCCGCGCTCGCCGTGCTCGTCGAGCGGGTCGGCGGCCATCATCCCGGCGCCCGACTTGGCGACGCACTGGAAGGTGCCCACCAGGTTGACCATGATCGTCTTGACGAAGGTGTCCACGCCCAAGTGGCTGATCGCCCCCGTCTCGCGGTCGCGCCGGGTGGTCTTGCCGATCGTGCCGATGCCCGCGCAGCAGACCAGCACCCGTTCCTGCCCGTGCGCCGCGCGCGCCTTGGCGAAGCCGGCATCGACCGAGGCCTCGTCGGACACGTCGACCTTGCAGAACACGCCGCCCAGCTCCGCCGCGATCGCCTCCCCGCGCTCTTCGTTGAGATCGAAGATCGCCACCTTCGCCCCCTTCGCCGCCAGCGCCCGCGCGCACGCCTCGCCGAGGCCGGAAGCGCCGCCGGTAACGACGGCGGGGGTGGAGGAATCGATCTTCATCGCACTGATCTCCTGACTGTCGCAGCGCGCTTAGCCCGTCCCCGCCGCCCCGTCATCCCCGGCGCGATTTTCCGAAAGGTGACACGAAGTATACACTCAAATCGCACCCTCGTCCGCCCGGCCCCCGGCACTGACCGGGGGTGCCGGGGACGAGCAAGCAAGACACATTCGGGTAGCTGTAGGAAAGTCATTTCTTGCGAACCCAGCCGCCGACGAAGGTCTGCTGGGGCTCAAGGTTCAGGCGGCCGATGAGCGTCGCGATCTGGAGCGTTCCCCGCCTTCGCCGTCGAGACAGCGCAATGGGCGACCTACAGCGGCATCGTCATGGCCAGGAGAGGGTGTTCTGACGCGTGTCAGCTCACCGCGATGTCCAGCGCGCCGTCGCCCTCCTCGACCTTGACGGTGCTGCCGTCGGGCACCTCGCCCGCCAAGATTTTCTCGGCCAGCGGGTCCTGCACGTAGCGCTGGACCGCGCGTTTGAGCGGGCGCGCGCCGTAGACCGGGTCGTAACCCACGCGGGCGAGCCAACGGCGCGCGGCGTCGGTGAGGTCGAGCGCGATCTTGCGGTCCTTGAGCAGCTTCTGCACGCGGGACACCTGGATATCGACTATCGGCCCCATGTCGTCCGCGCTGAGGCGGTGGAACAGGATGATCTCGTCGAGCCGGTTGAGGAATTCGGGCCGGAAATGCGCGCGCACGACTTCCATCACCTGCGGCTCGACGCTTTCGACGTCCTGCCCGTCCTCGATCTGGGTGAGGTACTGGCTGCCCAAGTTGCTGGTCAGGATGATCAGCGTATTGGAGAAGTCGACCACCCGGCCCTGCCCGTCGGTTAGGCGCCCGTCGTCGAGCACCTGCAGCAGGACGTTGAAGACGTCGGGATGGGCCTTCTCGACCTCGTCGAACAGCACGACCTGATAGGGCCGTCTGCGAACCGTTTCGGTTAAAACGCCGCCTTCTTCATAACCGACGTAGCCCGGCGGCGCGCCGATCAGGCGGGCGACGGCGTGCTTTTCCATGAACTCCGACATGTCGATGCGGACCATGGCCGCGTCGTCGTCGAACAGGAATCCGGCGAGCGCCTTGGTCAATTCGGTCTTGCCCACGCCGGTGGGGCCGAGGAACAGGAAGCTGCCCAGCGGCCGGTTCGGGTCCTGCAGCCCGGCCCGCGCGCGGCGCACGGCCTTGGACACGGCGAGGACCGCTGCTTCCTGGCCGATCACCCGCTTGCCGATGATCTGCTCCATCTGCAGCAGCTTCTCGCGCTCGCCCTCCATCATCCGGTCGACCGGGATGCCGGTCCACTTGCTGACGACGCTGGCGATGTCGTCCTCGGTCACTTCCTCGCGCAGCAGGGCGTTCTCGGACGCGCCGGATGCCGCCTCGAGCTGCTTCTCCAGTTCCGGGATGCGCCCGTATTGCAGCTCGCCCGCCTTCGCGAGATCGCCCGAGCGCTGCGCCTGTTCGAGCTCGATCCGCGCGGCGTCGAGCGCTTCCTTGATCTTCGCCTCGCCGGCGATCTTGTCGCGCTCGTTCTGCCAGCGGGTGGTCAGTTCGCCCGACTGCTGCTCGAGATTGGCCAGCTCTTCGCGCAGGACGGCGAGGCGATCCTTGGACGCCTGGTCCTTCTCCTTGCCGAGCGCCTGCTCCTCGATCTTGAGCTGGATGATCCTCCGGTCGAGCGCCTCGATCTCCTCGGGCTTGCTCTCCACCTCCATGCGGATGCGGCTCGCCGCCTCGTCCATCAGGTCGATCGCCTTGTCGGGCAGGAAGCGGTCGGAGATATAGCGGTTGCTGAGCGTCGCCGCCGCCACGATGGCGTTGTCCGCGATGCGCACGCCGTGGTGCAGTTCGTAGCGTTCCTTGATCCCGCGCAGGATCGAGATCGTGTCTTCCACGCTCGGCTCGTTGACGAAGACCGGCTGGAAGCGGCGCTGCAGCGCGGCGTCCTTCTCGACGTACTTCTGGTATTCGTCGAGCGTGGTCGCGCCGATGCAGTGCAGCTCGCCCCGCGCCAGAGCGGGCTTGAGCAGGTTGGAGGCATCCATGCTGCCTTCACTGGCGCCCGCGCCGATCAGGGTGTGCATCTCGTCGATGAACAGGATGATCTCGCCCCCGGCGCCCTTGACCTCGTCGAGGACGGACTTGAGCCGTTCTTCGAACTCGCCGCGATACTTGGCGCCGGCGATCAGGCTGCCCATGTCGAGCGCCATCAGGCGGCGGTCCTTCAGGCTGTCGGGCACGTCGCCGTTGGCAATGCGCAGTGCGAGCCCTTCGGCGATCGCGGTCTTGCCGGTGCCCGGCTCGCCAATGACGACGGGGTTGTTCTTGGTCCGCCGCGCGAGAATCTGCACGACACGGCGGATCTCCTCGTCGCGGCCGATCACCGGGTCGAGCTTGCCGTCGCGCGCGGCCTGGGTGAGATCGCGGGCGTACTTCTTCATCGCGTCGTAGGCGTTCTCTGCGCCCGAGGAATGCGCCTGGCGGCCGTTACGCAGCGCCTCGATGGCGGTGTTGAGCGCTTCAGGCGTGACGTTCGCGGCCTTGAGAGCCTGGCCCGCCGGATTGGTCTTCAGCAGCGCGAGGGCGAGCAGCAACCGCTCCACGGTGACGTAGCTGTCGCCCGCCTTGTCGGCCACCTGCTCGGCCTGGTCCAGCAGGCGCACGCTATCGTTGTCCAGCCCGGGCGTCTGCTGCGCGCCCGAGCCGGAGACGGCGGCGATCCGGGCCAGCGCCTTGTCCACCTCGTCGACCGCGATCTGGGCATTGCCGCCCGCACGCTGGATGAGGCCTGAGGCCATGCCTTCCTTGTCCTCGAGCAGGGCCTTGAGCAGGTGCTCGGGCGTGATCCGCTGGTGGTTCATGCGGATCGCCACAGTCTGCGCGGATTGCAGGAAGCCCTTGGCCCGGTCGGTGAACTTGTCGAGATTCATGGATTGCCCCTCAAAACTCTTGCCACGTCTAGATGGTGTTGCCGTTGGGCAACACAAGCCCTGCCCGCCAGCATTTGGCCAGTCGTGCGAAAGATTCCATGACGCTCATCAAACACCGATGGGAGTTTGTCGAATCTGTCCCCAAGCGCGGGCGGGCATGCTAGGCCGGGCGCCTGTCCTGCCTCTTTCCCACGGATTCCGATGCGCCGCTTCCTTGCCGCCACCTGCCTGTCTCTCGCCCTGGCTGCCTGCGCGGCCAATCCGGCGCAGGTCGCTTCCGCTCCTGCAGCGCCCGCCGCTCAGGCCGCGGTCGCCCCGCTGTCGCAGCTCGTGGCGCAGGTCGACATCCCGTACGAGACCTTCACCCTGGCCAACGGCCTGCGGGTCATCGTCCACACCGACCGCAAGGCGCCGGTCGTGGGCGTTACGACCTACTACCGGGTCGGGTCCAAGCACGAGCCGCGCGGCAAGACGGGCTTCGCGCATCTTTACGAGCATCTGTTCTTCGGCGGCAGCGAGAACCTGCCCAACTTCGACATCCCGCTCGAGGGTGCCGGGTCGACGCCGACCAACGGGTCGACCTCGTTCGACCGGACCAACTACGTCGAGACCGTGCCCACCGGCGCACTGGAGCTGGCGCTGTTCGCCGAAAGCGACCGCATGGGCCACCTGCTCGGCGCGCTGAGCCAGGACAAGCTCGACAAGCAGCGCAGCGTGGTCAAGAACGAGAAGCGCGACGGCGACAACCAGCCCTATGGCCTGGCCGAATACAAGTTCAGCGAAGCGCTTTTCCCCGTGGGCCACCCCTATCGCCACAACCCGATCGGCTCGACCGCCGACCTCGATGCCGCGACGCTGGGCAACGTGCGCGACTGGTATCGCGACAACTACGGCCCCAACAACGCCATCCTGGCGCTGACGGGCGATATCGACGTCGCCACCGCGCGCCCGCTGGTCGAGAAATGGTTCGGCCACATCGCGCGCGGGCCGCAGTTGAGCAACCGACCCGCCGGGCCGGTCGCGCTGTCCGCGCCGGTGCGCGAAGAGATGACCGACCAGGTCCCCGTGACCCGGATCTACCGCACGTGGAGCGGCCCCGGCCTCAACGACCCCGACGCCCCGGCGCTGTCGATGGGCATGTACGTGCTGGGCGGGCTCGGCAGCTCGCGGCTCGACAACGCGCTGGTGCGCGGCAACCAGAGTGCCGTCAGCGTCACTGCGTCGGCCATGACGATGGAAGACGTCGCCTGGCTGCAGGCGGTGATGGACGTGAAGCCCGGCGTCGACCTGGCGCAGGCGGAGCGCGATTTCGGCGCGGTGATCGACCGCCTGGTGACCGAAGGCCCGACCGCCGACGAGTTGCGCCGGGCGGCGACGCGGGTCGTCTCGGCCGAGATCGGCAGCCTGGAGGTCGTGGGCGACATGGGCGGCAAGGGCGCCACGCTGGCCGAGGGCCTGCTCTATTCGGGCGACGCCGGCCGGTATCGCAAGGACCTGCAGGCCTATGCCGCGCTGACCCCGGCCGACGTGCGCGCCGCGCTGCAGCGCTGGCTGACCCGGCCAGCGCATACCCTGGTGGTCAAGCCCGGCGAACGGACCGAGAGCGGCGAGGCGATGGGCGGCTGGGGCGACGAAGGTTCTGTCGCCGCGCCCCCGCCCGATCCCAAGGCGCCCGTTGCCGCGGTCGAGCAGGGGCCACGCCGGGAAGCGCCGCCGGTCGCGCCGGTCGGCGAACTGGCCTTTCCCGCCGTCGAGACGGCCACCCTGTCGAACGGCATCCCCGTGCGCCTCGCGCGGCGCAGCGCGATCCCCAAGCTCAGCCTGGCGCTCACCTTCGACGCCGGCGAGGCGGCGGACGGCGCGGCCCGCGCGGGCACGCAATCGCTGATGATGGACCTGCTCGAGGAAGGCACGACGAGCCGCGATGCCGAGGCTATCGCGATCGAGCAGGAGCGGCTCGGCGCCTCCATCGTTGCGAGCACCGGGGTGGACGAGAGCACGGTCTCGCTCACCGCGCTGACCGCCAACCTCGCCCCCTCGCTGGACCTGCTGGCGGACATGGTGCGCAACCCGGCCTTCGCGGCCGACGTCGTCGCGCGGGTCAAGGACCAGCGGCTGGCGGAGATCGCGCAGGAGCAATCGGACCCCGGGTCCATCGCGTCGCGGGCCGTGGGTCCGCTGGTGTTCGGCCCGGGCCATCCCTACGGCTCGGTCGGGAGCAGCGGCCTTGCCTCCGCGATCGAACCGCTGACGCCGGCCGATATCAGGACTGAGCATGACCGCTGGCTGCGGCCCGACAATGTGGCAATCACCGCGGTGGGCGACGTATCGCTCGCCGCGCTGCTGCCCGCTCTGGAGGCAGCGTTCGGCGACTGGCGCGCGCCCACGGCTGCCAGACCCGCCAAGAACCTTGCGGCCGCGATCCCGCCGGCCACGAACCGGCTGGTCGTGATCGACCGGCCGAACGCGCCGCAATCGGTCATCCTCATGGCCCGCGCCATGCCGCTGACCGGGCGCCAATCCGGGCTGGAAGCCCTCACCCTGGCGAACGAGGTGGCCGGCGGCGGCTTCCTCTCACGCCTGATGAGCGACCTGCGCGAGGAGAAGGGGTGGACCTATGGCCTCGCCAGCCGGATGACGGCCGACGTGGGGCCCCGCACGCTCTACGTCTACGCCCCGGTCCAGGCCGACCGCACGGCGGATTCGATCCGGGCGATCCAGGGCAACTTGCGCGATTTCTCCACCGGCGCCCGGGGCGTCGAGAGCGGCGAATTGCTGCGCGTGACCGACGGCAACGTGCGCGGCCTGCCCAACAGCTACCAGACCAACGGACAGGTGCTCGGCGCGCTGCTCGCGAACCGGAGGCTCGGCCGGGCGGACGACTACCAGCGCAGCCTGCCCGGTATCTACCGCTCGATCGATGCCGCGCAGATCGACGCCATGGCGGCGCGCTATCTCTCGCCCGCCGACATGGTCATCATCGTGGTGGGCGACCGCAAGGCGATCGAGGGGCAGCTCGCCACGCTCGGCCTGCCGGTCGAGTACCGGGCGGCCAGCGAGTTCTGACAGCCGTCTTTTCAAGCGTTTCGGGCGTTGCTATGGCACGGGCGCGGGCCGACGCGGACGCCCGCATGAGGCGCCGCCCGGCGTCCAAGCTCCGCTCCACCAGCCGCGCCCTGCGGCGAGGAGCCTTGCATGTCCGATCCCGTCGAAACCCCGCCTGACATTTCCCTGCCGGCCCTGTTCGGCAAGTTCCTGCGCTTTGGCATGCTGGCCTTCGGCGGCCCGGTCGCGCAGATCGCGATGATCCGCCAGTCGCTGGTCGACGAGGAGCGCTGGATCCCGCCGGCACGCTTCAACCGGCTGCTCGCGGTCATGCAGGTCCTGCCCGGGCCGGAAGCGCACGAACTGTGCGTCCACATGGGCATGCTCGCACGCGGCCGGATCGGCGGGCTGCTCGCCGGGCTCGGATTCATGCTGCCCGGCTTCATCCTCATGCTCGCCTGCGCTTGGGCCTATGGCGAATGGATCGCCGGACGCCCCGCGCTGGTCCCGGTCCTGCTGGGCGTGCAGGCGGCGGTCCTGGCGGTCGTCGCCCGGTCGGTGCAGAAAATCGGCAAGCATATCCTCGCCGGGCCGGTGCTCTGGGGCATCGCCGCGCTGGCGCTGGGCGCGACGCTGCTGGGCGTGCCGTTCTGGGTGCCGCTGGTGGCCGGCGGATATGCCGCGACGCAGGCGCACAAGCCGGCGGCTGCGCTTGCCCTGGCGGGGGTGATCGTGCTGGCGGGCGCGCTGTTGCTGCCGGCGACCGGGGCGGTGGGGCTGGCGCCCGCCAGCGCCGCCGTGGCGACGATCGGCGCGCTGTTCGTCGCCGGGTTGAAGGGCGGCCTGCTGACGTTCGGCGGCGCCTATACCGCCATCCCCTACGTGCGTGCCGACACGGTCGGGCGCGGCTGGCTGGGCGACGGTGCCTTCCTCGACGGCGTGGCCCTGGCCAACGTCATGCCCGCGCCGCTGGTCATCTTCGCGACCTTTGCCGGATACCAGGCGGGTGGCTTTGCCGGCGCGCTGGCGATCACCGCCGGGATGTTCCTGCCCGCGTTCGCCTTTTCGCTCATACTGTTCGAACGGATGGAGAGCCTGCTCGACCATGCCGGCCTGCACCGCACGCTCGACGGCATAGCCGCGGCGGCCGTGGGCATCATCGGCGCGACGCTGGTGCAACTGGCGGTCTCGGCGTGGAACCGGGCGCCCCAACCGCTGATGATGCTGCCGATCCTCGCCCTGGCGGCGCTGGCCGCCTGGCGGCTGCAGGGCAAGTGGGTAACCCCGGCGATCGTCGCGGCGGGGGCTCTGGCGGGCGCAGTGCTGCTCGGCTGAGCCGGCCTCCGCTTCAGCCCAGCTTCCCGCGCATGGCCTGATAGGCGGCTGCGGCCACGGTGTTGGCCAGGTTGAGCGAGCGGATCACGTCGCTGCGCATCGGCAGGCGGAACTGCCGCCCCGGATAGCGCCGCCAGATCGCTTCGGGGATCCCGCTCGTCTCCCGGCCGAACACCAGAATGGCGTCGTCGGGATAGTCCGGATCGTAGAACGAGGCGCTGCCGTGCTCCTCGAACAGGAACAGCTGTTCGGCCCGCGGCGAACGCGCGTCCACGAAAGCGTCCCAGCTGGCGAATTCGGCCAGCCTGACGTGCGGCCAGTAGTCGAGGCCCGAACGCTTGACCCGCGCATCGGTGATGCGGAAGCCCAGCGGGTGGATCAGCACCAGCTCGGCGCCCAGCGCCACGCAGGTCCGCCCCACCGCGCCGGTGTTGCCGGGTATCTCGGGCTCGACGAGGACGATGGTGAGCGGCATCGCGGTCCCCCGGGGGCCGCTCAGCCGAGCTTTTTCTTCAGCAGCTCGTTCACCACGCCGGGGTTGGCCTTGCCCTGCATCGCCTTCATCGTCTGACCCACGAAGAAGCCAAACAGCGCGACCTTGCCGCCCTGGTATTCGGCGACCTTGTCGGCGTTGTCGGCCAGCACCTTGTCGACCGCCGCCTCGATAGCGCCGCTGTCGGACTGCTGCTTGAGGCCTTCGGTCTCGGCGATCTCGGCCGGATCGCGGCCGGACTTGAGGACGATTTCGAAGATTTCCTTCGCCTGCCCGCCCGAAATCTCGCCTGCGCTCTGCATCGCCAGGATCGCCGCCTGCGCCGCTGCCGTGGCATGTGCCGGATCGGCCTCGCCGCCGAGCGTGTTCATCACGCCGGGCGCGACCGATAGCGACCAGTTGGCTACCTGGGTGGCAACGTCCCTTTCGCCTTTCCCGAGCTTGCCCGCGGTCTCGCCGAGGAGCTGTTCGAACCGGGCGTACGTCTCGACCTCGGCGGTCAGTTCGCGCGCGTTGTATTCCGACAGGCCCAGCACGTCGACGTAACGCATGCGCTTGGCATCGGGCAGTTCGGGCAGGCTGGCGCGGCAGTCCGCGAGAAATTCGTCGTCCAGTTCCAGCGGCAGCAGGTCCGGATCGGGGAAGTAGCGATAGTCGTGCGCGTCTTCCTTGCTGCGCATCGAGCGCGTCGTGTTACGGTCGGGATCGTAGAGCCGGGTCTCCTGCACCACGACGCCGCCATCCTCGATCAACTCGACCTGGCGGCGGGCCTCGCTCTCCACCACGGCCATGACGAACCGCACCGAGTTGACGTTTTTCGTCTCCGTTCGGGTGCCGAATTCATCGCCGGGACGGCGCACACTGACATTTACGTCGGCCCGCATCGATCCCTGGTCCATGTTGCCGTCGCAGCTGCCGACGTAGCGGACGATCTGGCGCAGCTTGGCGAGATAGGCCCCGGCTTCGGCCGGGCTGCGCATGTCGGGGCGGCTGACGATCTCCATCAGCGCCACGCCGCTGCGGTTGAGGTCGACATAGCTCATCGTCGGATGCTGGTCGTGCATCAGCTTGCCCGCGTCCTGCTCGACGTGGATGCGTTCGATCCCGATCACCTTGTCTTCGGGGATCCCGGCCTTCTCGTCCGCCTCGATGACCAGCTCCCCCTCGCCCACCAGCGGGTGATAGAGCTGGCTGATCTGGTAGCCCTGCGGCAGGTCGGCGTAGAAGTAGTTCTTGCGGTCGAAGCGCGACCACTTGTTGATCTGCGCCTCGATCGCCATCCCGGTGCGCACCGCCTGGCGGATGCACTCGCGGTTCGGCACCGGCAGCATGCCCGGCATGGCCGCATCGACCAGGCTGACCTGCGCGTTGGGCTCCGCCCCGAAGGCGGTGGCCGCGCCGGAGAATAGCTTGGCGTTCGAAGTGACCTGCGCGTGAACTTCGAGGCCGATCACGACCTCCCATTCACCCGTGGCGCCCTGGATGCGATAAGTGCTGCTCATGCCAAGGCCCCTAATGGCATTTGGCGGGCGAGAAAAGCGTCCGGAACACGGGCGCGCGCCGACGGGTTAGAATGTCGGCGCCCGGCTCTCGGGGCCGGAGCTGCCGAACCTCTCGGCCTGGGTCCTGGCCCATTGGCGCGCAGGCATCTCCACCACGCGCCAGGCGATCTGCGACACGATCCCGAAGAGCAGGAAGTTCAACGCGCAAAAGCCGGTCACGAACAGCACGGAGGGATTGGGGATGGTGTCGAAGCCGCCCGCCGAAACCGTCGTGATATAGAGCAGGTTGGTCGCCAGCGTGAAGGTGCTGGCGATGACGAGGCTGTGCACCATGTACAGCGAGAACGAGACCGTCCCCAGCCAGACGAACCAGCCGCGCCGCAACTGGGCCGAGACCCAGCCCCTTTCCGCGGCAAACACCAGGACGGCGAGCGCGAAGGCGAAATCGACCAGCAGGAAGTTGGGGCCCGCCTGCTGAACGATCGGCAATCCGATCGCGATGCAGCACAGCAATACCTCGAGCACCGTGGCCACAGGGCGGCACATTCGCCTCACGCGGTCCCTGAGACCACGCGACCAGATACACCAGACGGTGCAACCCAGGCCGAAGCCGGCCAGGCCCCGCAGGAGGTCGGGGTTCACCACTGCCCAGTAACCGGATAGCCCGGCATGCAGGCCCCAGAATGAGACCGCTGCCAGCAGCGCCAGCAGCAAGGCGGCCAGGCGCCGGGTGACGAACCAGGAAAAGCCGAAGATCGTGTAGGCGATCAGTTCCGCCGAGATGCTCCAGCTCTGCACGCTCCAGCCCTGCGGGGTCTGTGCCTGGAAGACCTGCAGCAGCATTGCCACGGGCAGGATGTCCTCGGGCGTGCGGGGCGCGAGGAACCCGGTGTGGTTGACCAGGCCTCGCGCGTGGAGCGCCACTTGCAGCGCCTCGCGCAGCACCTCGAGCGCCAGCACGGCAAGATGCAGGGGATAGACCCGCCCGATCCGCAGGATCACGAAGCGGATGTTGGAGAACCCCTGTCCGAGCCTGTCGGCATAGGCGGCCGAGATCACGAACCCCGAGAGGACGAAGAAGAAATCGACGTAGAGGTATCCGCCCGCCAGGTACGGGGAGAGCGGGACGACGAGGTTGAAGTGGTACAGCGCGACCCCTAGCGCGGCCAGCCCGCGCAGGGCATCGAGCGCGGCGTAATATCCCCCGTCCGGCGCGCTCGACAGGTCTGTCGCTCTCGCGCGCTCCACTGCAAACGTGCGTCAGCCGGCCTAGCGAGCCGGCGACACGACCCAGCGGGCTGGCGGCCCGATTGTCATCTGCCGGCGTCCCAGGCCGCGATCTGCGCCGCGAAGTCCTGCGCCACTGCGGCGACGTCCGCGTCGTCGTAGTCGTCCGCGCCATAGGCGAAGAACGGTTCGTGCCACGCGAAGCCCATCTGCTTGGCGGTGACCTCCCACGGGCGCATCAGTTCGTGCAGGGTGTAGAGGTTGGCATGGCCCCGGCCATAGCTCTCCTCGCTCTGGCCGGCGGTGGCCGCGATCATGAAGGGCAGGCCCTTGACGATCTCGCCCTCCTCGGGATGCGTGAAGCACAGGCGGTTGAGCACCAGGTCCTGCCAGCCCATCGCCCGCGGCGTGGTGGCGAACCAGTGGACCGGGAACTGCACGCAGAGCCGGTCGGCCTTGAACAGCCGCTCGACCTCGAAATCCTCCGCCGCCTTGAGGCCGTCCTCGTGCGGATAGAGCGCATACATGTCGATCGCCTCGACCCCGTCGAGCTCCTCGACCGCCCGGGTCATCGCGGCATTGACGCGCGAAGGCTGGTATCCGGGATGGAACTTGAGGATTACCGTGCCGGGCATTTCAGCTTCCAAGTATGCGAGGTATGCCCGGCGCGCGGTCATGCATGGTTGAGACTCAGAAGTCGGCTTTCGGTTTCCTTCAGAGCGTTGCCGGTGATCCGGTCGAACTTGCCTTCGCCGGTGACGCTGATCTCTTCCAGAAAGAGCACGGACAGATCGGCGTACTCCGGATACTCGGTCAGCTCGCGCACGGCGGCGATCCACACGGGTCCGCAATCGACCTTGCCGCTCTTCATCTCGTTGTGGAGATACCCCAGCAGCCGCGCGTAGGCGAAGAAGCGGTTGGATTCGACCGCGCGGCCCGACTTGTTCATCGCCTCGCGCATTCCGAGGGCATAGATCCACGCCGGGACGCCGACACCGAGTGCGGCGATCAGCAGCGCGAGACCCTCGAACAGTGTCACCACCAGCGCTCGGGCTGCGCGGTGAAGCCGGCGCGCTGTTCGATTGCGAGCCCTGCGTCGAGCACGCCCTGTTCGTCGAAGGTGCGGCCGATGATCTGCAGGCCGAGCGGCAGTCCGTCCTTGTTGAGCCCGGCGGGCACGCTCATCGCCGGCAGGCCGGCCATGCTGGCGGGGACCGAGAACACGTCGTTCAGGTACATCGCCAGCGGATCGTCGACCTTGTCGCCCAGCGCGAAGCTGGCAGTCGGCGTCGTCGGCGCGAGGAGCACGTCGCACTGCGCGAAGGCCTGGTCGAAGTCGCGGCGGATCAGCGTGCGCACCTTCATCGCCTGGGTGTAATAGGCGTCGTAGAACCCGGCGCTGAGCACGTAGGTCCCGATCAGGATGCGGCGCTTGACCTCGTCGCCGAAACCGTCGGCGCGGGTTGCGGCATACATCTCCTGCAGGTTCGCGCCGTCGGGCAGGTCGCGCAGGCCGTAACGCACGCCGTCATAGCGGGCGAGGTTGCTCGAGGCTTCGGCCGGGGCAACGATGTAGTAGGCGGGCAGCGCGTATTTGGTGTGCGGGAGGCTGACGTCGACGACCTCGGCCCCCGCGTCCTTCAACCAGGCGATCCCGTCGTCCCAGCTCTTGAGGATCTCGGCGTCGGTCCCGTCCATCCGGTATTCGCGCGGGATGCCCACCTTCTTGCCGCGCAGGTCGGCGTTGAGCGATCCGGCCCAGTCGGGCACCGGCATGTCGAGGCTGGTCGAATCCTTGGGATCGAACCCGGCCATCGCGCCCAGCATGATCGCGCAATCGGTCACGTCGCGCGCCATCGGCCCGGCCTGGTCGAGCGAGCTGGCGAAGGCGACGATGCCCCAGCGCGAGCAGCGCCCGTAGGTCGGTTTGATGCCCGAGATGCCGGTGAACGCGGCGGGCTGGCGGATCGAGCCGCCGGTGTCGGTGCCGGTCGCCGCCGGGCACAGCCGCGCGGCCACCGCCGAAGAGCTGCCGCCCGAGGAGCCGCCGGGCGCGAGCGAGGCGTTCGAGCCCTGCTTGCGCCAGGGCGAGACGACGTTGCCGAAATAGCTCGTCTCGTTCGACGAGCCCATCGCGAACTGGTCCATGTTGAGCTTGCCGAGCATCCCGGCGCCCGCGTCCCACAGCTTCTGGCTGACGGTGCTTTCGTACTCAGGCACGAAGCCTTCGAGGATGTGGCTCGCCGCGGTGGTCTGCACGCCGCGCGTGGCGAACAGGTCCTTCATGCCGATCGGCACGCCCGCCATCGCGCCCAGCGGCTTGCCCGCGGCGCGGTCCGCATCGACCCGCTCGGCCGCCTCCAGCGCCTTTTCGGGCGTGGCAACGATGAAGGCGTTGAGCGCCTGCTGCGCCGCCGCGACGTTGGCGTTGAACGCCTCGGCCGCTTCGCGCGCGGTGAATTCGCCGCCGGCAACGCCGTCGCGGATGGCCCTGACGCCAAGCTGGGTAAGGTCGCTCATCTACTCGATCACCTTCGGCACGCCGAAAAAGCCGTGCTCGGCCGCGGGCGCATTGGCCAGGACCTTGTCGCGGATGCCGCCGCCGGTCAGCGGATCGGCGTCGACCACATCGTCGCGCAGGCGCAGCTTCTGGTCGACGACGGCGGTCATCGGCTCGACGCCGGCGGTATCGACCTCGCCGAGCTGTTCCACCCAGGCGAGGATGCCGTTGAATTCGGGCACCATCCGGTCGAGCTCTTCCTCGCCCATCCGGATGCGCGCCAGGCTGGCGATCTTCGCCACGGTTGCACGGTCGACTGACATGCGGGCGCCCTAGCCGGGGGCGGGGCGCGCTTCAAGCTAGTCGGCGGTTACCGGTCCGTTTCGGCCCCCACGGCATCGATCGCCTCGGGACCGTCGAGCGTTTCCCCGACCGGGCGCCCGTCGACGACGATGTAGCGCCGGGGCAGCGTGCGCACCTCGACCGTGGAATCCCTGCCGAACGTGGCCGAGGCGGCGGGCGCCACTTCGGTCCGCGGTTCCAGCACCCCCGAAGGCAGGCTGACCCGCTGGTAGCGCCCGTTCTGGACGAAGGCGACCTCGCGCTGCCCGGCGTCCTTGCCCGGCCCCAGGTCGAGCGCGATGCAGAACTCGTCGCACAGATAGGAATTGCCCCGCAGATGGTCGATCACCAGCTTGCGCAGGGCCGGTTCGTCGGGCTGGACGCGGACGTCGATCTCGGATTCGGTGCGGAAGGTCCGCTCGCCCTGGTAGCCGTACTGGCGGGCGGTCTGCTTGCGGGCGAGCGCCGCCAGTTCGGCGACCTTGGCGTTGCCGCTCCGCTCCAGCCGGGCCAGCGCCCGGCGGCCGGCATCGCCGAAATCCCAGCGCAGGGCGGCGTAGTCGAAATCCTCGGCAGAGACCGAGCCGCTCTGCAGCCGGGCGACCTGGTTGCGCGCGCTGATCGCGCCGAAGTCGAAGATCGGCAGCGCCAACACGAAGGCGACCACGCAGATCGCCGCCGCCAGGTGGAGGTTCGCCCGCCGCAGCCGCTCGCGCCAGGCACCGCCCTTCCACCCGCGCACCAGCGCGACCAGCCAGGCGAGGCCATAGGCACAGGCGACCGCGATCGCGATAAGGCCCCACAGGCGTTCGGGGCTGAGCCCGTGCTGCGCCACCCGCGTGCCGAGCGAGACGGCGGCGAACACCGTCAGCGGCAGGATCGCCAGGACCAGCGCGCAGGCCGCCCAGCGCAGCACGCGGTTGCCGGTCATCTCGTGGTCGGAATCGCGCAGGATGGCATTGGCCAGGACCCACGAGCCCGCGGCGCAGGCCAGCAGGATGGGCGTGGCGTTGCGGGTCGCCTGCCACAGCATGTCGGGGCCGGAGACCACCATCGCGCCCAGGAACACCGCCAGCCCGAGCGCCAGCGGCACCGCCAGCACCGACAGGATCGTCGTCACCAGACCGCGCAGGCTCGCCAGGATGCGCTCCTGCTCGCGGATCATGCCGAGGGCGGCTCCGAAGGCGGTGGCCGACCAGGTCCAGCCGAACCAGCCTTGTTCCATCAGTTCGTAGAGGAAGCGCATCTTCAGCAGGTTGAACAGCGCGCCCAGCACGATGAGCACGAGCCACGATGCACCGACAAAGGCCAGGCTGCCCCCCGCACCGATGGCGTCGTTCCACACGTGGCGGTGCACCCGTTCGTAAGGCGTGCGGAAGCGATCGCGCAGGAAGCCCGCCTGGAACAGCGGCAGGGCCAGCGCGGTGGCGATCACCCCGGCGGCAAACCCGTATTGCGGATCGGCGTAGCGTTCGCCCGCCAGCACCGCGCGCCAGGCCAGCCCGGCCATGACGAGGCCGGCCACCAGCGCGAAGGCGAGCGGCTGCTTCCAGCGATCGCGTTCGATCGTGAAGGCGGCCGCGATGGAGCCGAAGAAGAAGAAGGCGGTGGCGGCCATGCGCCAGCCGCTGGTGTCGCCACCCTCGCCGAAAGCCCAGACCAGGAAGCCGGCCGCGCCCATGCCGGCCGCCAGGAACCACGGCCGCAGGGGCCATTCGGGTCGTTCCGCGTCGCCGTCCATGCTCATCCTTCCGTTTGCAACGGACCCCTCATGCCGCGAATCGCGGCGCGAGGCATGAGCGAAATGTGAGCAATCGCCGCGCGGGCGGGATTATTGCCCGGCAGGGCCCTGGGCCGGAGGAGCACCCGGCGCGCCCGGCGCGGGCTGGCCGCCCTCGGGAGACTGGCCGCCCTCGGCAGGCGGGCCGCCCTGGCCGTTGGCCATCATCTGCTGGATCATCTGCACCCGGCGCTGGGCATCGGCCTCGGCCATGAAGTCGACCATCTCGACCTCGAAGATCAGGTCGCTGTTGGGCGGGATCGGCGAGCCCGGAGGCGGGTTGGCGCCGTAGGCCTTGTCGGCCGGGATGCGGATCGAATACTTGCCGCCCTTCTGCATCCGCAGCAGCGCTTCCTTGAAGCCGGGGATGACCCCGCTGAGCTGCATCGGCATGCCTTCGGGCAGGATGCCCTTCACCGGCACCGGCAGTTCCTGCGACTGGTCGAACATCGTGCCGTCGGGCAGCTTGCCGGTGTACTTGACGAAGACGACGTCGCTCTCGCTCGGGGTCGGCCCTTCGCCCTCGGTCAGCGTGTCGACCTCGACGCCGGCGGGCATCGCCCAGTAGGCCAGCCCGGCCGCAAGCGCGAGCACCAGCAGGAGGCCGAGCCACAGCTTGGCGAGCGATCCCTTGGCGATCGGCTGCAGGGGAACGCGGGTGACTTCGGCCATCGGTCGGTTGTCCTCGAAGAGATATGGGGCCCGGATGCGAAAGGGGCGCGGAAGCAAACCCCCCGCGCCCCTTTGGCTTATCGGTTTCGTGCTGACAAGCGGCGCTTACTTGCTGCCGTCGCGCTCCATCCGCTTGCGCTCCATCTTGCGGGCGCGGCGCACGGCGGCGGCCTTTTCACGTGCGCGCTTCTCGCTCGGCTTCTCGTAGTGGCGGCGCAGCTTCATCTCGCGATACACCCCCTCGCGCTGCAGCTTCTTCTTGAGCGCGCGGAGAGCCTGTTCGACATTGTTATCGCGGACGACGATCTGCATAAACCTAAGCCACCTTTCGAAACCAAATGAGGGAGAGCCCGCGGTAGATCGGCGCGGGATGCACCATGCATGATACCAATGAAATACGCGCCGATTCCGTTCCGGACCGGCACGAACGTGGCGCCCGATAAGGGAATCGCCGGGCGAACGCAAGGTTTTTGGGCTCTCCTTTCGCCGTCCCGCTCCGTTCGCGGCGCCGCCGAGCCGTCGGCAACGCCGTTGCCAGCCTTGGGCCGGGACCCTAAGGCGCAGGCCATGGCGTCCCCCTCCCCCCTTGCCGCAACCGGATTCGTCGCGCTGGGCGGCGCGGCGGGCGCCGTGGCGCGGTACCAGGCCGGGCGGCTCGTCACGCTCCTGCTCGGCCCCGCGGCGGTTTCCGCCTTTCCCTGGGCAACGCTGGCCGTCAACGTGCTCGGCAGCTTCGCCATGGGCCTGCTGGCCGGCTGGCTCGCTCGCCACGGCGCCTCGGGCGCGCTGGGCGCGGAACAGGCACGCCTGTTCGTCGGCGTCGGGCTGCTGGGCGGATTCACCACCTTCAGCGCCTTCAGCCTGGAGCTCATGCTGCTGATCGAGCGCGGGCAGGCGGCGCAGGCGATGTTTTATGCCCTCGTCTCGGTGCTCGCCGGGCTGACCGCGCTCTATCTCGGCCTCATCGTGATGCGGCTCGCGGCATGAGCGACGAACCCGCCAAGGGCGAACGGGACACCGTCCGCCAGTTCACCGTAGCGCCCGACGATGACGGCGTGCGGCTCGACCGCTGGTTCAAGCGGCACCTGCCGCAAGTCGGCTTCGGGATGGTCAGCAAGTGGGCGCGCACCGGCCAGGTGCGGGTCGACGGCAAGCGCGTGAAACCCGAGGACCGGCTCGCCACCGGCCAGGTGGTGCGCGTGCCGCCGGGCGGAGAGGCGACCAGGCCCAAAGCCCGCACGGTCAAGCCGCTGACCGACGAACAGACCGCCGAGGCCGAGGCGATGGTCATCGCCAGGACCGCCGGCGCGCTGGTGCTCAACAAGCCGCCGGGCCTCGCCACGCAGGGCGGCACCAAGACGACGCAGCACGTCGACGGGCTGCTCGATGCCTACGCCAATGCCGACGAACCGCGCCCGCGCCTGGTGCACCGGCTCGACAAGGATACCAGCGGCGTCCTCCTCATCGCCCGTACGCCGGGCAGCGCGGCGTTCTTCTCCCGCCGGTTTTCCGGCCGCAGCGCGAAGAAGGTCTACTGGGCGCTGGTCGTGGGCGTGCCCGAGGTGTCGGAAGGGGTGATCGAGGCGCCCATCGCCAAGCAGCCGGGGACCGGCGGCGAAAAGATGCACGTCGACATGGAGGGCGGCCAGCCGGCCAAGACCAAGTATCGCGTGGTCGACCGCGCGGGCAACCGCGCCGCCTGGCTCGAGCTCGAGCCCCTGACCGGGCGCACGCACCAGCTGCGGGTCCACTGCGCGGCGATCGGCCATCCCATCGTCGGCGACGGCAAGTACGGCGGGCAGGCAGCGTTCCTGACCGGATCGATCAGCCGCAAGATGCACCTGCACGCCCGGCGCCTGATCATCGACGATCCGTCCGGCGGCAAGCTCGACACGACCGCCGATCTGCCCGAGCATTTCGCGGCCAGCCTGGAACAGCTCGGCTTCGACGAGGGCGCGAGCGACGCCGCCCCGGTGCGCGACGATCCGCCGCCCCGCACCCCGGCGCAGAAGAAGCAGGCGGCCAAGGCCCATGCCAAGCTGTACCGCAAGGCGCGGCGCGGCGAGCGCACTTCCCGCCGGACCGGCGGTGTCGCGCCGAAGAAACCCGGCCCAGGCAAGGCGGGGCCGAAAAAACCGGGACCGAAGAAGCACTGATGCATCCCAACCCCGCCTTCCGCAGCGAGGACCGCGCGCTGCTCGAATCGTTGATCGCGGAGATCGGCTTCGGAATGATCTTCGCGCAGACGCCCGACGGGCCGCGCGTGGCCCACGTGCCGATCATCTCGCCCGGGGACGGCAAGCTGCGGTTCCACTTCGCCAACGGCAACGCGCTGACCCGGCACATCGCCGGCTCCACCGCATTGGCGGTGTTCAACGGGCCGGACGCCTACGTCAGCCCGCGCTGGTACAGCGCGCCGGGCCAGGTCCCTACGTGGAACTACGTAGCGCTGGAGTGCGAAGGCCCGGTTCGGCGGATGGACCGCGAGGAACTGGAAGCGCTGCTCGAGGCAATCGCCGAGCGCGGCGAAGGGCGCATCGCCGGCGGCGAACCCTACCGCTCCGACCAGGTCGATCCGGCCCTGTGGTCCAAGCTGATCGGTGCGATCACCGGGTTCGAACTGGAAGCGCGCGCCTGGCGCCCCACGCTCAAGCTCAGCCAGAACAAGCCGGCCGGGGAACGACTCGCCGTGGCCGATGCGCTCGAAGCGCAAGGGTCCCCCGCGCTTGCCACCCTGATGCGGACGCTGGGCGGATGACCGTCCGCCTCGCGGTGTTCGACTGCGACGGAACGCTGGCCGACGGGCAGGCGGCCATCACCGGCGCGATGGAGCGCGCCTTTGCCGACTGCGCCCTCGCCTGCCCGCCGCGCCACGAGGTTCTGCGGATCGTCGGGCTGAGCCTGCCCAACGCCGTGCGCCGCCTGGTGCCCGACGAGAGCGAAGAAACTCACGGCCGCATCGTAGCCGCTTACAAGGACGCGTTCTTCCAGTCGCGCGTGGCCGGCACGCTGCACGAGCCGCTGTTCGACGGTGTCGGCGACCTCATCGACGCGCTCGATGCGCAGGGCTGGACCCTGGGCGTGGCGACCGGCAAGTCCGATCGCGGGCTGGCCGGTCTGCTTGCGGTGCACGGACTGAGCGGGCGGTTCGCCACGCTGCAGACCGCCGACCGCCACCCGTCGAAACCCCATCCCGCGATGCTCGAAGCCGCGATGGCGGAAACCGGCGCGGCGCCGGAAACCACCGTGATGATCGGCGACACGACCTACGACATCGCCATGGCCCGCGCCGCCGGGGTGCGCGCGCTGGGCGTGGCCTGGGGCTATCACGCGCCGCACGAACTGATCGCCGCCGGCGCCGCCGCCGTCGCGCGGTCGCCCGGCGAAATCAAGGAGTTGATCGATGGCTAGCCGCCCGCCGGAACACCGCCCGCCCGACCAGCGCATCTCCGACGATACGGCACGCAGCCGCTGGATGATCATCACCATGCAGCGCGTGCTCGGCGCCGGCATGATCCTGCTGGGGATGCTGGTCATCGAAGGCGCCGTCGCCATGCCGCGCTTCGCCGGCTACGTGTTCATCGGGGTCGGGCTGATCGACGTCTTCCTCGTCCCGCGCATCCTCGCCCGCAAGTGGCGCACGCCGACCGAATGAAGCGTTTCTGGAAGGAAGCCACCGCCCAGGCAGTGCACGGGGGCTGGCAGGTCATGCTCGACGGCCGGCCGATCCGCACGCAGGCCGGCGCTGCGCAAGTTGTACCCACGGCCACCCTGGCCGAGGCGCTGGCGGAAGAGTGGGCGGCGCAGGGCGAGGAGATCGATCCGGGCGGCTTCGTGCTGCGCGACCTGGCCGACTACGCGATCGACCAGGTCGCCGCCGATCCGGCCGGCACTGCGGAGCGCCTGCTGCCCTATGGCGACACCGATACGCTGCTCTACCGCGCCGACCCCGACGAACCGTTGTGGCACCGCCAGCAGACGCTGTGGGAGCCGGTGATCAGGGCGGCCGAGGCGCGCCACGCGATCAGGTTCGAACGGGTCAGCGGCGTGCTCCATCGCCCCCAGCCGGAACAGACGCGCGTCGTGCTGGCCGGGCATCTGGCGGGCATGAGCCCGTTCGACCTCGCCGCGCTGGAGATGCTCACCACCCTCGCCGCCAGCCTGATCACCGGCCTCGCCGCGCTCGACCCCGGGGCCGATCTCGACGCCCTGTTCGCCGCCGCCAATGCGGAGGAAGACTGGCAGGCCGAGCTGTGGGGCTGGGACCTTGCCGCCGAGCAGCGCCGCGCCCTGCGGCTGGCCGCCTTCCGGACGGCCGCCAGGTTCGCGGCGCTGGCCCGCTAGCCGGTCTCGCCCATTTCCGGCCGATGCGGCAGTTGCGGCGCGGCATCCTCGCCATGGCGCGTCTTCCACAGCGAATAGCCGACGCCCAGCGTAATCAGCGCCGCGGTCACGCCCAGGCTCATGGCCGGCGGGAACTTGTCCCCGCCCAGCACGAAATCGGCGACGAAGATCTTGGAGCCGATGAACACCAGCACGGCGGCCAGCGCGAACTTGAGATAGTAGAACCGGTGCACCATCGCCGCGAGCGCGAAGTACAGCGCGCGCAGGCCGAGGATCGCCATGATGTTGCTGGTATAGACGATGAAGGTGTCCGTCGTGATCGCGAAGATGGCGGGCACGCTGTCGACCGCGAAGACCAGGTCTGCCAGGTTGATCACCACCAGCGCGAGGAACAGCGGGGTCACCGCGGTGACGACCTTGCCGGTCCCTGCGTCCGGCACCTTCACGAAGAAGTGCTGGCCGTGCAGTTCGGGCGTGACCCGCATGTGGCTGGATATCCAGCGAACCACGGGATTGGCCGCCACGTCGGGCTGGTGGTCGCCGGCGAAAAACATCTTCACGCCGGTGAAGATCAGGAACGCGGCGAAGATGTAGAGCACCCAGTAGGCCTGCTCGACCAGCGCGGCGCCCCCGGCGATCATCAGGCCGCGCAACACGATCACGGCCATGATGCCCCACAGCAGGGCGCGGTACTGGTACTTCGCGGGGATCGCGAAATAGGTGAAGATCAGGCTGATCACGAAGACGTTGTCGATCGACAGCGCCTTTTCGATGAAGAAGCCGGTGTAGTACTTCATGCCGAGGTCGGCGCCCCGCTCGACCCAGATCCACGCCCCGAAGGCGAGCGCCACCGCGATGTAGAAAGCGCTCAGCCTGAGCGATTCGCCGATGCCCATTTCCCGGTCCTCCTTGTGAAGGACGCCGAGGTCGAAGGCGGTCAGCGCGATGACGAGGCCGCCGAACGCAAGCCAGAACCAGGCCGGGGTCCCCAGCCAGTCCGCAAACAGAAATTCCATGGTGTCGTCCCCTTGCCGGGCAGAAGGTGCGGAAGGCGCGCGCGGCACCTTCCGCGAAGGGTCAGCCGGTCAGGCCGCGGCGGCCGACGAGGCCGGCGATCCGGTCCTTGACGGCGAGCTTGAGCTTCTTGAGGCGCAGGAGCTCGAACGGATCGGACGCCCGGCGCTGGCGCGCGGCGGAGATCATGCGGTCGAGCTTCTGGTGGCGTTCCATGAGGCGGAACATGCGATCGGACATTGCGTCACTCCCTAATCGAACAGTGGGGTTCGATCGGATGTGCCGACGGGCCGGGGGTTTGGGGGGAGGGTCCCGGGCCACATCGGCAACATCCGATGCGGTCCGACATCACGCAATGCACCGCCATAAGGGCCGATGCGTCGCGCCAGAGGGGCCCGGTCCGCTCCCGCTAACTAGGGGGCGGCGAAATGCCTTTCAAGCAGGCCCGGAAAAAATGTTGGAGCCGGTCGCTCGACCGGCCAGGCCGTGGAGGTCAGCCGACCCAGTCGGCGACCTCGCTGGCGACCTGGTTGGCCGCTGTATTGAGGGCCGCGCCCACGGCGGCAGGATCGGCCGCGACGCCCGGCACGCGGGCCTCGAAGCGCCGCGTCGTCACCTGGCTGTCGCCGCTGATCAGCACGCCGTCGAAGCGGACCACCGCCGTGCCGCTCGCCGCGTCGTAATCCATCGCCGAGAGGGTGCCCGAAAGCTTGCTCGCGGCGGTGAATTCCAGGTCGGTCCCGCTGACCAGCAGGCGGGTGCCCTTGGCGCGCACGGTGTCGGCCAGCAGGCGCTGGAACAGCCGGGCGGGCTTCTCGACCCACTCGGCATCCTTGAGATAGGCCAGCGAGCTGTCGCCGGTGGTCACCGGAACGCGGGTGACGTTGATCTTCTGCGGCGCCTGCAGGTCGAGGATGGCGAGCGCGGTGTCGGCCGTGCCGCTCGCTCCCGTGCCCGCAGCGGCCTCGCGCACCGGCGTGACGTTGAGGAAGAACGGCGGCGGCTTCTTGCCGAGGCTGCAGCCCGTCAGCGTCAGCGCCGCCAGGACGGCGACCGTAACCGGGCGGATGGAAAGGGTCATGGCGCGCCTCATGGCTTGTAATCCGGCAATTTGGAGCCGCCAATCAATCCGCCGGCCCCGTTGTTCTCGATCGATTCGGTCACTTGCCGGAGGGCAGCGGTGGTCTTGCGCAGGTCGCGCAGCGCAGCCTCGGCGGCGGGCAGCGTGCTTTCCGAAATCTGCCGCGCGGCGGGGCGCACGTCGTTCATCGAATCGCGCAGCGCATCGGACGCTTCGCGCGCGGACGCCAGCGTGCGCCTGAGATCGGCGATCAGCGGCTTGCCGTCCTGTGCCATCAGATCGTTCGCCGAACCCAGCGTCGTTTCCATCGCGGCCAGCGTGCCCTGCGCCTGGACCAGCGTGGCGTCCAGATCGGCGAGCACGGCTTCCATCCGCGGGCTGGCGTCGGCCAGGCCCGCGCTCAGGCGCTCGGTGTTCGCCAGAATGCCTTCGAGCGAGCGCTGATTGCGGGGGCTCATGAATTCGGTCAGCCGCGCGGTCAGCGAGCTGAGGTTGTCGAGCAGTTGCGGCGCGCCGGCCAGGATTGCCCCCAGGCCGCCCGCCCTGGGCTGGATTTCCGGCACCCCGTCACGCCCGGGCCGGGTGATCGGCGGCTGCCCGGCGCGCGCACCGTCGAGCCCGATGGTCGAAACGCCGGTGAAGCTGCCCTGCACCGCGGCGGTCGTGCCTTCCAGGATCGGCACGTCTTCCTGCACGCTGATGCGGACCTGGACGAACTGCGGATCTTCCTTCCACAGGTTCATGTCGTCGACCTTGCCCACCGGCACGCCGGCGAAGTTCACCGCGCTGCCCGGCGCGAGGCCGTCGACCGCCTGCGGGAAGAAGATGTCGTATTGCTTGCGGTCGGACGTGCCGAATCCGGCGATCCACACGATGAACACCGCGAGCGCCGCCAGCAGCACCAGCGTGACCGCCCCGACCCAGACATAATTGGCCCGTGTTTCCATCTGGCCCGCCTATTCCCCCGAATTGCCGTGCTTGTCCATGCCCTTGGCATGGGGCTCGTCCGCCCTTGAGGCTTGCGAGCCGTCCTTGGTCGATTGCGCGGCGCGGCCACGCGGACCGTTGAAGTATTCCTGGATCCACGGGTGGTCCAGTTCCATCAGCTCGGGGATCGTGCCCACGGCGATGACCTTCCGGTCGGCCAGCACGGCCACCCGGTCGCAGATCGAATAGAGCGTGTCGAGGTCGTGGGTGATGAGGAACACCGTCAGGCCCAGGGTGTCGGCCAGCTCGCGGGTCAGCTCGTCGAACCGCGCCGCGCCGATCGGGTCGAGACCCGCGGTCGGTTCGTCGAGGAACAGCAGCTCGGGGTCGAGCGCCAGGGCGCGGGCCAGGCCGGCGCGCTTGCGCATCCCGCCCGACAGCTCGGCCGGATACTTGCTCGCCGCATCCTCGGGCAGGCCCGACAGGACCACCTTGTAGCGGGCGATCTCGTGCATCAGCTCGGGATCGAGCTCAGGGTAGAACTGCTTGAGCGGCACCTCGACGTTCTCGCCCACGGTCAACGTCGAGAACAGCGCGCCGCCCTGGAACAGCACGCCCCAGCGGTTGCGCACGCCGATCTCCTCGTCGGGATCGGCCTCGGTGATGTCCTTGCCGAACACCTCGATCGTCCCCTCGTCGGGAATCTGCAGGCCGATTATCGAGCGCATCAGGACCGACTTGCCGGTGCCCGATCCGCCGACCACGCCCAGCACTTCGCCGCGTTTGACCTTGAGGTCGAGCCCTTCGTGGATCACCTGGTCGCCGAAGCAGTTCTTCAGCCCGGTGATCACGATCGGAAACTCGCCCTCGAAATGCTCGGGCGCATCGTCGAGCGCGTTGACCGGCACGTCGAGGTCCACGTGGGTGCGGCCTTCCGCGGCCTCGGCTTCGATCATGCCCAGCCCACTTCGGTGAAGAACACCGCGAAGAACGCGTCGAGCACGATGACCATGAAGATCGCCTGGACCACCGCCTTGGTGGTGCGCATGCCGACTTCCTCGGAATTGCCCTTCACCTGCATGCCCTGGTAGCAGCCGGTCATGGCCACGATCAGGCCGAACACCGGCGCCTTCACCATCCCGACCCAGACGTCGTAGATCGGCACGACCTCGCGAATGCGCTCGAGAAAGGTCATGAACGGGATGTCGAGCGTGAGCATCGAGATGAATGCCCCGCCGATGATTCCCACCACGGACGAGAAGAACCCGAGCAGCGGCATCATCACCACCAGCGCCAGCACGCGCGGCAGGACCAGCGCCTCGGTCGGGCTGACGCCGATCGTGCGCATGGCGTCGATCTCCTCGGTCAGCTTCATCGTGCCGAGCTGCGCGGCGAAAGCCGAGCCCGAGCGGCCGGCGACCATGATCGCGGTCATCAGCACGCCCAGTTCGCGCAGCGTCAGGCGGCCGGTCAGGTTGATCGTGTAGATTTCGGCGCCGAACTGCTTGAGCTGCGCGGCGCCCTGCTGGGCCACGACGATACCGATGAGGAAGCTCATCAGCCCGATGATCGGCAGACTGGTGACGCCGACCTGCTCGAGCTGGCGGGTGAACGCCTTGGTGCGGAAGCGCGAGGGGTGCCGGATCATGCTCAGGGCCGACAGGATCACCTGCCCGCCGAATCCGACCATGTCGCGCACCCCGTGGCCGAACTCGATCACCAGCTCGCCCATCCGCTCGGGCACGCGCAGCGACAGGCGGTGGCGCCGCGGTTCGATGTCGGCGCTGCTCTCCGCCTCCTCGACCGCCTTCAGCAGGCGCTTGGCACGCTCGCCCGCGCCGACGATTTCGGCCGACTGTTCGCGCGCGAAGCGCAGCACGGTCCAAGCGCCGACGGTGTCGATCCGCTCGGTCCCGCCGAGGTCGATCTCCGAAACCTGACCGTCGAAGGCGCGCAGCTTCCTGTCGAGCGGGCCGATCGAACTGACGAGCAACGGCCCTTCGAGCCGCATCCGGCCGCCGCTACCCCCGTCCTCGACGCTGAAATCCGCCCATGTGCGCATATCCTGCCGCTATGCGGGCAATTTCGCCGCCGGGCAACTGCACTTGCGTTGCCGGGCGACTGCGCTTGCGCCGGGTGGGCCTCGCTGGCAAAGGCCCGGTCCTGATGACGACCCAGCTCGACAAGACCTTCGATCCCGCCGCCATCGAGGCGAAATGGTACGCCCACTGGGAAGGGAGCGGCCAGTTCCGCCCCGACCGGCCGGGTGCCCAGCCCTTCACGATCGTCAACCCGCCGCCCAACGTGACCGGCAGCCTGCACATCGGCCACGCGCTCGACAACACGCTGCAGGACGTGGTGATCCGCTACGAGCGGCTGCGCGGCAAGGACGCGCTGTGGGTGGTCGGCACCGACCATGCCGGGATCGCCACGCAGATGGTGGTCGAGCGGCAGATGGAGGAGCGGCAGGACAAGCGCGCCAACTACAGCCGCGAGGATTTCGTCGCCAAGGTCTGGGAATGGAAGGCCGAAAGCGGCGGGCAGATCACCCGCCAGCTACGCCGGCTCGGCTGTTCGATGGACTGGTCGCGCGAACAGTTCACGATGGACCCGCATTTCACCCGGGCGGTGGTCAAGGTCTTCGTCGACCTCCATCGGCGCGGGCTGATCTACCGCGACAAGCGGCTGGTCAACTGGGACCCCAAGCTCAAGACCGCGATCAGCGACCTCGAGGTCGAAACGCGCGAAGTGCAGGGCAAATTCTGGCACCTCAAGTATCCTTTAGCTTCGGGTGACGGGCACATTCTGGTCGCCACGACGCGCCCGGAAACGATGCTGGCCGACATGGCCGTGGCGGTCCATCCGGACGACGAGCGCTACGCCCATCTGGTCGCCGCCGGAGCCAAGGTGAAGCTTCCCATAACCGGGCGCGAAATCCCGATCGTGGCCGACGAGCACGCCGATCCCGAGCTCGGCAGCGGCGCGGTCAAGATCACCCCGGGGCACGACTTCAACGACTTCGAGGTCGGCAAGCGCGCGGGCATCGCGGCGGGCGCCATGCTCAACATGCTCGACGCCGAAGCGCGCGTGCAGCAGGTCGCCGACGGGCTCATCCCTGACCACCTGGTCGGCCTCGACCGGTTCGAGGCGCGCGACCGCGTGGTCGAGATGCTCGCCGCGCAGGGCCTGCTCGAGGGTACCGAGGACCGCGTGATCCAGACCCCGTTCGGCGATCGCGGCGGCGTGGTGATCGAGCCCTGGCTGACCGACCAGTGGTACGTCGATGCCGAGCAACTCGCCCGCGCCCCGATCGAGGCGGTGCGCAGCGGCGCGGTGGAGATCGTGCCCAAGACTTGGGAGAAGACCTTCTTCAACTGGATGGAGAACATCCAGCCCTGGTGCGTCAGCCGCCAGTTGTGGTGGGGGCACCGGATCCCGGCGTGGTACGACCAGGACGGCAACATCTTCGTCGCCGAAACCGCAGAACAGGCGCAGGAACAGGCCGGGCCGGGCGCTTCGTTGACGCAGGACGAGGACGTCCTCGACACCTGGTTCTCATCTGCGCTGTGGCCGTTCGCCACGCTCGGCTGGCCTAACGACACCGAGCTGGTCCGTCGCCACTATCCCAACGACCTGCTCATTTCCGGCTTCGACATCCTGTTCTTCTGGGATGCGCGGATGATGATGATGGGCCAGGCGATGACCGGGCAGAACCCGTGGCAGCGGCTCTACCTGCATGGCCTCGTTCGCGCGCCCGACGGGCAGAAGATGTCCAAGTCGAAGGGCAACGTCGTCGACCCGCTCGGCCTGATCGACCGCTTCGGCGCTGATGCGCTGCGCTTCTTCATGGCGGCGATGGAAAGCCAGGGCCGCGACATCAAGATGGATGAATCGCGGGTCGAGGGGTATCGCAACTTCGCCACCAAGCTGTGGAACGCGACGCGGTTCTGCCAGGCCAACGGCATCGGCGCCTCGGCCTCGGTCGCCGCCCCGGCTGCGACCCACGCGGTCAACAAGTGGATCGTGGGCGAAGTCGTCGAGACTCTGGCCGAGCTGGACCAGGCGATGGCCGACCTGCGCTTCGACGCGGCCGCCAACGCGATCTACCACTTCGCGTGGGACACCTTCTGCGACTGGTACCTGGAACTCATCAAGGGATCGGTCGACGACGAAACCACGGCCGTGGCCGGCTGGGTGCTCGACCAGATCCTGGTCATGCTGCACCCCTTCATGCCCTTCGTGACCGAAGAGCTGTGGCACGCGCAGGGAAAGCGACCCTACGACCTCATCGTGGCGCAATGGCCCGCACCGCAGGCTGCGGTCGATCCCGCCGCCAAGGCGGAAGTCGACTGGCTGGTCGACCTGACGCGCAACTTGCGCACCGCCAAGAACGAGCTCGGCATCGCGCCCGGCGCCAAGCTGGAAGCCTGGCTGGCCGAGCCTTCGGCCACAGCGGCTGCGGTGATCGCCGGCAACGCCGCGTCGCTCGACCGGCTGGCGCGGCTCTCGACCATTCATTCCGGTGCGGCTCCCGCCGGCGCGGCGATGCAGGTTGGCGCGGGAAGCGACACCTTCGTCATCCCGCTGGGCGGCGTGATCGACATCGCCGCCGAACAGGCGCGCCTAGCCAAGGCGCTCGAGGCATCGCGCAAGGAGCTGGGCAGTCTCGAGGCGCGGCTCGCCAACCCCAACTTCGTCGAGCGTGCCAAGCCCGAGGCGGTCGACAAGGCCAAGGCCGATCTGGCGCTGCACAAGGCCGAGGCGTCTCGGCTGGAGGCGGCGCTGGCCCGTCTGGGTTGATCCTCCTCGAAAGCGGAGGATTTTCCTACATCCCGGCGATGTGCCAAGGGTGAGGCATGGACCGATCTCCCGCCCGCGTTGAATGTGCCCGTCCCGCGTTGCGGGAGCGGTCGGATTGGTCCGTCAGGGCCGTGTCGAGGCTGTCGTCCTGGAGTGGCCTTCCGGGTGCGGAATTTATCCCCCCTGGACCGTGTAACATCCGGTCCATGTCTATGGCCTGCGCATGCCGCTGACCCTCGCCACCGACGACACGGGCGGGCCGGAGATCTTCGCCTCGCTGCAGGGCGAAGGCCCGAGCCAGGGGCGCCCCTGCGCCTTCGTGCGCCTGTCGCGCTGCAACCTCGCCTGCGTCTGGTGCGACACGCCCTACACCTGGTATTTCGCCGGGGACGACAGGCCGCATCGCGGCGGCGTGACGTTCGACCGCAGGGACAACCAGGTGCTGCTGCCCGAAAGCGAGGTGGCCGAGCGGATCGCGGGCCTGGGCCAGGACCGGCTGGTCGTGACGGGGGGCGAGCCGCTGCTGCAAGGCGCGGCGCTGGCGCGGATGCTCGCCCTGCTCACCTCCGTCCGGGTCGAGGTCGAGACCAACGGCACCGTCGCACCGCACGCAGACCTGGATCCGCTGATCGCGCAATACACTGTCAGCCCCAAGCTGGCCCATTCGGGCAATCCGGCCAATCTCGCCCTTCCATCCGAAAGGCTTGCCGCCTGGGCGGCCGACCCGCGCGCGGTGTTCAAGTTCGTCATCGCCCAGCCGTCCGACGTGGCCGAGGTCCTGGCCCTGGCGGAGCGCTACGGTCTTTCCCCGTCACGCATCTGGCTGATGCCCGAGGGGACCGACCCGGCCACGCTCGACGCGCGCATCGCCTGGCTCGGGCCGCTGTGCCTCGACCACGGTTTCACGCTGAGCGACCGGCAGCACATCCGCCTGTTCGGCGATACGCGGGGAACCTAATGCATGGCCGGGCGGCGGGCGACGACCGCGAGATAGCCAAGCACCCCGCGATAACCGTCGCGATATCCCGACCGGTGCTCGCGCGCGGTCTGGCGCAGCAGGGCCGCATCGTCGGGCGCATCGCCTTCGATCTCGCCCGCACGCTGTTCCAGCGCGCCGCACCAGGCGGTTTCGTACTCGTCCCACTCGGCCTGGCTCGACAGGTGCACCCGCTCCACCGCCAGCCCGGCCGCGAGGAGCGCGTCGAAGACCCGGCCGATATGCGGGATATCGCCTTCCTCCGCCCCGAGCCCGGCGAGCGCCGCGTCCGTCGGCCGCGACTGCCACACGCCGTCGGAAAACAGCAGCACGCCGCCCGGCGCCAATGCCTCGCCCAGCCGCGCGATGGCCGGCTCCGCTCCGCCAAGCGCATGGCACGAACCGTTGCACAGGACCGCATCCCACCCGCCGCCGCGCGCCAGCACGTCCTCCGCCGCCGCCTCGATCAGGTCGACGCCCGGGCCCAGCTTCTCGCGCGCCCTCGCAAGCGCGGGGGCCGACAGATCGACCCCGCTTGCCCGCGCCCGCCCGCCGATCCGCGCCAGCCACTCGCCCTCGCCGCAGCCGACGTCGAGCAAGCGGCCGCCGTCCAGCCCAAGCGCCTCGATCAGCAATGCCACGCTGGCGTCCGACAGCGGGCAGGCAATGGGGTGGCGCCGATGCGCGAGCAGCGAGATTTCCTGGCGGGTCAGCGTCATGCGCGATCCGTAGATCGGCCGGCAACGTGGGTCCACCGGCCCGCGCAATTGACATTGTCCAAAAGGTTGCACATCCATCCCCCCTCAGTCTGCGCAGGGGACCATTCCGGACAATGAGCGAGGAAATGCCTCCGCAGGGCGCTGGTAAAAGGCCGCCCATCCCGATGCGCGGCGACCTGACGCAAGGTCCGGTCCTCCGTACCCTGATGATCTTCACCGTGCCCACGCTGCTGAGCAACATCCTCCAGTCGCTCAACGGAACGATTAACTCGATCTGGGTCGGGCAACTGATCGGCGAGGAGGCACTGGCCGCCACCGCCAACGCCAACATCATCATGTTCCTGGTATCCAGCCTGGCCTTCGGGTTCGGCATGGCCGGCACGGTCAGGATCGGGCAACGCTTCGGCGCGCGCGACATCGACGGGGCGCGCCGCGCGTTCGGCACGGCGGTGGGCTTTTCGGCGCTGCTGATGGTGGTCATCGCGCTGATCGGGTGGCTGGGTGCCCCGGCCCTGCTCGACGCTCTCGAGACGCCCGGCGGTGCCTACGATCTCGCGCTTACTTATCTGCGGCTGCTGTTCGTCTCGATGCCCTTCATGATGGTCTCGATCATCCTCACCATGGGCCTGCGCGGCACCGGCGATGCCCGCACGCCGCTGATCTTCATGGGCGTGACGGTGGCGATCGACATCGTGCTCAACCCGCTGCTGATCGCCGGATTCGGTCCCTTCCCGGCGCTGGGCATAGCCGGTTCGGCGATCGCAACAATCGCCGCCAGCATGATCTCGTTCGCGGCCATGCTGGTCTACGTCTTTGCCAAGGATCTGCCGCTGCGCCTGCGCGGCGCCGAGCTCGGCTATCTCGTTCCGCACCGCGACGAACTCGGCTTCATCCTCGCCAAGGGGCTGCCGATGGGCGCGCAAATGCTGGTGATGAGCGCGGCGGGCATCATCGTCGTCGGCCTGGTCAATCGCGAAGGGCTGATGACCACTGCCGCCTATGGCGCGGCGATGCAGCTGTTCACCTACATCCAGATGCCGGCGATGGCGGTGGGCGGCGCGGTAAGCGCGATGGCGGCGCAGTTCATCGGCGCGCGCAAATGGAACCGGCTGGACGAGGTCACCAAGGTCGGCGTCGCAGTCAATCTGGGCATGACGAGCGTGCTGACCGTGCTGCTGATCCTGTTCGACCGGCCCGCGCTGGGCCTGTTCCTCGGCGCCGACAGCCCGGCGGTGGACATGGCGCGCCACATCCAGTTCCTGGCCAGCTGGAACTTCGTGCTGTTCGCCCCGGCGATGGTCTATTCGGCCACGATGCGCGCGGGCGGCGCGGTCTGGGCGCCGCTCGTGGTCCTGGCGGTGGCGCTCTATCCGGTGCGCCTCGGGTTCTACTGGCTGACCTACGACTGGCTGGGGGCGGACGCTATCTGGTGGTCGTTCCCGGTCGGCGCGGCGGCGGGCTTTGCCTTGAGCTGGTGGGCCTACAAGTACCTGCCCTGGCGCGCGCGGGCGCAGGCCGAGAGCGAGGAACAGGCCCTGGAGCAGGCGCATGCCGAAGGCCAGCCCGCCGGGCGCATGATGCCGGAACTTTGAGCGCGCCGGTCCCGGCGAAGGCTACTTGCCCTGCGACCGCCAGCGCTGGACGGTGCGGTAGACCGCCTCTTCCTCACCGCCGGAGCCGCGCCACAGTTCGGTAAAGCTCGGGTCTTCCGAAGCCGGCCGCTTGACCTCTTCGAGATTGTCGAACGCCACGCGGATCGGGATCGCGACGCCTTCGCCCACGATGATGCATTCGCGGTTGCGCAGGGCGGGAATGGAATCGAGGAACCCGCGCGCGCCTTCGGGCATGGCCGCCTTCACGAAAGCCTGGTCGCGGTCGTTGTTGAGTCGCATCGAGATGATGGTGCCGCACTGCGACAGCACACCTTCGGCAAGATCCGACGGGCGCTGGGTGATCAGTCCCAGGCTGATGCCGTATTTGCGGCCTTCCTTGGCGATGCGGCTGAGGATCCGCCCGACCGACGAACCGTCGGCGTTCTTCTCGTTGGGCACGTAACGGTGCGCTTCCTCGCACACCAGCAGGATCGGCCGGGTCTTCTCCTCGCGCCCCCAGATGGCGAAGTCGAAGGTCATGCGGCTGAGCACGGCGACCACGGTGGAGGTGATGTCGGACGGGACGCCCGAGACGTCGATGATCGCGATCGGCTTGCCGTTGGCCGGCATGCGGAAGATCTTGGCGATGAAGTCGGCCATCGTGTCGCCCACCAGCATGCCCGAGAACATGAACTGGTAGCGCGGATCGGCCTTCAACTCGTCGATCTTGGTCTTGATCCGCATGAACGGCGCGCTGCTCGTCGCCTTGTCGAGCTTGCCCATCTCGTCCTGCAGGACCGTGGTCAGGTCGCTGAGCAGGTAGGGGATCGGGCTGTCGACGGTGATCTTGCCGATCTGCTCGGCCAGCCGGCTGCGGCCGCGCGCCTTGAGCAGGCACTTGGCCAGGATGTCGCTGTCTTCCTGCCGGTCGTTGCCGGTGGAGGTGAGGAAGACCTCGCAGTGCTCCTCGAAGTTCATCAGCCAGTACGGCATGTGCAGGTTGCTGACGTCGAAGATCGTCCCGGTGTTCTTGAACGCGGCGGAATATTCGCCGTGCGGATCGATCATCAGGATGTGCCCGTTGGGCGCGCTTTCGCAGATGCGGTGCAGGATTAGCGCCGCGCTGGTCGACTTGCCGGTACCGGTCGAGCCGAGCAGGGCGAAGTGCTTGCCCAGCATCGAGTCTACGTAGATGCCGGCGCGAATGTCGGTCGTGGGATAGACGGTGCCCACTTGGATCGTGTTGCGCCCGTCCGATGCGTAGATCTGCTTGAGGTCCGCCGTGGTCGCCGGATAGACCAGCGCTCCGGGGATCGGGTACCGGGTGACGCCGCGGCGGAAGCTGTGGATGCGGCCGGTCAGGCGCTCCTCGTCGCCTTCGCCCATGAAGTCGATATTGGCCAGGACCCCGTCCGAACGGCGATCCTGCTTCTGGTTGCGCACGCTGGCGAGCAGCCAGCCGTCGTTGGTCCTGATCTTGACCTGGCTGCCGACCTGCCCGGCGATGGCGATCGAGGCGTCGGCGTCATTCGCGCATTCGGTGAGACGCTGCAGGTCGAGCGCAATCATCGATCCCGCGCCGGAGATTTCCAGCACCACCCCGATCGGCTGCAGCGCGGAGTCGCTGGGCGCGGCGGCCGGGGCGGTAGCGTTGAATTGCTGGCGCGTCATATCGTTCATGAAAAAAGACCCGTTTTCTGGCGTTCCCGGGTCCTGACTTAGCCAAAAGGGGGTTAAGATCGCGTCAACCGGGCCGTCAGATGAGGGCGAAGAGGCGGCCCGCCAGCCAGCCCATGCCGACCGAGAGCAAGACCGCGAGTAAGCCGTAAACGAAGGAATCGTCATTCGAAAAGTCGGCCACGCGCTTCTCGAACCCGACCTTTCGGACTTCCACCTCGGCGATCTCCGAGGCGACCACCCGGCCGCGGGTAATGGCAAACGTCTCCGCCGTGTAGCGACCGGTCTGTACGCTGGAGGGAAGTGCAAGGCGCGCCTGATAGAGAACCTGCTCGCTCACTGCGACACCGTGCGGGTCTTCCTTGTAGAGCCCCGCCCGCTTGCGCATCCCGACCAGGCCCGTGGTGAACCGCTGCTGTTCCTCGGGATCGATCGAATCCGAGGGGGAGAGCTGCAGATAATCGAGCCCCAGTTCGTAGATCGCCGCCGTGCGTTCGTCGACGATCGCATCGATCGGCCGGGAGCTGGCCACCGCGAAGAACGAGGGGGCGGACCGGAAGGCGGTATCGTCGGCGTTGATCCACAGGCCAAGGATGCGCTGCTTCTCGCGCAGCTCGATCGCCTGGGTCGGTCCCTTGAGCACAACGACGATGTCGTAATCGCGCCCGGCGCGCCGCCCGTCCGGCTCGAGGATCGCCCCGAAGAGCAGCAGCTCGGTCCCGGTAAAACCCTGGCGGACCTGGATTTCGTGCTGGCTCACTTCGGGCACGAGGATCGGGTCGCGCTGGCCGGTCAGCGCGAAGAACAGGCCGAGCGCAAGCAGGATACGGCCCAGCGTGCCTTGCGAGGCGCCGCTCACAGCGGCACGACCGTGTAGACCTCGTCGGGCCGGATCGTCAGGCCCCAGGCCATCCGCAGCGCCACGAGGATGACGATCGTGGCCAGGATCAGGCGCAGGATCTCGGGCTTGATGGTGACCGCCAGCTTGGCCCCCACTTGCGCACCCACCACGGAGCCGAACAGCAACGTGCCCGCCAGCACGATGTCGACCGCCTTGGTCGTGAGGGCGTGGACCATGGTGCTCGCCATCGTGACGAACAGAATGTTGAACAGGCTCGTGCCCACCACCACACCGGCGCTCATGCCCAGGACGTAGAGCATCGCGGGTACGAGGATGAAGCCGCCGCCAACCCCCATCAGCATGGTCAGGATGCCGACCACTATGCCCAGCAGCAGGGGGGCGATCGGCGAGATGTAGAGGCCCGAGCGGTAGAACCGCCAGCGAAGCGGGAGGCTCGCCACCAGCGGGTGATGGCGCCGCTTTGCGGCTCGGGGGCGGTCGCCCCCTGCTTTCGCCTGGCGCAGCGCCTGGATCGATTCCCGGCCCATCAGCGACCCGATCGTGCCCAGCAACACGACGTAGAGGATGGAGATCACCGTATCGATCTGGCCCAGCGCGGTCAGCAGATTGAACAGCCCGGCTCCGACGACCGCCCCGAAAGTCCCGCCGACGACCAGGACGAGACCCATCTCGTAGTCGACCCCATTGCGCCTGCCATGCGCCAGCACGCCCGACACGCTCGCCCCGGTGACCTGCGTGGCGGCCGATGCCGCGGCCACGGTGGGCGGAATCCCGTAGAAGATCAGCAGCGGGGTTGTGAGGAACCCTCCGCCCACCCCGAAGATGCCCGACAGGATGCCCGTCGCCGCGCCGAGCAGGACGATGACCAGCCCATTGACCGCGAGATTGGCGATGGGAAGGTAGACGTCCATGCGGCCGCGTTAATACAGGCGGCGCCCGCGTTAAAGGTGACGGCCGCTAAAATCCGGCCGATAAGGTCACGGCCGGCCCGCTTTTGGGCTCCGCCTCGCCCGCCACGCGAAAGCGATAGTCGACCGCCAGGCGAGACCGGGCGTCGCCGAGCCGGAAGCCGAGCGATGCGGTCGGTCCGATATCGAGCCGGGCCGCGCCCTTTTGTGCGCCGCCCCACGCCGCCAAGCCGGCGCGCAGCTCGGCCCCTTCCATGCCCGGAGACAGTATCTTGCGATCGAGCCGCGCCTGCCCATCAACGAATCCGGTAGCGAACCGTCCGCCGACGTAGCCTGCCTGGGCATAAGCTTCGGCCTGCCACCCGCCAGGCAGGCTTAATGGAGGCAGCTCGGTAACCGCGTACGCCGCCGGGCGCACTTCGCTTCCGGCTGCCGTGTCACTGATACGCACCTCTGCCGCAGCCCGCATGGAAATAGTCGCGAACGGCCGCACCGACAGGCCCAACGCGTCTGCACGGACGTTTCCGGTTTCGCTTGAATAGCGGCCGGTAGTTCGCGAGGGATGCCCGATGCCCACGAAGTTGATTGCCGAACTGGCCACCCGGCCCCTGCGCGCCCTGTTCGTCAGCGACGCGCGCGAAGGCATCCTGCTGATCCTGGTGGCGTTGCTGGCCATGGTCGCCGCCAACACCTTCATGGCGGACACCTATCGCGAAGTGTTTCTGGCTCCGCTCCCCTGGACCCCGATCCCCAAGCTCCGCGACCTCCACTTGTGGATCAACGATGGGCTGATGGCGGTGTTCTTCTTCGTCGTCGGGCTGGAGGTGAAGCGCGAGCTAATGGAAGGCGAGTTGTCCGACCCGAAGAATCTGCGCCTGCCGGTGCTGGCGGCATTCCTCGGCATGGCCGTGCCGGCCGGCGTTTTTCTGCTGATTACCGGATCTGACAGTCTGCTCGCCCGCGGCTGGGCCGTTCCGTCAGCGACCGACATCGCCTTTGCGATGGGCATCGTCGGGCTGCTGGGCAAGCGCATGCCGCCACCGCTGCGCCTGTTCCTTCTCACCGTCGCGATCGTCGACGACATCGGCGCCGTGCTGATCATCGCGTTCTTCTACACCGCGAACATCAAGCTCGCCTGGCTCTTCGGTGCCTTGGCGGTGGCGATGGTGCTGGTGCTGATGAACTGGCTGAAGGTCGACCGGAACCGGCTGTTCGTTGCCGCCGCGCTTGTCCTGTGGTTCTGCGTCCTGCATTCGGGCGTTCACGCGACGATCGCCGGGGTGGTCGCGGCCCTGACCGTCCCGATGCGGCGGCGCGACGGGCGGCCCATGCTTGCAGATCTCGAACATCGGCTCGTCGGCTGGAACGCCTACTTCGTGATTCCCGTGTTCGGCTTCGCCAACGCCGGGGTCGATCTGCGGGGGCTCGGTCTCGAGGCCCTGTTCGCGCCCCTGCCGATGGCGGTCGCGGCCGGCCTGGTACTGGGCAAGCAGATCGGCGTCTTCGGCGCTGTGCTGATCGCCGAGTGGATCGGGCTTGCCCGGCGAATGCCCGGCGTCACCCTGCCGCAGCTCTACGGCGCTGCGGTCCTGTGCGGCATCGGCTTCACCATGAGCCTGTTCATTGGCACGCTGGCTTTCGAGGACCACCCCGAGCTCTACGAGCAGGTCAAGTTGGGCGTGCTGGCGGGCACGCTGGTCTCGGCGGTACTGGGCTACATGATCCTGCGGATCGCGCGCCCGGAGCCGGAGCCGTCCTAGCGGAGTTCCGTTCGGTACGGACGGGCGGGGCCGAGCTTACCAGCTGCCCGTGTTCTCCATGCTCGCCCAGGGCTCCTGCGGGGGCAGGTTTCCGTCCTGCAACAGCTCGACCGAGATACCGTCGGGCGTCCTGACGAAGGCCATGTGGCCGTCGCGCGGCGGGCGGTTGATGGTGACCCCTGCATCCATGAGCCGCTGGCAGGTGTCGTAGATGTTCTCCACCCGGTAGGCCAAGTGGCCGAAGTTGCGCCCACCGGCGTACTGCTCGGGCGCGGAGCCGTCTTCGGGGGGCCAGTTGTAGGTCAGTTCGACTTCGGCGACGCCGGCCTGGCCGGGGGCGGCCATGAAGATGAGCGTGAAACGCCCTTTCTCGCTCTCCATCCGGCGCACCTCTTCCAATCCGAGCAATTTGAGGAAGTCGACCGTCGCATCGGGGTTGGAAACCCTGATCATCGTGTGGAGATACTGCATCGCGGGACCTTTCGTTCTCGATCCGATTTAAGCCGGGAGTGCAAAGCCCGTGGCGCCGGATCGCGTCGAAGGGGTGCCTAAAGCGGTGGGAGGCTTTCAATCAAGCGCTCAATTCGCCTGTCCGGAGGCTGCCTCTGCATCCCTGCCCTGCGGAATAGGCTCGCGTTCGGCAATACGCCCCGGACCTGAAAAGCAAAAGGGCCCGCGCCGCCGAAGCGGCACGGGCCCCCTTGCTTAGTCGTCGATGACCCCGGTCAGAATTCGGCCGACAGGGTCGCCACGATGGCATCGTCGGTCAGACCGTCGACCGACGGGCCGTCCACGCCGATGTACGACACGCCCAGCGACAGGCTGCCGAGGACGGTGGCGCTGGCGCCGATCGAGTAGTCGAAGCCGCTGTCGTCCGCCGAAAGCCCCGAGAGGAGCGGCGGCGCGAGCGCGCCGTCGGTATAGCCGACGTGGGCCGTGAGCGTCACCGGGGTGGTCGGCACGCCGAATTCGAGGTCCGTATAGATGTAGGTGTTGTCGCCGCCGCCGAGCGAATCCTGTTCCCAGGCGTAGGCCGCGCCGACCGTCAACGATGCCGGTCCGAGGCCGAAGCCGACCGAGGCATAGGGTTCCCAGTAGTCGAGATCGACCCCCGGGGCACCGTTGGGATAGATGTACTTGAGCAGGCCGACGTCGAAGGTCACGCCAGAGGCGACTTCGCCCGTCCAGCCGCCGTAGACGTCCAGTTCCATCGTGCCGTACGCGCCGCCGTCGATCGAGGAGGCCCAGGTGCCGACATAGAAACCGGCGGGCAAGGTAACGTCGACGCCGCCCTGGATGGCCGGATCGCCGCCCGAGAGCGATACGCCCCGGAAGCGGTAGTCGGTGGTCAGTGCGACGTTGGCAGACACCGAAATGTCCGATTCGGCGTCTTGCGCGGCAGCGGAGGTCGAAACGAAAGCCGCACCGGCCAGAGCGGTGGCAGCAGACAAGCTGCGGATGGACGTAAGCATGGGCAATTCCCTCAAATGCTGAAGTGAAACTGTGCTTCGTCCCTACCTGCGATCCCGCATGGCCGTCCTCGTTTTGCGGGATCGGACTTCACGCGAGTTCGATGCGAAGGTGGACGCGTTTGCTGCAATGCACAAGATGCCAGTTGCAAAAATGGATATGACCGATAGCGATGTGTGCCTTTCGCGCATCACCTGCGCCGCGCCGGCAACGCGCATCGGGCGCGGTCTTGCGCTGCGGGAGACCAATTGCCACCTGAAAGGAATGCTGCAAGCCTTTCAACGCCTGCTGGCCCGCGAGAGCGCGCCGCCGCCAGCCGCCGTGCCCGCGGGGGAGCGGATCTACGCGATCGGCGACATTCACGGCCGGCTCGATCTGTTCGAGAAGATGATCGCGATCATCGAGGCCGACGATGCGGCCCTTCCTCCAGCAAATACGACCGTGATCCTGCTGGGCGACCTGGTGGACCGGGGCCCCGACAGCGCCGGGGTGGTTGCCAGGGCGCGCGACTGGCAGCGCGGGCGCACGGTCCGAATCCTAGGCGGAAACCACGAGGAAATGTTCCTCGACAGCTTCGAGGATACCGACGTGCTGCGCCACTTCCTGCGCTTCGGCGGGCAGGAAACCATCCTGAGCTACGGCGTCGATCCCGAGGCCTTCCGCTATGCCGACATCGACGAGGCGCAGGCGCTGATGAGCGCGGCGGTTCCGATGGCGGACCGCACCTTCCTGGCGGCGCTGGAGGACCTGATCGTGATCGGCGACTATGTCTTTGTCCACGCGGGCATACGGCCCGGGGCCCCTTTCGAGGAGCAATCGCCCAAGGACCTGCGGTGGATCCGCGAGCCCTTTCTGTCGCACGGGCGGCCGCATGGGGCCACGGTGGTGCACGGGCATACGATCACCGATGCGCCGGTGGACAAGGGCAACCGCATCGGAATCGATACCGGCGCCTACCTCAGCGGGCGGCTTACCGCCCTCGTCCTCGAAGGCGCGACGCGGCGCTACCTGGAAGCGTGCGACGATCCGGGCGAAGCGGCCCATGCGGCGCACGAGCTTGCCGCTTAAGGTGCCAGGGGGCCTGTAAGCCGGGTTCTGTCCCGCGGCCGGTATCATAGAGACCAGCGCCGCGGGGGCAGCCATTCATCTCGGCGACGCGTTGCCGCGCCGCTCAAGCAGCCAACCCGGGCGACTGGGACGAAACATCCCTCCCCGGAACGAATCCGGGGACGCCGCCCCTATTCGGCCTTGCTCCGGGTGGGGTTTGCCATGCGAGTCCTGTCACCAGGCCCCCGGTGCGCCGTTACCGCACCCTTTCACCCTTGCCTGTGCCCCCGAACCCCCGAAGGAGCCGCGGGCCATCGGCGGTCTGCTCTCTGTGGCACTTTCCCTATGGTCGCCCACGGCGGGCGTTACCCGCCACCCTTGCTTCGTGGAGCCCGGACTTTCCTCGACACTTAAGTGACGCGGCTGCCCGGCCCCCTGGCCCGCCGTGCATAGCACGCCACTTGCCGAATGGGAGCCGCTATCTGGTCCGTCCCTGGTCGCGATCTAGGAGCAACTGGAACAGGATCGCGCGAACCTGGCCGTCGATCTCGCCGTCGATCCGTTCAGGGCGCCAGCGGCGCTGGAAGGCGCTGACCGCGGCATGCCCGTCCGACACGTCGTAGCCGAAGCGTTCGAGCGCGAGGTAGAATGCTCCGTCGTTGTCGAACGGATCGCCCAGTTCGAGCTTCTCCGGCCGCGGCAGGCACAGGCGGCCCTCGGCCAGCCGATCCCAGGGGAACAGCTCGCCCGGATCGAGCTTGCGCTGCGGGGCGATGTCGGAATGCCCCACCACGTTGGCACGCGGGATGTCATATCGACGGACGATCCGCGCGAGCAGTGGGATCAGCGCCTCGATCTGCGCATCGGGAAACGGCTCGTAGCCGTTGGTGTGCCCCGGATTGTCGAGCTCGATGCCGATCGACTTGCCGTTGACGTTGGCGTGGCCGCGCCAGAAGCTGACCCCGGCGTGCCAGGCGCGCTTGTCTTCGTCGACCAGCCGGACGACTTCGCCTTCGCGCGAGACGAGGTAGTGCGCGCTGACCTCCGCCTCGGGATCGCACATCCGGGCGATCGCCTCGTCGGCGGACAGCATGTCGGTATAGTGCAGCACGACCATCGAGATCGTGTCCTCGCCGCGGTCGTTCCAGTTCGGCGAGGGGGCTTCGCGGTGGACCAGTTCGTCGGCCATGTCGCCCTGCTTCTCCGGCGCGTCAGGCGTCGGGAAGCACTGCCCCCATGACGAGCGACCCCTGGCTCTGGGCGAACTGCAATCCGCCGCCGGCGCCTTCGGCGATGAGCCGGATCATGTGCGCCGGGGCGGTGCGGCCCGACAGGTCGTTGAGCGGCAGCGTGCCTTCGAGAGCCTGGCCGATCGTGGGATCGAACGCGATCTTGCCGCCCGCTGCGCGCACGGCGATTTCGGTCGCCCCGTCGCGCCGTTCGGCCCCCACATCGAGCTGGCCCCCGCGCGGCAGGGCGTCGATGCCGATGGCCGCCAGGTTGAGCAGCACCTTGACCGCGGGCTTGGGCAACTGCGGTTCGCCGACCGCCCATTGCAGGACGATGCGCCCGTTGTCGCCGACCAGCCCCTGGACCAGCTCGCGCGGCTCTTCGGTGGGCACTTCGTCGCCGAAACCGCCGGCCGCGCCATAGGCGAGGCGGAAGAACTTGAGCTTGCCGGCACTGATCCGGGCGCTCTGTTCGAGCAGCTCCATGCAGCGAGCCCGCATCTCGGCGTCGCGCTCGTCGCGCAGCAGTTCGATGCCGTTGCTCAGCGCCCCGACGGGACTGAGCAGGTCGTGACAGAGACGAGAACAGAGGAGTGAGGCAAGATCGACCGTGTTTGAGGACATGGCGCCGCTCTAGCCAGCGATTGCCATCAAGGGAAGAGCGGCCCAACCGCCCACCGCACGCCACACTCCTTGTGGCGGGCCGGCCTCGATCCCATATTTGGGCAATGGGGGATGGGGATATCCTGCAGGGGTGCGTCGCAGCCGCGGGCCGGCTCGACAAGGCGCTGGCCGACGCGACCGGCCTCTCCCGCGCGCGCGTCCAGGCGCTGATCGGCGGAGGAAACGTCAGACTGGCGGGAGACCCGGCGAGGCAACCCTCGGTAAAGGTCGCGGCGGGCACGCCGTTCGAAATTGCCGTGCCCCCGGCGGGCGATCCGGTCGCGCAACCCCAGGACATACCGCTGTCGGTGACGTTCGAGGACGAGCACCTCATCGTGGTCGATAAGCCGGCCGGGCTGGTCGTGCACCCGGCAGCCGGGAACCCGGACGGCACCCTGGTCAACGCCCTGCTGCATCACTGCGCTGGGCAGCTTTCGGGCATTGGCGGGGTGGCGCGGCCCGGCATCGTCCACCGGATCGACAAGGACACGTCCGGCCTGCTCGTCGTCGCCAAGAGCGACAAGGCGCACGAAGGGCTGGCCAGGCAGTTCGCCGACCATTCGATCGAGCGGGCCTATCTGGCCGTAACCAATGGCCATCCAAAGCCCGCTGCGGGCACGATTCGCGGGCGAATCGGCCGTTCCGATACCGACCGCAAGAAGATGGCACCGCTGCCCGACGCCTCGAGCCGCGGGAAGCATGCAGTGACGCATTACAAGGTGCTGGAAAAGTTGGACAATTGCGCGCTGGTCGAATGCCGGCTGGAGACCGGGCGGACGCACCAGGTGCGGGTTCACCTTGCGTCAATCGGTCATGCGCTAGTGGGAGATCCTGTATATGGACGTGCCAATGCCGTTCTCCGGCCGATCCTCAGGGATCTCGCATTTCATCGCCAGGCGCTGCACGCGGCCGTTCTCGGCTTCGTTCACCCCGTTTTGGGACACCGCCTGTCGTTTTCGAGCGATCTGCCCGCCGACATGGCGGAACTTATCGAACGAACCGGTCATTCAAATCGATGAACTGCACGCTGGCGGGCGGGTTTGTGTGTTATAACGAGGGAACGTGGCCGCACAGTGCGGGTGCCCAGCAGGGGCTCGTGCATCGCCGGCCGACGATAGAAAGGTATGGGAAGTAACGTGAACAAGTCGAAAGCACTCAGCGTGCCGGCACTGGGCGGAGAGCAGAGCCTCAACCGCTATCTCGCCGAAATCAAGAAATTCCCCGTGCTGACGGCCGAGCAGGAATACATGCTCGCCAAGCGGTTCGAGGAGCACGAGGATCCTGAAGCTGCGGCGCAGCTCGTGACCTCGCACCTGCGGCTGGTCGCCAAGATCGCCATGGGTTACCGCGGCTACGGCCTGCCGGTGAGCGACCTCATTTCCGAAGGCAACGTGGGCCTGATGCAGGGCGTCAAGAAGTTCGAGGCCGATCGCGGCTTCCGCCTGGCGACCTACGCGATGTGGTGGATCAAGGCCTCGATCCAGGAGTTCATCCTGCGGTCGTGGAGCCTCGTGAAGATGGGCACCACGGCGGCGCAGAAGAAGCTGTTCTTCAACCTTCGCCGGATGAAGAAGAACCTCGACGCCTACGAGGACACCGATCTCCATCCGGACGACGTGGCGACGATCGCCCGCGACCTCGGCGTGCCCGAGCAGGAAGTGATCAATATGAACCGGCGCATGCTCATGGGCGGCGACGGATCTTTGAACACGCCGATGCGCGGCGGCGAGGAAGGCTCGGGCGAATGGCAGGACTGGCTGGCCGATGACGGCCCGCTGCAGGACGAGCTGGTCGCCGACGCCGAGGAAGCCGAAGTGCGCCACGACATGCTGGTCGAGGCGATGGACAGCCTCAACGAGCGCGAGAAGCACATCCTGACCCAGCGCCGCCTGACCGAGAACCCGCAGACGCTGGAAGAGCTGTCGCAGGTCTACGACGTCAGCCGCGAGCGCATCCGCCAGATCGAGGTTCGCGCGTTCGAGAAGCTGCAGAAGGCGATGCAACGCATCGCCATCGAAAAGCTCCTGCCGGCGCCGCAACCGGCCTGACGGCAATAATAAGACAGCAAAGCCGGGCAAGCCAATTTGGGCTTGCCCGGCTTTTCTTTGCCGCTAACCCTCGCGCCCGGCGCCTGAGCGCCTGGAGATGCGCATGACGACCGTTCACGCCGAAGCGGGGCCCGGCGTCGATCCCGATCATCTCTCCTCCGGCACGATCTCCAAGCCCGCGATCTTCGCGCCCCTGTTCGCCCCGTTCGGAATCTCGAGCGGCTACGTCTCGGTCACCCTCGCCTTCCTGCTCAGCGAGGCGGGCCTGTCGACCGCGATCATCGGCACCGTCATCGCGCTGTCGGTCTGGCCGCAGACGGTCAAGATGCTGTGGGCGCCCTTTGTCGACACGATCGGCAATCCCAAGGTCTGGTACGGCCTCGGCACGACGATCGTCGGCCTCTCGATCCTGCTGATGAGCGCGCTGCCCAAGACCGAGGCGGGCGTTCCGCTGCTCATCGCGATTCTTGTCGGGTCCTCGGTCGCCTCGACCTTCATCTCGATGGCGACCGAGATCTTCATGGCCAACCAAGTGCCGCCCGAACTTCGCGGGCGGGCCAGCGGCTGGTCGCAGGCGGGGAATCTGGGAGGAGCCGGGCTCGGCGGCGGCGTCGGGCTGCTGCTGGCGGAGAACCTCGCCCAGCCGTGGATTTCGGGGCTGGTGCTGGCGCTGGTGTGCTTCGCGTGCTGGGGCGCCACGCTGTTCCTGCCGCGACTGGTCAAGGTCGGCCTGCAGGGCGTCAACTATCTCGCCCACCTCAAGGAAGTCATCGTCAACGTATGGGAAGTGGCCCGATCGCGCCTCGGCTACCTTGCGCTGATCATCATGATCCTTCCGATCGGGTCGGGCGGCGTTCCGTGGTCGGCCATCGCCAGGGAGTGGGATGCCGGCGCCAACATCGTCGCCACGGTGAACGGCGTCCTCGGCGGCGTGGCGTCGATCGTCGGCGCGCTGGTGGCCGGCTACATCTGCGACCGGATGGACCTCAAGAAGGCCTACTCGATGTTCGGCATCCTGGTCGGGCTGGTGTCGGTCTCGCTGATCGCGCTTCCCCGCACGCCCGAAGTCTTCGTGGTCGGCGTGCTGGCCTACCAGGCGATGGTCGGCATGGCCTACACCGGGTATGCGGCCATCGTGCTCGAGGCGATCGGCAAGAAATCGCCGGCGACCAACTGGAACCTGATGGCGTCGCTGTCCAACATCCCCATCGCGGCCATGTCGCAGATCGACGGGCATATCCACGATGCCTACGGGACGGACATGATGCTGCTGGGCGAACTGCTGTTTCCGGCCGGCGCGCTGGTGCTGTTCTGGGCCTTCGTGCTGCTCACACGCCCGCGCGGATCCGCCGCATAGTTGCGCCAGGCGTGCGCGGCTTATAGTCCGTCCCCATGATCCGTGCGATGCGTTTCCTGATCTGGGCACTTGCCCTGTTCGTCGGCCTCAGCCTCCTGCTCGTCCTCGTGTTCCGCTTCGTGCCGGTCCCGGTGACGGCGACGATGCTGATGGACGACAATTCCCTTTCCAAGGACTGGACGCCGCTCAGCCGGATCGACCGCAACATGGTGTCCGCGGTCATCGCGGGCGAAGACGGAAAATTCTGCAGCCACGACGGCTTCGACCGCGAGGCGATCGAGAAAGCGATCGAGCGCAACGCGGAAGGCGGCCGCATCCGCGGCGGCTCGACCATCAGCCAGCAGACCGCCAAGAACGTGTTCCTTTGGCAGGGCGGCGGCTATTTCCGCAAGGGGCTGGAAGCCTGGTTCACCTTCCTGATCGAAAAGGGCTGGGGCAAGCGGCGCATCATGGAGGTCTACCTCAACGTCGCGGAGACCGGCATCGGCACCTACGGCGTGGAGGCCGGCAGCCAGCGCTACTTCAAGCATTCCGCCGCCCGCCTGTCGCGCGACGAAGCGGCCCGCATGGCGGCCGCCCTGCCCCTGCCCAAGAAGCGCGCCGTGGTGAACCCGACCGGCTTTACCCGCCGGTACGGCAACACAATCGCCGCTCGCATCGGCTCCGTCAGGCGTGACGGGCTCGACTCCTGCATTTACGAGTGACGCGATGGGGGCGAGGCATGACCATTCGCATGAGGCACAAGGCCACGACCATTCGCATGGCCACGGGCACGGGCACGGGCACAGCCACGCGCCCGCGGATTTCGGGCGGGCCTTCGCCATCGGGATCCTGCTCAATTCCGCTTTCGTCCTGATCGAGGCCGGGTTCGGCCTGTGGTCGGGCTCGATGGCGCTGCTGGCCGATGCCGGGCATAACCTGTCCGACGTGCTGAGCCTGCTGATCGCCTGGGGGGCCAGCTGGGCGGCCACCCGCCCGGCGACCTCGCGCTTTACCTACGGCTACAAGGCAAGCTCGATCCTGGCTGCGATGGCCAATGCGGGCCTGCTGCTGATCGCCATCGGCGCGATCCTGTTCGAAACGGTCAACCGCTTCTTCAACACGCCGTCAGTCGAGGGGTGGACGATGGTCGCCGTCGCCGGCGTGGGGATCGTGGTCAATACCGCCACTGCCCTGCTCTTCGCGCGCGGCCGCAAGCACGACATCAACATCCGCGGCGCTTTCCTGCACATGGCCTACGACGCGCTGGTGAGCCTGGGCGTGGTCATCGCCGGGGCGCTGATCCTGTTGACCGGGGCGATGTGGATCGACCCGGTGACGAGCTTCGTGATCGTGATCGTGATCGGCATCGGCACCTGGGGACTGCTGCGCGACAGCGTGAAGATGGGTCTGCTGGCGGTGCCTGACCATATCGACGATGCGCAAGTGCGGGCCTATCTCGAAGGCCTGCCGGGTGTCGTTGCCGTCCACGATCTGCATATCTGGCCGATGAGCACGACCGAAACCGCGCTGACCGCGCACCTCGTCATGCCCGGCGGCTATCCCGGCGACGGGATGCTGCGCGAGGCGGCCGGCGCGCTGGAGCATCACCACCGCATCGGCCATGTGACCTTGCAGGTCGAAACCGGCACCGAAGAATGTGGCCTGGGCCACGCGGCGCATCATTGAGGAGATGGGCATGGACGACACGGTGCGCGAAGGCGGCTGCGGCTGCGGTTCGGTTCGCTACCGGGTCACCGGCGAGCCGATCTTCGCCAACAATTGCCATTGCCGGCTGTGCCAACAGCAGACCGGCTCCACCAGCGTTGTCAACGCCTTCTTCGAGGCCGAGCGGATCGAACTTGTGCAGGGCGAACTGCGGGAAAGCGTCGTTTTGGCCGGCAGCGGCGGGCCGCACACCATCTGTCGCTGCACCGAGTGCGGCACGGCCGTGTGGAGCCGTTATCCACGCCTGGGCAATCTCGGCTATGGCCTGCGCGTGGGCACGCTGGACGACAACGGAGCCTTCACGCCCGACGCAGTGATCTTTACCGAAAGCAGGATGCCGTGGGTCGCCTTGCCGGAAGGCATTCCCGCGTTCGCGACCACCTACAACCCGTTCGAACTGCTGCCGCCCGAGCGCGTGGCACGGATGCAGACCCTGCTGGATCGTCGCAAGGCGGGCGAAGGCGGCTAGGCCGCCTCTTCCTTGCCCTTCTTGCTGGTCATCACGCGGACCGGTTCCTTGCGGCCGTCGACCACGTCCTTGTCGACGACGACTTCGGTGACCCCGTCCATGCCCGGCAGGTCGAACATCGTGTCGAGCAGGATCGCTTCGACGATCGAGCGCAATCCGCGCGCGCCGGTCTTGCGCTTGATCGCCTTGTTGGCGATCGCCACCAGTGCATCGTCGGTGAAGGTCAGCTCGACATCCTCGAGCTCGAACAGCTTCTGGTACTGCTTGACCAGGGCGTTCTTCGGCTCCTTGAGGATTTCGACCAGCGCTTCGACGTCAAGGTCGTGCAGCGTGGCGATCACCGGCAGGCGGCCGACGAATTCGGGGATCAGGCCGAACTTCAGCAGGTCTTCCGGCTCGCACTTCTCGAGTAGCTCGCCCACGCGGCGCGCGTCGGGATCGGCGACGTTGGCGCCGAAACCGATGCTGCGCTTCTGCAGGCGGTCGGCGATGACCTTCTCCAGCCCCGCGAACGCACCGCCGCAGATGAACAGGATGTTGGTCGTGTCGACCTGCAGGAACTCCTGCTGCGGATGCTTGCGCCCGCCCTGCGGCGGAACCGAGGCGGTCGTGCCTTCCATCAGCTTGAGCAGCGCCTGCTGCACGCCTTCGCCCGACACGTCGCGGGTGATCGAGGGATTTTCCGCCTTGCGGGTGATCTTGTCGATCTCGTCGATGTAGACGATGCCGTGCTGCGCCTTTTCGACGTTGTAGTCGGACGACTGCAGCAGCTTGAGGATGATGTTTTCGACATCTTCGCCCACGTAGCCGGCTTCGGTCAGCGTCGTCGCGTCGGCCATCGTGAAGGGAACGTCGAAAGTCCGCGCCAGCGTCTGGGCCAGCAGCGTCTTGCCGCTGCCGGTCGGGCCGACGAGCAGGATGTTCGACTTCGCCAGCTCGACGTCGCCCGCCTTGCCGCTGTGCTTGAGCCGCTTGTAGTGGTTGTGTACCGCGACCGAGAGCACGCGCTTCGCCCGCTCCTGACCGATCACGTAATCGGCGAGCGTGTTGCAGATTTCCTGCGGCGTCGCGATCTCGCCGTCCTTCTTGCCGGTGAGACCGCCCTTGGTTTCTTCACGAATGATGTCGTTGCAGAGTTCCACGCATTCGTCGCAGATGAATACCGTGGGCCCGGCGATGAGCTTCCTCACCTCGTGCTGACTCTTGCCGCAGAAGCTGCAGTAGAGCGTGCTCTTGCTGTCCGACCCGCTGAGTTTCGTCATTCCGTCATCCTGTTCCCGCGCATCATATCACGCGGGATTCGTCCCCGGCAATGTAGGCCGGGGAACCCTATAATCAATCGCGCTATCCTTAATCCCCACGCCTTGCGCCAGCGTGAAGGGGCAAGGTTGCCAAAATGCTACAGTCCGGCGGGGCCCGTTAATCGGGGGCGCCGCCCGCCGAACCGCTGGTGTCGCCGACCTCGTCCGTCGCCGGACGGCTCTCGAAAACCTTGTCGACGATGCCGAACGCCTTGGCTTCCTCGGCCTCGAGGAAGGTGTCGCGATCGAGCGTCCTCTCGATATCGGTCAGGCTCTGGCCGGTGTACTTGACGTAAAGATCGTTCATCCGCCGGCGAATGCGCAGGATTTCCTTGGCCTGGATCTCGATGTCGCTCGCCATGCCGCGGGCGCCGCCGCTCGGCTGGTGGACCATGATCCGGCTGTTGGGCAGCGCGATGCGCATGCCCGGCTCGCCCGCCGCGAGCAGGAAGCTGCCCATGCTGGCCGCCTGGCCGACGACCACGGTCGACACGCGCGGCTTGATGTACTGCATGGTGTCGTGGATCGCCATGCCGGCCGTCACCACGCCGCCCGGGCTGTTGATGTACATCGAGATGTCGCGGCTGTTCTCGCTCTCGAGATAAAGCAGCTGGGCGACGATCAGCGAGGCCATGTTGTCCTCGACCTCGCCCGTCACGAAGACGATGCGCTCGCGCAGCAGGCGGCTGAAGATGTCGAAGCTGCGCTCGCCGCGGCTTGTGCTTTCGACGACAACGGGCACCAGGGCTCCGGTCACGGGGTCGTGGTTGAACTTGCCTTGTGCGTTACCGCTGCCGAACAGGTCGATCATAAGTCCTCTCGTCTGTGCTAGGGCGCCTATGTCGCGCCTTGCACTGCGATGTTCAAGGGGCTTGCGGGAAGCGGCTGGGGACGGCGGGATCGCGGTTCGTCGGCCGCGCCCGGCGTTCGTCCGCGCCAATCGGCGGTTCGTCCGCCGCGCGGGCCGGATATCGTCGCCAGACGGCCGCCGGTCGAACCGCGCCTGCGGGACCGGGCCGGCGGCGATAGGCACGCCGAATGAAAACACCTGTCGTCGTTTCCCGGCCCGCGCTTGCCGCCCTGGCGCTGGGGCTGTTTCCGGCATCCGCCTGGGCGCAGGGGAGCGGCGATGCCCCGCCCCCGGTGGCGACGGAGACCGCTTCGGCCGGAGAGGTCTACCTGCCCGCGGATTTCGCCCGCTTCGCACCGCGCAACGCGCTCGACATGGTCAACCAGATCCCCGGCTTCGCTGTCCAGCAGCAGGACCAGGGACGCGGCCTGGGCCAGGCGAACCAGAACGTGCTGGTGAACAGCGAGCGCCCGGCCAGCAAGTCGGAAGGGATCGCGGCCCAGCTTTCCCGCATCAACGCCGACCGCGTGGTGCGGATCGAGATCGTCGACGGTGCTTCGCTCGGTATTCCGGGGCTGGCAGGCCAGGTTGCGAACGTCATTACCCGCACGGGCGATATCAGCGGACGCTTCGATTACCGCGCCGTCGCTCGCCCGAAGTATGCCCGACCGAGTTTCGGCGGCGGCGAAGTATCGCTCACCGGCTCGAGCGGTAATGTCGAATGGACCGCAGCCTTCAATCACGGAGTGGGCCGGGGCGGCGCCGGCGGGCTCGGGACCTACCTGTACGACGGAAACGGCAATATTCTCGAGACGCGCGACACGCTGCTATATTTCAAGGGCGAATTCCCGTCGCTAACGGGGCGGATCAAGTGGACCAGCGCGGGCGGCACGATCGTCAACGCACGGGCGATCTACGGCCGCTCCTGGACGCGCTTCGTGCACGACGAACAGCGCGACCTGCCCACCGGTGTCGACCGGTTCCGCGATTTCACCAATATCGACAACGGATACAATTACGAGCTCGGCGCCGACGCCGACTTCGCGCTCGGCCCGGGCAGACTCAAGCTGATCGGCTTGGAGCGATTCGAACTGGGCGAAGGCCCGGCAACATCGGTGCTGATCTACGCCGACGGCAGTCCATCGACCGGCTCGCGCTTCGACCAGGTTCGCCGGACCGGCGAGCGGATCGCGCGCGCGGAATATGCCTGGAACATGCTGGACGGCAGCTGGCAATTCGATGCCGAAGCAGCCTTCAATCGATACCGCGCGGTTTCCACGTTCGAAACGCTCGATCCCTCCGGGGCCTTCGTCGACGTACCCTTCCCCGGCGCAACGGGCGGCGTGACGGAGGACCGGTATGAAGCGATCCTCACCCACAACCGTTCGCTGGCCGGCAACCTGACGCTGCAAGCTGGCCTGGGCGGCGAATATTCCAGGCTTGCGCAGACCGGGCCGGGCGGCCTCACTCGCGAATTCTGGCGCCCCAAGGGTTCGCTCACCCTGGCATGGACACCCCAGACCGGCTTCGATCTTTCGCTGAAGCTTGCGCGAACGGTCGGTCAACTTGCGTTCGGGGACTTCCTGGCGAGCGTCAATCTCACGCAGAACAACGAGACTGCAGGCAATGTCGTGCTGGTCCCGCAGCAAGCCTGGTCGGTCGAACTCGATGCCAAGAAGAACCTCGGCGCCTGGGGTTCGCTCAATGTGCGGGCCTACGGCCGGCTGATCGAGGATTATATCGATTACATTCCCGTCCCGGGCGGCGAATCGCGCGGGAACATCGCCGGTAATGCACGGCTCCTGGGTCTGTTCGCCAACGCCACGATCAACCTCGATCCCCTCGGCTGGAAGGGCGCCAAGATCACCTCGGCCTCAACTTACGAGGCGAGCCGCCTGGACGATCCCCTTACCGGGATGGGCAGACCGTTCAGCGGCATCCGCGACTTCCGCAACGACACGACCCTGCGCTGGGACGTTCCCGCCAGCGACTGGGCCTTCGGCGTGGGCATGAACGTCAATCATTCGCAGCCGTTCGTCCGGCTGAGCGAGACTTCGAAAGATTATGAGGGGCCGGTCTACACCTTCGGGTTCGTCGAGCATAAGGATGTCCTCGGCCTGACTGTGAACCTCAACGTTTTCAATCTGACCGACGGCCACGCCTTTTTCCGGCGGACCGTGTACAGCGGCCTGCGCGACCGCAGCCCCATCGTGTCGGTCGAAGACCGGCGGATCGGGGTTTCGCAGATTTTCCGCCTGCAGGTGAAGGGAAGCTTCTAAACCCGCCACCGCGGTGGCAGTGTGCCGAGCATGAGGATCCATCTGCTCGCGGCCACGGCCGCCATCGCATTCGCCTGCCCCGCCCTCGCCGAGCCGGCGGACGACGCACGGATTTTCGCGCAGCGCATCGCCGCGCTGGACGACCGGGGGCCGACGCTCAATGCGGTCATCGTCTCGCTCGGCGCCGACGAGGCGGCCGCGGCGGCGAAGGAGGCGGCAAGCAGCGGTGCCCCGCTCGCCGGCCGCACGGTCCTGATCAAGGACAACGTCGAGACCCGCGAGTGGCCGACGACGGCGGGAAGCAAGGCGCTGGCCGGCAACATGACCGGGCGCGACGCGCCGCTGGTTGCGCGGCTGCGCGCGGCGGGCGGGGTCGTGCTGGGCAAGACCAACCTGTCCGAATGGGCCAATATCCGGTCGGGCAATTCGACCAGCGGGTGGAGCGCGGTGGGCGGCCTGACCCGCAACCCCTACGCGATCGACCGCAACACCTGCGGCTCCTCGTCCGGCAGCGGGGCGGCCATCGCCGCGGGGCTGGCCTGGGGCGCCATCGGCACGGAAACCGACGGATCGATCACCTGCCCCAGCGCGGTCAACGGCATCGTCGGTTTCAAACCAACGGTGGGCCTTGTCAGCCGCACGCACGTCGTCCCCATCAGTTCGAGCCAGGACACCGCCGGCCCGATGACCCGCACGGTCTACGACGCTGCCCTGTTGCTCAATGCCATCGCCGGCAGCGATCCGGCGGACGCGGCCACCGCCGAGGCCGATCGGCGCAAGAGCGACTTCACGTCCGGCCTCGCCACCGCGACGCTGGCCGGAAAGCGGGTGGGCGTGCTGCGCAAGTCGGTCGGCAACGACGGCCGGGTGGCAAGCCTGTTCGAGACGGCCCTGGCCGATCTCCGCAAAGCGGGCGCCGAACTGGTCGAGCTGGATTACGAGGCGCCCGATGCCATGGGCTCGGCCGAGTTCACCGTTCTGCTCTACGAACTTCGCGCGACCCTGGGGGAATATCTTGCCGGATCGCCCGCCGACATTCCGGTCCGCTCCCTCGCCGATGCCATCGCCTTCAACCGGACCGACAAGGAAGAGCTGCGCTGGTTCGGGCAGGAGCTGTTCGAGCAGGCAGACAAGACGACCGATGCCGCCGCCTATCGCAAGGCCAGGGAAGACAGCCTGCGCCTCGCCGGGAAGGAGGGGATCGACAAGCTTCTCGCCGACAACCGGCTGGACCTGCTCGTGGCGCCCACGGTCGGTCCGGCCTGGACCAGCGATCTGATCAACGGCGATCATTATAACGGCTCGATCGGCGCCGGGAGCCTGGCGGCGGTGGCCGGTTATCCGCATCTGACGGTGCCGATGGGCGCGGTCGAATCCCTGCCCGTCGGGCTCAGTTTCATGGGCGCCAAGTGGGCGGACGCCGCCATCCTCCAAGCCGGGGCGGCTTACGAAATTGTGCGAAGCGCCCCATTGCCGGCACCATCGTTGACGCGTTGGACCCCGCCCGCGACAGATTAATACGCGAGGCTCCCTTGGCACTGTGCTCGCCGGTGGGTAAGGCGAGGCGCAGGTCGGGCATTGTCAACGATCGGGGGGGAATGGTTCGGGACGCAGCGAGGTCGATGCCGCACACGGCATGCGCGCTTGCCGCCCTTTGCTGGCCGGTGGGCGCCTCCGCGCAGGCTGGGCCCGTTACTTCCGACGATCCGACCGGTCAGGTCACCGCGACCGGAGAAGCGCTGGCGCAAACCAACGCGGGCGAAACCTACCCGGCCGATCCCCGCGGGCAGGAGGAGCTCGGCGCCGCCGCAGCGGCCGACGCGGCCATCGGCGCACGGCAGATCTACACCCCCGAAGATTTCGCCGGGTTCAATCCGCGCTCCGCGCTCGACATGCTCCAGCAGGTGCCCGGGTTCGCGATCGAGGGGCCCGGCGCGCTCAACGCCAATGCGCGCGGACTAGGTCAGGCCAGCGGCAACGTTCTGCTCAATGGCGAGCGCATCGTCACCAAGGCGGGGTCGGTCACCGACGAACTGACGCGGATTTCGGCCAGCAGCGTCGTGCGGATCGAAGTGGTCGACGGGGCTACGCTCGGCATTCCGGGCATCTCGGGCCGCGTCGCCAACGTCGTCGCCCGTTCGACCGACGGCATGAAGGGGCAGTTCGAGTGGCGTCCCCAGCTCGCGGCCGAATACGCCGACATGCGCTGGCTGGAAGGCATCGTCTCGCTCACCGGAACGTTCGGGAACTTCAACTTCACGCTGGCCCTCGAAGGCCGCCCCGTCAGGAACGGCAACGCCGGGATCAACCGGGTGACGTTCGGCAACGGGACGTACGACGATCGATTCAGCCTGTTCAAGGCGGCGGGAGACGACAAGCGCGTTTCGGGCGCGGCCCGCTATCGCACGGCCGGGGGGACGGTGATGAACCTCAACGCCTCCTACCTGCATCGCCGCTTCCGCAGTTTCGAGGATGAGACGGTCGTAGGCCCGCCGGGCACCGCTGCGCTCACCGATTTCTTCCGGCAACGCAATCGCGGGCACGATTTCGAAGTGAGCGGCGACGTTGATTTCGCCCTGGGGCCGGGCCGCCTGAAGCTGATCGGGCTCACCAGCGCGCAGACCCTTAACCTGCGCACCCAGTCGATCCTCGATCCGGCGAACGGTTCGAACCCGACCGGGATAAAGTTCGAACAGGGCAGCAAGCGCGGCGAGCGGATCGGCCGCAGCGAATATTCGTGGGCGATGCTGGGCGGCGATTGGCAATGGTCGGTCGAAGCCGCGTTCAACAAGCTCGACCAGGTCGGAATGCTGGCGGTGCTGGCACCTTCAGGCGATTTTGTCCCGATACCGTTTCCGTCCGGCACGGGCGGCGTGCGCGAGGACCGCTACGAATCGCTGCTCTCGTTCAGCCGCCAACTGGCCGATGGGCTGACCATGCAGCTGGTCGCGGGCGGCGAGTATTCGGCGATCCGGCAAACCGGCAACGACGCCAATGCCCGCAGCTTCCAGCGGCCGAAAGGTACGTTGACCCTGGGCTGGACTCCGGGGCCCGGCTGGTCGGTATCGGCCAAGGTGGACCGGCGGGTGGGCCAGCTCAATTTCTCGGACTTCCTGGCCGCGGTGAATCTCGGCGAGAACAACCAGAACGCCAGCAACAACGAACTGCGGCCCGATCAGAGCTGGGGCGGCGAGATCGAGGTCACCCGCAACCTGGGTGCCTGGGGCAGCATCACGGCGCGCGGGTTTGCCCGCCGGTTCGAGGATTTCATCACGATCGTCCCGACGGCGACGGGCGGCGAAGCGCGCGGGAACGTCGACTGGGCGCGCATCTTCGGCGGGGAAGTGAACGGCACCCTCAAGTTCGATCCGATCGGGCTGCCGGGCGGCAAGGTCGACGTGCGTATGTCGATGCGCGACTCCCGCTATCCCGATCCGGTGGATGCGGGTTACCTGCCGGTCCAGTTCGCCCAGCCGCACAGCTTCGAGTTCGATTTCCGCTACGACATCCCGCGCAGCAACTGGGCGGTCGGCACGGGGTTTCGCGACCAGGGCTTCAATCCTTACTACCGTGTCGCGGAATACGGATACGATTACGCGATCGACAAGCAGCTCACATTCCTGCTCGAGCACAAGAATGTCTTCGGGCTGACCGTGCAGGCGAAGGTCAACAACCTCCTCGAACGGCCGGTCGTGCTCAACCGGTTCGTCTATGTCGGCCCGCGCGGCAGCTCGCCCCTGCTGTTCTCGGAAGACCGCCGGCGGGAAATCGGCCGGGTGGTGAACTTCATCGTGAAGGGTAACTTCTAGCCGCCAGATGCGAAAAAGGGCGGGTCCATCGCGCGATGGACCCGCCCCTCGTCCTCGGCCGGCGCGTGCCGGCCGACAGGTCTTACTTCTTCGCTGCCGGCTTCTTGGCGGCGGGCTTCTTGGCTGCCGGCTTGTCCGCGGCGGGCGTGTCGGCGCCAGGCTTCTCAGCCTTCGCGGCGGCAGCCTTCTTGGCCGGAGCCTTCGCAGCGGTCTGTTCCGGGGCATCCTTGGCCTCGGGCTTCTTGGCCGGAGCCTTCTTGCCGGCCGCCTTCTTCGCGGGCTTCGCGGCCTGCGCCGGCTCTTCGGCCTCGATTGCGGCTTCCAGTTCCTCGCGGGTCACGTCCCGTTCCGAGACTTCGGCCTTGTCGAACAGGAAGTCGACGACCTTGTCTTCATAGAGCGGGGCGCGGAGCTGGGCCTGGGCCATCGCGTCGTTGCGCACGAAGTCCACGAACCGCTCGCGGTCCTCGGGGCGATACTGCTGGGCCGCCTGCTGCAACAGCATCGACATTTCCTGCTGGCTCACCTCGACGCCGTTGGCCTGGCCGATTTCCGACAGGAGCAGGCCGAGACGCACGCGGCGCTCCGCGATGTTGCGGTAGTCGTCCTTCTCGTCCTCGATTTCCTTCATCGCCGCAGCCGGGTCGTCCTCGCGGGCGGCTTCGGCCTGAAGCTGCTGCCAGATCTGCTCGAACTCGGCCTCGACCATCGCCGGCGGCACGTCGAAATCGTGATCGGCGGCCAGCTTATCGAGCAGCTGGCGCTTCATCTGCGTGCGGGTGAGCCCGGCGGTCTCCTGCTCGAGCTGCGCCCGCAGGAGCTCCTTGAGCTTGTCGAGGCTCTCGAGCCCGAGCGACTTTGCGAAATCCTCGTCGACCTTGGTCGCATCCTCGACCTGCAGCTTCTGCACGGTCACGTCGAATTCGGCCGCCTTGCCGGCGAGATGCGTGGCCGGATAGTCCTCGGGGAAGGTCACGGTGATGGTCTTGGCATCGCCCGCCTTCGTGCCGGTCAGCTGGTCCTCGAAGCCGGGGATGAACTGGCCCGAGCCGATCACGAGCGGCGCGCCCTCGGCCTTGCCGCCTTCGAACTCGGTCCCGTCGACGCGGCCGACGAAGTCGATCACGAGCTGGTCGCCTTCGGCCGCCTTCTTGCCCTTGGGCGCGTCCTTCCAGCTCTTCTGGTTGCCGGCCAGGCGCTCGAGCGCCTGATCGACCTGTTCGTCGGTCACCGGAACGTTCAGCTTCTCGAGCTTCAGGCCGTCGACGTTCGGCGTCGCGATGTCGGGCAGGACCTCCAGCTCGACCGTCAGCTCGGCATCCTTGCCCTGTTCGTAGCCGTCGCCCAGGTCGACCTTGGGCTGCAACGCGGGGCGAAGCTTCTTCTCGCGCATCAGGTTGTCGAGCGATTCGCGCATCGCGGCCTGGAATGCATCGGAATGCAGCGCTTCACCGTGCATCTTGCGGATGAGGTTGGCCGGCACCTTGCCCGGGCGGAAGCCGGGCATGCGCACCTGCGGGGCAACCTTCTTCACCTCGGCGTCGATGCGCGCTTCGATATCCTTGGCAGGAATGGTAACGGTATAGCCGCGCTTGAGGCCTTCGTTGGTGGTCTCGACGATCTGCATTTCTAGCCTTCCAAAAATCTTCCGTTCCCGGGCGCCAGGAACTGGTGCGGGCGAAGGGACTCGAACCCCCACATCTTGCGATACTGGAACCTAAATCCAGCGCGTCTACCAGTTCCGCCACGCCCGCGGCCCGACGATCCCGTGCAGGCCGGGGCCTGCGCACAGGGATGCGCCGTTACAGACGCGCGCCAAAAAGGGCAAGCGTCACGGCAGAGCGTACCCACGGCGTGGAACAGGCGGGCGTGCTGGAGGGTTCTTCTGTTGCACGAAAGGAATGCGAATCATGGAAAACCACCAGCAAGGCCCGCTCGGCCACGAGATCCCGCCGGTCATCCAGGAGCACGCCCAGCAGCAGGGCCAGGGTGGCGACCAGGACAACCCGGGACAGACCCCTGACGAGATCGTGCCCGATCAGGGCGACGTGGACAATCCAGGCCGCGCACCGCAGGAGGAGATACCCGGCGGGGGCGACATCGACCAGCCGGGCGAGGTACCGCAGGAAATGCCCCAGCACCCCTCCAGCCCGAACCAGATCCCGCCGCCGGATTGATTTTCCCGAGGCAGCGGCTAGGGGCGGCGGATGAGCGAAGACAACACCCCGATGGAAACCACCCCCGCAGCCGCTGCCGGCGGGGCTGACGTCCCGCCCGATCGCCTGGCGATCAACCCGCGCAGCGAGCATTTCGATGCCGACAAACTGCAGCGCGGAATCGGCATCCGCTTCAAGGGCGCGGTACGCACCAACGTGGAAGAGTACTGCATCTCCGAAGGCTGGGTGCGGGTTCAGGCCGGCAAGACGATGGACCGCAAGGGCCAGCCGCTGACGCTCAAGCTGAACGGCCCCGTCGAAGCATGGTACGAAGACCTGGGCGACGACGCGCCCGTGGCAAAGGCCTAACGCCGGACCTGCGACAGGAGATCGACCGGCGCGGAGGCGCTGGCGAGTTGCCGAAGCGGTGCGGGCGAAGCCGGTGTTTGGGCGCTGGGAATCCGGGCGCTGGCAAGCTGCCTGTCAGGTGCGGCCGGAACCGATCTCGCGCCAAGATCCGCAAAAGCGCTGAGGAAATCCCCCGATGGCCTGACGGGCGGCGGTGGAGCTGGCGCGGCCGCCTGGACGAGACGCGGCGCCTGCCATTGCCCTGCGGGATAGATGAAACCGCTGACCGGCCAGGCCGTCGTGCCGACATCGCCCAACGGCGCGTACCAGACCCGCACCGCGCTCCAGTCGTTGGCCGGGGACACGTCGACCGCGCGGACATCGTCCTCCACCTGGCCGCGGCGCCCGTCGATCGGGGACCAGTTGGCATGGCGCAGCAAAACCGTGCGCCTGTCGATCACCCGGCTGACGGCAGCGACATGGCCCAGGCGCATGTTGCCGTGCGGAACGAAGGCCATGACCGCGCCCGCCTTGGGCATGGTTCCACGGGCATAGCGGCCTTCGGCCTGGTCCCACCATGTCCAGGCATCACCATAGATCTGGATGCCCGAAACCGCGCGCGCATAGGGCACGCATTCCAGGTAGGCCGGCAGTTCCTGCGCGGTCTGCCGCACCGGATTGGCCGCCGCCGCCACCGGCAGCACGGCCAGTGCGATGGCAGTCGAGACGCGTGAAATCCTGTCCATGCGGCAAGGGCTATGGTCGCAGGGTTAATTCCGGCTCACGCCGTATGGTTAACGCGGCGGCAACCGTTGGAACTTGCCAACGGTCCCGCGAACCGCCACTTGCCCGCCATGCCCGCGCGCACCCTTCCGCAAGTCGTCATCATCGGCCGGCCCAACGTCGGCAAGTCGACGCTGTTCAACCGGCTGATCGGCAAGAAGCTGGCGCTGGTCGACGATCAGCCCGGCGTGACGCGCGACCGGCGCTTCGGCGACGCGCACCTGCTGGGCATGGATTTCCAGCTGGTCGATACCGCAGGCTGGGAAGACGACGAGCCCGAAAGCCTGCCCGGCCGGATGCGCGCGCAGACCGAAGTCTCACTCAAGGGCGCCGATGTGGCCCTGTTCGTGATCGATTCGCGCGCCGACCTGACGCCGCTCGACCGCGAGATTGCCCGCTGGCTGCGCGCGCAGGACGTGCCGGTCATCCTGATCGCCAACAAGGCCGAGGGGCGTTCGGGCGATAGCGGCATCCTCGAAAGCTACGAACTCGGCTTCGGCGAGCCAGTCGCCATGAGCGCCGAGCACGGCGAGGGCGTGGCTGATCTGTTCGAAGCCCTGCTGCCGATCCTGGAGCCCGAAGGGCACGACGATCAGCCGTGGCCGGAGGAACCGGGCGAAAACGAGGGCGAGGACGTGGACATCTTCCCGCTCTCGCTCGCCATCGTCGGGCGGCCCAACGCAGGCAAGTCCACGCTGATCAACCGCATGCTCGGCGAAGATCGCCTGCTGACCGGGCCGGAGGCCGGGATCACCCGCGATTCCATCGCCGTCGACTGGGAATGGACCGATCCGACATCGGGCGAGGTGCGCAAGATCAAGCTCGTCGACACCGCGGGCATGCGCAAGAAGGCCAAGGTGCAGGACAAGCTGGAGCGCATGTCGGTGGCCGACGCGCGCCACGCGATCGACTTCGCCGAGGTCGTCGTCCTGCTGCTCGACGCCACCCGCGGGCTGGAAGTGCAGGACCTCAAGATCGCCAACCTCGTATTGGAGGAAGGCCGCGCGCTGATCGTGGCGATCAACAAGTGGGACGTGGCGGAAAACGCCAGCGGCCTGTTCAACGGGATTCGCGCCGCGCTCGACGAAGGGCTGGCGCAGTTGAAGGGCGTCCCGCTGCTCGCCGTCAGCGCGATGACCGGCAAGGGGCTGGACCAGATGCTCTCGGCCGCCTTCCAGGTGCGCGAGGCGTGGAGCCGCCGCGTGCCGACCGCCGCGCTCAACCGCTGGTTCGACCACGCGCTGGAAGCCAATCCGCCCCCAGCCCCCGGCGGCCGCCGCATCAAGCTGCGTTACATCACCCAGATCAAGACCCGCCCGCCGAGCTTCGTGGTCTTCGGCACGCGGCTCGACGATCTGCCCGGAAGCTACGAGCGCTACCTGCTGAATTCGATCCGCCAGGACCTCGACTTCGGCGCCGTGCCCGTGCGGCTGACGATGAAGAGCGCGAAGAACCCTTTTGCCAAGGGATGAAGCCGGACACCGGACACGAGACAATCACGGTTCCCCGAGTTATCGGTAAGGTCGTGTTCGATCGAGGTTCCCATGTTTGAAACCCTGCTTCACAGGGGCGCCGCGGCAGGTCGCGACATTGCGCTGACCGTCAACGGCAGGCCTTACTCCCATTCAGTCCTCGTCAGTGCGATCGAGCGGACAGCGGCATGGATGCGCGCCAAGGGTATCGCCCGGCAAAACATCGTAGTGCTGCATGTGTCCGATGCCGGGCTTTACTGGATTCTGTTCTTCGCACTGGAGCGGATCGGCGCGATCAGTCTGTCCGTTCCGCCCGCGGCCACCTTGACCAGCGACATGGTGGCGGAACTGGGAGGCACCTGGGTGCTGACCGAAGCGGGCCCTGCCGGAAGCAGCGACGCCGGATGGGTCACCCTGGATGACGCCGCCCTTCGCGCGATGAGCGCTGCCGCCCCATTGGCCGAGCGCGTCCTACCGGTCGGCGAGGACCCGATATGTATCGTCCTTTCATCTGGCACCACGGGACAACCCAAGCCGGTGCTTCTGACGCGCGAGGTGATCGATCTGCGGGTGGCGCACGCGATCGAGGCGGGCTTTACCGTGCCACGCACCAGGATGGCCTGCTACATGCCGTTCTATTCAATCGGAGGCCTCCTGGCCGCGCTGCAGGCCTGGCAGGCCGAAGGGAGTATCGCGTTTCCTTCGAACGAGCCGCCCGAGCAGATCCTTGGGGAGGGCATCAGCGATTCGATCGTGGTCGTCCCTTTGCATTGCCGTGCCCTGGTCGACCGGCTTCCCGACGATTTTCGCAGGACCACGCCTCTCACCGTTTTCTGCGGTGGGGCGAAACTTCCGGCACCGCTACGTCACGCCGTGCGGGCGAGACTGAATGCAGAGATTATCGAAGGGTACGGAACCACCGAGACCGGCATAGTCACCCGCCTGGATACCCAGGCGGCGGGCGAGAATCTCGAGAGTTCCGGCCGTGTGTTGCCGTGGTTCACGGTCGAGACGGTCGATGAATCCGGCCGCGCGCTTGCACCCGGCACGATGGGCATCGTTCGCATTCGCGGAGAAGAGGTCGTCTCTGGCTATTTCGTTCGCGGGCAGGCGCCGGAAAAATCGGCCGAGGGTGGCTGGTATTACCCCGGCGATCTTGGCACGCTCGATACGATGGGCTTCCTTACCATCGCCGGACGGGTCGACGACTTGATGAATCTCGCCGGGCGCAAGGTATTGCCGCAGAATGTCGAGGCGCTTGTGCGCGCTTGCCCCGGAGTCCGCGACGTCTGCGCGTTTGCGGCGTCGGACAACGGGTTCGAGAGATTGTGGCTTGCCGTCGTAGCCGACGGTGAAGTCGACCTGGGCGCGATTGCCGAAGAACTGGCGATGTTTCCGTCGATCACGGTCGTCTCGCTGCCCACCCTTCCGCGCAATGCGATGGGCAAGGTGCCCCGGCAGGAACTGCGCGCACGCGCGGTGGCGGGCGAATTCGCCGGAGCAGAGGTGCGGATCGACCGCGGCAAGCCCGAAGCGTCACAGGCGCTGCGCCCGCCCTCGGGCCCGATCCTGCAGTCCTAAGGCCACGACCGCACGTTTCCCGGTGCAAGGCCGGAAGAGGGCGCATGGCAAAGCCTAGCGCAGCGACCGAGGTTCGTTGCTCGTTATGCGCCTGAATTCGGCTTCGGTGAGCGGCATCCTGCGGCGGAAGATCGCCCACCCTTCACCGATCGAGCCGCCCGGCGCCGTGAGGTCGGAGCCGTAAAGGATGCGGCCAAGCCCGACCGCGCGCAGCCGGTCCGCGATCTGGCCGGCCACCTCGGGCGTCGTATCGCCCACCACATCGGTTGCGACATCGAACCAGACGCGGCGCCAGGCCGGCCGCGCCGTTGCCAGGCGCTGGGCGAATTCGGCCATCGCACTATCTTCGGGCGAGTAGCCGGGGCCGGCATAGGCGAGATGCGCAACGATAATGTCTACATTCGGCGCTGCCGGGACGATTTCGTCGAGAAACAGCCGCGCGTCCTGCGCGCCGTAGTCCTGCCCGCCCCGTGCGCGCATGTGGATCAGCACCGGGGCGCGGTTTCTTTCCGCCAGGAGAGCGACCTCGCGGATGCGCGCGCGATGCTCCGGCTTGCGCAGGCTGACCCCGCTGTTGCCGAAATGCAGCTTGATCCCGACCATACCCGGCAGGGCGAGACACCGCTCCATTTCCTGCAGGGCGGCGTCGCGAAGCGGATTGGCCGAGCAGAAGCCGGTCAGGCGCGTAGGGTGGGCGGCGACTTGCGCCGAAGTCCAGTCGTTCTCCCGCCGGGAAAGCCCGTCCGGGTCAGGCAGTCCCTTGCGCTCGTCGGCAAAGCTGTAGGCCACCGAAAGCACGATCGCGCGTTCGATCCCCGCCGCGTCCAGTTCGCCCACGAGCGCCGCACCGTCACGCTCGGGCAGCCCGACGATCGGCGCGAAGGCCGGGCTTACGAGATGCTGGTGAGCATCGAGCCGCGGGACGACCGGCGTGGATGCGGTCGTCGCGCAGGCGGCAAGGCCCAGGGCGAGAGGAAGGAGCTGATAGTTCATGCAACCTTCGTAACGACTTGGCGCGGCCGCGCGGCGATCGACCGACGAACCGCCCATCCCGTCAGACCGGCGCTACTTTTGTAGCGTTAGCCCACCGCGAGCGGCATACTTAGGGCGATCCGGCCGGCCACCCCCAAAGAGCAGCCTCTCACCCGCCCCGGTTCGCCCCGAGCACATAGGCCGTGACCGCGCGGTACTCCGTATCGCTCAGCGATCCGGCCTGGCCCGGCGGCATGGCGGACTTGATGTAGGCGAACAGCGCGTCCGCCCCCTTGCCGCCCCAGTTGGCCATGAAGGCCTCGCCGCGGACGGGCGGGCTGCCGGGAGCCGGCTTGAAGTCGAGCCCGTGACAGGCGGCGCAGTGCTGCTGGTAGACGATGCGGCCGGTCGAGGCGTCGCCCTGCGGCGCGGCCGCGCCCGCTGCCGATATGGGTGCGGGTGCCGCGCGGCTTTGCAGGGCCGGGTCGTTGGTCGTCGCCACCCCGTCGCCGATCCGTACCGGCGGCTTGACCGGCCCCTTGGCGCCGATCCCGGCATCGGGCAGCGCGAAGACGAAGATCGCGTTCTGCGCCCCCTTCACGATCTCGGGCGTGAACGTGTCGTTGAGCCAGCGGCCGGTGCTGACCGCGACATACTGGTGCCCGCCCACGGTGAAGGTCGCGGGATACCCGGTCACCGCGCTGCCCAGGTTGACCTCCCACAGGACCGCGCCGGTCCGGTCGTCCATCGCCCGGAAGCGGCCGGCGGCATCGCCCGCAAACACCAGCCCGCCGCCGGTGGTCATCAGCGACTGCATGCCCGCGCGCTGCGAGTGCTTCCACTGGGTCTTGCCGGTGATCGCATTGATCGCGTGGATCACGCCCACATCGTCCCCCGCGCCGGGCGCGAGGACCTGGCGGGTCGCCATGGCATAGGGCCCGGCATTGGGATCCGGCTTGATCGCCCGCGCATTGGCGCAGGTGTTCTGCGCGGGGAAATACATCGTCTTCGTCAGCGGGCTGTAGGCGCCGGCCTGGTAGTTCGCGCCGCCCGATGCGCTGGGGCAGGTGAAGTGCTCCTTCACATAGTCGGTGGGCACGGTCTCGGGATTGAGCGTTACCTTCCCGGTGCGCCCGTCGATCGACTGGACGACATTCTGGAAGACGGTGGGCCGCGCCCAGAGGAACTGCCCGGTCTGGCGGTCGAGCGTGTAGACGATGCCGGTCTTGCCCGGCACGCCGGTGAGCACCTTGCGGAAGGCCCGCCGGTCCTGCCGCGGGTTGGCCCACGGCACCTCCGCGGCATCGGGCGCGACAGCCTCGTCGATCAGAAAGCGCGGGAACGGATGGTCGAGGTCCCAGTGGTCGACCAGGTGCTGGTAATGCCAGACGATGCAGCCGGTCTTCACGTCGAGCGCGAGGGTGGAGTTGTGGTACAGGTAGTCGTGCTCGGCCCCCGCCAGGCTGATCTTCGGCGCGGGCGCGGTGACCGACGTGCCCATGTAGATGAGCTTCAATTCCGGATCGTAGCTGGCGATCATCCAGGCGCCGACCTGCTGGCGCTGTTCCAGCGGCAGACCGCCCCAGCTCTTGTCGTTGGGATCGTCGCCCCGGGCGATCGTGCTGGTGCGCCAGACTTCCTTGCCGGTCAGCGCATCGTGCGCCGTGATCACGCAGGCGTCGGGCCCGCCCTCGGGCTCGCAGCTACGGCCGGTAATGGCCAGCCCGTCGGCGATGATCGGGCCGCTGCTCTGCTTGGCGCCGTGGCGATAGTCCATGATCGTGGTTTCCCAGCGCAGCGCGCCGGTCTTTGCGTCGAGCGCGTAGATCACGTCGTCGGATCCGCGGGCGATGATCAGGTCGTGGTAGATCGCCAGGTTGCGGTTGGTGTCGTGGAACGGGAGGAACTCGCCGATATCGGCCGGAAGCTGGCGCCGGTGCTGCCACAGCACCACTCCGCTCGCCGCATCGATGGCCTGGACGTTGTCGCCCGGGCCGGGGAAGTACATCACCCCGTCGTGGACCAGCGGCGTGCCCTCCTGGTGCCCATCGGGCAGCGGACGGACCCAGACCATGCGCAGGTCCCTGACCGTCTCGCGGTCGATCTGGTCGAGCGGGCTGTAACCCCAGGAATCGAGCGTGCGCCGCCAGCTCAGCCAGTCGGCCGGATCGGGCTGCTGGATCATCGCATCGGTCACCGGGCGAAACTCGGCCGCCTGCTGCGCCTGGGCCAAGCCGGCACAGGCCAGCGCCAGCACGGCCGCAATCCGTCCGGCCAGACCCGTCATGCCCATGCAACTCTCCCTCTCCCGTTGGGCGCGAGACTAGCAGGCTTTGCCCCGCCCGCCAGAGGGCGCGTCAGCGAGGCTCGAGATGGGCGACGGCGTCGGCATTGGCGTCGCGCACGGTGCGCGCCGCCTCGTCATAGAGGAACGGCAGGAAGGCAAACCGGCGGCCTGCGGTGACCGGCTTCACCTCGTGCAGCAGCGAACAGGAAAACACGATGGCCCCGCCGGTGGGCGCGCGATAGGTGCGCTGGCCGAACTCGGGAAAGCACAGGTCCCCGCCCTCGTATTCGTCGGCGTTCAGGTTGATGGTGACGGCGAACCGGCGATGGGCGGTGCCGAGCGTCGTGTTGTCGCGGTGCGGCATGAAGTGGCCCGCCCCGGCTTCGTAGCAGGCGACGAGGTGGCGTTCGATGCGGGTCGCCTGGAACTGGAAGGCCCGCGCGATGGCCGGGACGATGACGCGGTTGACGCGGTGAGTCAGGTGGTTCTTCAGCGGCCCGTCGGGGATGATCCGGTCGCGCCGCAGCTTGAAGTGGGCATCCTCCACGATGACAGTCTTGCCGCCTTCATCGCGGGCGAAGCCGGAGGGCTCGCCGCCCGTCTCGTCGAACAGCGCGATCAGTTCCTTGCACAGGCCGGGCTCGAACACCCAGGGTATCGTGGCGACGGGCGCCTGCTGGTCGCGGCTGGCCGCCACCAAGGCGGCGAGCAGGGTGAGCGCGGCTTCGCCTCGTTCGAGCTCGAAACGGCCGACCACGCGCAATTCGCGGTCGAGCACGAGCCAGTGCGGATCGTAGCGCCGGTCGCCCAGCCAGGCGCCGTATTGCGCGCTCACCCTCGTCTGGAAATCGAGGAAGTGCCGAATGCCGGGCAATTGCTGCGCTATCCGCCCTTCCGACGCATCCCGGGCATCGACCGACACGCCGAAGAAGCACGCCCCGATATCGTCGAACAGACCGCGATGCCGGGCCACCAGGGCGAGCGCCTCGGCCGCCGGAGCATGACTCGCCGAGCCGTAGAACAACATCAGGATGTGCCGCCCCGCGACCGAATCGAAGGCATAGTCGGCCCGCCCGGAAATGACCGGGGCCTTGAACCAGGGAGCGTAATCCCCGGGGACTAGACGTATGGGCGCGTCAGCCATGCTGCCGTAACTGAACCTCGCGGGGTCACGGCGCAATCGGTCGAAAGTTAGTCGGGGCGCGGCGCGCCCGTCACTCCTCGCCGGCCGGCTTGCTCTGCAACTGGACGTAGTTCTGCAGGCCCATCCGCTCGATCATGTCGAACTGGGTTTCGAGGAAATCGACGTGCTCCTCCTCGTTTTCGAGGATGCGCGCGAAAATCTCGCGGCTGACGAAATCGGCCACGCTCTCGCAATGGCGGATCGCTTCGCGCAGCAGGGGAATCGCCTCTTCCTCGAGCGCCAGGTCGGCCCGCAGCACCTCTTCGACCGTTTCGCCCACCTTGAGGCGATGCATGGCCTGGAAGTTGGGCAAGCCGTCGAGGAACAGAATCCGCTCGGCCAGCACGTCGGCGTGCTTCATCTCGTCGATCGATTCGTGCCGCTCGTATTCGGCGAGCCGGCGCACGCCCCAGTGATGCAGGGTGCGGTAATGCAGCCAGTACTGGTTGATTGCGGTCAGTTCGTTGGTGAGCGCCTTGTTGAGGTACTCGATGACCTTTTCGTCACCCTTCATGGCCAGTCCCCGTGGTTGTCGATCGGCCCGCAGACAATGCGCAGTCGCCCATGGCAAAGGCAACCGAAAAGCGCAAAAAATGGCGGATTTCTGCGGCTTTGCGAATGACTGTCAGGAACAGCCGACTACGCGGCCAACTGCGGCCGGCGGCACAGGGAGCGCTCCTGAAACGCTAGTTCCTCGGCATCGTCGATGCACTGGCGGCACTGGGGCGCCTTGCCCAAAGCGGCGTAGATCGCCTCCGCATCGCCATCTGCCACGCGCGCGGCACGGCGAAATTCGCATTCCCTCACGGCATTGCAGATGCAGATATACATCGGGTGGACGACTCCATCGAAGGCGCCCCTTCTACTGCGAATAGCTTGCAATAGCAATCCCTACCGTCGGTTGGGAAACAGCTTCCGGTACGTCAGGCAGCGCCACAGCCACTCGAGCGGGCCGTAGCGGTAGCGGGCGAGCCATGCGGGCGACCACAGCAGCATGACCGCCCAGACCAGCAGCACGATCGCCAGCAGCTCTGGCCGGTGGAGCCTTCCCATCAGGCCGAGCGCCCAGCCGTGGAACACGAACATCAGCACGAACGAGGTGCCAAGGTAGTTGCTGAACGCCATCCGCCCCGCGGCAATCAGGCGCCTGCCCAGCGCCGTTTCGGCAATCTTCGGCGTGTTCACCGCCAACAGGGCGGCGATGCCCAGCACCATCGGCAACTGCCCGATGCGCGCGAACGCGTTGAAGCTTGCCGCCGTCGCCAGATAGGGAAATCCGGCAAGATAGGGCCAGACGGCAAACGGCACGGTGAGCGCCAGTCCCCCGATCAGCCCGATCCAGCCCCAGCGCCGCATCGCGGCGGCATCGAAACCTCCGCTGAAAAAGCCGCGGCGGTAGAGTGCCATGCCGATCAGCATCAGGCCGAGCGTCTCGACCAGTGGCACGATCATGACCTCGTTGATGAATTGCCCGCCTTCCTTGGTCACATGATGGGCCACGATCTCGGGGTAGGTGCCGGTCTGGTAGATCCCGGTCTTGCGCTCAGACCGCTCCATGGCCTTGCGATCGAAGTCCTCGAACTCGGCCCGCTGGTCGGCCGGCATCTGGGCCATGATCGCCGGGGATTCGGCCGCGGCATATTTCGCCCCCATGCCGAAGGACATCAGGAACAGCCCCGCGATGTAGAGCCCGACGCCCCATTTAAGCTGGCTGTCGGCCGATTTGCGGACAAACAGCAGCGCCCACATCCCGGTCACGGCGTAGGCGGCGAGGATGTCGCCGGTCCAGATCAGGAAATAATGCACCACGCCGAAGGCGAACAGCCAGGCCAGACGGCGCAATTGCAGGCCCCTGCCCCGCCCGCGCGCCCAGGCGCGTTCCATGAACAGGTAGACCCCCGCCCCGAACAGCAGCGAGAAGAGCCCGCGGAACTTGTGGTCGACGAAGATCAGCTGGAACAGCCAGATCGCCTTGTCGGCCGCGGTGGCTCCGCCCTCGATCGCCGGCGGCCAGTAATACGCGGTGGTCGACTGGCCGAAGGCGGTGATGTTGGCGAACAGGATGCCGAGCACCGCGACGCCCCGGATGAGGTCGAGCGTGACGATACGCTCGGCACTCCGCACCGGCAGGTCCGGTGTCGCCATCGCGCCCGGCGACGGCTCCGTATCCGCGGCCTCGTCCATCGATATTCCCCCCGATCAGAAACGCGCGGGGAATAAGCCGAACGCCTAGCGCGTGACAATGCACTCCTGACCGGAACGTTTCAGCGAACGACAGGCGTCGTCGGCCGCAGTCTGGTTGGCGAACCCGGTCGCCATGAGCTTGGTCACGCGCCCGGCGGGCACCAACTGGCGCTGCTTGCCGGCGATCTCGCTGCGCCCGCTCAGCCGCGACCACAGCTTTTCGGCGTTGCCCGGCACTCCGAACGCTCCGAGCTGCAGCTTCCACGGGCCGGATGCCCCGGCCGTGGAGGGAGCCGCGGCGGCCTGCCGCGCGGGCGGGGGGGCGCGATCCGGAGCGGTGCGGGCCAGCGCCGGTGTTGCCGCTGCCGGCGTCGAAGGGGCTCGCGCGGAGGCGGCGGGCGGCGTGGCGCGGCCCGGCCGGGCGAACGATGCGCCCGCTTCGCCCGGATCGCCGGCACCGGTCGCCGCCCGTGCTTCGGCCACCGCGGCGCGAGCCGCCGAGACCGAGGGAGAAACCGCGACCGAAGCGATCGGCTGCGGGAGGCGGGCCGCGTTCGCCGCAAGCTGCGGCGCGGCACCTGCCTGCCCTGGCGGCTGCGCGCCCGGGGCCGTCACCGCTACGCCGAGATCGGCAGCGGCCAGGGTCCGCCCGCGCTCCGCATCGGATTCGCGCTGCATCTGCGCGGCCAGGGCGGCCGCCTGCTGGCGCTGCGCCAGGGGAATGTGCTGGTCCATCTGCGCGAGCGCGGCGGCTGCCTGCGGCAAGCCCTGCCCGTTGGCCTGGGTCAACAGGGCATAGGCCTTGACCCAATCCTTCGAAACGAGGTCGCCGTTGAAATAGGCAATGCCCAGCAGATACTGCGAACGCGGGTCGCCCCGCCTTGCCGCGCCCTCGACATAAGGCAGCGCCGCTTCGCGCCGCCCGTCTTGGAACAGCATCAGGCCATAGGTGTCGGCCGCCTGCACGTGCCCGGCGTTGGCCGCGCGGGCATAGAGCGTTTCGGCCCGCCGCTGGTCGGCCGGCACGCCGCGACCCAGGCGGTAGGCCTGGCCCAGGTTGAACATGGCGTCGGGATCGCCGGCGCTGGCCGGACCTTCCCACTCGCGCACCGCGGAGGAATAGTCACCGCGGCTCCACGCATCGACGCCGCTCTTGACGTCCGCGGTGGCCGGCACCGCTGCGAATGCCGCCATGGCGGCAGCGCAAGCCAGCAAGGCATGCCTCGATTTGACGTGCATCTTCCATCCCCACTGCCCGCGACGGCTCCGTCGAAACGAGACTGCCATAGTAAATGCAGCGTTAGCAAAAGCTTTATGGCGCCGGGATATTTGCGTCATGCCCGCCGCGGGCGCGAAAAAGGCATGCATGTCGGGCGGCCGTTAACTCAAACTTAGGGGTGTTCTGCGATCCCGGTTGGCGAAGGGCCGGACTTTTCTCCGCCGGCCGCAATCAGTGGGGGTAAGGCCTTGCGCGTATTGGCATTGGCTTCGCAGAAGGGCGGATCGGGCAAGACGACCTTGTCCGGTCACCTGGCGGTTCAGGCGCAACGCGCCGGGGCCGGTCCGGTGGTACTCATCGACATCGACCCGCAGGGGTCGCTGGCCGACTGGTGGAACGAGCGCGAGGCGGAATATCCCGCCTTCGCCCATACCACCGTGGCGCGCCTGGCGAACGATCTCGCCACGCTGCGGCAGCAGGGCTTCAAGCTGGCCGTGATCGACACGCCGCCGGCAATCACCATGGCGATCCAGTCGGTCATCGGCGTGGCCGAGCTGATCGTCGTGCCGACCCGGCCTTCGCCGCACGACCTGCGCGCCGTGGGCGCGACGGTCGACCTGTGCGAACGCGCCGGCAAGCCGCTGATCTTCGTGGTCAACGCCGCGACGCCGAAGGCCAAGATCACCTCGGAAGCCGCGGTGGCGCTCAGCCAGCACGGCACCGTCGCGCCGATCACGCTGCACCATCGCACCGATTTTGCCGCCTCGATGATCGACGGGCGCACGGTGATGGAAGTGGAGCCCGAAGGGCGCAGCGCGCAGGAAGTGGCGGCGCTGTGGCACTACATCGCCGACCGGCTCGAGCGGAATTTCCGCCGCACCGTGTTCGCCGCGCCGGGCAGTGTTTCGCAGATGCCCGGTTCGAACCGTCCGCAGGGCGGGTTCGGCCGCCGGATCGCCCAGTAGGCGGAAGAGGGGAGCTCGGCCGACATGAGCGACGCCAAACCCTTCGCCTCCCTCGGAGCGACCCTGCTGGCACGCAAGGGCGGCGCCAAGCCGGCCATGCGCCCGCAAAGCACGCGCGCGACCGTGACGGCCCATGCCACCGCCCAGAACCTCGAGGATCTGGGCTGGGACGACATGGGCGAGGATCACCCCGTCGCCGACCACTCGGCCGAGGTCCTGCACCTGACGCCCGCGCCGCACAACGAGGAAGCCGAGGCGCTGACCGACACTGCCTCGCCCAAGCCCAAGGTTCGCTCGATGCACGAGGAACTCGCGGCGCGGATCGAGGAAGAAGAGCGCAAGCGCAAGCCCAAGGCCCAGGCCCTGCCGAACGTCGCGGACGAAGAGCCGCACGATCCGGAACCCACGGTGGTCGCAGCGGCCACCCGGCCCCAGCCGGTCCTTACCGCATCGCGCGCCAGGGCCGCTTCGCCGGCCCGGGAAAATACCAAGCGCCCGCCGCTTGCCGCCAACGACATCTCGAAGCGCGCCGCCTTCACGCTGCGCCTCGATGCCCGGCGGCACCTCAAGCTGCGCCTCGCCAGCACGGTGCGCGGCCGCAGCGCGCAGCAGATCGTCACCGAAGCGCTCGACCGCTTCCTGAAGGACATACCGGAAATCGAAGCCCTGGCCGCACAGGTCAGGCGCGACTGAACCACTCACCCGAGGGACCGTAAGGGGGCCTACAATGTACGTTACCAGCCGCACCAATCGCACGATCGGGTTCGCCCTGACGAGCGCCATGGCGGGCGTCCTGCTCGCGGGTTGCTCGACCGGCGCCGCACCGCGCGCCGACCTGTCGGCCAGCAAGGCCCAGGTCGCCCTCTCCAAAGGCAAGGTCAGCAAGGCCATTGCCAGTGCCGAGGCGGCCGTCCAGGCCGAGCCGCGCAACGCCGGCTATCGCGCCATGCTCGGCTCGACCTATCTCGAGGCGGGCCGCTTCGCTTCGGCGGCGACCAGCTTCGACGATGCGATGGCGCTGGGCGATACCTCGACCCGCACCGCGCTCAGCCTCGCGCTGGCGCTGACCGGGCAGGGCAAATATGCCGAGGCGTCGGCCGTGCTCGACGACTGGGACGATGCCATCGCCACCGCCGACCTGGGCCTCGCCTACGCTCTCGCCGGCCAGCCGCAGCGCGGCGTTCGCCTGATGAGCGACGCCATCCGCGGCGGGGACAACACTCCGAAGATTCGCCAGAACCTCGCCTATGCCTATGCTCTTTCGGGCATGTGGAAGGAGGCCCGGCTGATGGCCGCGCAGGACGTGCCCGCCGACCAGGTCGGCGATCGCATCCAGGAATGGGCGCAGATGGCCCAGCCGGAGGCCTGGCAGCACCGTGTCGCCGCCCTGATCGGTGCGCCGGCAGGTGTTGTGGACGCCGGGCAACCGGTCGTGCTCGCTCTCGGCAATGCGCCTAGCGTGGAGCAGCTTGCCGCCGAAGCGAGCGCCTTTGCCGCGCCGGCCGTGGCTGCGCGCAGCATCCCGACGTTCGAGCCCGAGACGCGCGAACTGCCCGCGATCGAGGAAGGCCCGGCCGTGGCCGTGCAGAGCTATCCGCCGCCGCGCGCCGAAAAGCCCGAGGACTTCCAGGCCGCCTTCGCCACGATCGCCCCTTCGGGCGGCTCGATGGCCCAGGTCGTGCAGGACGCGATGCGCTTCGCCCAGGAGCCGGTTGTGCAGACCGCGCCGATCCGCCAGGGCGCCGCGCCGCGTGCCGAGCGCGCCGCCGCCGCCAAGCAGTCCGATGGAACGCATCTCGTCCAGCTCGGCAGCTTTGCCAGCGAGCAGGGCGCGCGCCGCGCCTGGGGCATCTACGTCAAGAAATACCCCGACCTTGCGGCTCACGAAATGGTCATCACCGAGGCCCTGGTGAAGGGCAAGCGGTACTGGCGCGTGTCCGCCGCGGGCTACGACAAGGCCGGATCGAGCGCGATGTGCGGCCGGGTCAAGAACGGCGGCCAGGGCTGCTTCGCCTATGCCGAGGGACGCCCGATGCCGGGCGCAGTCGACAACGGCGTGCGCTTCGCGATGCGCTGAACACCTTTCACCGTACCCGAATGACACCGAGAACCCCGCCCCTCACCGGGCGGGGTTTTTCGTTGCGCTCAGAGTGTGTAGCCCCCGTCGCTGACGAGCACGCTGCCGGTAATCGTCGCTGCGGCGTCCGACAGCAGGAACAGCACCTGCGCGGCGATCTCGTCGGCCGTGGCAAAGCGCCCGAGCGGCGTCGCCATCTTCGCCATGGCGACGAGCGCGGCATCCCGGTCGCCGCCGTGTTGCGCCACGAGGTCGCGGAAGAATGGCGCCTGGTCCCAGATCGGCGTGTCGACCCCGCCCGGCGCGATGGCGTTGACGCGGATGCCGCGCGGCGCCCCTTCCTTGGCCGCCACCATGGCAAGCTGGATCACCCCGGCCTTGGACGCACCGTAGGCGGCCGTGCCCGGCTCGGCCCGGATGCCCGAGACCGATCCCAGCAGGACGATGGCCGCCCCGTCGCTTGCCAGCCGCATCGCGGTCCTCAGCGAGAGAAACATGCCGTCGAGGTTGACCGACAGGATGCGCCGCCAGTCGGCGAACCCGGTTTCCGCGATCGTCGATCCATCGGCGATCCCGGCGTTGAGCACGGCCTTGTCGAGCGGACCGGCCTCGGCCTCCATCCGTTGCCACAGGCCCTCGTTGGTGACGTCGCCGACGAACCGGAGCGCGTCCTCGCCCACCTCGAGCGCTTGCAGCGCGGGGCCGTCGCGATCGACCAGCACCAGTCGCCCGCCCCCTTCCCGTGCCAGCGCCTTGGCGCAGGCCGCGCCGATGCCCGAGGCCGCGCCGGTGACGAGCGTGCTGCCGGCCATCAGTGGTCGATCCTGACGCCGCCCTTCCACAGGCCGACGGCGCGGCCCTGGACCGGCTGCCGGTCGAACGGCGTGTTGCCCGCGGTCGCGGCCATCATCGCCGAATCGATGACCCAGGGCTTCTCCGGATCGATCAGCGCGATGTCGGCTTCCGCGCCTGCGCGCAGCTCACCCGCGTCCACGCCCAGCAGGGCGGCGGGATTGCGCGCCAGCAGGTCGAAGGCGCGCTCCATGCCGATCACGCCGTCGCGCACCAGCGTGAGCGTCAGCGGCAGCAGGCTTTCGGCCCCCGCCATGCCCGGCGCAGCGTCGGCGAATGGCAGGCGCTTGTCCTCCGGCCCGCGAGGGTCGTGGCCGCTGGCGATGACGTCTATCGTCCCATCGGCGATCGCGGCGACCACTGCCTGGCGATCTTCCTCGCAGCGCAGCGGCGGCGAGAGCCGGGCGAATGTCCGGAAACCCTGCAAGGCCAGGTCGGAAAGCATGAAATGGGCCGGGGTGACGCCGGCGGTCACCCTGATACCGCGGGCCTTGGCGGCGCGCACCAGATCGAGCGCGGCGGCAGTGGTGACTTGCCGCAAATGCAGGCGGGCTCCGCTGATATCCGCCAGCGCGATGTCGCGCGCGGCCGCCAGCGCCTCGGCCTCGGCCGGCGCGCTCGGCAGGCCCAGGCGGCTGGCCATCTCGCCCGCCGTGGCCGCCGCATTGCCCACCAGCCCGCCGTCCTCGGCATGGGTCACCACGACCATGTCGAGCATCGCGGCATATTGCATCAGGCGCAGCATCGTGCCGCTGTCGGCAACCCAGCCGCGCCCCGTCGCCACCGCCCGCGCACCGGCCTCGCGCATCAGGGCGAGCTGGGCGAGGTGCGTGCCCTCCAGGCCCACCGTCGCCGCGCCCAGCGGATGCACCCACAGGTCGGGTTTGCCGCTCTGCGCGAGGAAGCGAACCGAGGACGGCCGGTCGAGCACGGGCGACTGGTCGGGCATCAGGGCCGCGCGCGTTATGCCGCCGAAGTGGAAGGCCGGCTTGTCGATGCTGAAGACGCCGAAATCGACGATCCCGGGAGCGACGAAATTCATCCCCGCGTCGATTACCTCGTCGCCCTGTTCGGGACCGACGGACCCGACCGCCGCGATCCGGCCGTCCACACAGCGCAGCGCGCCGGGCACGACGCCGCCCGGCGTGACCAGCCTGCCGCCGGTGATGGTGAGGGACCGCTGCTGCTTCACCTCCAGCCCTCCATCCCGCGGTCGCGCCGCGTCAGCACGTCGAGGCAGGCCATGCGGATCGCCACGCCCATTTCGACCTGGTCGGTGATGATCGACTGTCCGGCGAGCTCGGCCACGTCGCTGTCGATCTCGACCCCCCGGTTCATCGGCCCGGGATGCATGACGATCGCGTCGGGCGCGCAGCGCCGCAGGCGTTCCAACGTGAGCCCGTAGAGATGGCGATACTCGCGGGGGGACGGGATGAACTGCCCGCTCATCCGCTCGTTCTGCAGGCGCAGCATCATCACCACGTCGGTGCCGGCCAGCGCCTTTTCGAAATCGTGGAACGGCTCCGCGCCCATGGCCTCGATCCCGGCCGGCATCAGCGCAGGCGGGGCGCAGGCGCGCACGCGGGCGCCGAGCGCCTGGAGGCACAGGATGTTCGAGCGCGCGACGCGGCTGTGCAGCACATCGCCGCAGATCGTCACGGTCAGGCCCGCCAGCATCCCGTCGCTGCTGGCGCGGCCCTGCTCGGCCAGCTTGTGCCGCAGCGCGAGCGCATCGAGCAGCGCCTGGGTGGGATGTTCGTGCTGGCCGTCGCCCGCATTGAGCACCGGGCAGTCCACCCGCTGCGAGATCAGCGCCACCGCGCCGCTCGATCCGTGGCGGATGACGATGGCATCGGCCCGCATTGCGTTGAGCGTCACCGCCGTATCGATCAGCGTCTCGCCCTTCTTCACGCTGGACTGCGCGGCGTGCATGTTGACGACGTCGGCCCCCAGCCGCTTGCCGGCGATCTCGAAGCTGAGCAGCGTGCGGGTGGAATTCTCGAAGAAGGCGTTGATGATCGTCAGCCCGGCCAGCGTGTCGGCGTGCTTGTGCGGTTGCCGGTTGAGCCGGACCCATTGCTCCGCCTCGTCGAGCACATAGAGGATCTCGTGCGTTTCGAGGTGCCCGATGCCCAGAAGATGGCGATGCGGGAACGCCCGCCCGCCGGCCGGATAGCGGCCCGCGTGGGTGGTGTCGGCTGGCGATGTCATTGAAGCCGGGCCTTTAGTCGAGAGCGGTTGACCGCTCAAGCCGTTTAAGGTGGCGGTGGAGGCTTCCGGCTCCTAAATGATGCCCGAGCACTCCGCAATCGAAGGTATAGCATGACTTTTGCACGCAAGGTCTGGCACCTGCTGGTGGCCATCAAGGACGGCCTCAGCCTGGTGTTCCTGCTGCTGTTCTTCTGGGCGCTGTTCGCCTTGCTCACTGCGCGCCCCAGCCCCGCCGCGGTGCGCGAGGGCGCCCTGCTCCTCGACCTGTCGGGCTCCGTGGTGGAAGAACCGCAGACCGTGCCGCCGTTCGAGCGGCTGCTGTCCAGCGCCGTGCCCAGCCGCCAGTTCGCCGCGCGCGACCTTGTCCGGTCGATCGACGCGGCCGCGAAGGACGAGCGGATCAAGGCGATCGCGCTCGACATGTCGACCTTCCTGGGCGGCGGGCAAGTGCACATGCAGGAAATCGGCGAGGCGCTCGACCGCTTCCGCCGCACGGACAAGCCGGTGCTGACCTATGCGGTCGCCTATTCCGACGACGCCATGATGCTGGCGGCGCACGCCAGCGAAGTCTGGGTCGATCCGATGGGGGGAGTGGTCCTGACCGGTCCGGGGGGCTCGAACCTGTACTACGCGGGCCTGCTCGAGCGGTTCAAAGTCAAGGCCCACGTGTTCCGCGCCGGAACCTACAAGAGCGCGGTCGAACCCTACCTGCTGTCCGGCATGTCGCCCGAGGCGCGGGAGAACGCCGAGGCGCTGTACGGCTCGCTCTGGACCGAGTGGCAGGCCAACGTGAAGCAGGCGCGCCCCAAGGCGCAGATCACCCGGGTCACCGGCGACATCGTCGCCTGGGTGGAACAGAGCGGCGGCGATCTCGCCAAGGCTTCCGTCGCAGCCGGGCTCGCCGACAAGATCGGCACGAGGGTCGAATGGGGCGAACGGCTGGCAGCAGTGGCGGGCGACGACGAGTGGGACAAAAGCCCGGGCGCCTTCGCTGCGTCCGACCTCGACACGTTCCTGGCCGACGTCGATTCCGAAGACGGCCTTGGCGGCCTGACCGACAGCGCCAAGCCCATCGGCGTCGTGACCATTGCAGGCGAGATCAGCGACGGCAGCGCCGGCCCCGGAGAGGCGGGAGCCGAACGGATCGTCAAGCTGCTCGACGACGCGCTCGACGACGATCTGGCCGCGCTGGTGATCCGCGTGGATTCGCCGGGCGGGACGGTGACCGGCGGCGAGGCGATCCGGCGCGCCATCCTGCGGCACAAGGCGAAGGGCATTCCTATCGCGGTGTCGATGGGCAATGTCGCGGCGAGCGGCGGCTACTGGGTCGCGACACCCGGCGACCGGATATTTGCCGAGCCCGAGACGATCACCGGTTCCATCGGCGTCTTCGGCGTGGTCCCCACGTTCGAGGGCGCGCTGGCCGAATACGGCGTCACGGCCGACGGGGTGCGCACCACTCCGCTATCGGGCCAGCCCGACCTGCTGGGCGGCTTCACGCCCGAAACGGAACTTGTGCTCCAGTCGAGCGTCGGGTCGGCTTACGCCCGTTTCCTCTCCCTCGTCTCGCGCTCGCGCAACGTCAGCGTCGAGCGGGCGGACGAACTGGGGCAAGGCCGGGTGTGGGACGGCGGAACGGCGCGGCAGGTCGGGCTGGTCGACCAGTTCGGCGATCTCGACGCGGCACTTGAATGGGCGGCCGGGCAGGCCAAGCTGGGCAAGGGCGAATGGCACCCGCAATATCTTGCGGCCGGTCCCGATCCGTTCGACAGCTTCCTGACCGGCCTGATGGGCGACGGGACGGACGAGGCAACCGGGCCTTACGACATGTTCGGCTGGGCCACGATGCAACAGCAAGGTCTCGCCAGCCGCGCGCTGGCCGGGGTCGAGGGCCTCATGCGCATGAAGGGGATGCAGGCCCGCTGCCTCGAATGTCCGGTAGCAGCGGCGCCGCCGCGCGCCGGCGAGGAGCCGGGATCGCTGCTGCAGAAGCTGGGATTCCTGCTGTTCCGCTGACGGGCTCGAAGCGGGGCTTGTCATCCCGGCCGCCCCATGGCAAAGGCCCGCCCCTGTCCGGGGCGACCACGTTTCGCCGTGCCGAGACGGGCGCGTAGCTCAGCGGTAGAGCACACCCTTCACACGGGTGGGGTCACAGGTTCAATCCCTGTCGCGCCCACCATTTTCAGAGCCTGGGCGGGTTCTCGCGCGTGCGTGCGGCCGCCCGGCGGCGCGCGTCTGACGCTATCGCCAGACCCAGTACGCCGGCCGCCAGGACCAGGCAGATCACGAGCACGATATCGATCACATGGCTTCTCCCTGCGCGGTCATTTCTCTCGGCAAGGTCACAGGGGAAAGCTTCTCGGTTCGCCCTCGGCAGTAGCGCGCAGGTTCTGCACGGACCCTGCCAGCAGTTCCCACCCCGGTGCCGCGTCGGCGCCGAGTTCGCGCTGCATGGTGCCGATCCTGTCCGCGACGCTCGTGGCCGCATCCTCGTGCCGGTTGCGCACCGCGACGCTCGACGCGCGCGCGACTTCCATCAGCAGTTTCTGGTGATCCGAGTAGAGTCGGTTGAAATCCACGTTGCGCTCCCCTGTCGTAAGCGGGAGCACACGGACTCTCAGCCACAGGCGCTTACAAAGCCGTTGCCTGCGATGGGCCCTATGTATGGTCCGGCGCGCCGGTTTATAAGGCGCGTCCGGAATAATCCCGGACGACGCCGGGTGCGGATTCTTCCAGCCTTAAGGTCAGTGCTCTTCAGAACCCACGTCGTCGTAGTGGACGTTGCGGTCGAGCGCGGCGAGATAGGCGAAGCCGTTGATCACGTGGGCGCGCATCGCGCGCTCCGCCCCGTCGGGATCGCCGGCGAGGACGGCCTCGACGACCTTGGAATGGTCCTCCACCGCCGCGCGCAGTCGTTCGCCGCGATAGAAGGTCTCGAACACCAGATGATGGATCGGCGTGTTCAGGCGCTGGACCAGTTCACGGACGACGAAGTTGCCGGCCCCGTCCATGATCAGGTTGTGCCACTGGGAGTTGAGCCGCGCGAACAGTTCGCGCGACACGCCGGCGACGCAGTCCTCCATCTCGAGCGCGATGCGCTGCAGGTCTTCCTTCTGCTGGGGCGTGGCTTCGCGTGTGAAGCGCGCGGCGCACAACCCCTCGAGAGCCCCGCGCGCCTCGTAGAGCTGGCGAACCTCGTCCATCGTCGCGTTGCGGACGGTCGCGCCGCGATATTCCTCGATGTCGACCAGGCCCTCGGCAGACAGGCGCTGGAGCGCCTCGCGCACCTTGAAGCGGCTTCCCCCGGTCTGGCGAATGATGTCGATTTCCACCAGGCGCTGCCCGGGCACGAGCCGCTGGCGGCGAATCTGCGACCGGATCCAGTCGGCGATCTCGGCCCCGGTCGGGCCCTTGCGATTTGACACGAGTTCGTTGGACATGAACATCACATCGACATCAGCGACAAGATTGTCAATAATTTCGTCATCACGATTTTTATTGAAGTCGTCGACCAACCTGCGAGTTTCGCTGGCGGGAGAGAGAACTCGGATGAACTTCGCAAGGTCCGTCGTGATGTGCTCCGCGCTCGCCGTGGCCGCTGCCCCTGCGGCAAACGCGCTGGACTATCCAGACGTCGTCTCCACCTCGCACTACGTGCCCGTGCGTGACGGCACAAAGCTGGCGATGAGCGTCTATCGTCCGGCCAACGCCAGAGCTGCGGCGACCGCCAAATTGCCGGTCATCTTCGTCTTCACGCCCTATCGGGGCCGCTTCACAGGGCCCGATGGCAAGGTCAGCGAAGCGGCGCTTAACGACAACCTCGGGCTGCGTTCGCTGATCAAGGCGGGCTATGTCGTCGCCGTGGCGGACGTGCGCGGAAAGGGCGCTTCGTTCGGCAGCCGGCGCGGGTTCCAGGACCGGACCGAAGCCCGCGACGGCTACGATCTGGTCGAATGGCTGGCGAAGCAGCCTTATTCCGACGGCCAGGTCGGCATGGTCGGCTGTTCCTACCTCGGCGGGTCGGCCTTCCAGGTTGCGACGACCGCGCCCCCGGCGCTGAAGGCGGCCTTCATCGGCGCGAGCGATCTCGACAAGTATTCCTTCGTCCGCAACGGCGGCATCACCGCGCAGTTCAACACCCGGCCCGATGAAGAGCCGGCGGTCGATCTCGCGACCGTCCCGATGGACGAGGATCGCGACGGATCGATGCTGCGCGCCGCCGTGGCGCAGCACGCCGCAAACACGCCGATGGGCCCGCTGTGGTACGGCATGCCCTTTCGCGACAGCGTGTCGAGCCTGACGGGCAACCGCTTCTGGGAGGAGGTCGGCCCGTACACCTATCTCGATGCGGTGCGGAATGCCGGCATCGCGACGTATTTCTGGGGCAACTGGCGCGACGAGCCGACCAGCCAGGTCATCCTTTCGGCCGCCAACCTGAGCAGCCGCCTCCTCGTCGGGCCGGGCGATCACTGCGTGCCGCCCAAGGGCTTCGACCTGCCGGGCGAGATCGTCGCGTTCTTCGACCATCACCTGAAGGGCGCCAACCCGCAATTCGCCGCCCAACCCAAGGCGACCTATTGGGTCGAGGGCCTGGGCGGCACGGGCGGATACGTCCGGTCGCACCAGCTGCCCGGCATCGAATCCGTCCGCGCGCCGTGGTTTCTCGGCAAGGACAGCCTGGTTGCCACCGTGGCGCCAGCCGGCACCAGCGAATTCACCGTCGACTACGACCTTCCGCCGGCGGAGTACTTCGCCTTCTGGCCGCAGCCGATGAACGAGCACGGGGCGAGCTTCACGGGCGAGCCGCTCGGCCAGCCGCTCAAGCTGATCGGCTACCCCGTCGCCAACCTGAAGGTGTCCGCCAGCGATCCGCGGGCCGACATCTTCGTCTATCTCGACCAGATCCATACGGATGGGAAGGCGGAAGTCATCGCGTTCGGCCGGCTCAAGCTGTCGCATCACAAGCTGGCGAAGGCGCCGTACGACACGCTCGGCCTGCCCTGGCATTCGGGCCTGGAGCGCGATGTCGAACTGCCCGCGGCGGGCATTCCGGTCGAGCTGTCGATGGCGCTGACGCCGGTCTCGCGGGTCGTTCCGGCGGGGGACCGGCTGCGCCTGGTGGTGGCGGGCGCCGACCCGCGCCAGCGCAACCTGAAGGACATCCGGCTCGATCCGGCGCCACGCATTTCAGTGCATTTCGGCGGCAACGCCGGCTCGCGGGTCGACTTGCCACTGGCTCGATAAATCCGAGGACACAAAGGGCCGGGCACACGGCCTGCATGAGAGGGAAACACTACGATGAAAACTGGAACCGTGGCCGCACATTTCGGCAAGTTGCTCTGCTCTGCCTCCGTGGGCGCGATGATCGTCTGCACCCCGGCGTTCGCGCAGGACACCGTGGCCGATCCTGAAGACGAAGCCGCGCAGCCCGGCGACGAGATCGTCGTCACCGGCAGTCGCATCGGCGGCGTCGCCCCGGTCGGTTCCGCCGTCATCGCGCTCGGCCGCGAGGCGCTCGAGAACACCAGCGCCATCACCGTCGACCGGATCATCAAGGAAATCCCGCAGAACTTCGACCTGGGCGTCTCCGAGAACTCGCGCGGCCAGTCGGGCGGCAGCGGCAACATCGTCTACGGCAACTCGGTCAACCTGCGCGGCATCGGCCCCTATGCGACGCTCGTCATCATCGACGGTCACCGCGTCACCAGCAACAGCCGCTCGATCGATCCGTCGGTCCTTCCCTCGCTCGGCGTGGAACGGGTCGAAGTGGTCGCCGACGGCGCTTCGGCCATCTACGGGTCGGACGCGGTCGCCGGCGTCGTCAACCTGATCCCGCGCCGCAATCTGGACGGCGTGGAAGCCTTCGCGCGCTACGGCGCGGCCGACGACGGGCTGACCGAAGGATCGGTCGGCGTCGCGATCGGCAAGGTGTTCTCGCGCGGGCAGATCATGTTTGCCGCCGAGCACGTCAAGCGCTCCAACCTGTCGGGCGACGACCGCGACTTCTTCGTCAGCAACCAGGTGCCCTTCGGCGGGCTCGACGGGCGTACGACCCGCTGCAGCCCCGGCACCATTCGCGCAGGCGGCACGACCTACGCCATCCCCGCCGCGGGCGTCACCCAGGGCAGCGCGGGCACGCTGGTCGCCGGCACGCGCAACCTGTGCGAGCTGCTGCGCGGGCAGGATCTCATCCCCGAGCAGCGGTACAACTCGATCAACAGCACCGGCACGTTCGATTTCAACGACTGGCTGAGCGTCTTCTACGACGGCTTCTACTCGAAGCGCGAATTCTACCGCCGCGGCGGCTACATCACGCTCAACAACGAGACCGTGCCGCAGACCAACGCCTTCTTCGTCCGCCCGGCAGGATTCACCGGCACGAGCTACGGCATCGACTACATGGCGATGGAACTGCCCACCGGCGACAGCGAGGGTTTCGCCGAAAGCTGGCAGATCACGCCGGGCATCCGCATCCAGCTGCCGCACGACTTCAAGTTCGAGGCGCTGGTCGGCCGCGGCAAGACCAAGGACCTGTCCGAGGCCTATACCGCGATCAACGTCGCTAACGTGCGCGCCGCCCTCGCCAGCAGCGACCCGGCCAAGGCGCTCGACATCTACGGCCTCGGCCGCACCAACCCGGCGATCCTGCCCAGCCTTGCCGACAACATCTTCATCGCGCCGACGAACGGCCAGCTGTGGACCTATGCGGCGCGCCTGAACGGCCCGCTGTTCGCCTTGCCCGGCGGCGAGGTAAAGACGGCCGTCGGCTACGAACGGCAGGACTTCAACGTCGACCTGGGCTCGGCCCGCGGCGGCCCGACCACGCCGCTGGTGTTCCGGTCCTTCGGGCGCAAGGTGGATTCGGCCTATGCCGAAGTCTACGTGCCCGTCTTCGGTTCGGGCAATGCGATCCCGGGCTTCGAGAGCCTCGAGCTCAACGCGGCGGTCCGCTACGACAAGTACAGCGACGTCGGCAGCACGACGAACCCCAAGTTCGGCATCAACTGGACGCCGGTTCAGGGCATCATGCTGCGGGCCAGCTATGGCACGTCGTTCCGCGCGCCGACGATCCCGGAAATCTACGGCAATTCCAACAACCTGTTCGTGCAGAACTATTCTCTTCCGACCGGTGGCAGCATCGTCGGCGTGGCCGTGTCGGGACAGAACCTCGACCTGCAGCCGGAGACCGCCAAGACTTGGTCCTTCGGCGGGGATTTCGAGCCGCTCGACAACCTCAGGATCGGCCTGACGTACTGGAACGTGAATTACGACAACCAGGTCCTTGCGAACCTTTCGAACCTCGGCATCTTGGGCAACGAAGCATTCTACGCCGGGACCGGCGTCATCCTCAGGGGAGCCGAAGCGGCCGCCAGGGTGGCTGCGCTCAATGCTTCGGGCATCGCCTTCGTGGGTGCTGCGCCCAATCCGGTGACGCTGTTCGTCGACGGGCGCGGTCGGAACCTGGGCAAGTCGGTCACGCGGGGCATCGATTTCAGCGTCAACTACCGGATGGAGCTGTCCGACGTGGACACGCTGTCGCTGACCTCGGCTGGCACCTATCTCACCAAATACATAGTGGCCGTCGCTCCTTCGGCGCCGACGGTCGACCAGCTCAACACGATCTACAATCCGCTGAAGTTCAAGATGCGGACGTCGCTGTCCTACGACCGCGAGGCCTTCAACGCCCGGCTGACCTGGACGCACGTCGGCGGCTACGACAACACCGCGATCAAGCCCACCCAGGCGATCAGCAGCTACAACCCGATCGACCTGGCGCTGACGTGGGAAGTGCCGGATTCGACGCGGGCCGGTTTCCTCAAGCGGCTTGCCCTGACGGCCGAGGTCCGCAACATGTTCAACGAGGACCCGCCGTTCGTCGCCGTCACGCCCAATGCCAACGGCAGCGGCGGGTACGACGCCACGGCGTCGGATCCGATCGGCCGGCTGTTCGCCGTCAGCATCCGCACGGCGTTCTGAACGGCCGATCGCAGAGAAGGTCGCAGCTTGCTTTCGAATCCCCTGACCATTGCAGTGATCGGCGACCTGGTTCTCGACGAACCGGACGCCGACCACTGGCTGTCGGGCATAGCGCCCGCGCTGCGCGCCGCCGATCTCGCGATCGGGCACGTCGAGGTGCCCCATACCGACCACCAGGGCGAAGTGGCGGGTGACGTGCCCGCCCCCGGCGCACCGCCCGAAAACGTCGCGGCGATCGCTCGCGCGGGTATCGGCTTGGTGAGCCTGGCCGGCAATCACATCGCCGATTGCGGGCTGGAGGGAATTGCCGACACCATTGCGCTGCTCGATGAAGCGGGGATCGCCCATGCGGGGGCCGGTCCGGATCTTTCCCGGTCCCGGAAGCCCGCCATCGTCGAGGCGGCGGGACAGCGCGTTGCCTTGCTGAGCTACAACTGCGTAGGCCCCGAATTCGGCTGGGCGAGCCCGACGAACGCGGGCGCCGCCTACCTTCCGCTGGAAACGGCCGACGGAGGGCCGGTGACTCCACGCTCGGCGATATCGGGCATAGCAGACGAAGCGTTCGCCATCCTTGCGGAAGACATCGCCGCGGCACGGTCGGAAGCCGACGTCGTGCTGGTCGCCATGCACAAGGGCCGCGTGCATACCCCGGCCATGCTGGAGCATTACGAGCGCCCGCTCGCGAACTATGCCATCGAGGCCGGGGCCGACGCGGTCCTGTCGCACCACGCGCACATCGTACGCGGGATCGAATTCCATCGGGGCCGGCCGATCTTTCACGGGCTCGGCAACGGATGCGTGGTGACCCGCGCCCTCTCGCCAAGCCAGGACCACCCGGCCCGCGCCGACTGGGCCCGCCGCCGCAAGGAGCTGTTCGGGTTCGAACCCGATCCGGGCTACGACCTGGCGCCCTTTCACCCCGAGGCGAAAATGGGCTTCATCGGCCTGCTCGAACTCGCGCCCGGCGGTGTGACAAGCGTTTCCCTCGTGCCGGTCCATGTCGAACCGCCCGGCCGCCCCGTACTGGCGACGGGCGAGCAGGCCGGACGCGTGCGCGAATACATCGAACAGATCACGGATAGGGCGGGATTGCCGCCGATCCTGGTGGATGCGCAGGGCGCAGTGAGAGAGGTCGCTTAGGATGCTGCGTTCGCTCATCATCTGGACCGGAGGCGGCGCGCTGCTCACGGCCACGGCGATCGACACGGTTTCGGTGATCGGCCGGAACATCGGCATGCCTGTGCTGGGATCGATCGAGCTGGTTCAGGCCGCGATCCTCGTCTCGGGCGTCATCGCCCTGGTCCTGGCGACCATCGACAGGAGCCATGCCCGAGTCCAGCTCGTTTCGGCCAGCCTGACGGGCTTGTCCCGGCACGTCATCACGCGCTTTGGCAGACTGGCCGACGTCGTGTTGTTCGCGCTTCTGCTGGCGGGATCCGTCTGGCTCGCGGCCGATCTGTGGTACGGCCACGAACGCAGCGAGCTTCTCGGCATCCCGTGGAGCGTCCTGCGCCTGATCGCCAATGCAGCCCTGGTCGCTTGCCTGGGCATTTCGCTGGCGCGTCTCCTGCGGGCAGAGCGGTCATGAGTTTCGATACCCCCGCTACCGGCCTCGTCGGCCTGGTGATCCTGATCGCGCTGATCCTGTCGGGCGTCCGGATCGGCGTTGCCCTCGCCCTGGTCGGCATCGGCGGCCTCGCCCTCGTGCGCGGCCCCGAAGCGGCCATCATCAAGGCGGGAGTTGTCACGATCGAGACGCTCACCCGGTACGAGCTGGGCACGCTTCCGCTGTTCCTGCTGATGGCGCAGATCCTCCTCGCGGCGAACGCCAGCAGCGACATGTTCACCGCGGCCGCCCGCTTCCTGGGTCACCGCTCGGGCGGGCTCGCCTACGCCTCGATTGCCGGATGCGCCGGGTTCGGCTCGATCAACGGATCGAGCCTGGCCACGGCCGCGACGGTCGGATCGGTCGCCCTGCCCGAGATGCGGCGGCGCGGCTATTCGGACGAACTGGCCGCCGGCACGATCGCCGCGGGCGGAACGCTGGGGCAGATGATCCCGCCCTCGGGCGCGTTGATCGTGTTCGGCATCATCGCCGAAACCTCCATCGGCGAACTGTTCACCGCCGCGATCATCCCGGGCATCACGCAGGCGCTGTTCTATTGCGTGGTGATCTGGCTGCTGATGCGCTGGAAGCCCCAGCTGGCGCCCCCGGCGGAGCGGGCCACCTGGGCCGAGCGCGGCCAGGCCCTGCTCAGGATCTGGGACATCGTGCTGCTGATCCTGCTGGTGATCGGGGGGATCGCGTTCGGCTGGATCAGCCCGTCGGAAGCCGCGGCGATCGGCTGCGCGGGCTCGCTGGCCGTCGCCGCGCGGCGCCGCGCGCTGACCCGCGCGACGGTCTACGATGCGTGCGAAGGCGCGCTGAAGACGAGCGGGATGATCCTGCTCATCGTGATCGGCGCGCTCGTCTTCTCGGTCTTCGTTGGCGTGACCGGCCTCGCCGCCGCCGCCAGCGACCTGGTGTCCTCCGCCGGGCTCGGCCCGATCGGCACGCTGATCCTGATCGCGCTGCTGCTGCTGGCGCTGGGTTCGGTCCTCGATGGTCTGGCGCTGATGCTGCTGACCACGCCGATCCTGCTGCCGATCGTGATGGACGTGGGCATGTCGCCGGTCTGGTTCGGCATCTTCATCACGCGCGCGATGGAGATGGGCCTGGTCCATCCGCCCTTGGGAATGAACCTCTATGTCATCCAGAACGTCGCCGGGGGGCTGTCGATCGGCCGGATCTTCCGCGGGGTCGCGCCATTCCTGGCCAGCGATTTCGTCCACCTGTTCCTGCTCATCCTCATCCCCGGGATGGCTCTGTGGCTGCCGGGAGTGATGGGATGAGCGCCGCGATCGGCCATGTCGGGCCCAACCTGCCGCAGCGCCTGCTGCGGGCGACCGGGCGCCATGCGGGGCCGCTCGATTTCGAGCCGGACCGCCCCACCCCCCGGGCCGACGTCTGGATGGAGAACAAGTTCGCGCCGTGGGCGAAGTCGATCCTCCAGGCCTGGGCCGACGGAGCCTACGACGATCTGGACGAAGTCGTGTTCAGCCGCGCCGAGGATTCGGTGCAGCGCCTGTACTACTACCTGTGCGAACTGCAGCGCCGCGGAATGGTCGCGGGGCCCACGCCGCTCATCCTCGACATCGCCAAGGTGCCGCGCGCTACCAGCCTGGAGCGGACGGCTTTTGCCCTGCGGCGCCTGGCTGACCGCTGGGGCGTCGACGAAGCCGCGCTGCGGGCGGCTGACCCCGCGCCGGTCGCTGCGGCCGAGAGCGCAGGCGCACACAACGTCTGCCTGCTGGCCGGCACGTCGCCGCCAGACCGGCGGCTGCACGACAGCATTGCCTCGGCCGGCTTCGCGCCCCACGGCGCAACCCTGCGCGAAACCTGGCTCGCACTCGACGATCCCCTCCCCGACGCACACGGGGATGCGTTTGATCAACTTGCGCAGCAGGTCCACACCTCGCCCCACGGCCCCCGCGCATTCGTCGACACCGGCGCCGAATTGGCGAAATCCATCGCAACATCGGGTGCGCGCGCGGTAGTTCTCTGGATCATCGAAGAGGACGAGGCGCAAAGCTGGCACCTGCCGGCGCAGCGCAAGACCCTGGAGGCTTGCGGGGTGCCCTATCTCGTCCTCACCCGGCGCGACTGGCTGGCCGGAGACGGCGCCGGAAGCGAAATCGCCGCATTCCTCTCGAAGGTGAACCCATGAGCCTGCTTGCCGGACACCGGGTCGCCGCGCTGGGGGCGATGGCGGAACGGCCCCTCGCCCGTTTCCTCGCCTCGCTCGGCGCTGAGATCGGTGGGCCGGTCGAGGGCGCCTCGTTCGTCATCGCCGACCAGGTGCGCGAGGCGTTCGACACCCTCGCTGTCGATCCGCAGACGATCTGCGTCTCGGTCACTCCCTTCGGATCCGGCGGGCCGCGCTCGGGCTGGCGCGGGTCCGAGCTGGTCGCATCGGCGATGGGCGGAACGCTGCGCGTGACAGGAGAGCCCGACCGCGAGCCGGTGAAGGAAGCGGGCGACGCCTGCACCTTCCATGCCGACATGGTCGCGGCGGCCGGGGCGATGGCCGCCCACCATGCCCGCGGGCGCCATGGACAGGGTCAGCACGTCGACGTCTCGATCCAGCAAGTCGCGTTCAGCCGCAACACCAACGGGGTGCTCGTTTGGCAGTTCGACCGCGGCAAGCCGCACCGGGTCGGCGGCGGCAAGCTTGCCTATGGCAAGGCGGTGATCAAGGCGATCTGGCAGTTGGCCGACGGGTGGTGCTTCCATTCGCTGATGACCGGGCGCCTCGGCGCCCCGGCGAACCAGGCACTGTCCGACTGGATGGACGAGGTCATGCCCGACAACCCGCTGCGCGGCGTCGACTGGCTATCCTACAACCGCTCGACCTTGCCTGCGGACACCCGCGCCCAGTGGGAAGCGGCGATCGCGGCCTTCTTCCTGACGAGGACCAAGCGCGACATCGCGATCGAAGGCCTGCGCCGGGGGATCAACGCCTGTGTCGTCAATCAGCCGGACGACGTGCTGGCGGACGCGCATCTTGCCGAGCGCGAATTCTTCGCCACGGAAGACGGCCTGCCCACGCGCTTCGCGGCGATCAGGCCGGGGGACGGCGCGTCGCCCTCCGCCACCCAACCTGGCCCACGCACCGGCCCGCTCAGCGGCGTTCGCGTGCTCGATTTCGCCTGGGCCCTGGTCGGCTCGATCACCACGAAGACCTTGGGCGATCTGGGGGCCGACGTGGTGAAGATCGAAAGCCGCAACCGGCCCGACCTTGCCAGGCTCGACGTGCAGGTCGCCGCCTCGAAACACGGCGAATTCGACGACAAGCCGTGGTTCGCCCACCTCAATTCGTCGAAACGCAGCGTGACCCTCGACCTCAAGAAGGCCGATGCCTGGAAGCTGCTGCGGCCGCTGATTGAATGGGCCGACGTCGTGGTCGAGAATTTCTCGCCCGGCACGATGGCCAAGCTGGGCCTCGGCTTCGACGACCTCAAGGCGATCAACCCCGACATCGTGATGGTCTCGGGCAGCGTCTACGGCCAGACCGGGCCGCTGGCGCAGGAATGGGGCGTCGACGGCACCGGCGGCGCGCTCTCGGGGCGCACCTACCTGACGGGCTATGAAGGCGGCGATCCGCTCATTCCGGGCGCCGTGCCCTATGGCGACGTAATCGTCCCCTTCGTCATGGCCGCCTGCGCCGCCGCGGCGCTCGAGGCGCGGCGCGTCACCGGGCAGGGATGCCATGTCGACGCCTCGATGTACGAAATCTGCGTCCAGCAGATGCGGCCTTTCCTTGCCCAGGCCAAAAGCGGCGGACACCCGGAGCGGTGCGGCAATGCCCAGGACGGCATCGTGTGGCAGGACGTCCTGCGCGCGTCCGGCGAGGATCGCTGGGTGGCGATCACCGCTGCCGAGGAGGCCGATCTCGCCCGTCTCCACGAATTGACCGGCCCAGACGTCGCGGGCTGGGTTGCAGCCCGCAGCGACAAGGAGGCCGTGCGCCTGCTGCAGGATCACGGGATCGCCGCGGGAATCGTGCAGGATTGCGCCGACATGATCGACGACGATGCGCAGCTGGCGGGGCGCGGCGCGCTGGTGGAACTCGACCATCCGCTGCTCGGGCCGTTCGGCCACATCGCAACGCCGATGCTGTTTTCGCGCGACGTCCCGCAGCCGTTCCGCGCACCGCGCATGGGCGAACACGTCGCCGAGGTCGCGGCGGAAATCTGCGGGCTGGACACAGAAACGATCGAGGCTCTCGCAGCCGAAGGGATATTCAAATGAGCGCCGGAGCCGGGGTAAGAAGCCGCAAGACGCTGGCCTGCACGGCCGAAGCGACCGCCTACCAGAAGAATTTCGGCAAGGAGATGAAGCGGCGCGTCGTCGACGAGGGCGAGGAATTCGTCATCGCGCAGGCCGATACGCCGCACGAGATCTTCCACGCGATGGACATCCCGGTGATCGCCAACCAGTGGTGGTCGGCCTACATCTCGGCAAAGCAGCTCTCGTCGCGCTATTTCGATGCGATGGTCGAGGCGGGGTATCCGTCCAATTCCTGCAAGTATTGTTCGCTCGGCCTCGCCTGCACGCTGGCCAACGATCCGGCTTCGGCCCCGTGGGGCGGGTTGCCCACGCCGACGCTGCTCGTCGCGCGGCTGACCTGCGACTGCATCCAGCACGTCTTCGCCCAGTGGGCCGAAGCGATGGGGACCGACTTCTTTCCGATGGAAGCCCCTGCCTGGGAGCACAAGGAGCCTGACTGGTACGCCCGCTCCAACAGCGAGTGGGAGGAGGTCTACCAGCCCGACCGCATCGACCTGATGCGCAAGGAAACCGAAGATCTCATCGCCCTGACCGAACGGAAGACCGGCCGGCGCCTCGACCGCGCGAAGCTGGCCGTGCTGATGGAGCGGATCAACGAGCAGGAGCGCTACCTGTGGGAGGCCGCGCAGGCGATCGGCTCCGCCCGGCCCTGCCCCGTCTCGATCGCCGAACAGATGCCCAACACCATGATCCCGCAATGGCACCGCGGGTCGGACTGGGCGGTCGATCACGCCAGGAAGTTTCGCGACGAGGTGCTGGAGCGTGTCGAGCGCGGCGAGGGTGCCTCGTCCAACGAACGCCTGCGGCTGATGTGGATCGGCGCCGGTGTGTGGCACGACCCGGGCTTCTACCAGGCGCTCGAGGAGACGCTGGGCGCGGTCTTCGTCTGGTCGATGTACCTGCCGTTCGCCGGCCCGCAGTACATCCGCGACATCAAGGGCAAGGTGATGGAAGCTCTCGCCAGCAGGATCTGCTCGATCAACGAGGTCCTGCATCTGCCGCCGTGGATGAACGGCTGGATGGTCAGCGAGGCGCAGCGCTGCGGGATCGACGCGGCCGTCATCCTGCTGCCGCCGGACAACCGGCTGTCGCAATCGGGCAACAAGCTGACCGCGCTGGCGCTCGAGGAAGCGGGCGTACCGGTGCTGATGATCTCGGCCGACATGGTCGACGCGAAGATCTGGGATCACGATCGCATGGTGGCGATGGTGGCCGAATTCCTGCACGACAGGGGCCTGGCATGAAGCTCGTCGTCCTGATCCTGGCATTGGCGCTGGCTGCATGCAGCCGGCCGGTGCCTGCAGGCGTGACCGAGCTTACTTATGCTACCCCCTATCCGCCCAGCCACCCCTTCAGCCGGGCGGATCAGCGGTGGATCGACTACATCAACCAGGCCTCCGAAGGCTCCCTGCGCATCCGCCCCGTCTGGTCCGGCGCGCTCTTGTCGTCCGACATGTCGGTGGAGGAACTGCGGCACGGCGTCGCCGATATCGGCCTGATCACGCCGATCTATTCGCGCGGGGGGGCTCACCTCCTGCGCATCCAGTCCGGATTCTACAGCGGGGCCGACACGATCGAGCAGCAAGTCGCGCTCTACCGCTGCCTGGAACGCGAAGTGCCGGAAATATCGCGCGAGATGGCCGGGCTTCACGTCCTGGCGGTCCAGGGCGGCCTCTTGCCGGGCGTTGTGACGACAAACAGGCAAGTGCGTTCGCTGGCCGATCTGGAGGGACTGCGCATCCGCGCGCCGACGGAACTTCTCGCCGTGCTGAAAGGCCTGGGTGCCGACCCGGTCAACATGCCGATGGGCGACGTCTATTCGGCGCTGTCGAAGGGTGTCATCGACGGCGTGGTCGCCCCGATCGACACGTTCCAGGCGCTGCACTTCGACGAGGTCAGCAAGTATTATGCTACCCTCAAGATCCCCCGGGGGGCGTACCCCGCGCGGGCGATGAGCGACGCGGCGTGGAAGCGCCTCACGCCCGAGCAACAGGCCCTGATGCGCCGTTCGGTGAAGGAATGGGAAGCAGCGCTGGAGGACGAGATCGAGAAGGGCGCCGAAGCCGGCATGAAGGCGGCGCAGAAGGCGCATATCGTCTTCCATCCGATCGATCCGGCGGAGCAGGAGGCCTTCGACCGGCATTACCTGGAGGATGCGGAAACCAACGCCAGGCGCTTGGCCGATCTGGGGATCGACGGGCTGGCGGCCTTTCGCGTGGCGCGATCGAGCATATCGGAAAATGGAGTGAATTGCGGGGTGCAATCGTGAGCCAGCCGCTCAGCGGTCTTCGGGTGGCGGACTTCAGCCACGTCATGGCGGGGCCTTTCGCCTCGCACCTGCTGCGCCTGATGGGTGCAGAAGTGATCAAGATCGAATCGGGCAAGGGGGACCAGTTCCGCAACTACAGCCCCGATCCCGATTTCAAGGACATGAGCCCGCCGTTCATCGCGGCCAACGTCGGCAAGAAGTCCATCGCGCTGGACCTCAAGGACGCTGGAGACTTTGCGATCGCGCGGGCGATCGTCGAGCGATCGGACGTCCTTATCGAGAATTTCCGCCCCGGCGTCATCGGCCGGCTCGGCCTGTCGTACGAGCAGGTGCGCGAATGGAACCCCAGCATCATCTTCTGCTCGGTGTCGGGTTACGGCCAGACCGGGCCGCAGCGCGACTGGCCAGCCATCGACAATATCGTCCAGGCGACGACGGGAATGATGATGTTGAGCGGCGGCGAAGGCGAACCGCCCGTCCGGGTCGGCTTCCCGATCGTCGATACCCTTGCCGGGCAGATCGCGGCGATGGCCGTGCTCGGTGCGATCGTCCAGAGGCAGACCACCGGGCAGGGCGCCTACATCGACGTGTCGATGTTCGACGCGACGCTGGCCTTCATGACCTCGGCCATCACGCCCTATCTCGTCACCGGCCAGGCGATGAAGCGCATGGGGAACACCGGTTACAGCGGGCTACCCACGGCCGCGATCTTCGAATGCGCGGACGGCCGGCAGATCTCGCTCGGCATCGTGCAGGACAACCAGTTCAAGGCCTTCGCCGGCTTCGTCGGGCGCGAGGACTGGCTCGGCGACGATCGCTTCGCCACGCCCGCGGCGCGCCGCGCGAACTTCTCGGCGATGCACGACGAGCTGGCGCAGACGTTCCTCGCCCGCGACGCGGCCGAATGGGAATCGGGGCTCAGCTCCAAGGGCATCCCCTGCGGCATGATCCGCACGGTCAACGAAGCGGTCGAGATGGCGAGCGATGCCAGCCTGCTCCACGTCCCGATCCCGGGGATCCCGCAGATCAGCACGCTGGCCATTCCCAACGCCGGCTTCAACATGACCCCCGGCGCGCCCGGCACCAACGAGCCACCGCCCCGGCTCGACCAGCACCGCGAGGAAATCCTTGCATGGCTCCGCTCCGACGGAGCAGACGAAATCGCTTAGGAGAGGCCCCATGAAGAACCGCGTCGGTTTGAGTTCGATCGCAATGCTGCTTGCCCTGTCGTCGACCGGCGCCGGGGCGCAACAGGCGGCTGGGGCGCCCAGCGATTTCGCCAGAGCGCAGGCCGAGGCGAACAAGGTGCCCGACACGCCCGGCGACGGGCCCTATCCGGCGGTGATGGAACTCGACGCGGGCATCCCGGATCACGTGGTCTATCGCCCGTCCGATCTGTCGGCTTTCAAGGGCGGTAAGCTCGGTGTCTTCGCCTGGGGCAACGGCGGGTGCGCCGACGACGGCGCGAGCCAGCGGCAACATCTCGCCGAGATCGCTTCCTATGGCTACCTCGTCATCGCCCCGGGCAAATGGCGTTCGGGGCCCAATGCGAAGGTGGGGCGCGAGGCTCCGCGCACGCCGGCGCCCGGCCAGCGCCTGCCCCCGCCCGCCACGACGGCGGACGATGTGCGCGAAGGGATCGATTTCGCGCTTGCCGAGAATGCTCGGCAGGGCAGCAAGTATGCAGGCCTGATCGACAAGCAGGCTGTCGCGGTCGGCGGGTTCAGCTGCGGCGGGTTGCAGGCCATCACCCTGGCAGGGGACCCGCGCATCAGCACAGTCGTCGTGCAGAACTCGGGGCTTTTCAACGATCCGAACGAATCGATCGGAGGCACGACGCTGCCGAAGTCTGCCCTGTCCAGGTTCCACACGCCGGTGCTCTACCTGCTCGGCGGGGAGACCGACATCGCCTACCCTAACGGGACGGACGACGTGAAGCGCATCGACCACGTGCCGGTGGCGCTGGTCAACCTGCCCTTCGGACATGGCGGCACCTATGCCCGTCCCCTGGGTGGCACGGCTGCGGGGATCGTGGTCGACTGGCTCGAATGGCAACTGCGCGGGAATTCGTCCGCAGCGCGCAGCTTCCTGGGCGCCAACTGCCGCCTGTGCGTCAATCCGGAAGCGACGATCAGCCTCAAGAACTTCGATTAGGGGGATACCCTTCGCCGACGAGCACCGCATGGCGACGTCGATCTTTACCTTTCCGCCTCGCTCATGCACGCCTGCAAGCTGTTCTGGCGGAGAGGCGAACGGGTGGCGGACAAGGCGAAGGGCAAGGCGGTCGGGACGATTCTCGACGCGCAGGGCAAGGAATTGATGGCCGTCCGCAAGATCGAGCGCGACGGCTCCGATCTCGTCATCCGCGGCAAGATTTTCGGCACGATGCCGATGGCGGCGCGCCTTACCCCGGGCGAGGCGCGCAAGCTGTTCCGCCTGCTCGACGCCAGGACGGTGCTGTTCCTCGTCACGCTGCTGTTCCGCCGATGAAGCTGCGGGTCGCTCTACTGGCCGCGGCGGCGCTGGCCCTGGCGGGGTGCGCTACCCTGCCCGACCAGCCCAACGTCGCCGGCCGGAGCAAGGGGACGGTCAGCGTCGCCGGCCTGACCTTCCGCGATCTCGACGGCGACGGACGGCTGACGCCCTACGAAGACTGGCGCCTGGCGCCCGAGGCACGGGCCGACGATCTCGTTGCGCGCATGACGCTGGAGGAGAAGGCCGGCACGCTCCTTCATGCGACCCTGCCGGGCCTCGGCGGACCGGAAAAGCGCTTCAATCCCGAAGAGTACGATCTTGCCGCCGCCGGGGATCTCATCGGTACCCGCAAGATCACCAGCTTCATTACCCGGATGGCCATCGCACCGGCCGCCTTTGCGGCGCAAAACAACGCGGTCCAGGCGATCGCCGAGGGCACCCGGCTGGGCATTCCGCTGACGATCAGCAGCGATCCACGGCACCACTTCCAGTATGTCGCAGGGGCCAGCGTGCGCGGCGACGGGTTCACGCAGTGGCCCGAGAGCACGGGTTTCGCCGCGCTGCGCGATGCCGCGCTGGTCCGGCGGTTCGGGCAGATCGCCGCGCGCGAATATCGCGCGGTCGGCCTCCACCAGGCGCTCTCGCCGCAAGTCGACCTGGCGACCGAGCCGCGCTGGCCGCGCATGGCGGGAACCTTCGGCAGCGATCCGGACCTCGCCAGCGAACTGGGCGGCGCCTACGTCGCGGGGTTTCAGGGCGGGACGCAGGGGCTCCAGCCCGGCGGGGTTCTCACCGTGGTCAAGCACTGGGTTGGCTACGGCGCGCAGCCCGAAGGGTTCGATGCCCACAACCACTACGGCCGCTTTGCCGATCTCGACGATCGCAGCTTCGCGCGGCATGTCCGCGCGTTCGACGGTGCGCTGGCCGCCAGGGCCGGCGGGGTCATGCCGGCCTATCCGATCCTGCGCGGCGTTTCGTATCGTGGCGAGCCGCTCGAACAAGTGGGTCCGGGCTACAGCAAGCAGCTGCTCGATGGGCTGCTGCGCGACGACAAGGGATACCAGGGCATCATCCTGTCCGACTGGGCGATCACCGCCGACTGCCCCGAGCAATGCCGAGCCCCCACCGCCGCCGCGCCCCAGGCGCCGCAGTTCATCGCGACGAGCTGGGGCGTCGAAGGTCTCACCGTCGCGCAGCGCTACGCCAAGGGCATCGACGCGGGGATCGACCAGTTCGGCGGCACCGAGGATGTCGCCCCGATCGTCGAGGCGGTGCGCCGGGGCCTGCTGGGCGAAGCGCGGATCGATCGGTCGGTGCGCCGCATCCTCATCGCCAAATTCCAGCTGGGCCTGTTCGAAAACCCCTACGTCGACCCCGCGGCCGCCGGTGCCGACATCGGCCGGGCTGCCGACGTCGCCCTGGCCGAACGGACCCAGCGCGAGGCCCAGGTGCTGCTGAAGGACGATGCGAAGCTGCCGCTCGGCCGCCCGGGCGCGCGGGTCTGGCTCGTCGGCATGGACCCCGCCGCGGCGACGCGCGCCGGACTGATCCCCGTCGAAAGCCCGGACCAGGCGGACTTCGCGCTGATCCGCGCCGAGACGCCGTCCGAGCTGCTGCACCCGCACCACTTCTTCGGCCGCATGCAGAAGGAAGGACGGCTCGATTTCCGGCCGGGCGACCCGGCCTTCGATGCACTCGTCCGGGCCAGGGAAGCCGGGAAGCCTTCCGTGCTCTCGCTCTTCCTCGACCGCCCGGCCGTCCTGACGGGCGTGATGGACAAGGCGGACGTCATCCTGGCGAACTTCGGGGCGGACGATGCGGCCGTGCTCGACGTGGTGCTCGGCAAGGCAAGGGCGCGCGGCCGGCTGCCGTTCGAGCTTCCGTCCTCGATGGCTGCGGTCGAAGCGCAGCATCCGGCGCTGCCCCACGACAGCGCCGCGCCGCTGTTCGGCTACGGCGCGGGCATCGTGGACTAGCTAGAGCTTCGCGTTCCCGGCGCTCCAGCGTACGGCCAGTTCGACCCCCTGCCCCACCGGCAGCAGCACCTGCTGCATGTCGGCCTTGGCCCGCACCGCCGCGCGATAGGCGCGGACCGAGGCGCGCGCCTGCTGCGGCATGATCATGTTGTCGGCCGCCACGATGGCCTCCTCGGCAAGCCGGGGATAGAATGCCTCGAAACAGGGGACATAGACGTCCTTCCAGATGTCGAGCAGGACGAAATCCCATTCGCCCGGGTCGGCCCCGATCATCTCGACCGCATCGCCCAGCCGGAATTCGACGTGGTCCGACAGGCCGGCGGCGGCGATCTGCTTTCTTGCCTCGGCCTGCTTGTAGTCGGCCATTTCCATCGTCACGACGACCGCGCCGACCGCCCGCGCGGCATCGGCCAGGAACACGGTGGAATAGCCATAGCTGGTTCCCAGCTCGAGGATCCGCCGGGGGCGCCGGGCGATGATCAGCGAATGGAGCAGCCGCCCCACTTCGGGCCCGACGGGCAGCAGAAGCTCGTCACGAAAGGACAGCGCGTTGGCGCCCGGCTCGCGCATGCGTTCGCCTTCCCTGGCGTTGCGCGCTTCATAGCTTTCGAAAACGGCCTGCACTGCCGGATCGGCAAAGTTCATCCCTCTTGTCCCTCCATGGCCCCTTCGGCGGCGCTGCGCTGGCATCAGCCGCGGGCGGCGCGCCTTTCGTCCGAGGCAATACCATAGGTGCTGACGTAGTCGCCCAGTTCTTCGCGCACCCGCCCGGCGGACAGGCCCCATTCGGCCAGGCTGTAGCGATGGACCCGGCGCTTCCCGTCGCGCGTGCGCCGCTGGTAGGCGGCCATCCGGGGCAGGACCGGTTCGATGTCGAGATCGAGGAAGCGATAGACCCGCGCCATCGTCCCGCGCCAATCGGTCTCCATCTCGTCGTAGTGGACGTCGATCACGCGGCTGGCGGGGAGAGACTTGCGCCCCTGCCGCATCCGCTCGATCTGAACGCCGGTCTTGCGCAGCCACTCGCGGCCGATAGCGTGCGGATCGGCGTGGTCCGAGTAGATGCAGGTCTGGTTCCAGGCGAGCGAGGCGGAACTGCCGACCACCGAGAGCGGATCGCGGTGGGTGACGATGATCCGCGCGTCCGGAAAAACGTTCAGCAGCGCCTTCAGGTCGATCATGTGCTGCGGGGTCTTGAGGATCCACGGCCGCAGCGAGGAGGACTGCTGCGACCAGCCAACCAGTTGCAGCAACCGGGCGAGCTGGCGATAGGCACCGGTCGCATCGCGCGCCTCGCACCAGCGGCCGTAGCCGGGGACGTGCCACTGCGCTTCGTGCTTCATGCCCCAGAAGCTCGAGCACAACAGGCCGAGCTCCTCTTCGGGCTGCATCGGGCCGGTCGGATGGATCGCTAGGGTGCGTGGGTTCGCCAGGCGCGCCACCCGCATGATGCGCCGCGCGAGTGTGATGCGCGGGTCGTGCGCGCCGCGCTCGAAATCGGGGGCAGGCACCGGGCTGATGGTCTCGAAACTGCGCAGCACGTTGAAGCGCTCGTCGCAGGCGAGCAGGCGCTGCATCCGCGTGGTGCCCGAACGCATCGGGCCGACGATGACCACCGGGTGTGGCAGCGGTCGGGCGGCGATCTCCGGGTGGCGTGCGACCCATTGCCGCTGCCACACGCGGTCGCGCAGCATCTTCTCGAACTGCTTCATCGCCGCCCATTCGCCGGCGGCATTGAGCTGCGCCTCGCCCTCGATCGCTTCGACCAGCCGGTCGTAGGGGGCATGGAACCAGTCGTCGCCGAAATCGCTCAGGCCGGTCTCATCGGCCACGCGCGCCATCAGTGCCTCGCGGCGGAGTTCCGGCTTGCTCGCGACGCCTGTCTTGCGCGCTGCCAGCATGGCTGTCTTGAGCGCCCCGATGAACCGCGTCCGCCGCGGGGGATTGGTCATGTCTGGCCTTTCCTTCGTGTCGGCGGACGGTGGGCGTACGCTGTCCGAAAAAGACGCCTTGGATCGGCGCAGGTTCCGAGCTGGCCACTGGACAAGCCCGCTGGGCTGCGGGATAGGCCGCGCCCATGCACGATCTGCGCGCCATCCGGGACGTTCCCCAAACCTTCGACGCCGGCCTCGCCGCGCGCGGGCTCGATCCGCTCTCGGGCGAGATTCTCGCCCTCGACGAACGCCGCCGCGCGGTCGCCACGCGGATGCAGGAGGCCCAGGCCCGCCGCAACGAAGCGTCGAAGGCGATCGGCGCCGCGATGGGCAGGGGCGACAAGGACGCCGCGGAGGCGCTCAAGGCCGAAGTGGCCCAGATCAAGGCCGAACTGCCGGCGCTGGAGGACGAGGATCGCGCGCTCGGCGAGGAGTTGACCGGGCTGCTGGCCAACACGCCCAATCTGCCCGATCCCTCGGTCCCCAGGGGCGAGGACGAAAGCGACAACGTCGAGATTTACACTTGGGGCGAAAAGCGCACTTTCGATTTCACACCGCAGGAGCATGCCGACCTTGCACCTGCACTGGGCATGGATTTCGAAACCGGTGCCAAGCTGTCGGGCGCGCGCTTCACCTTCCTGCGCGGCGACATGGCGCGCCTGCACCGCGCCATCGCCCAGTTCATGCTCGACACGCAAACGCGCGAGAACGGCTACACCGAGTGCAACCCGCCAGTGCTGGTGAACGATGCGGCGATGTACGGCACCGACAAGCTGCCCAAGTTCGCCGAGGACAGCTTCCGCACGACCGATGGGCGTTGGCTGATCCCGACGAGCGAAGTAAGCCTGACCGCATCGGTCGCGGACAGCATCCTGCCCGAGCTGGACGAGCCGATCCGCATGACCGCGCACACCCTGTGTTTCCGTTCCGAAGCCGGCGCTGCGGGCAAGGACACGCGTGGCTTCATCCGCCAGCACCAGTTCGAGAAGGTCGAGCTCGTCAGCATCTGCCGCCCAGAGGACAGCGACGCAGAGCACGAGCGGATGACCGGCTGCGCCGAAGACATCCTCAAGGCGCTCGACCTGCCGTACCGCAAGGTGCTGTTATGCACCGGCGACATGGGCTTCGGAGCGCGCAAGACCTACGACCTCGAGGTCTGGCTGCCCGGACAGGGTGCCTATCGCGAGATTTCAAGCTGCTCGAACACCGGCGATTTCCAGGCGCGGAGGATGAACGCGCGCTACCGGGCAGACAACGGCAAACCAGCCTTCGTGCATACCCTCAACGGCTCGGGCCTCGCGGTCGGGCGGACGCTGGTGGCGGTGCTGGAGAACTATCAACAGGCCGATGGCAGCGTGGCCGTGCCGGGCGCACTCAAGCCCTATATGGGTGGGCTCGAAAGGCTGACCCCGACCGCCTGATGCGCATCCTGCTGACCAACGACGACGGTATCCACGCACCGGGGCTGGCCCTGCTGGAGAAGGTCGCCGCGCAGCTGTCCGACGACGTCTGGGTCTGCGCCCCGGCGGAAGAGCAATCGGGCGCCGGGCATTCGCTGACGCTGCACATGCCGGTGCGCCTGCGCGAACACGGCGAGCGGCGCTTCTCGGTCACCGGAACGCCGACCGACGCGGTCAACCTGGGACTGCGCAAGCTGTTCGGCGACAAGCGCCCCGACATCGTCATCTCCGGTATCAACGGCGGCGAAAACCTGGCCGACGACGTGACCTATTCGGGCACGATCTCGGCCGCGATGGAAGGCGCGCTGGCGGGGATCAAGGCGGTCGCGCTGAGCCAGGCGACCCGCGATGCCGGCCAGGGCTTCGCCGCCGCCGAAGGCTGGGCCGCGCGGGTGCTGCGCCCGCTGCTCGACCTGAACATGGCGAAGCGCACGGTGGTCAACATCAACTTCCCCGCCCTGCCCGCCGCCGCCGTGCGCGGCATCCGCGTGGTGCGGCAGGGGTTCCACGACTACGCCCGTGGATCGCTGGTCGAGAGTGTCGACCCGCGCGGGCGGCCGTACTTCTGGTTCGGGCTGGACGACGTGGAGCACACGCTGGACCACGGCACTGATCTCGAGGCGGTCAACGACGGATTCATCTCGGTCACGCCACTCCAGGTCGACCTGACGCACCACGCGTCGATCGGCCTGCTGGCGGAAGGATACGGCGAATGAAGCGCGTGTTTCTGCTGTTCGGCGCTGTCCTGTCCATCGCCGCGGGCGATCCGGCGACCGAAAGCGAACATATCGTGGAGGAAGGCGAAACCCTGAAGGGCATCGCCAACCGCGCCGGGGTGCCCGAAGTGGTCGTGGCCGAGGCGAACGGGCTTGCCGAACCCTATGTCGTGAAGCTGGGCCAGAAGCTGGTTATCCCGCGGCAGAAGACGCACACCGTCAAATCGGGCGACACCCTGTCGCGCATCGCCGAGCGGTACCGTGTTCCCTCCAGCCAGATCGCGCTGTCGAACGGGCTCGACGCCAGGGGGACGGTGAAACTCGGCCAGCGGCTGATCATTCCCGCCGTCCTGCCCGAGCGCGCCACTCCGACGACGCCGCGCCGGCCGTGGTTCCGCAAGCCGCACGACGGGAAGGTCCTGCTCGGTTGGAAAAGGCGTGCCGACGGCGGCGGCCATGCCGGGCTCGACATCGCCGCGAAGCCGGGCGACATGGTCCGCGCGGCGGCGAGCGGGTCCGTGGTGACGGTAACCGACGACAAGTCGCGCTGGGGCAAGCTGGTGGTGATCGACCACGGCAACGGGTGGCAAAGCGCTTACGGCGAACTGGCCCGCGCCACCGTGTCCGTTGGCGATGCGATCAAGGCCGGCGAGCGGCTCGGCATCGCCGGGACCGGCAAGGCCGCCGGCGCGGAAATCCACTTCGAGATCCGTCACGACGGCGATCTGGTCGATCCCGGCCCCCTGCTGCGCTAGGCTGGGGCGATGGCGCAGGGGAACCGATCGCAAAACACGGTAAGGGTTCGCCGCTTCGCTCCGCTGCGCCGCGCGCTCAAGGTGCCGGTCTGGGCCGACATCGGCATCCGCGTGTTGGCAGCCTTCGCGCTGGTCATGCTCGTCGCGATCATCCACTGGTTCGACCGTGAGGGGCTGGTCGACCATCACGACGGCGTGGTCAGCTTCCTCGACGTGTTCTATTTCACGATGATCTCGATCACCACGACCGGGTTCGGCGACATCGCCCCGATCAGCGACCGCGCGCGATTCATCGAAGCGGTCATCGTCACCCCGATCCGCTTCGCGGTGATCTTCATCTTCGTGGGCGCGGCCTACAATTTCGTCATCAAGAGAAGCTGGGAGAAATGGCGCATGTCCCGCATCCAGTCAAAGCTGTCCGACCATCTGATCGTGCTGGGCTACGGCGTGTCGGGTTCCGAGGCGGTCGAGGAACTGATCGCCCGGGGCACCGATCCATCCTGCATCGTGGTGATGGACCCGAGCGCGGAGCGGCTCGAACATGCCGAGGCAAAAGGCTGCAACGTGATCGAGGCCGACGCCACGCGCGACGACAGCCTGCTGGCCGTGCAGATCGACCGCGCCCGGTCGGTGCTGGTGTCCGCCGGGCGTGACGACGCCTCCATCCTGATCGTCCTGACCGTGCGCCACCTTGCGCCCAAGGTGCCGATCAGCGTGGTCGTGCGCGCGTCGGACAACGAACTGCTGGCGCGCCAGGCCGGGGCCAACAACGTGATTAACCCGGTGCGCTTTACCGGGCTGCTGCTGGCCGGCAGCGCGCAGGGCGCCCACGTGGCCGACTACCTTGCCGACCTCGCCTCGGTCACCGGGCGGGTGCACTTGGTGGAGCGGCCGGTCACGCCCGGCGAGATCGGCAAGTCGCTCGACGAGCTGGACACCGGCGGGCGCGGCCTGCGTGTCTATCGCGGCGACAACGTGACCGGTTTCTGGGAAGACGAGGCCGGCGCGCTGCAGGAAGGCGACGTGATCGTCGAGATCCGCCGCACCCAGCCCGGCGACTTCCCGGTCAGCTGAGGGCCACGAACACCCCGCCCATCGCGGCCATGCCGACCAGGAAATAGCCGGCGTCGATCGCGAACAGCTTCCCCGTGCGCTGCTGGAACAGGTAGTTGATGCCCAGCGCCGGGGCCATGATCGTCGCCCCGAAGCCGACTGCCATCATCATGATGACGTGCGGCGCCGGATTCGCCCGGGCGATGTTGTGGCCCAGCATCAGCGCGATCAGCAGTTCGAACAGGAAAGCCAGCCCCATGATCACCGGCATCGGCGTGCGCGACACGGGGTGGGGCATCCTTTCCCCGTCGTAGCCGACGAGCGCCTTCCATGCCTTGCCGAACAGCGGGCCGTACCACAGCGCGCCGATCGCGAAGAACGCGGCCGCGCCAAGGAAAACGGCCAGTAGATTCACATTGCCCATCGTCACCTCCCCCGCGCGACCGCCGCTGCTCTAGCGCAACCGCGCCCATGGGTGTAGGGGCCGCCGCGCAATGGCCACCCGCATTCCCGAACAGCGCAAGATCGGCATGGTATCGCTCGGCTGCCCTAAGGCGCTGGTCGATTCCGAGCGCATCCTCACGCGCCTGCGCGCCGACGGCTACGCGATGAGCCCCGACTACCAGGGCGCCGACGTGGTCGTGGTCAACACCTGCGGCTTCCTCGACAGCGCCAAGGAGGAAAGCCTCGAGGCGATCGGCGAGGCCATCGCCGAGAACGGCAAGGTCATCGTGACCGGCTGCATGGGCGAGGACGCCGAGGTGATCCGCGCCCGCTTCCCGCAGGTCCTGGCGGTGACCGGGGCGCAGCAGTACGAGCAGGTGGTCGAGGCCGTGCACGAGGCGGCGCCCGCATCGCAGGGCCCCTATGTCGACCTGATTCCCCAGCCCGACCTCGACGACGTGAAGCTGACGCCGCGGCACTACAGTTACCTCAAGATTTCCGAGGGCTGCAATCACACCTGCGCCTTCTGCATCATCCCGCAGATCCGCGGGAAGCTCGCCAGCCGGCGGATCGACGCGGTGCTGCGCGAGGCGGAAAAGCTGGTGGCGGCCGGCACCAGGGAACTGCTGGTCATCAGCCAGGATACCAGCGCCTATGGCGTGGACACCCGGCACGAAAGCCAGATGTGGAAGGGTGCGCCGGTCCGCGCGCACATGACCGATCTGGCGCGCGAACTGGGCGGCTTGCGCACCCCGCAGGGCGACGTGCCGTGGGTCCGCCTGCACTACGTCTATCCCTATCCGCACGTCGACCAGGTCATCCCGCTGATGGCCGAAGGGCTGCTGACGCCCTACCTCGACATTCCGTTCCAGCACGCCAGCCCGCGCATCCTGCGCGCGATGAAGCGCCCGGCCAACGACGCCCGCGTGCTCGAGCGGCTGGCCAACTGGCGCGCGATCTGCCCGGACCTGACCGTCCGCTCGAGCTTCGTGGTCGGCTTTCCGGGCGAGACCGAGGAGGACTTCCAGTACCTGCTCGACTGGCTCGAACAGGCGCGGATCGACCGCGTGGGCGCCTTCCGCTTCGAACCGGTCGAAGGAGCGGCGGCCAATGCCCTGCCCGACCCGGTGCCCGAGGCGGTGAAGGAAGAGCGCTACGCCCGGCTGATGGAACTGACCGCGCGGATCAGCGCAGACAAGCTGGCCGCCAAGGTCGGCCGCACGCTGCCGGTCATCGTCGACGAAGTGGGCGAGCCCGACGAGGATGGCGACATCGGCGCCACCGCCCGCAGCCAGGCCGACGCGCCCGAGATCGACGGCCAGGTCTTCCTGCGCAACGTGCCCGCGGGTCTCCGCCCGGGGGATTTTGCGCAGGTGCTGGTCGAGGAAGCCGACGAGCACGACCTGTTCGGGGTCATCGCCGCTCCGGCCTGACCCGGGCGGCCGGCGCGGTTGTTCGCGCGCGGCCCCGTTATCGCATCGTGCGCAGCGTGACGCTGCGGCGGACCACCTCCATCGGCGCGATCGAGTGCTCCCACCCCTCGCGCACCTCGCCCGAAAGCAGGTAGAGCGAGCGGCGCGGCAGTTCCACGCTGCGGCGCTCGAACCCGCTCCCCGTCCGTCGCCGCAGCCGCAAGGTCGCCGGCGCGCTGAGCGACAGGCCCAGCACGTCGCCGTATTGCGGCCGGTCGCGGTGCCAGCCGATGCCGGCGCCGGGATCGTAGCGGATCAGCAGGCCCTGCACGAAATCCTCCGCGGCGTGCCCGGCCAGCGGGGCAAGCCGGGCGCGCAGGGTCACCAGCCAGCCCGGCAGCGGCGGCGCCTCGGTCGGCCGGCCGCGCTGGTAGTCGTAGGCGCTGCCATAGTTCGCCGTCAGCCGCTTGCCCTGCCACTGGCCGAACTGGAACGGGGCGAGCGGCGCGCCGTCGATGGCCGCGGCGATCGCGGCCTCGTCCGCCTCGCTTACCGCTTCCTCGACCAGGACCAGCCCCGGCACCACGGGCGGGCTGGCGAAGAGTTCACACTGCTTTACCATTTTTCGGATATAGGAACGCCATGCACCAGGCGCACGCCATCCTGACGTTCGAGACCGAGGGGCAGGGCCTGCTCGAGATCACCCACGACGTGGGCAGTTGGCTGCGCGCGGCCGACATCGGGATGGGCACGGTCACGCTGTTCTGCCAGCACACCAGCGCCAGCCTGCTGATCAACGAGAATGCCGCGACGGCCGTGCGCCGCGACCTGATGCGCTGGCTCGCCATGGCCGCGCCCGAGGGCGACGGCTACGAGCACGATGCCGAGGGGCCCGACGACATGCCCGCGCATATCAAGGCCATGCTCACCGGCAACAGCCTGACGATCCCGTTCGCCGACGGGAAGATGCTGCTGGGATCGTGGCAGGGGATCTACCTTGCCGAGCACCGTTCGGCGGGCAGCCGGCGCTATGTCGTCGCCCACGCGATGGGGAATTAGGAACACCTGGCCCGCGCGTGCATTGGCCCGGCATATGCCCATAGCCATAGACGCTCGCTTCTCGTTCGACCTCTCGCAGCCGACCGATGTCCTCCTCCAGTTCGAGGCGGCGGACATTCCCGAGCAGGAAATCCTCGCCTGCGATTGCCAGCTGACCGAGGCGAAGGACCACGCCCGTGTGCCTGCCCAGGATTCCATCGGTGAGCGCGTCTGGCTGCATGCCGAAGGGCATTACGAGGTCGCCTATACCGCCCGGGTGGAGGTCAAGCGCATCCTGGCCGAGATCGCCACGCTCAACCGGCTCGATCCGCACGAACTGCCCGGCGAAGCGGTCGAGTACCTGTTCGATTCGCGCTATTGCCCGGCCGACCGCTTCCAGTCGTTCGTGTCCGACGAATTCGCCGACAGCGACGGGGGCGCACGGATCGAGGCGATCCGTGACTGGGTCGCGAGCCACCTGACCTATACGCCGGGATCGAGCGACACAAACACGACTGCGCTCGACACCTTTGTCGAACGCCACGGCATCTGCCGCGACTACGCGCATCTGGTCATCACCCTCGCGCGCGCCTCGACCATCCCGGCGCGCTACGTCAGCGTCTATGCGCCCGGGGTGGAGCCGCCCGATTTCCACGCCGTGGCCGAGGTTTTCCTGGCAGATCCGACTATCCCGGGCGGCGGGGCCTGGCACCTGATCGACGCGACCGGCATGGCCGACCCGGCCGAAATGGTGAAGATCGGTGTGGGGCGCGACGCGGCCGACGTCGCCTTCATGACCGTGTTCGGCAACGCCGATTTCGGCGACAAGACGGTGTCCGTGCGCAAGGAGGACTAATCGCTTGCGCCAGCCCATGTTGCGGTGCAGCATGGGCATGCCTGAAGGGAGGTCCGACGTAACGCACCTGACCGTCATCGACATCGGCGGCACCCACGCCCGCTTCGCCCCGGCGCAGATCGGGCCGCTGGGCATCGTGCTGGGCGAACCGGTCAAGTTCAGGACCTCCGACCACGTCAGCCTGCAGACCGCCTGGGAAGCCTACCAGGCCAAGGCCGGCGCCCCCCTGCCGCGCGACGCGGCCATCGCCATCGCCGCCCCGGTCAACGGCCAGACCGTGCGGATGACCAACAACACCTGGTCGTTCCGGCCCGACCGGATCGCCGGCGATCTCGGCCTCGAGCGGATGACCCTGATCAACGATTTCGGCGCCGTGGCCCATGCCGTGGCACGGGCCGATGCCGCCGATCTCGTCCCGGTGGCCGGCCCCGACGCGCCCCTACCCGGCGACGGAACCGTCAGCGTGATCGGCCCCGGCACGGGCCTGGGCGTGGCGCATTTTCACCGCCATCCCGGCGGCTACCATGTCCAGGCGACCGAGGGCGCGCATGTCGATTTCGCGCCGGTCGACCCGATCGACGACATGCTGCTGGCCGACCTGCGCCAGCAGCACCGCCGGGTCAGCCTGGAGCGCGTCGTTTCCGGCCCCGGCATCGTGGTCATCCGAAAAATCCTCGGCCGGATCGAGCAGCGGGTCCTGCCCGATCTCGACGACAAGGCGATCTGGGAAAGCGGCATCGACGGCACGGACGCCTTGTGCCGCGCGGCGGTGGAGCGGTTCTGCCAGTCGCTCGGCAGCGTGTGCGGCGATTACGCGCTGGCCCACGGGTCGAGCGCGGTGGTCCTCGCCGGCGGGCTCGTCCAGCGGCTGCGCGACCTGCTCCCGGTCTCGGGCTTTGCCGAACGTTTCGTCCACAAGGGCCGCTACGAACACATGATGAGCGGAATCCCGGTCCGCATGCTGATCCATCCCGAGCCCGGCCTGCTCGGCGCGGCGGCCGCCTTCGCCAGCGAGCATCCATGAGCGACTCGGCGCTCGACACCGCCGACGACCTGCTCGGGCGCCTGCAGGAATTGCACGCCCGCACCCGCGAAACGCCGCTGTTCAATCCGGTTTTCCAGCTCTCGCTCGACCTGTCGCGCCGGATCGAGAGCGGCGAACTCTCGCTCGGCGCCTGCGAGAGCCTCATCGCGCACCTGGAATGCCGCGCGCTGGAACGCCGGGCCGACCGGTTGCGCGACCTGATCGCGCCCAACGACCCGGCCGAGAACCTCGCCCGGCTGGATGCCGGCGACGCAGACTTCGCCGCCTTCCGCGCAAGCTGGGAGGTCCCGCGGCTCCACGCCGTGTTCACCGCGCACCCGACCTTCCTGCTGGCCCCGGCGCAGTCCGCCGCGTTGGCCGAACGCGCCAGCGGCGGGGCGGACGAGGTCTGCGTCGCCCCGGCCGAGCGCCCAGCCGTGACGCTCGCCTACGAGCACGAGGCGGCGATGGCGGCGATGGCCCGGGCGCAGGACGCGCGCGACCGCATCGTCACCCGCCTGCTGGACGTGGCGCGCGAGCGCTGGCCGGGCGAATGGCTCGACCTGGCGCCGCTGCCGTTCCGCTTCGCCACCTGGGTCGGCTACGACATGGACGGGCGGACCGACATCAAGTGGTTCCATTCGATCGGTTTCCGGCTGGCCGAGAAGGCCCAGCGGCTGGCCCGATACACCGCCGCGCTCGAGGCGATCGATCCGGCCCACCCGCTGGCGGCCGAGCTGCGCGCGGCCACCGGCTATGCGCGCGACCGGGCGTCGGACTTCGCCGCCGACCTGACCGAACCTGCCGCGCTGTCGGTCGCGGCCAACCGGCTGACTGCCAACGATCCGCGCAAGTGCCTGTCGCTGGCGCCGTGGATCGAGCGGCTGGAAAGCGATGCGAAGGTCGCCGACCCCACGGTCGCCACCGCGCTCAAGACGCTCGCCGCGGCGATGCGCGCTGACGGGCTCAGTATGGGCTGGGTCCATTTTCGGGTGAACGCCAAGCAGCTCCACAACGCGATCCGCCGCCGGCTCGACCCGAAGGGCGAGCTCGACCTGGGCAGCAAGGGCGCCATGGTCCACCTGCGCAAGGCGATCGCCGCAGTACTCCCCCTGCGCAGCAACTTCGCCGCGCTGGCAATCGAGAGTTCGACCGCGATCCGCCAGTTCCTGGCGATGGCGCAGATCCTCGCCCACATCGACCGCGACGCGCCGATCCGCATGCTGGTGGCCGAATGCGAGGAACCGGCGACGATGCTCGCCGCGCTCTACCTGGCGAAGCTGTTCGGGATCGAGGGCAAGGTCGATATCTCGCCCCTGTTCGAGACCGAGAGCGCGCTGGAGCATGGCGGCCGTTTCCTCGACGAACTGCTCGCGGAGGACGAATACCGCGCCTATGCCCGGGCGCGCGGGCGGGTCTCGATCCAGACCGGGTTTTCCGACGCCGGGCGCTTCGTCGGACAGATCCCGGCAAGCCTCGCCATCGAACGCCTGCAGGGGCGACTGGCCGAGGCGATGAAAGCGTCGAATCTGACGGATGTTTCGGCGCTGATTTTCGACACCCACGGCGAGAGCATGGGCCGCGGGGCGCACCCGTGCGGGATGCAGGACCGGCTCGAATGGCCGCTGTCTCCGTGGGCCCGGCGCCGCTTCGCCCGCGCGGAAATCCGGCTGGAACCGGAGGTCAGCTTCCAGGGCGGCGACGGCTACCTGTTCTTCGCCACGCCCGAACTCGCGCTCGCCACCCTGACCCGCATCGCGGAGCTCGACCCCGCCCATTCCGATCCCGCCGCGCCCGCCGACCCGTTCTATCGCCGCACCGATCTCAGCCTCGATTTCTACCGCGCGATCCGCGATCACCAGCACGAGCATCTCGAAAGCCGGACCTACAGCCGCGCCGTCACGGCGTTCGGCCTGGGCCTGCTGAACAGCACCGGCAGCCGCGTCTCGCGCCGCCAGTCTGACCTGAGCGCCGACCGCGAGATGAACCTGCGGCAGATCCGCGCCATCCCGCACAATTCCATCCTGCAGCAGCTCGGCTATCCAGTGAACGTCATTGCCGGGGTCGGCACCGCGGCCGAGGGCAACTACGAGCAGCTGGCGGCGCTGCTGAGCGAGAGCGCACGCGGGCGCCAGCTGGTGCGGCTGGTGCGCGCGGCGGATGCGCTGGCCAGCGTGAAGACCGTCGCCGCCTGGGGCGAGCTGTTCAATTCAGCCTATTGGGCCAGCCGCCCCTATCGCGGCACCGAGAGCCACCTTGCGGCGCCGTGCGAGGCACTGGCCGAATATCTCGTCAAGGACGACCGCAACGGCGTGTTCCGCCGCCTGGCCAGCCGTTTGCGGATCGACGCGCTCAAGCTGCACCGCCTGCTGGAACTGGTGCCCGACGAGCGCACCAACGGCACGCGCGAGGACCTGCGCCGCGAGATCGGCGCCCTGCAGGCGCTGCGCCTGGCGCTGTTGCAGCACATGTTCCTCAACGCCGTCTCCATCCCCGCCTTCAGCCGGGCGAACGACGTCAGCCGCGACGACGTGCTGGAAATGGTCTTCACCCTGCGGATCGACGAGGCGCTGGAGCAGCTGCGCCGGACCTTCCCGACCGACTTCCCGCGTATCGGCGATTTCGCCGTGGCCGAGCCGAGCGACTACCCCGACAGCGGCGAGGAAGGATACGCCGCGCTGCGCGCCCGATATATCGACCCGATCGAGCACGCCTATGTCCTGACCCGGCGAATCACGACCGCGATCGCCAACATGTTCGGCGCCCACGGCTAGGCGTTAACCTTTGCCCCGCCCGAGTCCCGCTGCGGGACGCGCACGCGCGGGGGCTGGCACCGGCGCGGCAATTCGGCATTGTAGCTCCATGAACAGGGCAACGACATGGATTGGCGGGGCGACGGCAGCGGTGGTGCTGGCCCTGGGTGCGGCGTTCTTCACGGGCCAGTCGCTCGAAGCGCGCGACGCCGAGGGAACCGCGACCTGGCTCACCGCCGACGACGTGCTCAACTCTGGCGATAGTCCCGCTTCCGTCGGCAAGCCGGCCGTGCAGCAGGTGGCTGCTGCGGCCCGGCCCGCCACTCAGGCCGTTGCCGCCCCGGCGCCCAAGGAGGCACCATTCGTCATCAAGCGAATCCTGCCGATCGACGGGCCGATCAAGTACGGCGAATGGCACTGGGACGAATCCGGCGCCCCGGCCGACGGCCCGCTGGTCATCACGGTTGATCTCGAAGCGCGCGTCCTGTCGGTCTTCCGCGGCGGTTACGAGATCGGCGCGGCCGCCGTCCTGCTCGGTACCGACAAGCACCCGACCCCGCTCGGCACTTTCCCGATCCTGTCGAAGGAGCGCCACAACGTTTCCGAGAAGTACAACAACGCGCCGATGCCTTGGACACTCCGCCTGACGTGGGATGGCATTGCCATCCACGGCGGCGCGACGGTCGAGAACGGCTTTGCCAGCCACGGCTGCATCGGCAGCCCGAACGATTTCGTCAGCAAGCTCTTCACCGTCGCCAAGAAGGGCGACAAGGTCATCATCACCCGCGGCAAGAGCGCCAAGCTGGGCGACGCTCTGATCGAGACCTAGGTCCTGCGCGGGGGCGCGCGGCGGAACTCCCAGCCGGCCCTTCCCGCCTTCGCCGCCACGCCGCCGAGCGTGCCGGCCGATCCGGCGTCCAGCGCATCCACCAACCGGGCCACGTCGCCGCCGCGCGGCGCTGCGTTGAACTCCGCCATGATCCGCGCCACGATCCTGAGCGCGATCGCCCGCGGCAGGCCGGGCGCAAGGAACACCGCGTCGTCGTTTCGCGTGACCTGGGCGTTCCAGGCCTGTTCGGCGGCCCAATCGAGCGCTTGATCGGCATCCGCCAGACAGGCCGCGCTGGCCGCCACGGCCCGTGGATCGAGCCAATCGGCCCCGGCCAGCGCCCGCCGCATCCGCACCCGGTCGAAGCGTTCGTCGGCGTTGCTCGGGTCCACGACTGCGGTCATCCCTGCCCTGTCCACCAACGCCGCGAGCTCCGCGCGCCGCCAGCCCAGCAGCGGGCGGACAAGCGGCAGATCGCTGCCCGGCACGTTCCCCCTCGCGCGGACCCCGGCGAGCCCCGCGACACCGCTCCCCCGGTTCAGCCGCAGCAGCAGGGTCTCGGCCTGGTCGTCGGCATGATGCGCCGTGGCGATGGCGTCGAGGCCCCGCTCCCGCGCCCATACTGCGAGCGAGGCATAACGCGCCAGGCGCGCCTCGCTCTGCACGTTGCCCTGCCCCACAACGACCGGCAGCGTGGCATGGACCGCGCCCCTTGCGGCACAGACCGCTTTGACGAATTCAGCTTCCTGCGCCGCCTCCGCGCGCAGGCCGTGATCGACCGTCGCGACCTCGAAGGTTTCGGGGATGGCGGCATGCGCCAGCAGGAGCATGGCCAGCGAGTCCGGCCCGCCGGACACCGCCAGGCCGATCTTTCCGCCCGCCGGGAGCAGGCGGCGCAGGTCGGCTTCGAAGCGCGCAGCCTCGTCCGCGATCACTCCGCCGCTAGCAGGTGACGGCCCTGCGGTCCTTGTCATACTGGCTCTGCAACCGCCCGGTGGCGACTGCCGGATACTTCGTGGAGAACTCCGCCAGGGCACGGCACGCGCGCGCGGTGTCCTTCAGCGCGATCATCGATTCGGCGAGGTAAAGCAGACTGTCGGGCGCGCGCGCGCCGTTCGGATCCTTCTGGTAGTTCTCCAGGAAGAAGGGCGCTGCCGCGCGCGGTTGCCCGTCGTCGAAATAGGCACGGCCCAGGAGGTTGCGCCCGAAGCTGATCCGCGAGTGCGAGGGATGCTTGTCGACGAACTGCTTGAGCGCCTGCTGCGCCTCGGGGAAGAAGCCGGCGTCCCACAGGCGGAAGCCATAAGTGTAATCGTCGTCGCCCGCATCGCCGGTGTCGGGCTTGAGGATCGCACGTACTCGCTCGAGCCGTTCGGCGCTGGGCCCCGTCGGCCGCGCTGCGGCGGCGGGGGTCGGCGTCGGGGCCGGCGTGGCGCGTGCCGGTGCGGGCGCAGGGGTCGGCGTCGGAGTGGCGCGAGCCGGCGCCGGGCTCGAGAGGGCCGGGCCGGTAGTGCTCTGCGCCGGAGCCGGGGCGGGGGTCAGCGGGAGCGGCTCGGCGCGCGGCTCGACCAGCGCGAGCCGGGCTTCGAGCTGCGCGAGGGCGTTGGCGTTCTCTTCGCTGCGCGCGGTCAGCATGGCGAGCTGCGCCTCGAGCGAATCCAGCCGAGCGAGGATATCGGTCACCGCGGTTTCCGAAGGGGTGCCTACGTTCTGGACCGGAACCTGACCGTTGGGCGTCACCACCTCGGGCGTGAAGAATCGCCCCTCACCATTGGGGAAGACCTGCCGCTGGATCGCCCGGATCTCCGCCTCGATCTTGCGCAACCGGGCGTCGTCCTGCGCGGCCACCGGCATGGCCACGATCATGGTGCCGGCCAGCGCCAGTGCGGCGATCACGTTACGTGAAGCGGCCCATCGGGTTAAACGCATTGAATCTGCCTTTCTTGCCAGCCCTGCGATCTCTCAGCCGGCGAAAGAACCGCGGCTGAACGAGCTCGACCGAACGAACCGGCGGAGTGTGCCAAGGGGGGACGGTAATGTCGAGGAGGCGGGGCGCTCAGGTCGCGGGCGCGGCGGGGTTTTCCCCGGCAGGAGCGGTTGCGGGCGTCGCCGAGGCCCGCGCGAGCAGCGCCTCGGCCGTTACCGGCACGTCCTTCATCACGACGTCGTCCTCGGCCAGCTTGGCGACTTGCCTGCCGCCGATGGTGATCGAGAAGGCATCGGGCCGCCCGGTCCAGACCTGCGGACCAGCAGCATTTGCCGGGACGACGTAGCGTTCGCCGCGCGCCATCTGCTTCTGCATCAGTTGCTGGCCCGCCGCGTCGTAGAACTTGACCCAGACGCCATCCTCGAGCGCGGTGAAGACCACCTCGCCGCCGGGATCGACCGGCCCCTGCGCCTGCTGCCGGGCATTGGCGGCCGCGGCTCGCTGCGCCGCCGCCCGCTCGGCATCGGCCTGTTCGGTCAGCGAGGGCAATTCACCCGCCGGCGCCAGAGCGGTACGGAAGAATGCGAAACCGCCCGCCAGCAGCAGTACGACCGCCGCGACCGAAAGCCAGCCCAGCCCGCGTGAGGGCACCCGCGCAGGATCCCCCGGCTCGAACGTCGCGGGGCGATGGGAATCGCGGCCGCTGCGCTCGTCGAGCTCGGCGCGGACCATCGTCACGATCTCGTTCTCGTTCAGGCCCACCGTCTTGGCATAGGTGCGCGAGAAGCCCACGGCGTAGGTTCGCCCGGGTAATTTATCGTAATCAGCGCTCTCGATGGTGATCAGGTGGCGCAGTGGGATGCGCGTCTGCGCGGCGACCTGCTCCACGGTAAGGCCCAGGGATTCGCGCGCCGCGCGCAGACGGGCGCCCGCGTTTTGCGGGACCACCGGCGGCGTTTCGATCATGTCATTCGTGTCGTCCATGTCGCTCCCGTGCGTCATGGGGTCGTGCAACCCGTTTTCTCGTAACCCGCAAAAGACGGACAGGCGCGCCGCAAGTCAAGGGCGGCCGGGGCCGGGGCATCAATCGACCTCGATTTCACGTTCCTTGGCCCACTGCATCATTGCCCCGCGCATGTCGGGCGGGGGATTGGCCAGCCATTGCTTCATCGCCGCACCGATCTCCACCGTGTCGATGCGGCGAACGAGCTCCTTGAGCGGCCCAACCGAGGCCGGAGTGATCGACAGCCGGCGGATGCCCAGCCCGATCAGCGCCAGTGCTTCCAGCCGCCGCCCGCCCATCTCGCCGCACACGCCCAGGTCCACCTTGTGCCCCTTGGTGGCCAGCACCACGCGCGACAGGAACCGCAGGATCGACGGGCTGAGCCAGTCGTAGCGCTCGGCCAGCTTGGGGTTCGCCCGGTCGGCCGCAAACAGGAACTGCGTCAGGTCGTTGGTGCCGATCGAAATGAACGACAGGCGCGGGATCAGCACGTCGAGCATCTCGGCAAGCGAGGGCACCTCGAGCATCACGCCGTAATTGATCGCCTCGGGCAGCTTCTTCTTGAGCTTGCGCAGATAGGCGACTTCGCGCTCGAACACCTCGCGCGCGGCGTCGAATTCCCACGGCTCGGACACCATCGGGAACATGACGTTCAGCGTCTTGCCGCCGGCCGCCTCGATCAGCGCGCGCGCCTGGGCCATCAGCAGGCCTTCGCGCTCCAGCGCCAGCCGCAACGCGCGCCAGCCCATCGCCGGGTTCTCGTCCTCGCGGCTGGTTTCGGACAGCGTATAGGGGAGCGCCTTGTCGCCCCCGATGTCGACGGTGCGGAAGATGACCGGCTTGGTTCCGGCCGCGTCGAGCACGTCCTTGTACAGCCGCTTCTGCCCGTCGCGCGAGGGCATCGTGGCGGAAACCAGGAACTGGAACTCGGTGCGGAACAGCCCGATGCCGTCGGCCCCCGTCAGGCTGAGCATGGACATGTCTTCGCGCAGGCCCGCGTTGATCATTACCTGGATGCGCTGCCCGTCGCGCGTGAAGGGTTCGACATCGCGCAGCTTGGCATAAGCGGCCTGCTTCTCGCGGCTGCGGACAAGGCGGCTCTCGAACCCGTCGAGTACGCCCTGGACCGGGCGGATCGTCAGGGTCGACTCGTCGCCGTCGACCAGCAGCGTGTCGCCTTCGCGGATCAGGCCGCGGGCGTTGCGCACGCGGCCGATCACCGGGACCCCCATGGCTCGCGCCACGATGACGACATGCGCGGTGAGGCTGCCTTCCTCCAGCACCACGCCCTTCAGCCGCCGCTTGTCGTATTCGAGCAGCTCGGCCGGACCCAGGTTCTTGGCGATCAGGACCGAATCGTGCTTGAGGCCCTGGCTGGCCGCGGTGCCGAGCTGGCCCGACACGATCCGCAGCAGGCGGTTGGCCAGGTCTTCCAGGTCGTGCATCCGGTCGGCCAGCAGCGGATCGTCGATCTCGCGCATCCGCATGCGGGTACGTTGCTGGACGCGCTCGATCGCCGCTTCGGCTGTCAGACCGGAATCGATCGCCTCGTTGATCCGGCGGCCCCAGCCTTCGTCGTAGGCGAACATCTTGTAGGTCTGCAGGACTTCGTCCTGTTCCCCGCCGAGGCCGAATTCGGCCTGTCCGGCCATGTGCTCGATCTGCTCGCGCATCTTGTCGAAGGCGAGATAGACCCGCTGGCGTTCGGCCTCGGTATCCTCGGCGACCGTCTGCTCGATCGTGATGCGCGGCTGGTGGAACAATGCCTGGCCCAGGCCCAGGCCCTTGACGAGTTGCAGCCCCTTGACGATTTCCTGCCCGGTCTGGGCACCGGGAATCGCGCCCGGCGCTTCCTCGTCGACCAGGCCCGCGCTGCGCACCAGCTCCGCCAGGACCATTGCGACGGTCTGCAGGGCCTCGATCTCGACCTCTTCGTAACGGCGCGATTCGGCGTGTTGCACCGTCAGCACCCCGATCGCCCGCTCCCGCCGGACGATCGGAACGCCCGCGAAGGAATGGAACTTTTCCTCGCCGGTTTCCGGACGGTACTGGAACTCGGGATGGGTGGCCGCCTCGGCCAGGTTCAACGTCTCGATGTTCTGCGCGATCGTGCCGGTCAGACCGGCGCCGACCGCCAGCTTGGTGACGTGAACGGCGCTCTGGTTCAGGCCGCGCGTTGCGAAAAGCTCGAGCATGCCGTCGCGCAGCAGGTAGATCGAGCAGACCTCGCTATCGAGCGCCTCGCCGATGATGTCGACGACCTGGTTGAGCTTGCCCTGCGCGTTGATGCGCGAGGCCATCAGCTCGTGTAGCTGGGTCAGGATCGAGCGGGCAGCGGCGGCGGCGGACATCTGGAACGACCGCTACCGCATACCCGGGCGATTGAACAGGGACGAGGCCCTGCGAATTTCTCGATTTTAGATGTGTGCGAGCTCTTCCTTGATGAGGAGCTTTTGCTTCTTGAGGGTCTGGATGATTGCGATGTCGGGTGCCGGCCGGTTCAGTTCGTCCTTCAGCTTGCGCTCCAGTCCGTCGTGCTTGGTCTGGAGGGCGGCGACATGCGAATTTTCCATCGTGTTCTCCTGGTAAGCCTGCGGTCTTGCGACCCGCTGCGCGACTCAGGCTGTGCGGCCGATGAGCCGTGCGATTGTCATCAAAACACACAATCGTTAATTCACCAAACGATGCCGCGGCGAACCGGTCGCGCGTGGCGACGTGACGAACACGGGTGGGGCAAGTCGAACGTGACAGAAGACGAAATGCGCCGCCGCCTGGCCTTGATGCGCACCGAACACCGCGATCTCGATGCCGCGATCTCGGCTCTGACCGAAACCGGCAGCCAGGATCAGTTGCAGATCGCCCGGCTGAAGAAGCGCAAGCTGCTGCTGAAGGATCAGATCGCGGCGTTCGAGGACTATCTCATGCCCGACATTATCGCCTGAAAGCGTGTCGGCTGGGGACAGCGCCAAATCGCGGCGGAAAACCTTGGTTAACGTGCTGGCATGGCTTCGCGGAAAGGGTTTAGCCCCTCGATCGAGATGGCGGACCATGCAAGCATCAGCCCCACGATCATCGAATCGCTCTATACCGAGGCGCTAACCCTGGCCGACGAGGTGCGCGCCGCGTTCGATCTCTCGGGCCGGCTCGATCTGGCCGGGGCGGACGAGGATCTCGCCCGTGTCGCTTTGTCCTGCGAGGCGCTGCGAACGACCACACGGATGATGCACGCCATCGCTTGGTTGCTCAACCAGCGGGCCTTCTTCGCGGGCGAACTCAGTGAATTCCAGCTGCGCCATCACGGTCGGTTGCCGGGCGGGCAGCCGCCGGCCGACGCCGATCAGCTGGCCATGCTGACGCCGGACCTCGTCAGGCTGATCCGCCGGACCGAACGCTTTCACGATCGCATCGCCCGGCTCGACAATGCCTGGCGCGATCGCTTCCGGATGTATCCCGCCGCCATTCATCGTCTGCGCGAACGGCTCGGCTCAGAAATGGGCGCACGCTAGCGTCAGACTTTGGCGAGTGCCGCCCGCCAAGCCATGAGGCGGGCGGCACGAACCGCCTCCGGCATGTCGGGACTGAAAAGCCTGGTCGCGCCGATCATCGCCCCGGCGGCGCTTTCCAGCGAGGCGTGAAGCCCGGCGCCCACCGCCGCCAGCATCGCCGCGCCGAGCGCCGTCGTCTCCACGAAATCGGGCCGCACGACGGGGACCTGCAGCGTCCCGGCAAGATCCTGCGCCAGCCAGTCGTTGGCGCTCATCCCCCCGTCGATCCGCAATGTCGCCCACGGTGCGCCGTCGGCCGCGAAAGCCTCGGCCAGGTCGCGAGTCTGGTGGCTGACCGATTCGAGCGCGGCGCGAACGACGTGCGCGCGGGTCGCGGCGAATGTCAGGCCATCGACCAGTCCGCGCGCCTCGGCCCGCCAGTGGGGCGCGCCAAGGCCGGACAAAGCCGGGACGAACACGACACCGGCGCTGTCGGGGACCGAACGGGCCAGGTCCTCGCTTTCGGGTGCACTGACGATCAGGCCCAGCGAATCGCGCAGCCATTGGAACAGGCTGCCCGCGACGAAGATGGACCCCTCGAGCGCGTAGGTGCGCCGGCCGGCGATCTGCGCCAGGACCGTCCCAAGCAGGCGGTGGGCCGAATGCGGCAATCGCCCACCCATGTTGGCCAGGACGAACGCGCCTGTGCCGAAGGTCGCCTTGGTGTCGCCGGGCGCGAGGCAGCCCTGCCCGATCGTCGCAGCCTGCTGGTCGCCGGCCAGCCCGGTGACCGGGATCGGCGCGTCGAAAAGTGTAGTGGTCCCGAACTGGCCAGCGTTGTCGACAACCTCTGGCAGGGCGGAGCGCGGCACCCCGAACAGGTCGCACAGCCCTTCGTCCCAGGTCGCTCCATCCAGGGCGAGCAAAAGCGTGCGGCTGGCGTTGGCGGCATCGGTCAGGTGGGCACCGGTCAGCTTCCACACCAACCAGGATTCGACCGTCCCGAAAGCCAGGGTGCCGGCATCCGCCGCCGCACGAACGCCCGGCTCGTTGTCCAGCAGCCAGCGCATCTTGGTGGCCGAGAAATAGGGGTCGAGCATGAGCCCGGTCTGGCGCCGGACGGCATCCTCCGCGCCCGAATCGCGCAAGGCGGCACAGGTTTCGGCCGTTCGCCGGTCCTGCCACACGATTGCACGCGAAAGCGGTTCGCCCGTCGCCCGATCCCAGGCGACCACGGTTTCGCGCTGGTTGGTCACCCCCAGGCACGCAATGCGTCCCGCACCCCCGGCCGCCGCGACCATCTCCTGCGCGCAAGCCAGGGTATGGTGCCAGATCTCGGCCGCATCGTGCTCCACCCAGCCGGGCCGCGGATAATGCTGCGTGAGCTCACGCTGCGCCTGGCCGCGCAACTCGCCGCCGGCGGTGAACAACATCGCCCGGGTCGAGGTCGTGCCTTCGTCCAGCACCAGGATCAGCGGTTCGGTCGTTTGCATATCGTCTCCCGCCCGCCATATGCAGGCGATGGCGATGCCCCCGCAACCCTGGCCGACCGGCGAGACGGAGCAGCTCGAACCGCTGGTGCGGCGGGTGCTGGCGCCCAACGTCTCGCCGTTCACCTATACCGGCACCCAAACCTACCTCGTCGGAAGCGACGAGGGGCTGGCGGTCATCGATCCCGGGCCGGCCGACGAAGCCCACCTCGATGCCCTCGCGCGCGCCATCGGCGAGGCCAAGGTCGTGGCCATCATGTGTACCCACACGCACCGCGACCATTCCCCCGCGGCGGCCCCGCTTGCCGAACGCACCGGCGCGCCGGTTGTCGGCTGCGCGCCGCTGGTGCTCGAGAACGCCGGACCCCGCGCCGACGCGCCGTTCGACACTACTTATGCTCCCGACCGCATCCTGGCCGACGGCGAGGGTATATCCGGTCCCGGGTGGACGCTCACCGCTCTCGCCACGCCGGGCCACACCTCGAACCACCTGTGCTTCGCGCTGGAAGGGGCCGGAGCCGTGTTCACCGGCGACCACGTGATGGGCTGGTCGACCACCGTGGTCGCCCCGCCCGACGGCGACATGGCCGCCTACATGGCCAGCCTCGACAAGCTCCATGCGCGCGACGACCGGATCTACTATCCCGCGCATGGCCCCGCGGTCGGCAATCCGCGCCAGCTCGTGCGCGGGATGATCGGGCATCGCCGCCAGCGCGAACGGCAGATCCTGCGTCTGCTGGGCGAACGGCCGCAGGCGATCGCCGACCTGGTGCCGGTCATGTACAAGGGGGTGGCGGAATTCCTCTGGCCCGCGGCGGGGCTCTCGGTCGAAGCACATTTGCTCGATCTGGAACGTCGGGGGCAGGTCGCCCGTTCACTGGACATATGGTCGACGACACCCTGAACCGCCCCGCAAGCGAAACCCTCCGCCCGCTGCCCGAAGCGCGGCGCGAGCCGGCCCTCGCCCGCGTGCAGATGGTCCCCTGGCTCCTCTTCATCGTGATGCTTGCCGTCGCCGCCTGGCTGGCCTGGCGCGCTTTCTTCTACCAGGCGGAAGGCGATCCGGTGGCAAGCGCCATGCTGGCGTTCGAGAAGCAGAATTCGCTCACCGTGTTCTCCAGCCGCTTCGAGGTCGTGGCCGAAAGCACCGATCAGCGCGGTCCGCTCGGCCTGCCGGTCCTCAAGAGCCGCCAGGCGATGATCGTCCCGGCAACAGTAGAGTACCGCGTCAATCTCGCCAGTGTCGGCCGCGACCGGATGCAATGGGACGACGGTAGCGACACGTTGCGCGTCCAGCTTCCCCCGCTCCAGACCTCGATCCCCAACCTCGACGAAAAGTCGGCCCGGCTGTTTACCGACGGCAACTTCGTCACCGGCGGCGCGGCGCAGGATCTGGCCCGCAACAACTCGGCCCAGGCGGAACGCAAGGCGAGCGAATTTGCCCGCAACGCGGAAATCCTGGCTCTGGCCAAGACTGCGGCGAAGGAAGCGATCCGGCAGAACCTGACCATCCCGCTGCAGGTTGCCGGCTACGGCGACGTAAAGGTCGAGGTCGCTTTCGACGGGGACGTCGCCCAGTAAGCGGCCGATTGCCAATGTTGCGATAAACAATTATCATCCTCGCCGGGGGGAAACGGCGATGGCAACCATTCCTTTTTCGCGTCCTGCAGAGAGCGAGGCGCGCTTCTTCTTCATCATGGCCTGCGTGATGGCGGGCGCCAACGTGGTCGGCTTCGGCATGAACGCGGCGCTGGGCAGATCCAGCTTCGGCGCGCCCTGGCTGGTCCACTTCCACGCCTGGGTGATGATGGGCTGGATGGGGCTCTATGTCGCGCAGAACGCCCTGATCTACGCGCGCAACAACCGGCTACACCGCAGGATCGGCTGGATCGCCGCCGCCTGGCTGCCGCTGGTGGCGATCATGGGGGTCCTGATAACCCGCGCCTCGCTGCAATCGGCGGGCGGGCCGCCCTTCTTCGACCAGAACCAGTTCATGTTCAGCAACACGCTGCAGCTCGCCGGCGTGATAGCAATGGTCGTGGCCGCCATCGCGGTGCGTGCCAACACCGGCTGGCATCGGCGATTGATGTTCTGCGCCTTCGCCATCCTGACCGGACCCGGTCTCGGCCGCATCCTGCCGATGCCGTTCCTCATTCCCTATGCCTGGTGGGTCGGCTCCATCCTGGTGCCGATGATCTTCCCGGCGATCGGCATGCTGGCCGACAAGCGCCGCTACGGCCGGGTCCATCCCGCATGGCTGGTGGGGATCGGGACCTTCGTCGCGATCCAGATCGTGGCCGACCTCGTCGCCTACAGCGACTGGGGCATCGCGTTCACCCAGTCGGTGATCGCGGGCACGCCGGGGGCAAACAGGCCTATGGAAGCGTTCTTCCCGCCGATGTAGGGACCTTTTGCGGAGCCAAGCGCTCGTTGAAAGGTTGCCCCAGGCATGAGCATCGAAACCAGACTTCCCACGGGCGCCGATCTGCGCGCCGAGATCGATCGTCTGCGCAAGGAGCGCAACGCGGTCATCCTGGCGCACTACTATCAGAAGCCGGAATTGCAGGACCTTGCCGATTTCGTCGGCGACAGCCTCGAACTGAGCCGCAAGGCGGCCGACACCGACGCCGACGTCATCGCGTTCTGCGGCGTCAAGTTCATGGCTGACACCGCCAAGATCCTGAGCCCTGAGAAGATCGTCGTCCTGCCCGACATGGATGCCGGATGCAGTCTGGAGGACAGTTGTCCGCCGGAGAAGTTCCGCGCCTTTCGCGAGGCGCACCCCGACCATATCGCGCTGACTTACATCAACTGCTCGACCGAGGTTAAGGCGCTGTCCGACGTGATCGTCACCAGCTCGAGCGCGGAGACCATCCTCAGCCAGATTCCGGCGGACCAGAAGATCATCTTCGGCCCCGACCGGCATCTGGGCGGCTATCTCAACCGCAAGTTCGGCCGCGACATGCTGCTCTGGCCCGGCGTGTGCATCGTGCACGAGGCTTTCAGCGAGCGCGAACTGCTCAAGCTCAAGGCCGAGCATCCCGACGCGCCGGTTGCGGCGCACCCCGAGTGCCCGCCGCACATCATCGACCACGCCGATTACGTCGGTTCGACCAGTGGCATTCTCGGATTCGCCAAGTCCTTCCCCGGCGACACGCTGATCGTGGCGACCGAGCCGCACATCATCCACCAGATGGAAAAGGCGATTCCGGAGAAGACCTTCATCGGCGCGCCCGGGGCGGACGGGAACTGCAACTGCAACATCTGCCCGTACATGGCGCTCAACACGATGGAGAAGCTCTACGCCTGCCTGCGCGATCTCGAACCCCGCATCGAGATCGAGGAGGGCCTTCGCCTGCAAGCCAAGCGCAGCCTCGACCGGATGCTCGAGATGGCCAGCGGTACCGTCGGCAAGGGCGACCTGGGGCGGGCCTAGGCACACCCCGCGAACTCGCGCGTTATCCCTCGCATGAGGGCAGACCTAAGCTGGCTGTGGAGCCGGCTAAACGCGAACTACTGGTTCTGGCCGGCACTGTTTTCGGTGCTGGCCGTCGCGTTTGCACTCGCAATGGTCTGGCTCGACCGGCACGGCTTTTCCGAAGCGCTCAACGATACCCAGTGGATTGTCCCCGCGCGCCCCAATTCCGCTTCCAACATGCTTACGGTGATCGCCGGGTCGATGATCGGCGTGGCCTCGACGGTGTTTTCGATCACGATCGCCGCGGTCGCCTATGCCAGCGGCACATACGGCCCGCGCCTCCTGACCAATTTCATGGAGGACAAGGGCAACCAGCTTTCGCTGGCAACCTTCATCGGCACCTTCGTCTATGCACTGACGGTCCTGCGCACCGTGCGGGCCGAGGACGAGGTGGCGAGCAATGCGGCCGACGCCGCCAGCACGACCCTGCCCGGCTTCGTTCCGCAACTGTCCTTGCTGATCGCCTATGGCCTTATGGCAGTCTCCGTCGCCGTGCTGGTGTTTTTCCTGAACCATGTGCCCAGCTCGATCCGGATCAACACCGTGCTGGAAGGGATCGGCCGGCGCCTGCTGAAGGGCATCCGATCCTCGTTTCCGGACGAGAATACGGGCCTGAAGGCACCCGAGGCGCCCAAGGGCGGGCAGCAGGTGCGCGCCACCCGCATCGGATATGTGCAGATCATCGACTTCGAAGGCCTGTGCGATGCGGCACAGGGGCACTCCGCGCGGATCGCGCTGGAGGTCCGGACCGGCGATTTCGTCCATCGCGGCAGCACTCTGGCGCGCATGGTGCCCGACGACGGCAGCGGTGATGAAGAGGCACAACCCTACCTGGAAGGCTGCTTCAGCTTCGGCGCCACCCGCACGCCCAAGCAGGACTCGCAATTCCTGATCGACGAGCTGGTGGAGATCGGCCTGCGTGCGCTCAGCCCCGGGATCAACGATCCGTTCACCGCGATCACGGCGATGCACTGGCTAGGCGCCGCCACGGCGGAACTCGGCGCGCGCGAACTGATCAAGTTGGACCGCGACCAGGACGGCAAGGGCGATGCCGCCGACCGGGTCATCCCGCTGCCCGACGATTTCGATCACTACCTTCAGCGCGGCTTCGGCGCGATGCGCAGCGCCGTGGCGACCAGCCACACTGCGGCACTGGTCATGTTCGACACCTTGCGGCACGCGGCCGCCCCGATCGAGGACGAACGGCGCCGCCGCCTGCTGGCGCAGCAGGGCGACTTGCTGATCGAACAGGTGCGCCTGAACCTGCAAGGGCCCGACCTGCAGGATGTCGAAGCCCGTTACGTGGGGTTCAGCCGGGCCTTCGCCTGATCGCGCCCGCCCCTACTCGATCGGCAGGTCGAACAGCAGCGCGCGCACGTACTTCGCCGGCGGCGAGCCGTGGGCCAGCGCGGCATCGTGGTATTTGCGCAGGTCGAAGTCCTTGCCCCAGCGCCGTTCCGCCTCGCGCCGCATCTCCAGGTGTTCCTCGTAGCCGCTGAAGTAGCTGAGCAACTGGACCGACGAGAGCTGCCCGCGCACCCACTTGCCGGCTGCCTCGCGCTCCTGCTGGAAGGCGCCGACGGTCATCAGCTCCATCGCCTGCTCGCGTGTCATACCCTCGGTGTGGATGCCGATGTCGAGCAGGGTGTTCACGATCGAGCGCAGGCGCATCTTGAGCATCGTCAGTTCGAACAGGCGGCCATCGACGGTTTCGCGCCCACCGAGATAGCCTTCCTCGGCCATCACCCGCTCGGAATAGACCGCCCAACCCTCCACGAACGGGCCCGATTGCAGGACGGCGCGCAGCATGCCGGGGAAACGGCTTGCATGGTCGAGCTGAAGGTAATGCCCCGGCACGCCCTCGTGGATCGAGAGCTCATGGAGCATGTACCAATTGTATTCGGTCAGGAAGCTGGTCGCCTGGGCGTCGCTCCATTCGGCCGGGATCGGCGAGATGGCGTAGAAATTGGGCTGGTCGCGCTCCAGCGGGCCGGGCGCGTCGTCATAGGCGACGGCATTGCCCTGCTGGAACTTGGGCATGGTGATGATCTGCACCGGGCCGCTCGGCATGGCGACGAAGCCGCGTTCGGCGGTGAAGGCGGTCGCCGTGGCGAGCGTGGCGCGCGCCTCGTCCTCCAGGGTCGTGCGGGTCGCCCGCCGGGCATAGGACTTGGCCAGCGCGCATTCGATCGCCTGCTGCTGATTGCCCTTGTCGCACTCGGGAAAGGTCCGGGCGACCGTTTCCATCTGCGCGCGGGCCTCGTCGTAAGCCGCCTGGGCCTTCGCCTTGAGCTCGGTGCGCGGGATGTCGCGCTGGAGGGCGAAGCGCATCTTCTGGTCGTACAGCTCGGGCGCGAGCCGGAAGTCGCCGCGGGCGTTGGGCACGAGCACGGTGTCGAGCCAAGTCTGCTGGACAGTCACCGCGGTCTTCAGGCCGGCGAGAGCGGCATCGAAGCGCGTCCGTTCGACGCCGCTGCGCGCGACCTCGGGCATCAGCGCCGCGTCGACGATTTCCATCAGACCGGCGTTCTGGCGCGAAACCGTTTCAGCCTGAATCTTGGGTACGCGCGCCGGATCGAGCTGCTGGCGCGAAGCTTCGAGATAGGCGGGGATCTTCTCCATCCGCGCGACGATGTTCTCGAACCGCTGGGGCCAGGGGGCGAAGTCGCGCGCCACGAGCGAATAGAGCGCGTTCGCCGCGGTGTTGTTGTAGACTTGCGGGTTCCACGCCCAGGTCTGCAGCACTTCCAGATCCCACAGGTCGTAGGCGAGCCTGTTCTTCAGGAGCGCGTAGTCGACCTGGTTCTCGCGGGTCAGCCGGGCCGGGTCGATCTGCCCGAGCGCCTGCTGCAGGTTGCGGTACATCGCCGCCTCGGTCGCCCGCGCCTCGGGCCCGAGGGCGGGCAGATCTGCGTCGTGCTCGTGGTCGCCCAGCCCGGTCGCTGCAACAGGGTCGAGCGCGGTCAGGATATCGACGTAACTGCGCCCAACCTTTTCGAACGCCTCGTTCACCTGGGCATCGGTCGGCATGGCGATCACCTCGGCGGGAACGGCGGTGGCGGGGGGCGGCGCGGCAGGCACCGTGGCGCAGCCGGCAAGCCAGGATGCGGTTGCGGCTAGCATGAATTTCGAAGCGATTGTCCTCATGCAGCGCCTGCTACCAGCCGCGCGGCACGAGGACAATTCGGGTGCTCTGCCCGTCAGACGAGCGCGACCGGCCCTTCCACCTTGCGCGGCGCGGTTTCCTTGAGGAACAGCGCCACCACGAAGCCGAGGATCAGGCTGGCGATCACGAAAGTGAACACGTTCTCGATCCCGCTGCCGGCCGCGATCTGGCCGGCGATCATCGGCGCCACACCGCCGCCGAATATCTCGCCCGCGCCGATGACCAGGCCGGCGACCGATGCGATCATGCCGACAGGAGCCGCCTCCGCCGCGACCGGCCCGGCAAGCGTTGCCAGGGCCGAGAAGTTGAACAGGGCAGCGAAGAACAGCAGCCAGAACAATGCCCCGAGGTTGTCGGCCCCTGCCCGCACGAAGAACCAGATGAACACGGCGGCCAGGATATAGGAGATCAGGATGGTGATCTTGCGGCCGATGAAGTCCGACAACGTCGGCATCGCGAACTGGCCCAGCGCGCCGCCGAAGCCGATGGCCGAGGTGACGAAGCCCATTTCCTGCACCGACAGCCCGAGGAAGTCGGTCAGGTAGCTGGGCATCATGGCCCCCATCACGAAGATGCCGCCCATCGCGCACATCAGCGTGATCATCGCCAGCCCCACGTTGCGATGGCGAAACAGGTCGGCAAAGCTCGGCCGGACCACCGTGGCGCCGCCTTCGACCGGGGCGGGCGCCGCCGGCTCGCGCACGACGAAATACATTACGGCCGCCATGATCAGGCCGGGAATGCCGACCAGCATGAACACGGTGCGCCAGTCCGTGACCAGCAGCAACTGCGTGGCGATGATCGGGCCCACGGCATTGCCCATCAGGCTGATCATGCACTGGAAGATGCCGTTGTTCATGCCGCGCCGCTTCGGGTGCGAGGCTTCGACGGCGACGGCCACGCCGATCGATGCGACCGGCCCTTCGGCCAGGCCCATGATCGCGCGCACCAGCAGCAGGCTGACCAGACCGCCCACCACGCCGGACAGGGCGGACATCAGCGAGAAGATGATCACTGCGGGGATCAGCACCTTCCGGCGCCCGACCCGGTCGGACAGGAAGCCCATCGCGAAAGCCGAGATGCCCCAGAATACGGCGAGGATGCCAACCAGGTTGCCGAGGTCGGCATAGGTCAGCCCGAGCTCGTCCATGAAGGCCGGAAACAGCACCGGCAGGATGAACCTGTCGAGCCCGACCAGCCCGAACGTCAGGCTGAGGATCAGGATGATCTTCCACTCGTAGCCGGTTTCCCAGCCCTTGCCGTCTTGCTGCATGTGATACCCCCCCCGTTAAACTCCCCTCACGGATGTTTAACAGCAGCCGGAACCGGCGTCGATTCCCCCGAAGCGCGCGCGATCACGAGGGCGAGGGCAACCAGTGCCATGCCGATCACGTCGACCAGGCCGAGCGTCTCGCCGAACGCCAGCCAGCCCGCGACCGCCGCCACCGCCGGCTGGGTCAACAGCGCGAGACCGATCACCAGCGGGGGGAAATGGCGGAGCGAATAGACCAGCAGCCCTTGCCCGATCACCTGGCTGGACAATGCCAGGCCGACGACCGGCCCCCAGTTCTGCGGCCAGACCGGCTCGCCATGCGCCAGCGCCGCGATCAGCAGTACGGGAATGCTCGCCGCGCTGGCCCGGGCAAGCAGCCGCCAGGCGCCCAGCGCCTGGCGCGCATCCTGCAGGATCAGCAGGTAGAAGGCATAGAGCATCCCGGCGAGGAGGCAGAACAGGTCGCCGTACAGCGTCTGCAGCGACAGTTCGAAGCTGCGGCCGAGCAGGATTGCGACGCCGCCGACCGCGGCCGCCACGGCGATCCATTCGCGCGCCGCGGGCCAGCGGCGCCACGCCACGAAGCCCCAGACCATCAGGATCAGGCTGCCAGAATTGCCGAACAGGGCCGCGTTACCGAGGCGCGTGTAGCCGATCCCGATGTGCCAGCTGGCAAGGTCGAGGGCGAACAGCACGCCGCCCAGCGCCACCGCCCAGGCAAGCTTGCGCGGTACGGCCGGCGCGCCCGCCCCGTCCTGCCAGCGCGCCAGCAGGAACAGGGCCGGTGCGGCCAGGGCGACCCGCCAGAACCCCGCCGAAATGGGCCCGCTGTCGGCCACGCGCACGAACCACGGCCCGACCGCCAGCGCGGCGTTGCCGGCCAGCAGCATGGCGACGAGCAACCAGCGCGGGGGAATGCGAGAGGGCATGCCGCGGCCCTAGCGGTGGCGGCGCGCTTGGCTATAGGAATCGTCGCAAAGGAGATTGCCGACCATGCCGATGCGTTCTTGGCTGTTCGTCCCGGGTGACAGCGACCGCAAGCTGGCCAAGGCGGCCGAACTGGGCGCCGACGTGCTGATCGTCGACCTGGAGGACGCCGTCGCCCCGCAGGCCAAGGTCCAGGCGCGGCAGCTCGCCGCGGGCTGGCTGCAGCACGGGGGCGGCGGGGCCGCGCAGCGCTGGGTCAGGATCAATCCGCTCGACGGGCCGCTCTGGCGGGAGGATCTCGCCGCCGTCATGCCCTCGCGGCCGGCGGGCATCATGGTGCCCAAGGCCGCCGGGCCGGAGCAACTGCGCATCCTTGCCGCCGAGCTCTACGAGCTCGAAGGCCGCAACGGGGTCGCCACCAATTCGACCCGCATCCTACCGCTGGTCAGCGAAACCCCCGCCGCGGCCCTGGGAATTCCGGCCTACGCGGCCACGGAGCTACCGCGTCTCGCCGGCCTTACCTGGGGAGCGGAAGATCTGTCCGCCTCGCTCGGGGCCAGCCGCAAGCGCGATGCGAACGGCCGCTGGACCGACACCTTCCGCATGGTCCGCTCGATGGTCGTGCTGGCCGCCCATGCCCGCGGCGTGCTGGCGATCGACACACTCCATGCCGACTTCCGCGACATGGACGGCCTCAGGCGCGTGGCCGACGAGAGCCGTGCCGACGGATTTGCCGGAATGCTGGCGATCCATCCCGGGCAGGTCGAGATCATCAACGCGGCCTTCACCCCGACCGAAGGCGAACTGGCCGAAGCGCGCGCGATCGTCGCGGCCTTCGCGGCCAATCCCGGTGCGGGCGCGCTGCAGCTCGACGGGCGGATGATCGACCAGCCGCACCTCGAACAGGCGCGCAAGCTGCTCGCGCGGGCGGACTAGCTACTCGGCTTCTTCGGTTTCCGGCTCGGCCGGAGTTTCTGCAGGTTCGGGCGTGGGCTGCGCCGCGTCGACCTCGGCAGCCTGGGTGCTCGTCCGGCCCGGCGCGGCAGGCGAGGTTCCCTCCCCGTCCCCACCCGGCTCGGCAAGCGGCGCGCGCGAGCGGACCTGGTCGAGCGGGACCATCGCGTCGCTGATGGTCCCTTCCAGCACTTCGCCCTTCAGGCCGCCCTCTTCCGGCGGCGCGGTGTCGTTGCACCCGGCAAGCAGCAGGACGGCGCCGGCAAAAGCGATGCGGATAAAGGTCAAACGGCACACTCCGGCTTGGCAAGCGCGGCAAGGAAATCGTCCGCGCGGCGCTGCAATGCCTCATCCCACGCGCCGGGCGCAACCGCCTTTCCCAGCCGGGCGAGGCTGGTCACGCCGTATTCGGCGATGCCGCACGGCACGATCCCGGCGAAGTGATCCAGATCCGGGTCGAGATTGACGGCAAACCCGTGCATCGTCACCCAGCGCCGGATCCGGACGCCGATGGCGCCGATCTTCGCCTCCCGTCCGTCCACGTCGCGCGTCCATATCCCGACGCGTCCCTCCGCCCGCCAGCTCGGCACGCCGAAATCGCCCAGGGTGTCGATGACCCACCCCTCCAGCGCGTGGACGAAACAGCGCACATCGCGCCCGCGCTTGCCGAGATCGAGCAGGACGTAAGCCACCCTCTGCCCGGGCCCGTGATAGGTGTAGCGTCCGCCGCGGCCCGTCTCGATCACGTCGAACCGCGGATCGATCATCTCGGCCGGATCCGCGCTCGTCCCCGCCGTGTAGACGGGAGGATGTTCGAGCAGCCAGATCATCTCAGAGGCGCTTTCGGCGGCGATGGCGGCATTGCGCGCCTCCTGCGCGGCCAGCGCGTCCCGATAGTCGACGGCCTCTGCCGAGTGCTTCCATTCGATACCAGACTGGGGAGTGCCGGACATGAGCGATTGCGTGGCGAGGAGCGGCAGGTTTATCAAGGGGTCGATCAACGAAGGGGTGGTTCGTGAAGCTGGAAATGAACCGGGCGTGGAACGAGGCGATGGCGCTGCTGTCTGCCAACAGGCAGGTCGTGTCGATTGTGGCCGGCGTTTTCTTCTTCCTGCCCTATGTCGTGTTCATGTTGGCGATGCCGGACACGGGCAGTGCCATCGGCGATCCCGAAAGCATGGAAGCTGCCTATGCGCAAATGGGCGATTTCTATGCCAGCTATTGGTGGCTGCTGATCATCCTCTTCTTCGTGCAGGGAACCGGGATGCTGGGCATGCTTGCCTTGCTGACCGATTTTCGGCGGCCGACAGTGGGCGAGGCGCTGGCAATCGGTGCGCGCAAGGTTCTGCCCTATCTCGGCGCCTGTCTTCTCGCAGGTTTTGCGATCGCGTTGATCTTCACCATCGTGGCGACAATTTCCGCTTTGGCTATCGCGGAACTGGCCTTCGTCGCGATCCTGCTGCTGATACCCGCGATGGCTTACGCGATGGTAAAATTCTCGCTCGTGGCCCCCGTGCTGGTCAAGGAAGAGACGAACAATCCGATCGTCGCCATGCGCCGCTCGTGGCGGATCACGAAGGGCAATTCCTTCAGGGTCTTCGGGTTCTACTTTCTTCTGATGGTTGTCCTGCTGGTGGTGACGATGGTCATTTCCATGCTCGTCGCGGTCCTGGTGGCGGCGCTCGGCCCCGAGGCCGGCCACTTCGTCAACGCCATCATATCGTCGTTGATCAATGCGCTGTGGGTGACCGGCTTCCTCGCCGTGCTGTCGGCGGTGCACGATCAGCTGTCCGGAACGAGTGCCGGCGAGATTGCCGAAACGTTCGAGTAGGTCCGGCCCCGGGGCTGCCTAGTCCTGCCAGCCCCAGCACAGCAGGCATGGCGGTATGTTCCACCATGCGAACCCCGTCTCGATCCGGCCGAAATGCCGCGCGGTGAGATCGCGCGCGGTCGCGCTGAACTGATAGGTCAGGAAAGCGCCGCCCTGGCGAACCACGCGGTGAGTGGCGGCGGCGATTGCCGGGCCGACCCCGTCGGGCAGGGTCGAGAACGGGAGCCCCGAGAGGACGTAGTCGGCCTTGTCGAACCCGAGAGCCTTCAGGATGTCCTCGACGTCGGCGGCGGAACCCAGCACCGGATGGAAACGACTGTCGCCAACGGTGCGCGTAAGATAGTCGATGAACAGCGGGTTCGTGTCGATCACGACCAGCGCGCCGTCACGCGGCAGGCGGTCCAGCACCGGGCGGCAGAACGTGCCCACGCCCGGACCGTATTCGACGAACACCTTGCACTCGTCCCACTTCACCGGCGCCAGCATTTTCGCGATCGTGTGATCGGACGAGGGAATGATCGAGCCGACCATGCGGGGATGCTCGAGAAAGCCCTGGAAGAAAACGCCCGCCGGCCCCATCGCCCGCGTCACTCGCCGCATCAGCTTCGCCCCGCGTTGTTCGCGGGCCAGCTCGCTGCTGTCCATATGCTCGGCGTCCCTTCAGCGGCTGCGCGGCGCAAGCCAGTCAAGCCTGCGCCGTTTGCAGAAATGCCTTGCCGAGGCAAGGCTCAGGTGCGCTCGGTGCCGTTCCCCTGAGCAACAAAGCGTTGGATGTGGCTTGGTGGGCAGGCCGACGCGACGGCGTTCACGACTGGCGCCCGCTGGCAAAAATGCAGACTCGTCCAAAACGTCCTTGCGTTTGCAAATCGTTCGCAATAGCTGGCTATTGAGAATCGTTTTCAAAACTTCTGCAGGGAGGTCATTTTGGCTCTAGGTTCGCGCGGTTCGCGCATCGTTCTTCTCTCGTCCGCGGCGCTCGTCGGACTCTCCAGCGCTGCCCAGGGCAATGCGCCCGCGCCGAGCGACTATCTGCCGGTCGATATCCTGGTGACTGCCTCGATCGGTGGCTATGCCGAGGAAGACGGATCCACCGCCACCAAGACGCCTACGCCGCTTATCGACGTCCCCCAGACCGTGACGGTGATCACCCGCGATCAACTGGACGACCAGGCCATGCGCGGGATCAACGAAGCGCTGCAATATGTGCCGGGCGTTTCGCTGGAGACCGGCGAAGGGCACCGCGACCAGGTCTTCATCCGCGGACAGGGCACCACGGCAGACTTCTACATCGACGGGCTGCGCGACGATGCGCAGTACTATCGCCCCCTGTACAACATCGAGCGCGTCGAAGTGCTCAAGGGCGCGAATGCGCTCATCTTCGGGCGCGGCGCGGGGGGCGGGGCGATCAACCGCGTCGGCAAGCAGGCCAACACGGCCGGAATGTCCGGCTCCTTCGCCGCTTCCGCCGACAGCCATGGCGCCTGGACGCTTGCCGGCGACGTCAACGCGCCGTTCGCGGCCGGGGTCGCGGGCAGGCTCAATGCGATCTACGAGGAATTCGACAGCAACCGGCAGTACTACGGCGGCCGCTTCATCGGCATCAGCCCCACGTTCGCCGCCGATCTCGGTCCCGACACGCGGCTTACCGCGACCTATTCCTACGATGACGACAGGCGCCTGACCGACAGGGGCAATCCCTCGCTGAACGGCGAACCGCTGAGGGGCTACGACGATACCCTGTTCGGCAATCCGGACTTCAACAATGCCGAGACCACGGCGCACATCGCGCGCACTCGCCTTACCCACCGGTTCTCCGACGCTCTCAGCGCCAACGCCACCGTGCAATACGGCAATTACGATCTGTTCTACTCCAACGTCGTGCCTTCCAGCGCCACCGCCACAACGGTGACCCTGTCGGGCTACCAGAGCGGGCTCGCGCGCGAGAACCTGATCGGCCAGGCCAACCTGGTCGCCGAGTTCGACATGGGCGGCGCCAAGAACACCCTGCTGTTCGGCGTCGAGGCGACGGATCAGCAGAGCGCCTCGATCCGCAACCAGGCACGCTTCAACGGAGCGACGAGCGTGACGGTGCCGCTGGAAGAGCGTCTGACCGTCCCCTTTCCCACCGTCAGCCTGCAACGCTCCTCCACTTCGGACCTCTCGGTTTTTTCCGCCTACATCCAGGACCAGGTCGATTTCGGGATCGTCCAGCTCGTCGGCGGCGTGCGCTACGAACGCTTCGACCTGGAGACCGCCGATCTCGTCGCGTCGACCGCCGGCGCCCGCGTGGACGAACGGTGGAATCCGCGCTTCGGCGTGATCGTCAAGCCGAGCCAGGCCCTGTCGCTCTACGCCAGCTACTCGGAAAGCTTCCTGCCGCAGTCCGGAGACCAGTTCAGCCTCATCTCGCCGGTACAGGCGCTGCTGAAGCCGGAGGTGTTCCGCAATTACGAGATCGGCGCCAAGTGGCTCGTCGCGCCGGAACTGTTCCTGACCGCCGCCGCCTTTCGCCTCGACCGGTCGAACACCCAGGCACCGGACCCGGCCAACCCCGGCTTCGTGGTCCTCACCGGATCGACCCGGGTGGAGGGTTTCGAGGCCAGCCTTGCCGGGACCCTTGCCCCGGGCATCGACCTGACGCTGGGCTACACCTATCTCGACGGCGGGATCCGCAGCACCACGGCGCAGGCCGTGGCCGGCACGCGCCTGCACCAGTTGCCCAGGCACCAGATCAGTGCCTGGGGGCGGTTCGCGCTTACGGAGCGGTTGGCGCTGGGCGCCGGCATGATCCATCAGTCGAAGCAGTGGGCGGCGCTGGACCACGCGGTCGCCATGCCATCCTACGTGCGGTTCGACGCCGCCGCCTTCTATGACCTGACCGAGGCGGTAACGCTGCAGCTCAACGTGGAGAACCTGTTCGACGCCGACTATTTCGGCAGCGCCCACGGGAACAACAACATCCAGCCGGGCAAGCCGCTGACCGCCCGCGTCGGCGCCCGGTTCAAGTTCTAGGATCGGCGAGCGGCAATCCGCCTGCCCGACCCGGCAGGGACGCGAGCGGTCAGTCTTCCGCCGGACGCATGGCCGGTACAGCGGCTGCCGCGTCCTCCGGGTCGATGCCGGGCGCTGGCGCGGCACTGAGCCGTTCCTGCCGCAGCCCCACGCGCCCGGCGCGCTGCACCGCGCGAACGAGGCGCGGATAGACGCCGCAGCGGCACAGGTTGGGGATCGCCGCCTTGATCTCCTCCTCGCCGGGGGCAGGGTTGCGCGCCAGCAGCGCCGCGGCGGAAATCGCGATGCCCGGCGTGCAGAAACCGCACTGGATCGCCTGCTCGGCCACCAGCGCCTGCTGCACCGGATGGCTGCGGTCGCGGCTCAGGCCCTCGACCGTGGTGATGAAGCGCCCTTCGGCTTCGGCCAGAGTGATCAGGCACGATCGCAGCGCCTCGCCGTCGACCATGACCATGCACGCGCCGCAGTCGCCCGTTCCGCAGCCGTACTTGGTGCCGGTCAGGTTGGCCGCGTCGCGCAGCGCCCACAGGAGCGGCGTCTGCGGGTCGATATCGAAGCGCACGGGCCGCTGGTTGACGGTCATTGCTGTCATGAGCTCAGCCCGGCGCGTAGTTTTCCAGGTAGTGGCACTTGTCGCAGCGCCACGAGACGACTTCGTGCAATTTGACGCCTCTCATCTTCGTGGCGGTCCAGAAGCTGCGCACCGGTGCGCCCGCCGCCCATTGGGTCACCTTGTTGCTGCCATGATCCGCGTCGACCACGAAGCCTTCGCTCATCCGGCCGCCGCACTTGGGGCAGGTCTTGATCCCCGCCATCAGTCTCGCCAGCTCCGGTCGATGGTATCGATCTTGCGCGTCCACGCCTCGAAATCGAGCTTGCCGAAATCGGTCGTCAACTGCTTGTCGCGGTCGCGCTGGTGCGTTTCGATCACCTCGCGCGGCACGACGATCGGCTTGCCCATGCTGGCGGTCTTGACCTGGATCTCGCAGGCCCGCTGCAGCATGTAATACATCAGGAACATCTCGGGGATCGTGCGCCCCATCACGACCGGGCCGTGGTTGCGCAGCATCAGGATGAAGTGGTTGCCGATGTTCCGCACCAGCCGCTCGCCCTCTTCGGCGCGGACGGTGATGCCCTCGAAATCGTGATAGCCGATCGCGCCATCGAAGAAGCAGGAATAGAAGTTCGAGGCCTCCAGCCCGCCCTCGGTCGAGCATACCGCCATCGTATCGGGCGTGTGCGTGTGGACGATCGCATGGGCGTGGGGCAGGTTCTTGTGGAACACGGAGTGCTGGGTGAACCCGGCCAGGTTCACCGGATAGGGATTGTCCCCCACCTTGTTGCCCTCGCCATCGATCTTGACGAGGTTGCTGGCGGTCACTTCCTCCCACAGTAGGCCGTAGGGGTTGATGAGGAAGGCATCGTCCTCACCCGGAACGCGCAGTGTGATGTGGTTGTAGATCGATTCGCACCAGCCGAGGTGGGCGAAGATCCGGTAGCAAGCTGCAAGCTCCTGCCGCGCCTGCCATTCGGCTTCGCTGCATTCGATCCGCGGCTTGAGCATGGTGGCCATCATTCTCTCCCGAAAAATCCGTTCGTGCTGAGCTTGTCGAAGCACGATTTCGCGACCAGGTGCAAGTTCGCCCTTCGACAGGCTCATGGCGAACGGAACCTGATGGCCTTCCTCATCCTAGCACGGCGAGATTGACTTTGTCGCGTCGATTGGCGAGCCATGCAGGCAAGGGAGAGACGGGATGGCTGACGAGCTGGGTTACGGCCAGCCGATGGGCGGGATCGCGCAGACCGCTTTCGTGGTCGAGGACCTGCACGCGGCCATCGGGCACTGGGTGGAGAACACCGGCGCCGGGCCGTTCTTCGTCCTGCCGCATTTCCTCGTGCCCGGGCAGATCTACCGGGGCGCCGAATCCACCGCCGATATCACGATAGCGATGGGCTTTGCCGGCCACATGCTGATCGAACTGATCCAGCCGCTCGACGGCAATCCCAGCGTCTACAGGGAAACGATCGAGCATCGCGGCTACGGCTTTCACCATTTCGGCCTGGCCTGCGCCGATGTCGATGCGACCAGCCGCGAATACCAGTCGCGGGGATACGCCGAAGCCTTCCGCGCCGCGGTGCCGACCGGGGGCGAGGTCGTCTACCTCGACGACGGCAACGGCGTGCAGTGGGGCTTCCTGGAACTGCTGCCCGTAACCCCGGGCATGGACGAGACCTTCACCCGCTTCTGGAAAGCCAGCCGCGACTGGGACGGCAGCGAACCAGTCCGCTCCTTCCTCTGATTCAAGGATCCACGATGTCCGTTCCCGACGAAACCCAGATCATCGAGCGCGACGTCCCGGCCGGCGGCAACTGGTTGACCAACTCGCCGGCCTACCAGACCCTCCTGGTCCTGCTGCTGAGCCTCAACTTCGGCATCGTGTTCTTCGATCGCCAGGCGCTCAACGTGCTGATGCCGGTAGGCGTGCAGAGCGACCTGTCGCTGTCGCAGACGCAGATCGGCCTGCTGGCCGGCGGCCTCAGCTTCAGCTGGGCGATCGCGGCGTTCTTCGTCGGGCGGCTGTCGGACACGCTGGGCAAGCGCAAGATCCTGCTGATCATCGCCACCGTGGCCTTCTCGATCTGCTCCTTCCTGTCGGGCCTGGCGACCAGCTTCGTGTTCCTTTTCGCCGCCCGCCTGCTGATGGGCGCGGCCGAAGGCGGCGTCATGCCGATCAGCCACGCGATGGTGGCGAGCGAAGTCGATCCCGAGCGGCGCGGACTTGCCCAGGGGGTGGCGCAGAACCTTGGGTCGAACCTGCTCGGCAGTTTCCTGGCGCCCGTTGTCCTTGTCGGTTTCGCCACGGCATTCAGCTGGCGCGAGGCGTTCTATCTCGCCGCCCTGCCCGGTCTGGTCAGCGCCGCCATGATCTGGTTCCTGCTGAAGGAGCCAAGGCCCGCCCCCAAGCCGGCCGACGGCCACGATGCGAGCATCGGTTTCGCCGAGGCGTTCAAGGTCCGCAACATGTGGGTCTGCGTCGTGGTCGGCGTGCTGATGGTGGCGCACTTCGTGATTACCTGGGCCTTCATGCCCAACTTCCTGGTCACCGAGCGCGGGATGGACGCCTTCTCGATGTCGTGGCTGGTCGGTTCGCTCGGCATCGCCGCGGCGATTTACAGCTTCGTCGTCTCCGGCTTGTCCGATCGGATCGGCCGCAAGCCGGTCATGGTCTTCCTGCCGTTCCTCTCGCTGCTCGGCCCGCTCGGCGTGCTGCTGCTCGATCCGGCCGACTTTGCCGGAACGGGGGCGTTCGGTCTATCGCACTATGCCACGATCCTGATCCCGATCTTCTTCGTGGGATGGATGGTCAACGGCACCTTCCCGATCTTCATGGCGACCATTCCTTCCGAGACCTTCCGCCCGATCCACCATGCCACCGTGCTGGGCCTGGCGATGGGTGCCTGCGAGGTGCTGGGCGGCGTGTTCGGGCCGCCGGTCGCGGGGCTGCTCAACGATGCCTTCGGCAACGAGACCTTCCTGTACCTGCTGATGATCCTCGCCACGATCAGCGGCTTCGTGGCGATGGGCCTGGTCGAAACGGCGCCGGCTGCCCTGCGCAAGCGCGGGCAGAGCTTCCAGGCCGCCTAGGGCGACCTGGTGCCCACGCTCGCCAACGCGCGCCGGTCGGACGGCTACCAGACGTGGCTGGTCCTGCTGCTGAGCCTCAACTTCGGGATCCTGTTCTTCGACCGGCAGGCGGCCAATTTCATGATGCCGCAGATCCAGCCGGACTTGCAGCTCTCCAACCTGCAGGTCGGGATGATCGCGTCCGGCCTTTCGCTCACCTGGGCGCTGGCCGGGCTGACGGTCGGGCCGTTGAGCGACCGGCTGGGCAGCCGCAAGCCGATCCTGCTCGCCTGCACGGTGCTGTTCTGTGCTTGCTCATTCCTGTCTGGGCTGGCGGGCGGCTTCCTCGCCCTGCTCGCCGCGCGCCTGCTGATGGGCGCGGCGGAGGGCGGCGTCATGCCGGTCAGCCACGCGATGATCGCCACCGAGCTCAAGCCCGAGCGGCGCGGTCTGGGTATGGGCGTGGGCCAGAACCTGGGCTCCAGCCTGATGCGCAGCACGGTCGCGCCGCTGGCGCTGGTCTGGCTCGCGACCACCTGGGGCTGGCGCACGGGGTTCTACCTCGCGGCAATCCCGGGGCTCATCACCGCCGCACTGATCTGGATGACCCTGCGCGAGCCGCCGAAGGAACTCGCCGCCGAAGGGCACGCCGCGCCGGCGATTTCCTACCGCGAGGCCATCGCACACCGCAACGTGCTGCTGTGCGCGGCCATCGCGGTGCTGCTGGTCAGCTACCTGGTCGTCGCATGGTCGTTCCTGCCGCTCTTCCTGGTCAACCTGAAGGGCTACACGCCGGGCGAGATGGGCAGCGTCATGGCTGTGCTGGGCGTGTCGAGCGCGATCAGCGCTTTTGTCCTGGCCGGTCTGTCCGATCGCTACGGTCGCAAGCCGGTCTTTCTCGTTTCGTGCCTTATCGGCGCCATCCTGCCGATCGGCGCGTTGATTTGGTCGGGTTCTACACTCGTTATGGCGATGATTTTCTTCATCGGCTGGTTCTTCAACGGCATGTTCCCGCTGTTCATGGCGACCGTCCCGGCCGAAAGCGTCGACCCCCGCCTGACCGCCAGCCTGGCCGGTTTCGTCGGCGGCGTGGGCGAGGTCCTGGGCGGGGTGCTGAGCCCTTCGCTCGCCGGCTGGCTGGCCGATATCTACGGCCTCGCGGCGCCCGTCTGGCTGCTGCTCGCGCTGACCCTCGCCGCATTCGTGTGCAGCCTGTTCCTGCTCGAATCCGCCCCGGCGGTCTTGCAGCGCCGCGCCGCAAACGCCTAGCCTGCCATCCAAGGAGAGACTCGATGCCCGAAGCCCCCACGACAGAACCCTGGGCCGGCACCAAGCCGGTCCCGCACGCCTTCCGCCCGGGCGCCCTGCCCGAAGCCTACATGAGCAAGATCGCCGAAGGAGACGAACGGCTGTGGGTGCCGATCGGCCGCCCGATGGTGGAGGACGTCTACTCCAAGCCCGTCTGGATCAGCCCGACGCTGAACATGTGGGCCGACGTGCTGATGGCCAAGCAGCCCTGCATCGTGAACCGGCATTATCACCCCAAGCCGATCTGGGCCTACACGATCAGCGGCAAGTGGGGCTATCTCGAGCACGAGTGGACCGCGACCGCGGGCGACTTCATCTTCGAGACGCCGGGCGAAAGCCACACGCTGGTGTCCTATGTCCACGACGACCCGATGATGGTGTTCTTCGTCGTCTCGGGCCCGCTGATGTGGCTCGACGAAGAGGGCAAGTCGGTCGGCCACTATGACGTGTTCGACTACATGAAGGATGCGCGCGCCCACTACGAAAGCAACGGGATCGGCGGCGCCTATCTCGATTCACTGATCCGCTAGAAGGAGATTCGATTATGGCCACCCAGATGAAAGCCCCGCCGTCCGACAAGGCGGAGATCGTCGACGTTCCCTTCGCCTATCGCAGCCTGGTCGAGCGCCGCTCTCCCGGCGGGCGCTACATCGACGCGCAGACCGACGTGGACAGCCCGTGGGTCCCGTTCGGCCCCAATGCGGCGATCAAGCACCTGAGCTTCGACGTCCGCCGCAACCTGTTCTCCAACATCCTGTGGATGAAGGGGCCTGGCGTCATCGGGACGCATTTCCACCGCGGCACGATCACGATGGTCGTGCTCGAAGGGAGCGTCCGCTACCTCGAATACGACTGGGTCGGCACGCCGGGCGGCCTGATCCTCGAAGTGCCGGGGGAAAGCCATACACTGGTGACCGAGCATCCCGATGGCGTGAAGCTGTTCGGCTGGATGGAAGGGCCGATCGAGTTCTACGACGAGAACGCCAATCTGGTCGAAACCGCCGACGTGTGGTGGATGATGAACCACTACGAGGAGTACTGCCGCGAGCAGGGAATCCCCGTCAACGAGAAGCTCTACCTGTGATGCGGGCCACATGAGAACGCTCGACCAGTTCGACATTGCCGGCCGTTCGGCGCTAGTGACCGGCGCGGCGAGCGGGATCGGCCTCGCCTATGCCGAAACGATGGCCGAGGCGGGCGCGAAAGTGACGCTGACCGACATCGACGCGGCTGGCGCCGAGCGCGAGGCGGCGCGGCTGGTGTCCGAAGGCTACGAGGCGCGCTGGGACCCGTGCGACGTGGCCGACCTCGCCCAGGTCGCGGCCGCCTTCGATGCCCACGTGGCGGCCTACGGCGGGTGCGACATCGCCTTCGCCAATGCTGGGCTCGATGTCGGCAACGGGTTCTGGACGCCCGAGGGCACGCGCAATCCCGCCGGTCAGATCGACGCCTACGATCCGCAGGCGTGGTACAAGTCGATCGGCATCAACCTGACCGGGGTGTTCCACACCGTGCGCGAGGCGGCCCGGGTAATGAAGGCCAACGAGCACGGCCCCACCGGGCGGCGGGGCGGCTCGATCGTCATTACCAGCTCCAACGCGGCCGAGGTGAACGAGGCGATCGTGGGGGTGCCCTACATGGCGGCCAAGGCGGGCGTGAAGCACTTCATGCGCCATTCGGCCTACGAGCTTGCCGCCTATGGCATCCGCGTGAATGCCATCGCGCCCGGCCCCTTCGTGACCAACATCGGCGACGGCTGGGTCAAGAAGAACCCGGCCGCGAAGGCCGCGTGGGACGAACTGGTGCCGGTGGGCCGAATGGCCGAGACATACCAGATCAAGCCGCTCGCGCTGCTGCTCGCCAGCGATGCGGGCAGCTACATGACGGGCGCCCACGTGATGATCGACGGCGGGATGCAACTCGGCCCGGTCAAACCAATCGCCGACTAGCTAAGCCAGGCATCGGACCCTCGATGCGAAACCCTCGGGAGAGACTATGACGACCAAGGCACGCGCCGCCATCTGCCCGGGACAGGGCAGCGAATTCCACATCGCCGATGTCGAGCTGGACGACCTGCGTGACGACGAATTGCTGATCCGCATCGTCGCCACCGGCATCTGCCACACCGACATGGCAGTGCGCGACCAGCAGCTGCCCACGCCCCTGCCCGCCGTGCTGGGCCACGAGGGCGCGGGAATCGTCGAGAAGGTCGGCGGCGGTGTGACCGCCGCGGCGCCGGGCGACCGGGTGATCGTCAGCTTCAATTCGTGCGGCGAATGCCCCAACTGCGCCGTCGACGCGCCGACCTATTGCTACAACTTCGGGCCGCACAACTTCTCGGGCCGCCGGGCCGACGGGTCGCCCACGCTGACGCGGGACGGCGAACCCATCGGCGGCAATTTCTTCGGCCAGTCGAGCTTCGCCACCCATGCGATCGCTCACCAGCGCAATGTCGTGCGAGTGCCCGACAGCGCCGCCGACCTGCCGCTCGAACGCCTCGCCCCGCTGGGCTGCGGCCTCATGACCGGCGCGGGCGCGGTGCTGCGCAGCATGGAAGTTCGCGCGGGGATGCCGATCGCTATCTTCGGCACCGGCACGGTCGGCCTGGCCGCGGTCATGGCCGCCAGGATCGCCGGCGCCAGTCCGATCATTGCGGTCGACATGCACGACGCCCGGCTGGCACTGGCCGAGGAACTGGGTGCGACTCACACGGTCAAGGCGGGCGAAAGCGCCATGGCCCGCGTCGGGGAAATCGCGCCCGAGGGTCTGGCCTATGCCTTCGACACGACCGGGGTGAAGGAGGTGATCGAGGGCGCGTTCGAACAGATCGCGCCCAAGGGCATCCTCGGCCTCGTCGGCGCCGGCCCGCCCGAGGCCATGCTCAACCTCAGCGAAGCGGCGCTGATGGGCGGCGGCAAGCGGGTCGTCGGCATCCTCGGCGGCGACAGCGACGTGCACAGCTTCATCCCCGAACTGATCGCTTATCACCAGGAGGGCCGCTTCCCGTTCGACCGGCTGATCCGCTATTTCGATTTCGACGACATCAATGCCGGGATCGAGGCGAGCGAATCGGGCGAGGTGGTCAAGCCGGTCCTGCGCATCTCGGCCGAGTGACGTGAAGGCCGTCACCTTCCAGGCGCTGCACGCGCCGCTTGCCTTCGAAGATATCCCGGATCCCATGCCCGATGCGGGCGAGGTCGTGGTCAAGGTCGGGCGCTGCGGGATCTGCGGCAGCGACCTGCACATGACCGAGGATGCGGCCTACGGCTGCAAGCACGGCGACGTGCTGGGCCACGAATTCGCCGGCGAGGTGGTCGAGGCCGGGCGCGAGGTATCGGGCCTGAAGAGCGGCGATCTGGTGTCGGTCATCCCGCTCAAGTCCTGCGGCCAGTGCGAGCACTGCAGGACGGGCGAAGTTCAATGGTGCGCTTCCTTCGGCCTCCAGGGCGGAGGCTACGCCGAATTCGCCGTCGTCCGGCCCAACCAGTGCGTCAAGCTGAACACCGACCTCTCGCTGGCCGACGGCGCGATCATCGAGCCGCTGGCCGTGGCGCTGCACGGGGTGAACCTGTCCGGCCTGCAACGGGGCGATACCGTGCTCGTGCTCGGCGCCGGGCCGATCGGGCTGGCGGTCGCCTTCTGGTGCAAGCGCATGGGCGCGGCCAGGGTGGCGGTGCAGGACGTGGTCGAGGATCAGCAGCAGCGCGCGCTCGACATGGGGGCGGACGTCTTCGTGGTCGATCCGGCCGATCCCGTCGGTAGCGCCGAGCGCGCCCTTGGCGGCAAGGCCGACATCGTGTTCGAATGCGTCGGCATCCCCGGCGTGATCGAGCAGGCGGTCCATCAGGTCCGCAATCGCGGCACGATCCTGCTGCTGGGGCTGTGCACCAAGCCCGACACGTTCAATTCCTTCGCCATGCTGACCAAGGAGGTGAGGCTCGTCACCAGCGCGTTCTTCACCGTTCCCGAATACGAAGCTTCGCTCGAGGCGCTGGCGCAGGGCGCGATCGAGCCGCGCCTGCTGGTGACCGACACAATCGCGCTGTCCGATACGCCCGCGGTCTACGAAAGCCTGAAGCGTCGCACCGGCCAGTGCAAGGTGCTGATCGCGCCCTAGCCGGGGTCAGCCCGCAGCATCGCTTCGAGAGCAAGGAACGGGCGGCCTCGCGAGCTGCCCTCGACCTCGCCCAGGATCGCCTCGTAGGCTGCCAGCGCCGCTTCGCCCGCCGCGCTGACCTGCGCACCCGCTCCGGCGCGCGCATCGACCAGCGGTTGCCGGAAGCAGCGGTTCATCGTGTCGACCAGCAGCCATGCCCGGCGATAGCTCATCCCCAACTTGCGGCCCGCAGCGGAAATCGATCCCGTGTCCGCGATGGCGCGCAGCAGCGCGGCCTTCCCCGGCCCCATCGCCACCTCCCCGCCGCAGTAGAGCTGCACCTTGAGTTTGAGTTCGCCCATCGCTGGACGAGATATATACCGCAAGATATAGCTTGCGCCATGTTTCGCTTCATTCTCGCGGCGCTGGCCGTTTTCGCCCTGGCCGCCTGCGGCAAAGATGCCCCGTCCAAGGGGCCGCTGGTCCTCGCTCCGTCGAGCATGCAGGAAGCGCTGACCCAGGCGGCGCTGGAATGGTCGCGCGAAGGCCATCCGCACCCGGTCCTCTCGTTCGCCGGCACGTCCGCGCTTGCGCGCCAGGTGCTGGGCGGCGCGCCTGCGGACCTGTTCATCTCGGCAGACGAGGAATGGATGGACCGCCTGGCGGAAAAGGCGCTGATCGATCCGGCTAGCCGCGCCGACATCGCCGGCAACCGCCTTGTGGTGATCGCGCCGGCCGGCGATGCCACCGCGCTCGCACTGCTTCCGGATGCGGTGACTGCCCGCCTGGGCAATGGGCCGCTGGCGCTGGCCGATCCGGACAGCGTGCCAGCCGGCCGCTATGCCCGGGCGGCGCTCGGCCGGCTCGAGCTCTGGCCTGCCGTCGAGAACAGGATCAGCGCCAGCGAGAACGTGCGCGCGGCGCTCGCGCTGGTCGAACGGCGCGAGGCGCCGCTGGGCATCGTCTACGCCAGCGATGCGAAGGCGTCCGACCTGGTCGTGGTCGTCGCCGGTATCCCCGAAAACCTGCACTCGCCGATCCGTTATCCGATCGCCCGCCTGGCGGATGCGAAGAGCGGCGATGCCGAGGACTTCCGCGCCTGGCTGGCCGGTCCCAAGGGGCGCGCGATCCTGACGACCCACGGCTTCCTCGCGCCCTGATGCTGGGCCTGTCGAGCGCGGAATGGGGCATCGTCGCCCTGTCGCTCAAGGTCGGCGTGGTGTCGGTGCTGCTGACGCTGCCGGTGGCCTATGCGCTCGCCTGGCTGCTGGCCCGAAGGCGGTTTCCGGGGCGCCTGCTGCTTGACGCGGCGGTGCATCTGCCGCTCGTCCTGCCCCCTGTGGTCACCGGGTGGCTGCTGCTGCTGGCGTTCGGCCGCAACGGGGCGATGGGCCGCTGGCTGGAGGAGACGTTCGGGCTCGTCCTGGTGTTTCGCTGGACCGGGGCGGCGCTGGCGGCGTCCGTCATGGCCCTACCGCTGATGGTACGCGCCATGCGCCTGTCGATCGAGGCGGTCGACCGCCGCCTGGTCGGCGCCGCGCGCACGCTCGGGGCGACACCCTGGCGCGCCTTCCTGACCGTCACCCTGCCGCTCAGCCTGCCGGGCGTCATGGCGGCAACGATGCTGGGCTTCGCCCGCTCGCTGGGCGAGTTCGGCGCGACGATCACCTTCGCCAGCAATATCCCCGGCGAGACGCGGACGCTGCCGCTGGCGATCTATTCCGGGTTGCAGACTCCCGGCGGCGAGGCGCTGGTCACCCGGCTGGCCATCGTCTCCGTGCTGCTTTCGCTGGCGGCGCTGCTGGCGAGTGAGTTGCTGGTCCGCCGCGGCCACGGCAGGCGCGCCCATGTCCTTTGACATTGCGCTGACCTATCGCGCGGGCGAAGCCGAGCGCACGGTGCGGGTCGCGACAGCGGCCAGCCTCGTGGCGATCACCGGCCCCTCGGGTTGCGGCAAGACGACACTGCTCGACTGCATCGCCGGCCTGCGCCGCCCACTGCGCGGCCATGCGCGGATCGGCGGCGAAACCCTGTTCGACGATACGGCCGGCGTGGACCTTTCGCCCGAGCGGCGCCGGGCGGGCTACGTTTTCCAGGACCTGCGGCTGTTCCCGCACCGCACGGTTCTCGCCAATCTCGCCTATGGCCAGCGCGAAGGCGCCGTGATGGACCCGGCCGAAACGCTCGAGTTTCTCGGCATCGCCCACCTGGCCCGGCGCTATCCAGGCACGCTGTCGGGCGGCGAGGCCAAGCGCGTAGCGATCGGCCGCGCACTGGCGAGCGCGCCCCGCTTCCTGCTGCTCGATGAACCGCTGACTTCGCTCGACGCCGCGCGGGCGGAGGAAGTGGTCGGCCTGCTCGAACGCATCCGCGACGACCTGGCGCTGTCCACGCTACTCGTCAGCCACTCCCCTGCCGAAGTCGAGCGGCTGGCCGGCGAGGTCGTCGCGCTGGTCTGAGGGTGCCGGGGAGTGGTGGTGCCGCTTACAGGACTCGAACCTGTGACCCCCGCATTACGAATGCGATGCTCTACCAACTGAGCTAAAGCGGCGCTCGCGCGGCCCTTAGGCGCGCAAGGGCCGCGCTGCCAAGCCGGAAAATATGCCAGGCGAGGCAGCGGGCACGATATTTGCCGGGCTGACGGGCGGGATCAAGCCGGGGGGTGTGAGTTGCCTTTCGCCCAATCCGCGCTAGCACCCGCGCCATGCAGCCAGGCGATCCTTCAGTGGCAGCGATGCCCGAGTTCCTCGATTTCGATTCGGCGCAGTTCCTGCGAGAGAGCTGGCAGAAGCAGCCGCTGCTGATCCGCAATCCGTGGCGGCACTGGACCAACCCGCTCGAGCCCGACGAACTGGCGGGCCTGGCCTGCGAGCCGGAGATCGAAGCCCGGCTCATCCGCAACGAGGGCCCCGCAAGCTGGACGCTGGAGCATGGGCCCCTTGCGCCCGACCGGTTCGGCGAGCTGGGAGAATGCCCGTGGACCCTGCTGGTCCAGGCGGTCGACCATCACGTCCCCGCGGTTGCCGCCCTGCTCGAGCCGTTCCGCTTCGTCCCCAACTGGCGGATCGACGACGTGATGGTCAGCTATGCGGTAGACGGGGGCGGCGTGGGCGCGCATTTCGACCAGTACGACGTGTTCCTGGTGCAGGGCCTGGGGCGCCGCCGCTGGCGGATCGGTGCGCTGTGCGACGATACGGCGCCACTCCTGCCGCACGATGGCCTGCGCCTGCTGGCCGAATTTGAGCCGGTGGCGGAATGGATCCTCGAGCCCGGCGACATCCTCTACGTCCCTCCCGGCGTCGCGCACGAAGGCGTGGCGGTGGGCGACGACTGCATGACCTATTCGATCGGTTTTCGCGCGCCGTCGCGCGGCGACCTGCTGTCGGGCTGGACCGACCGGGTCCTCGACGCGCTCGGCGAGGACGATCGCTATGCCGATCCCGATCCGGCCCGGCAGGCGAACCCGGGCGAGATTTCCGCCGAGGCGCTGGATCGCCTGCAGGCCCTGGCGGTCGGCGCCCTGGCGGACCGGAGCGGGTTCGCGGAATGGTTCGGCGAATACACGACCGCGCCGAAGAACGATCTCCTGGACTGGCGGCCGGACCAACCGATGACGCCGGAGGAGTTGCGCGTTTTAACCGCTGGCGGCGCATGGCTCGAACGCAACCCGGCCAGCCGCTACGCCTTCATCCGGCAGGTCGACGAGTCGATCCTCCTGTTTGTCGACGGCGCAACGTGGCGCTGCGCGGGCGACCTGGCGGACCTCGCCCAGAGACTGTGTGCTGCCCCCGAAATCGAGATCGACCCCGGCATCGCCGCATCCCCGGCCCTTGCCGAGCTGATCGTCGACCTGATCAATCGGGGCTGCCTGGCGCTTGCCGAGGACGACTGACGCGCTCGGTCAGGCCTTGTGCCATTCCCCCGGCGCCAGCCCCGCGAGGGTCCACTCGCCGACCGACCAGCGAACCAGCCTGAGCGTCGGATGGCCGACCGCCGCGGTCATGCGGCGCACCAGACGGTTGCGGCCTTCGCTGATCGTCAGCCGGATCCAGCTGTCGGGCACGGACTTGCGCACCCTGATCGGGGGATCGCGCGGCCACAGGTCCGGTGCCTCGATCCGCTCGACCGTGGCCGGGCGGGTCGGCCCGTCCCGCAATTGCACGCCGCGCCGAAGGGATTCGAGCGCCGCATCGTCAGGCACGCCCTCGACCTGCGCCAGATAGGTCTTGGGCAATTTGAAGCGAGGGTCGGCGATCCGCGCCTGCTGCTGTCCGTCGTCGCACAGGACGAGCAGTCCTTCACTGTCGAAATCCAGCCGGCCGGCAGGGTAGAAGCCCGGCGCCTCGATGAAATCCGCCAGCGTCGGGCGAGGTTGGTCCTGCCGTTCGTCGGTGAATTGCGAGAGGACGCCATAGGGCTTGTTGAACAGGATCAGCCTGCTCATCCCACTACTCCCTGCGATGCGGCGGGACGCGGGATGCGCTTGCCCTTGCGCCGACTGGTCAGGTGGAAGCTGCCGCAGCGGTCGCAGCGATAGTGCCTCAGCCCCAGCGGAGCGGCGTGCGCAGCGCCAAGGGCCTCCCCTTCGGAACGGAAGCGCTGCTTGCGCAGGCAGACGCTGAGGCGGGTACGCACCGGCGGTCAGGCTTCCGCCTTCTCCAGGTTTTCCTGCGCATCGAGCCACTGCAGCTCGGCCTCTTCCAGCTCGGCGGCAAGCGTCGCCCGCTCGCGCAGCAGATCGACCAGCGGTCCGTCGCCGTTGCCGGCGGGATCGGCCAGGGCCGCGTCGATGGTCGCCAGCTTGTCCTGCAGCCGGGCAATCAGCTTTTCCGCGGCGGTGACGGCGCTACGGGCCAGCCGCGCGGCCTCGCGCTCCTTGACCGATCCCTGGCGGTTCTTCTTCGGTTTCGCGCCGGAATTGGCCTTCGGCTGGTTCCGCCCCAGGACGAAATCGATGTAATCCTCGATGCTGCCGGCATATTCCCGGGCCGTCCCGTCCTCGACGAGCACGAGGCGATCGGCGGTCAGCTCCACCATGTGCCGGTCGTGGCTGATCAGGATAACCGCCCCGTCAAACGCGTTGAGCGCCTGGACGAGCGCTTCGCGCGCATCGACGTCGAGGTGGTTGGTCGGTTCGTCGAGGATCAGCATGTGCGGCGCATCGCGGGTTATGAGCGCCAGCGCCAGCCGCGCCCGCTCGCCGCCCGAAAGCTTGCCGACCTTGGTGGTCGCCTTGTGCCCGGAGAAGCCGAACCGCCCCAGTTGAGCGCGCACCGCGCCGGGCGCCCCACCCTCCATGGCGCGGGTCATGTGGTCGAGCGGTGTGCCGTCGCTCGACAGTTCCTCGACCTGGTACTGGGTGAAATAGCCCACCCGCATCCTGCCCGAGGCCTGCATGGCCCCCTCCATCGGCGCAAGCTGCGCCGCGAGCAGGCGGGCGAGCGTCGTTTTGCCGTTGCCGTTGCGGCCTAGCAGCGCGATCCGGTCGTCGGGGTCGATTCGCAGGTTGAGGCGCTGCAAGATCGGCGTTTCGTCATAGCCGACCGCAGCGAGATCGAGCGTGATGAGCGGCGGGCGCAGTTCGTCGGGGCTGGGGAAGTCGAAGCTCAGGCTCGGGTCTTCCATCAGCGCGGCGATCGGCTGCATCTTGGCGAGCATCTTGGCGCGCGACTGCGCCTGCTTGGCGGTGGACGCGCGGGCGCTGTTGCGCGCGACGTAATCCTGCAGCCTTGCGCGCTGGGCATCCTGCGCCGCCTTGGCGGCCGCAATTTGCACCGCCCGTTCCGCCCGTTGCACCTCGAACGAATCGTAGCCGCCCGAATAGAGCGTCAGCCTGCCGTCCTGCAGGTGCAGGATGTCGGTCACCACATTGTTGAGCAGGTCGCGCTCGTGGCTGATGACGATCATCGTCCCGGGGTAGGACTTGAGGAAGCTCTCGAGCCAGAGCGTCGCTTCCAGGTCGAGGTGGTTGGACGGCTCGTCGAGCAGCAGGATGTCGGGCGCGGACAGCAGCAGTGCGCCCAACGCGACGCGCATCCGCCAGCCGCCGGAAAAGCTGTCGAGCGGCTGCGTCTGCATCGTCTCGTCGAAACCGAGGCCGTTGAGGATGATCGCGGCCCGCGAGGGCGCCGCGTAGGCATCGATCGCCAGCAGGCGTTCGTGAATGTCGCCCAGCCGCTCCATGTCCTCGGTGCAGGCATCGGCCTCGGCCATCAGGCTGGCGCGTTCGGCGTCGCCGGCCAGCACCGCTTCGAACGGCGTGCCCGGCCCGCTGGGGGCTTCCTGCGCGATGTACCCGATCCGCGCCCGGCGGGGCTTGTCGACCGAGCCGTGGTCGGGCTCGAGCTCGCCGATCAGGACCTTCATCAGCGTGGACTTGCCCGCGCCGTTGCGGCCGATCAGGCCGACCCGGGCATTGGCCGGAATGGCGGCAGAAGCCTCCTGCAGGATCGCGCGCCCGCCGAGGCGCACCGTAATGTTGTCAATCGAGATCATCGCGGGCGGGCCCCTAACAGGGGACGCGCTCAACCCCAAACGTTCGTGCGTTGCCAATGTCGTTTACCGCCGCGGGAGGCAGCGACCCGTCACGCCGTTGGTGCTGTTTCGAGCTTGAAACGAACAGGGAGTTGGAGGCCCGAGCCGGAATCGAACCGGCGTGCAAGGATTTGCAGTCCTCTGCGTAACCACTCCGCCATCGGGCCGGAAGGCGGGCGCCTAGCCCATGGACACAAGGGATGCAACGCTCCATTCGCTTGCCCGCACGCGCGCAAACCGTTAGCCAGCTAAGCATGACAGAAGATGTGAAACTCCAGCGGGTCGAAGGGCACAGCGAGACCCGCTTCCTGGGCTCCGACGTGTTCGAAAGCTCCGGCCGGGCCCTGCCGCCGTCGCGCCGCGAGGGGAGCGTGACCGAAGAGGCGCGCGAAATCGATGTCTATCACAGCGCCGACGTGGTCGTCGTGGGCGGCGGCCCGGCTGGCTGCGCGGCGGCCTGGGCGGCGGCGAAGGCCGGGGCTGACGTCACGCTGGTCGAGCGCTACAACTGCCTGGGCGGGCTCTCCACCGGCGGGCTCGTCATGTGGATCGACCGCATGACCGACTGGGACGGCAACCACGTCATCCAGGGTTTCGCTCGCCATTTCATCGAGCGCATGCCGCCCGAGGGTGTGGCCGGCCCCCCGCGATCCGACTGGGGCAGCAAGGACGAAAAGAAGGTCGCCTACTGGGGCCAGCGGACCACCGCGTTCCACGGCATCGTGCAGTGGGCGCCCACGCTGGATCCGGAGCGGATGAAGCTGCTCAACCAGGAGATGCTGCTCGAGGCCGGCGTGCGGATCGTGTTCCACGCCTGGGCCGCGCGCCCGATCGTCGAGGACGGTACCGCCAGGGGCGTGATCTTCGAGAGCAAGGCCGGGCGCCAGGCGATCCTGGCCAAGGTGGTGGTCGACACCACCGGCGACGGCGACATGTTCGCCCGCGCCGGCGCCGCCTTCGATACCGACATCGAGGAAGGCGACGTGCACCACTCGATGAATACCGGATGGGTGATCGGCGGGGTCGACATGAACCGCTGGATCAACTGGAAGGTGCTCTACCCCGAACAGCTCGCCGCGCTGATCGAACAGGGGCGCAAGGAGCTGGGCTTTTTCCAAACGCCCTACGTCAGCTGGCGCCCTGACATCGCGCTGTTCCTGGGACCGCGCCAGTCCGGCCTTTCGGCGCTGGACGTGGACGACATGACCGAGGTCGAAATCCGCAGCCACCGGCTGATGGAAGGGCATTGCCAATTCTTCCGCCGCAACGCGCCCGGGTTCGAGAATGCCTATTCGCTGCAGAGCGCGAGCCAGCTCGGCGTGCGTCACACTCGGCGCCTGGGCGGGATCGAGCGGATCGAGCGCAGCAACTGGGGCAATGACAACCCCGCCGCGACCGAAGTCGGCGTCAGCCCGTCGATCAGCCCCAAGTTCCCGGTCGTCTCGGTGCCCTACGGCAGCCTCGTCCCGCGCAATCTCGACGGGCTGCTGGCCGCCGGGCGGCACATGAGCTGCGATGCCAACAGCCATGGCTTCATGCGCGAAATCCCGCAGTGCTGGCTGACCGGCCATGCGGCGGGCGTGGCGGCTTCGGTGGCGGCCAACCGGGGCATCCAGCCGCGCGAGGTCGACGTGGCGGAAGTCCGCGCCCTCCTGCGCACGCAAGGCGCTCACCTGCATGACGACGGCGCCGTTGCGGCAGCCGGCACGACGGCCGTAGCCGCCGAGTAGGACCGCCCCCGCCGCTCGCCCGGCGGACCCTCGGTTTACGCCGCGCAAAGGCTCCATTCTCGGCCAACGGCGCCCGTGGATCGACGAACGCCGTTCGTCGCCCCACCCCTTGCACGCGGTGCGGAGCAGGTGCAGGCTGCGCCAGGGAAAAAGAGGGAGCTAATCATGGGTCGTCACACCGAAAAAGGCAGCGCCGGCGCAGTTTCGCGGCGCCATACGCTGGCCATGCTGTCGTCCACCGCCATCCTGGCGGGGTGCGGGGGCGGAGACGGAGGCGGCGGCACGCCCGCCCCCACGCCCAGCCCTTTGCCGACACCGACGCCCACCCCGACGGCGACCGCCGGCCCTGTCGTCGGCCCGGCTTGGTACGGCTACGGCCGCGACGCTCAGCACACCGCGCTGAGCGCCATCGCGAGCCAGAACCTGGGCAAGGTCGCCTGGCAGACGCCGGTCGACGTGGCCCCCCAGTACACCGCCAGCGGAGGCCTGCTGACGCACTACGGCTCGCCAGTCGTGACCATTCGCGACACGGTGATCATCCCGGTGAAGACCGGCGCCACGGGCGGCTTCAGGGTCGAGGCGCACAAGGGCAGCGACGGTTCGCTCGTCTGGCAGGCGGCGACCGATTACGCCCTGCCCCCGTCGAACTGGACGCCGCCGATGAACATTCTGCTGACCGCGCAGGGCCGGTTCTACTACCCCGCGGCCGGCGGCCGGATCATGGCGCGCCAGGATGCCGACCTGCCAGGTCTTATCGCCTTGCCGCAGACCTTCTACGGCGCCTCCGCCTACGACGCGGCGCCGGCGACCTACAACGCGACGGTCTTCGTCAATACGCCGCTCACGGCCGACGCCGCGGGCAATCTGTTCTTCGGCTTCCAGGTCACGGGCGCCAATCCGGCCAACCTGGTCAGCGGCATCGCACGCATTGGCATCGACGGATCGATGAAGTGGGTCGGCGCGGCGGCCGCTGCCGGCGATCCCACGATCCTCAAGCCCGCGACCAACTGCGCTCCCGCCATCTCCAACGATGGCGGCACGGTCTACATCGCGGTCAATCGCGGCGGTTCGGCGGCCACCAACCAGACAGGGATGCTGCTCGCGCTCGACGCGACGACCCTCGTGACCAAGGCGAAGGTCGAGCTGATCGATCCGGGTACCGGCGGCCAGGCGCGGCTGAACGACAACGGGACGTCCTCACCCGTCGTCGGACCGGACGGCCGGGTGTTCTACGGCGTGCTGGAGGGCGTGTTCGGCACCCACAACGCGCGCGGCTGGCTGCTGCAGTTCGACTCGCTGCTCAATTCCGCCGGCGCGCCCGGCAGCTTCGGTTGGGACGTGTCGCCCACGATCATCCCGATTGCGATGGTGCCGTCCTACACCGGCCCGTCGACCTACCTGCTGGCGCTCAAGTACAACAATTACTTTCAGGCCGGGACGGGCGACGGGCTGAACCGCCTGGCCGTGCTCGACCCGCGCACCTCGCAAGCCGATCCGGTGACGCCGAGCGTGCAGTGCATGCGCGAGGTGATGACCATCCTGGGGCCGACGAACGACTATTACACGCCTAACTCTCGCAAGGAGTGGTGCATCAATACGATGGCCGCCGATCCTGCCCGCAAGTCGGTGCTGGCGAACAACGAGGATGGCATCCTCTATCGCTGGGACCTGACCACCAACACCCTGACCCAGAGCGTGAAGCTGACCAACGGTCTCGGCCAGGCCTACACCCCCACGCTGGTGGGGCCCGAAGGCACGGTCTACGCGATCAACAACGCGATCCTGTTCGCGGTGCGCGCCTAGGCGGCAAGGAATTTCCGCAGGACGCGTTCGGCGCCTTCGGGATCGTCGCGGTAGACGCCGTGGCCGCAGTGGGGGAATTCCTCCAGCCGCGCGTTGGGGCCGATAGCCCCGGCCAGTTCGCGCGCGCAGGCGACAGGCGTGATCGGGTCTAGGCCGCCGGCCAGCACCAGAGTGGGCGCCTCGATTCGCGCCACGTGCGAGCGCAGGTCCATGGTTCGGAACTCGTTGCGGAAGAAGTGCAGCGTCACCGGGGTGCGCCGCTCGGGCATCCCCGAGGTCAGCGCGGCGCTCTTGTTGTAGAGCGGCAGGCAAAGCTCGGCATAGCGCGTGCTGACCGCTTCGTCCGGCTCGGTCAGGTTGCGGCGGGCGACGTCCAGCGCCTCGGGCGAAGCACCCAGGCGGGCGAACATGGCCATCGATTCCTCGAGCAGCAGTCGCGGCGCGGTTGACGACAGAATGACCTTCGCCGGATGTTCGGGATAGTCAGCGGCATAGCGCATCGCCACCATGCCCCCGAAGCTCTGCCCCATCACCACGGGCTTCACGATGCCCAGCCGGTCGCAGATGTCCTTTATGTCGGCCGCCCAGCGTTCCAGGTGCATGTCGGCGAAATCGCCGGTCGAGCGCCCGTTGCCGCGGTGATCGATGTAGAGCACCTGGTGGGTGTCGGCGAAGCGGTCGAACCACGGGCGCAGCGTGGTGTGGTCGTAGCCCGGCCCGCCGTGAAGCGCGATCAGCGTGGGCCGTTCGCGCACGCCCTGCGCGGTCCGCTCGAGCTGCGGCCCGACTGTGTCGAAGAAGATCCGCGCGCGCTCGAGTTCGAAAAACATTCCTGACGCGGCCTCCGTGCCCGAAGAAGGCCTCTAGCGCCTGCGCCGTGGTCCCGCCAGCATACCGCCGATCTAAAAGGCTGTACCGGCCGCGCGGTTGGGCGCGGCCGGTACGCTCGTCAGACTACGAAATCATACTGTACGCCGCCGACCTGAAGATCGTCGAGATACAGCACGCCGGTACCATTGCCGGAGCCATAAGCGACCGACCATGCGAGGACGATACTGTCCTCGTTGAAGTTGAGCCCACCAGCCGGAGTAAAGCCGTCGGCGTCCGCCCAGTCACTCAATTCCGTCATATTGACGATCTGATCGCGATTCTCCCCGCCGGAACGTTGCCAGGCGGTCCAGTCGTCGCCCGCGAGGTCTGCGGTCTGCCAGGTGTCCTGAGTAACTGGTCCATCGCCCTGATAGGCGTACTCGAAAACGAGCTCGCCGCGGTCGGCCGTGGTGGCGAGGTCGCCATCGGCATCGATGAACAAGCGCAAGACGGGCGTCACGTCGCTGCGATCCGAACTGTCGACATAGTATTCGAAAGAAAGTTGGTCGAGATCGCCCAGAGAGACCTGCTGATCAGAGTCAAGCAGGGTGTTTACCCGTAGACGACCATTGTTGCTGTCGGTTTCGAGAAGCAAGGCCCCGTTGTCGTCCCCGCCTGCCGGCCCGTCGACCGTAGCAATCCGGCCCTCGCGCACTTCGGTATTCATTTGCGAGCCGTCAGCCAGCGTGCTGAGTGGACTGGTCTCGCTGACGCCTGTGGGATTGTCATGGTCGATCCCGGTAATCGCCATCGTGTAATAGCCGTCGGACATGGCCTCATCCCCGTGCTTGAGGTGCCCGAGACCTTTACCGTTACCGTGTTGCGTATGCCCGCGGCCCCGACCTGGACCTTCTTCAACGATATAACTTTCAATCGCCATTTCAGCTCTCCTGTAGCAAGCCCGCATCTCTTGCGAGTCGCTCGTCCGGCACTATTGCCGATGGAGAAGACTTACCTTTAGTTAGGTAGAGAGTCTTACTGATTTTTAACGATTTGCTTCATTTCGGTGCATCTCGCCGCAGGCACGTAACGACTGACCTTGCGCTTCAGTTTGTTCGAGTTTTGAGATTTGCTCGTGTGAAGAATTGCACTGTTCAAAACATTGTCACCGCGCACCGCTCTTGATCATTCAATTCAACAGCTCGGTGGCAGGAGGACGCCGCCGGTGCTCATGTCCTGCACCGTGTCGCGGAAGCTTGCCAGGTAACCGCTGGCCGGCGTGCGGAAGCCCGGCCCTTCCCTGTTCGCCAGATCCTGCGGCGCAACCTCGAGGTCGATGCTGCGGTTGGCTACGCTGATCGTCACGATGTCGCCATCGCGCAGCTTGCCGATCGGACCGCCGGTTGCAGCCTCGGGGTGGACCTCGGCCACCGTCAGCCCCTTGAGGCACAGCCCGGAGAGCTGCCCGTCGGTTACGAAGGCGGTCGACTTGGCGAGGCCCGCGGCGTCGAGCGCGAAGAGAATGAGACTGGCACCCCCACCCATCGCCGGGCCGCCACGGAGGCCCTGGTTGCGCGTGACGATGACGTCGCCGGGCTGGATCACGCCGTCCTGGATCGCCTGCATGCAGCTGGGCGTGTCTTCGAACACGCGGGCCGGACCGGAGAATTCCTCGGGCCGCGACCCGTCGCGGATGCCCAGCCGCACCACCGCGGTTTCGGCGAAGCTTCCCGACAGGATGGCGATGCTGGGCCCCTTGCCGACCGGATCGTCCACCGGGCGGATCACCTCCGGGCCGGGAATGGCGTAGCCCGCCAGGTTCTCGCCCAGGGTCTTGCCGCTGCAGGTCAGTGCTTCGATGTCGATCCGTCCTTCGAGCCGCTTGAGGACCGCGCGGGCGCCGCCGGCATCCTCGAACCGTTCGATCCGCACGTCGCCGGTCGGCCGCACGGCGGACAGGACCGGCACGTCGCTCATCTCCTCCCACAGGGCAAAGACGTCGATCCCGCTCTGCGCCTCGATCGCCGTGGCTTGGAGATGCTTGATGGCATTGATCGAGCCCGACACCGCGAGCACGGTGGCCACGGCATTGCGAAAGGCGCCTTCAGTCAGGATCTGGCGCGGGCGCAGGTCTTCGCCGACCATTTCCACGATTCGCCTCGCAGCTTCGCGGGCGTTGGCCTGCATCTTGGGAGAATTGCCGCGTACGGGGGCATGGCCCGGCAGGCACATGCCGAGCGCCTCGACCACGCAGTGCATGGTGTTTGCCGTCGCCATTCCAGCGCAGACGCCGGGCCCCATGATCGCGTTCTCGGCCATCTGCGCAATGGGGAACTTGGGCGCCTTGCCGAAGCGTTCGGCGATGGTGCCCGACCACAGGTCCTCCACGTCGACCGGCTCGCCATCGATCTCGCCCGCCTGCTGATAGCCGCCGATGACGAGGATCGTCGGGATGTCGAGCCGGGCGGCGGCCATCAGGTGGCCGGGCGGAGTCTTGTCGCAGCTCGTCAGGCAGATCATCCCGTCGAGCATGGCCGCCTCGACCTGCACCTCGATATCGTTGGCGATGATGTCGCGCCCGGCAAGGATGTAGCTGCCCTGCTTGCCCGCGCCGGTGATGAAGTCGCTCGGCGCCACGGTCCGGACCTCGAACGGCAGGCCGCCGGCCGCGCGGATTTCCTCCTTCACCATGGCCGCGATGCCGTCGAGGTGGGCATAGCAGATAGCCAATTCGGACGAGGAATTGACCACCGCGATCTTCGGTTTCTCCATATCCTCCTTGCTGATGCCGAGCGCGCGCCAGTTGGCGCGGCGGCTGGGAGAATTGGCGGCGAGGGAACGGAGGGCGGGCATTATTCGGCCGGCTCCGCAGCGAGCCCGGCATCGGCTACGCGCTCGGCCTCCTTCTCGGCCATGAGTCGCCTGGCGCCCACGGCGAGCAACAGGATGCCGATGACCACGCCGGCAAGGCACAGCGCGGTGAAGCTGTAGCCATGAAGCACCGCATCGCGGCTGCCGAGGAACCAGTACCCGCCGACGATCGGCGCGGCGACCGCGGCGAACTTAGCCATGAAGCTCGCCCAGCCGCCGCCGGTCGAACGGATCGAGCTGGGATAGTAGACGCTGGTCATCGAGATTACCGCCGCGTGGCCCACGCCGATAGTGATCCCGCCGATCAGGATGATGGGAATGAACAGCGATCCCCCATCGATCCAGCCCGAACCGATCAGCAACGCCAGCGGCACCCCGATCAGCGGCGCGAGCGCGATCCAGATCGGCCCGCGCTTTTCGGTAAACATCAGCAGGACCACCCCGCCGACCGCCCCGATCAACCCGCCGATCGATGCGAGGTTGGCCGCGGTCATCCGCTCGATCCCAAGCTCTTCCATGAACAGGACGCCGAAGCTCGCCTTCAGGTAGATCGCGAAGCTGGAACAGAAATAGGTGAACCAGATGACCGGGGTGATGAACGCGAGCGCGCCCTTGAACAGCGCGGCCGACTTGGCCCAGGGCGATTCCCCGGCCGACTTCTTCTCGTCGGACAGGACGAGTTCGGTATAGCCGGCCTGCGCCACCGCAGGGTCATACCGGCTAAGCAGCGGAAGGACCTCGGCCGCGGGACGCCCTTTCGCGACCAACCAGCGGGCGCTTTCCGGCAAGGTGAACTGGAGCGCGATGGCAAGCACCCCCGTAGCCGCGCCGCAGACGAAGAACACGCCTTCCCAGCCGTACACCGGGGCGATGAAGTTGGTCACTTGCCCCGCGGCAGCGCCGCCGGCGGAAAAGCCCAGCATGATAATGGTCACCGCCGTAGCCCGCTTGCCGGCAGGCATGGATTCGATGTTCAGCGACCAGGCCGGGGCAAGCAGGCCGCCGATCGCCAGCCCGCCGATGAAGCGCAGGCCGATGAGCATTTCCGGAGTGTTCGCATATCCGGTGACGAAGGTAAGGATCGCCGACAGGATCGTGCACCACAGGATGACCGGGCGGCGGCCGATGATGTCGGCGATGTAGCTGCCCACCAGGCTGCCGATCATCTGGCCCAGGAACGCCGCCGAGCTGACGTAACCGGTCATCACGTCGGACAGGCCCATCTCTTCGCGCAGGTAGGGCAGCGTGTAGGCGATGAGCGAGAAGTCGAGCCCGTCGAAGAAGGTGACGAGGCACGAGATCAACAGCAGCCGGCGATGGAACGGGGTCATCGCCCGGTCGAGGAACGTGGTGACGTCCAGTGTGCGGCCTTGGGCGCTGGTGGCCATTCGAATCCTCTCCCGTGGATTTACTTAGCAAGGCAATGGTATCGCCGGACCTCATGCAGGGATACCCCTGATTCCTCATTCAATGCCGGTTCTTCGACCAGGGGCCAGAACGGGCTGGTGCGGAGGTAGCGGTCGAGACCGTCATCGGCCGCAGGGTCGAGGGCAGGCGCAGCGAGTCGGTCGTGGGTCAAGCGGTAGCCGCCGCGCGGATCGGTCTGGATCAGGTTCTCGCATCCGCGCTGCGCCAACTTGGCCCGCAGGCGCGAAACGTGGACCGCGAGGCTGTTGGTTTCCGGTTCGTGCGCAAGACGCCAGACGTCCGCGAGCAACTGCTTGCGGCTGACCCGCACGCCGGGTGCATCGGACAGACGCCAGAGCACCTCGAACTCGCGGGGATGAAGGGCGAGCCAGCGCCCCTGGCAACGAGCGTCGCGGTGGACCAGGTCGAGCGTCAGCGGGCCGAACCGCCGCTGGCGCGGGAGGCGATCGAACATCTCATCCACGCGCCGGGCGCGGGCCTCTAGCTCGCCGAGGGAAACTTCGATGCCCATTGCCTCCGCCACCCCGGTCGTGAGCAGGTGGGCGCGCTCGGCGGGTTCCTCGACCCCGATCATCAGCAGGCGCCAGGCCGGAGCATCGGCAGGGGCAAGCTCGCGCCGCCCGGTCGGCCCCACACCGCGCGTATCGACCAGCAGAACGTGGCGGCAGTCCGCCTGGCGCCCGCCGATCCCGCGGCACAGGTGCCAGCCAAGCCTGCGCAGATCCCAGCGCTCCGGCGGGTCGCGCTGCGGCGAAACCCGTCCAAAGGTCTTCACAACCCTGTCTCCATCCCCGACGACGCATCGCAACAGCTTCGCGCGGCGGGCGCAAGCCGGGAATCGCAAGGCTGGGCGAAGTTTTCCCGCGGGCGGTCAGGCCGCCGAGCTGTTGAGCCCCATCTGCTGGAAGTAGCGCTTGATGTTGCGGGCAGCCTGCCGCAGCCGCTGTTCGTTCTCGACCATGGCGATGCGCACGTGCCCCTCGCCCATCTCGCCAAAGCCAACGCCCGGCGACACCGCAACATCGGCGTGGGTGAGAAGCTGCTTCGAGAATTCCAGGCTGCCCATCTCGCGCAATGCGGGCGGCAAAGGCACCCAGGCGAACATGCTGGCCGGCGGGGGAGGCACTTCCCAGCCGGCGCGGCCGAACGCCTCGACCATGACGTCGCGACGCTTCTGGTAGAGCTCGCGGTTGCGCTCGACGATGTCCTGCGGGCCATTGAGCGCAGCGCAGGCGGCCGCCTGGATAGGCGTGAAGGCGCCGTAGTCGAGATAGGACTTCACGCGCGTGAGCGCGGCGATCAGTTGCTGGTTGCCCACCGCGAAGCCGATCCGCCAGCCGGCCATCGAGAAGGTCTTGCTCATCGACGTGAATTCGACCGCGACGTCCTTGGCGCCGGGCACCTGCAGGATCGATGCGGTCGGCTTGCCGTCGAAATAGAGCTCGGAATAGGCGAGGTCGGAGACGATCCAGACCTTGTTCTCCTTGGCCCAGTCGACGAGCTTTTCGTAGAACGAGACGTCCACCGTCTCGGCGGTGGGATTGGACGGGAAGTTGACGATCAGCACCGTGGGGCGCGGCACGGTGAAGCGCATCGCCCGCTCGAGCGCGGCCCAGTAGTTCGCATCGGGCGTCGTCGGCACCGACCGGATCGAGGCGCCCGCGACGATGAAGCCGAAGGTGTGAATCGGATAACTCGGGTTGGGCGCCATGATCACGTCGCCGGGCGCGGTGATCGCGGTGGCCAGACTGGCGAGCCCTTCCTTCGAGCCCATGGTGACGACCACCTCGCGCTCGGGATCAAGCTCGACCCCGAAACGCCGCTGGTAATAATTTGCCTGCGCCCGGCGCAGGCCCGGAATGCCCTTGGACTGGGAATAGCCGTGCGCATCGGGCTTGGCCGCGACTTCGCACATCTTGTCGATCACGTGCCGCGGCGGCGGCAGGTCGGGATTGCCCATGCCAAGGTCGATGATGTCCCTGCCCGCCTGGCGTGCTGCGTGACGCATCGCGTTGACTTCGGCGATGACGTAGGGCGGCAGGCGCTTGATGCGGTAGAAATCGCTGTCCATGGGACCTTTGCTGGAACTTGTAGGCGGCACCATTGCCGCGCAACTTATCATTGGCGGAATCGCGCAAGACACGCAATTGATTGCTCGCAACCGTCACGCGCCGCAGTTAACGAGAGATCATGAGCGAGACCGACAGCCCCGCCCCGAACGACGCCGCCGACATCTTCGCCGAGATGCTGCGGATGCAGAGCGAGGCGGCGCAGGCCGTCGTCGCGGCGACAATCCCGGACCCGCAGGCACTTGCCGAATGGGGGGAATCCGCCGCGAAGCTGCAGGCCATGTGGCTTGACGTTCACGCGCCGGGGAACAGCGCGCCGGCCGAGATTCCCGTGCCGCTGTTCGCCGATCCCGCGCAATGGCTGGGGCTGATGCAGACCTGGTACCAGCAGATGCCGATGCTCGACGTGCAGCGCCAGCAGGCCCTATGGCAGGAAGGGATGGACCTGTGGGAGGACATCCTCGCGCAGTACGGCATGGGTCCGCGGGGCACCGGGGAGGCCGCAAGCGACCCGGCCCTGCCCCGCAAGGACCGCCGCTTCGCCGATCCGGCCTGGCGCGACCAGCCGGTCTTCGCGCTGATCCACCAGACCTACCTGCTGTTCGCCGAGCGGCTGGCCGAGATCGTCGATGAAGTCGGCGGGATCGACGATGGCGAGCGGCAGCAACTGCGGTTCGCCACCAAGAGCGTGCTCGACGCGATCAGCCCGGCCAACTTTCCGCTGACCAACCCGGTCGTGCTCGAACGCACGCTCGAGACCCACGGGGCGAACCTTGTGCGCGGGATGGAGCGGCTTGCCGCCGATCTCGAGAAGGGCCAGCTGACCCACACCGATTCCAGCCAGTTCCGCCTGGGCGAGACGATCGCGGCGACCCCGGGCAAGGTTGTGTTCGAGACCGAGCTGTTCCAGCTGATCCAGTACAGCCCGGCCACGGCCGAGGTCGCGGCGATCCCGGTGGTTATCTTCCCGCCGTGGATCAACCGGTTCTACATCCTCGACCTCAATCCGAAGAAGAGCTTCGTGAAGTGGGCAGTGGACCAGGGGCTGACCGTCTTCATGGTCAGCTGGCGCTCTGCCGACGAGAGCATGGCCGAGGTCGTGTGGGACGATTACGTCCGCGCCCAGATGCAGGCGATCGATCACGTGCGCGAGCGGTTGGACGTGCCGTCCGTCCATGCGATCGGGTATTGCGTCGCGGGCACCACGCTGGCCGCCACGCTGGCGATCCTGGCGCGGCGCGGCGAGGCCGCCAAGGTCGCCAGCGCGACCTTCTTCACCGCCCAGGTCGATTTCGAGCGAGCCGGCGACCTGCGCCATTTCGTTGACGAAACACAACTGGCGATGATCCGCCAGGCCAGCCAGGGCGGCTTTCTCGACGGCCGCTACATGGCCGCGACGTTCAACCTGCTGCGCGGCACCGACCTGATCTGGAACTACGTGGTCAACCATTACCTGCTGGGCGAGGATTATCCCGCTTTCGACCTGCTGCACTGGAACAGCGACGTCACCAACTTGCCGGCCAAGTGGCACGAGGCCTACTTGCGCGACCTCTACCGCGACAACCGGCTGGTCGAGCCCGAGGCCATGAGTGCCGACGGCACGCCGATCGACCTCGGCCTGGTGGAGACGCCCGCCTACGTGCAGGCCGGGCGCGAGGATCACATTGCGCCTCCCGAAAGCGTGTGGAAGCTGACGGGAATCCTTGCCGGGCCGGTGACTTTCGTGCTGGCCGGAAGCGGGCATATCGCCGGGGTGGTCAACCCGCCGGGTTCGGGCAAGTACCAGTATTGGACCAACGCGGCGGCTGCGGACAGCCTGGAGCAATTCGTCGCGGGCGCCACGGAACATCCCGGTAGCTGGTGGCCGCACTGGCGCGCGTGGCTCGCCGCGCTCGACGCGGAGACGGTCAAGGCGGACGGCAAGCGGCGGCCGGGCGGCAAGGGCGATCCCTGCATCGAGAGCGCACCGGGCCGCTACGTCGCGACCCGCTGAGAGCCCCGTTTCCGTAAAGCGATTTCCCGTTACCCGCGGCCGGCGCGCACTATACCTGTCGAACGATGTCGGGCAGACTGCCCGGCGGGATGCGCGGACCGGCAACCGATCGCGCCGCGAAGGGAGAAATTGGATGAAGAGACTGGCGATCGTACTGGCTTGCGCGGCCCTGCCGCTGGCGCCCGCATCGGCGCAACTCGGCGCGCCGGGCGTGACCGACTGGGCCAAGACGCCCCAGCCCAAGGCCGTGAGCCCGTTCCCGCCTGAGGTGCCCGAAGGCCGGGCGCACGACTACGTCTCGATCGTCAACCTGCTGAACACCTATTTCATCGCGCTCGATGCGGGCGATCTCGACACCTACGCGCAAACCTTCGCGCCCGACGCGGTGATGTACTGGGCCGGCGGCGTGGAGCGCGGCCGCGAGGCGATCTACGAGAACCTCAAGGGCTTTGGCACCGGGCGCAAGAAGCTCCCCGCCGACGCCACGTTCCGCCCGCGGATGATCCACATCCACATGAACCAGCGGATCGATTTCACCGGGCCCGATACCGCGCACGACGTGGGCATGTGGCTGGGGGTCAACCACGACGTGGAGGGCGGCCCGTTCTTCGTCTCCGAGTTCGGCCATTACGAGGACAAGTACGTGAAGATCGACGGGCGCTGGTACATCCAGGAACGCCGCATCCTCAATGAACGCATCGGCAACCGCGCGCTGTTCTATCCCGAAATGGGCGAAGCGGACCCCCGCGAGAAATAGCCAAGGGCGTCATCCTCGACCGGTCGATTGTGCACTGCACAAAAATTCCTTGACTTCGCGTTTGCAATGCATATTTTGTGCAGTGCAACAAGAGCCGGCAATCGCGCCTGCTCGGCATGGATGCGAGGACGAGATGGCCGAGTCGACCGACAAAGCTGCGACCAGCGCCGAAGAAGCTTACGCCGCAGCCGCGGCTGAAGCCAAACCGGTTGCACCCGCGCCCAAGGCTGAAGCCACGCTGGTGAAGAGCGATCCCGCTCCCGCCGTCTCGGCCAAGGCCGAAGAGCCCGTTGCCGCGGCCCCGGACAAGACCCCGGCGCCGAAGCAGGCCGAGCCCGCGGTGAAAGCCGCAGCCCGCCCCGCTCCGGCGAAAAAGGCCGCTGCCAAGCCCACTGCCAGAAAGGCCAAGGCCCCGGTTCGGGCCAAGGCCAAGGGCAGAAAGCCAGCGATTGCCGCCAAGTCCGCCCCGGTCAGCAAGAAAGCGCCCGCCAAGGTCGCCGCTGCCAGGGCACCGATCAAGAAGGCCCGGATGGCCGTCGCCGTTGTGGCGAAGCCAGCCGTCGCCGCCGTTACCAAACCCATTCCCTCGATTTCGCAACTCAAGGAAAAGATCATGGCTACTGCCAAGACCCCCGATTTCTCCAAGCCCTTCTCCGACGCCATGGGCGACATGCAGAGCAAGGCCAAGGCCGCCTACGAAAAGAGCACCGTCTACGCCGGCGAGATGACCGACTTCGCCAAGGGCAACGTCGAAGCCATGGTCGAGAGCGGCAAGATCCTCTCGGCCGGCATGCAGGGCATGGGCAAGTCGATGGTGGAAGAGGCCAAGTCGGCCTATGAAACCGTCACTGCCGACGTCAAGGAAATGGCCTCGGTCAAGAGCCCGACCGAACTGTTCCAGCTGCAGGGCAAGCTCGCCCGCCGCAACTTCGACACCTTCGTCTCCTTCTCTTCGAAGGCCAGCGACGACATGATGAAGCTCTATGCCGATGCGTTCGCCCCGATTTCGGGCCGCGTCAGCCTGGCCGCCGAGAAGCTCTCGAAGGCCGCCTGAGCTCAGACCAGCTCCGCCGCTCCCTCTCTCTCCTCTCCCAGGAGCGGCACTACGGGCCGGATGCTTTCGAGCATTCGGCCCGTTCCCTTTTCCCGGCCCCGCGCCGCTCCTGCGCTGAGCAAGGGTTGCGGCCAGCCCGTTCGTTACGATATTCGCAAGCGAGATGACCCTGAATCACCCCTTCACACCCCTGCGCCTGCCCGCCACCCGCGCGGCGGGCGATGACCCGCCAGACGACGGGATCGGGGTCTCCGACGGGGACGGTCAGGTCGGCGTCGCTACCAAGACCCGCGCCAGATCCAAGAAGCCGAGCCAATACAAGGTTCTGATGCTGAACGACGACTACACGCCGATGGAATTCGTCGTTCTGGTGCTGAAGCGCTTCTTCCGCATGGATCTGGAGCAGGCCACCCGGGTCATGCTCCACGTCCACCAGCGCGGCGTGGGGGTGTGCGGCGTGTTCCCCTACGAAGTGGCGGAGACCAAGGTGAACCAGGTGATGGATTTCGCCCGGCAGAACCAGCACCCTCTGCAATGCACATTGGAGAAGGCTTGAACCTTCCGCGCCCTGGCGCATTTCATTGCATGACCTGACGGGAAAGCGCTGTTACAGCCGCGCGAGCCCGTCTGCCCGCCCCCTCAGCCCGCAAAGCGACCGCGCCGCTTGAAGTTCATCACCGCCCTCGACCGATACATCCTGCGCCTCGTGCTGGTGCCGATGTTCGCGGTGTTCCTGATCGCGGCCTCGTTGCTGATCCTCGACAAGATGCTGCGCCTGTTCGAGTTCGTCTCCACCGAAGGCGGACCGGTCGGCGTGGTGTTCCGGATGCTCGTCAACCTGATGCCGGAATATGCCGGCCTGGCCATTCCGCTGGGGCTGATGCTGGGCATCCTGTTCGCCTTCCGCAAGCTGGCCACGTCGAGCGAACTAGACGTGATGCGCGCGGTCGGATGGAGCTACACCCGGCTGCTGCGGGTGCCCTATCTGATCACGCTGGTGCTGGTGGCGGTCAACTTCGCCATCGTCGGCTATCTCCAGCCGCTGGCCCGCTATTCCTACGAACAGCAGGAATTCGAACTGCGCTCGGGCGCGCTGGGTGCATCGATCAAGGTGGGCGAATTCACCACGCTGAAGGATCGCATGGCGCTGCGCATCGATGCCAGCGAGGACGAAGGCCGCAAGCTGATGGGCATCTTCGCCCGTTTTTCCGACAAGAGCGGCCAGGTCCTCTCGATCTCGGCGCGCGAGGGGCAGTTCCTGTCGAGCCGGGAAAACCGCAACACCATCATCCTGCGGTTGCTCGACGGCACCATCGTGCAGGATCCGCCCAACGCCGACCCGCGCGTGCTCAGCTTCAGCCAGCACGACCTGCCGATCGACCTGCCGGCGATCGAGCGTTTCCGCGCGCGGGGCGACGAAAGCCGCGAATACCTGCTGCCCGAACTGCTCAAGCTGGGCTGGGGCGACAACGCGCCGGAACCGGCGAAGATCGGCAGCCAGGCCAACTTCAACTACCGCATGGTCGAAGTGGTGATGATGTTCATGCTGCCGCTGCTGGCCGTCGCCTTGGCCATTCCGCCGAAGCGATCGACCAGCGCGCTGGGCGTGTTCGTGTCGATCATTATGGTCGTCGCCTATCACAAGGTGAACCAGTACGGGCAGTCGGTGGCGGAGCTGGGCCGGGTCGACCCCTACCTCGCACTGTGGGGTCCGTTCGTGCTGTTCTCGGCGCTGATCGGCTGGATGTTCTACCGCGTCGCCTTCGTGCCCGGCGGGCAGGCGATCGGCGCGCTCGAGACCGCCTATGCCAAGATCGCCAAGCGGGTCCGCAAGCTGATCAGGCGGCGCGGACATCAGCGGGGCGCGGGCCTCGATCCCGACGCGGACGATCAGGAGCTGGTGCCCGTTGCTGCTTGATTTCTTCCCATCGGCCGCGCTGACGAAGTACCTGGCCAAGACCTTCGTCGTCCGCATCCTGGCAGTGCTGGTCATGCTGGTTCTGGTCCTGATGATGCTCGACCTGCTGTCCACCAGCGGCGACATCCTGGCCTATCCAGGCAACGGTGAGGGAGAGCTGCTGCGCTACGTCGGTCTGCGCATACCGCAGCTCGTGGCCCGGTTCCTGCCCTATTCGGTGCTGCTGGCGACGATCATCACGCTCGCCACGCTCAATCAGAACTCCGAAGTCATCGCGATGAAGGCGGCGGGGATGTCGGCTCACCAAGTGCTTGCCCCGCTTCTGCTTGCCGCGGGCATCGTCTCGGCTGCCTCGTTCGCGTTCAACGAACTGGTCGTGACCCGCGCCACTGCGGAGCTGAAGGCCTGGGACGCGGTCGAATTCGGCCCCGTTCCCAAGGAGAGCGCGGTACGCTCCAACGTCTACTACACCTCAGGCAACGGCATTCTCGCGGCCTCTGCCGCGGCCGGCGGGGAAATGCGCGGCGTGACCTTCTACGAACGCGACCCACGCGGGATGATCGTGCGCCAGTTGCGCGCAGAGCGCGCCGTCTTCGCCGCGCCCGGCTGGAAGCTGGACCAGCCCTCGGTGTTCGATGTCCGGACCGCCGAGACCGCCCAGGAGCCCGGTTCGGTCGTCGTCGCCCGCGACCTTTCGCTCGCCCAGGTTCGGTTGGGCAAGATCGATCCCGACGCGCAGGGATTGGCGGAGCTTTCGCGCTCGATCGATGCGCTCGACGCGGAGGGCCGGCGTACGTCCGAATTGAAGGCCAAGTGGTGGCACAAGCTGTCCGGCCCGCTGTCGGCCCTGCTCATGCCCCTGCTGGGCGCGGTCGCCGGTTTCGGGCTCGCCCGGTCGGGTCACCTTTTCGCGCGGGCCGTGATCGGGATGGCGCTGGGGTTTGCCTATTTCGTGGTCGACAACGCCGCGCTCGCCATGGGCAGTTTCGGCGGCTATCCGCCGCTTCTCGCTGCTTGGGCGCCGTTCTTCCTGTTCCTGCTGGTTGGCGAAACAGTCCTCATCAAAACCGAAGAATAAGACGGACCGTTGATCAACCGTTGAATTCCTTGATCTTTTTATGATTGCGGTTTGCCACAATTTTGCCATTTTCCGGGAACCAACGGTCCCGGCACGAGTCTTGGCGGGATATCGCCGTTGGAAGGAGATAATCGCATGAACAAGCTTACCCTCGCCGCCCTCGCCGCCACCGCCGCCCTCGGCCTGGCCGCCTGCGACAGCGCCCCCGAAGATGCTTCGACCACCGTTGACGCCAGCACCACCACTGTCGAGCCGGCTCCGGTCGCGACCGAAACCGCCGTGGTCGACCCGGCCGCGACCCCGGTCGAAGACGGCACGTCGGTCACCGTCGGTCCCGACGGCGTGAGCGGCACCGTCGACGCTGGCGACGCCACCGTCACGACCGACGGCAGCAGCGCCACGGTCGAAACCAACTAAGCGCCTACCGCGCCAAAATAGCGAAAGGCCCCCTGCCCTGCGGCGGGGGGCCTTTTTCTTTGTCCGTCCCTCAGCCGCCGGTGCGGCGCATCGTCGAGCGGGCAATACGCATGACCAGCGGCCCCATGCCCGGGTGGATCGACTGCGAATAGGTCGATCCGGCCCCCAGGTGGTTGCTGATGCGGCGGTGCGCCTCGGGCAGGGCGTGGTAGGGGAGCGAGGGCATCAGGTGATGCAGTGCGTGGAAGCGCAGGCCCACCGGCGCCCAGATCGCGGCCAGGGGCGGCTCCACATTCACGCTGTCGAGATACTGCCCCGTCACCGTCATCGCCTCGCCCTCGTTTTCCCAGAGATGGGCGACGAGGGTGCGCAACTGATTAAGCACCGCGACCCCGGAAAACACCGCCAGCGCAATCAGCAGCGGCCGCCAGCCCAGCCAAACGACGCTCGAGAGCAGGGCGATGGCCCACAGGCTTGCGCCAACCTCCTGCCAGAAGAACGAGCGGCGATGCTGCTCTTCGGGCGGCCGGCGGCGGAACGCCGGGTTGATCTGCAGGGCCGAAAACCGCTCCCACACATGCCGGCGCAATGCCGGGATCACTGCCGAGAGCGGTGCGAGGAGGGCATAGCGCACGACCAGCCCGATCGGGGCGAGCAGCGCAACCAGCACGAACAGCGGCAGCGACCACGGCTTCATAAGCGCCAGCGGCAGGTATTCGGGATCTTCCGCCGTGCCATAGCGGGTGCGCGCATGGTGGAGCGTGTGCACCGCCTCGTACATCAGCGAGGGCATGAGCAGCGGCACGCCGACCAGCGCGTTCCAGCCGAACACGAAGCCGGGAACTTCGTTCTTCCGGAAATGCGAAATCTCGTGGATGAACAGCAGCGCGCGGTACAGCAACAGCGCCGCCACCACGCCGCTCGCCCAGGCCGGCCACCCGCGCAGCAGGATCGCCCCGGCAAGCGCGGCATAGCCGGTGAGTGCGCTGCCCAGCATGTCGGCCCAGTAGATCGCCGGCTTGTGGGCGGCGATGTCGCGCGTCAGTTCGGCGGCGGCCTTGAACATCGCCTTGTCGTCTGGCGTGCCCGAAAGGACGCGCTTCGCGGTGCGCGGCGCGAACACGGGTTCGCCTTCGGCAATGGTGTTCATCGTCGCCATAGTCGCTTCCTAGTCTCGCGCCGCCGTGCGCGCAAACGGGCGGGTCAAGTGCCCGGCCCGGTGCCGTCGCCCCCCATTGCGAATTGCAGCCCGGCGTGACAATTCGCCGGCACCACCTGCAATGCCCGCACCGGGCGGAACGAGGCCTGAACGTGAGCGAGCAGATAGAGATCACCCCGGTGTCCGGCAAGGCCGACCTCAATGCCTTTGTCGATCTCGCTTATCGCCTGAATGGATCGGATCCCAACTGGGTGTCGCCGCTCCGCAGCGAAGTGGTCGAACTGCTGACGCCGGGCAAGAACCCGTTCCACGATCACGCGCGCGTGCAGTATTTCCTCGCCCGCCGCGCGGGGGCGGTCGTGGGCCGCATCTCCGCCCATATCGACGAACTCGCGATCGCCCAGCCGCCCGAACAGGGAATGGGTCCGGGCACCGGCAACTGGGGCCTGCTCGAAGCGGAAGACGAGGCGGTCGCGAAGGCCCTGATCGCGCGGGCCGAGGAATGGCTGAGGGAACAGGGGATGACCCGCGTGCTCGCCCCGCTATCCATGTCGATCTGGGAGGAGCCGGGCCTGCTGGTGCGCGGCCACGACCACCCGCCCACGGTCATGATGGGGCATGACGATCCCAAGTATCAGGGTTGGATCGAGGGGTCGGGTTACTCGCGGGCCAAGACCCTGGCGACCTACGAGCTCGACATCACCGGCCCGTTCCCCGAGCTCATCCAGCGAATCATCGCCTCGGGCGAGCGAAACCCGCGAATCGTCATCCGCCCGGTCGATTTCAGCCACTACGAACGGGACGTGGGCATCGTGATCGACATCCTCAACGATGCCTGGTCGGACAACTGGGGGTTCGTGCCCTTCACCGAGCGCGAGAAGAAATATGCGGCCAAGAAGCAGCGCCCGCTCATCCGGGCCGATCTCAACATGATTGCCGAACTCGACGGGGAGCCGGTCGCCTTCATGATGGTGCTGCCCGACCTCAACGAGAAGCTGATCGGCATGGGCGGCAGCCTGTTTCCCTTCAATTGGGCCAAGCTGCTGTGGTGGCTGCGCAAGCCGCGCGTGCGCACGATGCGGGTCCCGCTGATGGGCGTGGTCAAGCGCCTGCAGTCGAGCCGGATGGCGAGCCAGCTCGCTTTCATGATGATCGAGCGCATCCGCCTCAATGCGATTGCCCGCTACGGCGCAACGCGCGGCGAAATCGGCTGGATCCTGGAGGACAACCAGGGGATGGTCGCCATTGCCGACGCCATCGAAAGCCGGGTCAACAAGGAATACAACATCTACGAAAAATCGCTCTGATCCCGTAGATTACGCGGGAACCCCGCGCACCGGCGCCTCGTTTCCGTTTCGCCTTGCGCGGCTTTTCCCGCGAGGCCCCAAGAGGATTTTCTGCATGAAGGCACCGGCCGGCAAGCCCAGGGCGACGAAACGGGCGGGCACTCTTGGCCGGGTCCTCGTTGTCGAGGACGATCCGGTCCTCGCGCTGGCGATCGAGGATGCGCTGATTCACGAAGGCGGCGCGGAAGAAGTCGTCATATGCGCGACTACCGCGGCGACGATGGCCGAACTCGAGAAGAAGCGCCCCGATGCGATGATCATCGACGTGCACCTGGCCGATCGGGACGACGGATGGGCAATTGCCGAGCTGGTCGACCTGCTCGGCCCCAAGCCGCCCCGGATCGTCTTTTCGACTGGTTCTCCCAATGAAATCCCGCAACAGGTCGCCGAAATGGGTCCGGTGTTCGAGAAGCCCTACGACCCGGCCGCGCTGGTCGAAGTGCTTGCCGGCAGCAAGACAACCGGTCTGTTCGCGCGCCTGCGGGGAAAGGGCTGAACGGGTCCGCGATCCCTCAAGTTTACTCGAAAAAAAATCGCGTTGACCGGGAACTGTAATCCGGGCCGGACATTATCCCTTTGTCACCGCCGAGACCCCCCCTCCCGTCCAAGCGGCTGGTGATACGATCCCGAAAGGCCTCCGCGCAAAAAAGCGCGGAGGCCTTTTTTCTTGGCTTTCCCGAAAATAATCCCGGATAGCGCGGGGCCTGCCGGAACCTGAACGGAATTGGTCCGTTCCAAGGCAGCCTGATTGATTCCGGGAAGGGGTTTTCATGTCTATCGGTGCCGAAGTCGCCGCACATCTTCCGTTTCTTCGCCGTTATGCCCGTGCCCTTACGGGTTCGCAGTCGACCGGCGATGCTTTCGTCAAGGCTACCCTCGAAGCGGCCCTTGCCGATCAGGACCTGGCCGATTCACTCCGCGGCGGCCGGGTTCCGCTCTATGCCGCGTTCAACAAATTGTGGTCGAGCGCCTACCTCGAAGTGGGCGAGGATCCCGACGATCAGGGGCTGCACGAGGCCGCGGCGCAGGATCAACTGCGCAAGATCACCCCGCTCAACCGGCAGGCGCTGCTGCTGACGACCGTGGAGGATTTCTCCAACGCCGAAGCGGCCCAGATCATGGACGTGGCGGAGGACGATATCGGCCGCCTGGTGAACGAGGCGATCGAGGAGATCGACCGCGAGAATACGACCAGCGTCCTGATCATCGAGGACGAGCCGCTGATCTCGATGCAACTCGAAGATCTTGTCCGTGCGATCGGGCACGACATCTGCGGCACTGCGGCCACGCGCACGCAGGCCCAGGAAGTCGTGCAGGAAAAGATGCCCGGGCTTGTCCTGGCGGACATCCAGCTCGCCGACGGCTCCTCGGGTCTCGACGCGGTCGACGACATTCTGTCGATCGGCAGCGTGCCGGTAATTTTCATCACCGCCTATCCCGAACGCCTGCTGACCGGCGACCGGCCCGAGCCGACCTATCTCATCACCAAGCCGTTCCAGGAATCGACTGTCCGCGCGGCGATCAGCCAAGCGCTGTTCTTCGGATCGAGCCGCCCCCTGGGCTGACGGGTCCGCCCTTGGCGACAACGAAAGACCCCGCCCTTGTCGGCGGGGTTTTTCATGTCTGCTTAGCGCGCGCCGGCGCGCATCGAGAACGGCGTCGGCTCGCGCACCGGGATCGTCAGCACGCAGATTACCCCGCCGGGGGCGAATTCCAGGTCGACCGGCGTGCCAAGCTCATGCGCCACGATCTTCTCGATCAGGTCGGTCCCGAATCCGCGCGCCGGAGTCTCCGGCACCGGCGGGCCGCCACTTTCGCGCCATTCCAGACGCACACGGTTGGCGCTCGTCTTGTCCCAGGCGATCCGCACCTTGCCGCCGGGGACGCTGAGCGCGCCGTACTTGGCCGCGTTCGTGGCCAGTTCGTGGACGGCCAGACCGAGCGACAGGGCATCGTTGGGCGCAAGGTCGATCGCCCCGCCGAAGACCTCGACGCGGTTGTCGCCGGGCTGGAGGTATGGCGCCAGTTCGGCGTCGACCACCGCCCGCACCGGCGTGGTGCCCCAGTCCGACTGGGTCAGCAGATCGTGCGTGGCCGACAGCGCGCGAATACGCCCGTCGAGCCCGTCAGCGAATTCCTCCAGCCCACTGGCCCTGCGGCGGGTCAGCTGGATGATCGAGAGCACGTTGGCCAGCGTGTTCTTGACCCGGTGATTGAGCTCGCGCGTCAGGGAATTTCGTATCGATGCCTGTTCCTGAAACCAGCGCAGCGCGGCATCGTTTTCGGTTGCCTGCTGGGTCAGCATCCGGATCACCAGCATCAGCAGGCTGGCCACGAGCAGGCCGAAGATCAGTGTCATCATCGACAGGCCCGACAAGGTCGAGCGCTGCGGCGATACGAGCTCCAGTGTCCAGGCATGGTTGGCGATGAACAGCGGCTCGGAATGGGTCGCGCCGAGAGCATCGTCGACAGCGTTGCTGGCAAGCAAGTTCGCCGGGCTTGCCTCCCCGTCGTACAATTTCACGCCGTAGGAGCCGACGTCTTCCAGTTCCAGCGCGGAAGACAGGAAGTCGTCCGCATTGAAGGGGCTGTAGATGAAGCCGCGCAGTTCCCGCCCCGCTTCACCCGGCCGGAACACCGGCATGTAGATGAGGAATCCGGGCTCGCTCTGTGGCCCCCCCTCCTGCATCACCACACGGCCGCTCGCGGTTGGGCGCGCTGTACGCTGGGCCTCGTTCATGGCGGCCCGGCGGACCGGATCGGAATACATGTCGTAACCCAGCGCCCGGCGGTTCCGCACCGTGTCGGGCTGGAGATAGGTGACGGGGACCGCATAGGCCTGGCCCGGCGCAAGCGCGGGATGGATGCGCGCGATGCCCGAACCCTCTGCCACGAGTTCTTGCTCGAATGTTTCTGTCTCGAGCGGGCCGACGATCTGCGCCCAACCGATCCCTTCGGCGCCGCGGTAATCCGAATCGAGCCGCAACTCGCCGACGAAGGCGCGGAATCGCTGGGCGGAAATCTCGTCGAGCGTCGCAAGAAGGGCAGCGCCGGCGCGCAGGTAGGCGCTGTTGGCATTGGCACGCCTTTCGAGTGCGGCGGCGATCTCGACCGCCCGGCCCGACAGTTCGGCCCGGGCGCGCAGGTCCTGGCCCCGCTCGATCGCGAACACGCTGAGCAAGGTGATGGCGGTTACCAGCGCAAAGATGGCCAGGGGCATCCCGCGCGGATGGCGCACGAGCCAATGCCGTGTCCTCCGCTGGGAAAGCTCCATCTTCTGCAAAGCGGTTCTCCGGCCGGTTTCGTCAGGCGTGTTTGGCTTCTGCACGCCTGTGCGCCACTCTTTCTGTTATCAACCAAAACTTCGACCGGCGGTCCTGATGGGAACCGAATGAAGATGATATCGTTCCAGTTGCGCGCCCGATGGGTGTGGGACCGATGCAAGCTTGCAACAGAAGGGTCGAGCAAGCGGGCGGAATTTTAGTTTTTTCGGGGACGGGCTGACCAGTTCACATGGCAGGTACACGTAAAGAAAAGCAGGCGCCGGCGTCTGCAAAGGAAAAGCCGTCGTCACGCGACGCGGAGTGGACGCACGGCCTGAAGAGGCTGTACGACTCTGTCGTGGACGAACCGTTGCCGGATTCTTTCCAGGACCTGCTCTCGAAATTGGACGCCGGGGAATAATGGCCAAGGACGAGGTCGCCAACGAGCTGCCGAAGCGTAGCGCCGACGACAGGCGTGCGTTCAAGCGCGAACTGACCGAGGTGGTTCCCCATCTTCGTGCCTTCGCGCGCGGCCTGTGTGGCAGGCCCGACATGGCCGACGATCTTGTGCAGGAGACCCTGCTCAAAGCCTGGGCCGCGCAAGAGCGGTTCGAGCCCGGCACGTCGATGCGCGCGTGGACCTTCGTCATTTTGCGTAACGCCTATCTGACCGACATGCGCCGCAACCGCTTTCGCGGCGAATACGACGAGACCGTAGCCGAGCGGATCCTGACCGCACCGGCCGGGCAGGAGGAGCCGATCCACCTGTCCGACATGCACCGCGCGCTGCTGACGCTTCCGCCGGAGCGGCGCGAGGCTCTGCTGCTGGTCGGCGCCGGCGGCTTTTCCTACGAGGAAGCGGCCAATATCTGCGGCTGCGCCGTGGGCACGATCAAGAGCCGCGTTGGCCGGGCGCGCGCCGCGCTGACGACGATGATCGAGGAGGGGACAATCCCCGAGCGCTCTATTGGCGATCCGGCCGCGCATCGCGCCATCCTCGAGGAACTCGACGAGGTAGCCGCCGGCAACGGCGAAACCGTTGCAACACGCTAGAGCGCGCGGCACACTCCGTCGCCGAAACGCAAAATGAGCGACGACCCGACCGATCCCCTGGCATCACTCCCTCCGCGCCGCCGGGCGCTGACCTTTGCCGCGCAGGAACTGCGCCTGATCTCCTCGCTGGTCCTGCTGCTTGCCGCCGGCCTGTTTCTTGCCCTGCCGTTCGTGCTGTCGATCGGCGCGGTGGTGTTCCTTCCGCTGGTGACGGCGATCGTGCTGACGATCGTATTGTCTCCGCTGGCCGACAAGCTGGCCCACTGGGGCCTGCCCAACATCCTTTCGTCGCTGCTCGCGCTGATGGTGTTCATCTCGATCGTCCTGCTGGCCCTGACGGCGGTGTTCCGGCCAGCCCTCGGCCTGTTCGACGAGGCGCCGCAGATCCTGCGCCAGGTGGGCGAGCATTTCGAACACCTGAAGCGCAACTTCTTCTGGCTCTCGCAGCTCAACGACCAGCTCCTTGAGATCGCCGGGCGCGAGGAAGAGCGCGAGGTCGTGCTGAAAAGCCCCTCGATGCTGGAACAGGTCGCCTTCGCCACGCCGACCGCGGTACTCGGCGTGCTGCTGACCTTCCTTATGACCTTCTTCATGATCGAGGCGCGGGTGCGGATGCGCCGCCGCCTGCTGCTCGACCGCGCCAGCTTCGGCGCCAGCATCAAGGCCGCCCGGGTGATCCGCGATGTGCAGGACCGGGTCGCCGCCTACATTCTCACCGTGGCGCTGATCAACTTCGGGGTCGGCGTCATCGTGACTGTCGGCGCCTGGGTTATGGGCGTGGACTACCCCGTCATGTGGGGCGGGCTGGCCATGTTGATGAACTTCCTGCCCTACATCGGCCCGCTGTCCATGGTTGTCCTGCTGGCCGTCTTCGGATTGGGCACAGCCACTTCGCCTTGGGTCGGAATCATTCCGGCCGTGGCCTACCTGGGCTTGCATGCGGTCGAATCCAACGTGGTGACGCCCTCGATCCTGGGCGCCCGTTTCACGATGAACCCGGTGATGATCCTGCTGGCGCTGAGCTACTTCACCTGGATCTGGGGCGTGACGGGCGCATTGCTTTCGGTCCCGATCCTGCTGACGGTCACCGCGCTGATCGAACACCTCGGCAAGCCGAACCTGATCGGCTTCATCTTCGGCGAGCCGCTGTTTACGAACAACCCGATGGACCTGCAGGCCGACGAGGACCTGGCCTCGCAATAGCAGAAGGCCCGCCCCGCGCTGGCGGGACGGGCCTTTGCGATCCGGTGTTCGCGGGGCTTAGCCGGGGTACTTCCAGGCCGATCCGCGCGCGAGGTTCTCTGCCGCGAAATCCCAGTTCAGGTGATTGTCGATCACTGCCTTCAGATAGGCCGGGCGGGCGTTCTGGTGATCGAGGTAGTAGGCATGCTCCCACACGTCGAGCGTGAGCAGCGGGTTGAAGCCGCTGTCGGCCAGCGTGTCGCCGTCATGCGTTTCCTCGATCGAGACTTTGCCACCCTTCTCGGCCAGCCAGACCCAGCCGCTGGCGAAATGGCCCACGCCGCGATCGGCCAGCTTGGTCTTGAACTCGTCCATCGATCCGAATGCGTCATCGATCATCCCGGCCAGTTCGCCCGAGGGCGCCGAGCTGCTGCCCGCCAGCGAGTACCAGTAGAAGCCATGGTTCCAGCTCTGCGCGGCGTTGTTGAACAGCCCCTGGTTCGAACCGCGCGCGGCGGCGACCACCTCTTCGAGGCTCTTGTCGGCCAGGTCCGTGCCTTCGATCGCGGCATTCGTCTTGTCGATGTAGGCCTTGTGATGTTTGCCGTGGTGATAGCTCAGCGTTTCCGCGCTGATCGCCGGGGCCAGCGCCTCGCTGTCGTAAGGCAGGTCGATGAGTGAAAAAGCCATGGGGGTCCGTCCTTCCTGTTTTGTGGGTTCGTTTCCCGTCCAACGCGTACAAGCGCTCGCGGTTTCGGACGGGGGTGCCATGCACCCGTGACAAGCGCGCTGCAACGCGCCAATGCGTGCGGCACGGCATAGTTTTTCAATTCGAGGGTCCATGGCACGCAAGTACTTCGGCACCGACGGAATCCGCGGACGGGCCAACGCCGGGGTTCTGACGGCGGCAACCGCGATGAAGGTCGGCCAGGCGGCCGGGCGCCATTTCCTGCGCGGGGACCACAAGCATCGGGTGGTGATCGGCAAGGACACCCGGCTTTCGGGCTACATGATGGAAACCGCGCTCGTCGCCGGTTTCACCAGCGTGGGCATGGACGTAATCATGACCGGGCCGCTGCCGACCCCCGCGATCGCCCTGCTCACGCGCGAGATGCGCGCCGACCTGGGCGTGATGATCAGCGCCAGCCACAACGCCTTTGCCGACAACGGCATAAAGCTGTTCGGCCCCGACGGCTTCAAGCTGTCCGATGCCGACGAGCTGGCGATCGAAAAGGCGCTGGAAGAAGACGTTCCGCTGGCCGAAGGCAAGGACGTGGGCCGCGCGCGCCGGATCGACGATGCCGCCGGTCGCTACATCCACGCGGTCAAGTCCTCGCTGCCCGACGATATCCGGCTCGACGGACTGACAGTCGTGCTCGATTGCGCGCATGGCGCGGCTTATCAGGTCACGCCGACCGCGGTGTGGGAGCTGGGCGCCAAGGTGATCGCCATCGGCGTCTCGCCCAACGGGACCAACATCAACGACGGCGTCGGTTCCACCTCGCTCGAGAAGATCCGCGAGACGGTGGTCGCCTCGGGCGCCGACATCGGTCTCGCGCTCGACGGCGACGCCGATCGCCTGCTGGTGGTCGACGAGAAGGGCGAAGTCGTCGATGGCGACCAGATCATGGCGCTGATCGCCGGGGAACTGGCCGATACCGGGCAATTGAGGGGCGGCGGCGTGGTCGCCACGGTGATGAGCAACCTGGGCCTCGAACGCCATCTGGCGGGCCGCGGGCTCGATCTGGTACGCACGAAGGTGGGCGACCGCTACGTCCTCGAGGCGATGCGCGAAGGCGGCTACAACCTCGGCGGCGAACAATCGGGCCACATGATCCTGCTCGACCACGCCACCACCGGCGACGGAACGCTTGCCGCATTGCAGGTGCTGTCCGCCCTGGTGCGCGCGGGCAAGCCGGCGAGCGAGGTGCTCCATCTGTTCGACGCGGTCCCGCAGTTGCTCAAGAACGTGGTCTTTTCGGGCGGCGACCCCCTTTCCGACGCGCGCGTCCAGCAGGCGATCGCCGATGGCGAGGCGGTTCTGGCCGGGCGCGGGCGGCTGGTCATTCGCGCCTCGGGCACCGAGCCCAAGATTCGCGTCATGGCCGAAGGCGACGATGCGGGGCAGGTGGAGCAGGTGGTCGATTCGATCTGCGACGCGGTGCGCGCCGCCGCGGCCTGACAACGCAGATGTCCCGCCCGGCCCGCATTCTCGCCATCGCCGGCTCGGACAGTTCGGGCGGCGCGGGCATCCAGGCCGACATCAAGACGATCACGATGCTCGGCGGCTACGCGATGACAGCGATCACCGCCGTCACCGCGCAGAACACGCGCGGCGTGACCGGCGTCGAGACGCTTTCGCCCGACTTCGTGGCCCGGCAGATCGACGCCTGCCTGGACGACATCGGTGCCGACGCGGTGAAGATCGGCATGCTCGGCAGCGCCGACGTGGCCGAAGTCGTTGCCGACCGGTTGGAGGATCTGGGCGTCCCGATCGTGTTCGATCCGGTGATGGTCGCGACCAGCGGCGCGGTGCTTGCCGATGCGGCCACGGTGGAGGCTTTCGGCTGGCTGATGGAGATCGCCACGCTGACCACGCCCAACGTGCCCGAACTGGCGGCGCTGGGCGGGCCTGGGGTTCTGCTGGCGCGCGGCGTGCCCTATCTCGCCAAGGGTGGCGATGCCGAAGGTCCTGAGGTGGAAGACCGGCTGGTGCGTCCCGGTCAGCCCGACCGCATCTGGACCGCGGCACGGATCCTCACGCGCCACACGCACGGCACGGGTTGCACGCTGTCGAGCGCCATCGCCGCTCTGCTGGGCCGCGGCGAATCGCTCGAGGCGGCGATCGAGGGTGCGCGTGATTTCGTGCGCGAGGCACTGCGGTCTGCGCCGGGCTTCGGCAGTGGGGCCGGGCCGATGGGGCACCAGGCGGTGCGCTGAAGTATCCGGCTAGAACGTGGGCCAGTTGGGCGCATCGATCTTGTAGAACGCCGCAATATGCTCCCAGGCCTCTTCCGCGGTTTCGCACCAGCGGAACAGGTCGAGATCCTTCTTCGAGATCACGCCTTCCTCGGCGAAGGCTTCCCAGTCGATCACTCGGGTCCAGAATTCCTTGCCGAACAGCAGGATCGGCATGGCCTTCATCTTGCCGGTCTGGATCAGCGTGAGCAGCTCGAAGAACTCGTCGAACGTGCCGAACCCGCCGGGGAACACGGCCACTGCGCGGGCGCGCAGGAGGAAGTGCATCTTGCGCAGCGCGAAGTAGTGGAAGTTGAGCGAAAGGTAGGGCGTGACGTAGCGGTTGGGCGCCTGTTCGTGCGGCAGGATAATGTTGAGCCCGATCGATTCGGCCCCCGCATCGCTCGCACCGCGATTGGCCGCTTCCATGATCGACGGTCCGCCGCCCGAGCAGATGACGAACTGGCGCTTGCCGTCCTCGATGATCGACTTTTCCGATACGAGCCGGGCCAAGTTGTAGGCCTCGGCGTAGTATTTGGCCTTGGCCGCCAGCCGTTCGACCACGATGCGGTCTTCATCCGGCAGTTCCTTCGCCCCGGCGAGCGCGGTGTCCACCGCCTCGGGCGGCGGAATGCGGGCCGAGCCGTACATGACGAGCGTGGAGCCGACGCCGGCTTCGTCGAGCAGCATTTCGGGCTTGAGCAGTTCGAGCTGGAAGCGGACCGGGCGCAATTCCTCGCGCAGGAGGAAGTCGGTGTCGCGAAATGCCAGCCGGTAGGCGGGGTGGCGGGTCTGCGGGGTTTCGTGCGGAGCGGCCTCGGCGAACCCGGCTTCCTGCTCGGCGCGATAGAACTTGCGCGCCTTGAGATCGCGCTCTTTCTTTTCTTCTTCAGTCATGAGGCTTGGCCTAGGACCGCGGCCCTTGAGAGGCAATGGGATGTGGCTGGATGCCCCGCAAGGATTCGAACCTTGATTGACGGAGTCAGAGTCCGCTCTCTTACCGTTAGAGGACGGGGCAACGAAGGGCGGGCATCTAGTTGCAGCGTTCGCCCGCGTCAACCCGCCCGGTGGGGCTCACGATGCGCGCGCCTTGCCCCCACTCCAAGCCTCGGCTAGCCTCGCGTCAGGTCAGGCGCCCGCGGGGCGGCCGAAGACGATAAAGAAGGCTTGAGTATCATGGCGGACCATTCACCGCCCGGAGAGCCGCTGGCGGCGGCTCGCGAGGAGCAAAGCGGCGAAGGCCCGTCGGAAGGCTGGCGTCGTCCGCCAAGCGGACACTATCGCCAGGCCTACGCGGCGATCGACCTCGGCACCAACAACTGCCGCCTGCTGATCGCCCGCCCGACGTCCGAAAATTTCGTGGTGATCGACGCGTTCAGCCGCGTGGTGCGGCTGGGCGAAGGTCTTGCCCAGACCGGTCGGCTGAGCGACGAGGCGATGGACCGCGCCGTGGGCGCGCTGCGCATCTGCGCCGACAAGCTGCGGAGGCGCAACGTCCACCTCGCCCGGTCTGTCGCGACGGAGGCGTGCCGCCGTGCGACCAACGGCGCTGCCTTCATCGAACGCGTACGGCGCGAGACCGGAATCCAGCTCGACATCATCAGCGCGCAGGAGGAAGCCCGGCTGGCGGTGCTGGGCTGCCACATCCTGCTGGAGGACGGCATAGGCCCGGCGATGATCTTCGACATCGGCGGCGGATCGACCGAACTCGTGCTGATCGAACCGGGCGGCCCGGTGCCGCGCATCGTCGACTGGCAGTCGGTCCCTTGGGGAGTCGTCTCGCTGACCGAGACAGTCGGCCACGAGCAGGACGGCGGATCGCCGGAGAAGCGCGCCGCCCGGTATGGCGAGATGCGCCGGCTGGTGAGCGACAGTTTCGCCGAATTCGCCGAACGCGTGGCGCCGAGCCAGACTCCCGACCTGCGCCTGCTGGGCACGAGCGGAACGGTCACGACGCTCGCCAGCGTGCATCTGGGGCTGCCGCAATACGATCGCAGCGCGGTCGACGGGTTGATCGTGCCGACCGATTCGATGCGCCGCATCTGCAGCGATCTGTCCGAGATGACGCCTGCGGAGCGGCGCCGGCTGCCCTGCATCGGCAACGACCGGGCCGACCTGGTGACAGCCGGGTGCGCCATCCTGGAAGCGATCATCGACCTGTGGCCCGCGCCACGCCTCGGGGTGGCCGACCGGGGCATTCGCGAAGGCATCCTGCGCAGCCTGATGGCGGCGGACGTCGAGGGAGAGCACGCCCGCGCGTCTCTGCGGCGCGTTCAGAACGGCAGCGAGTCGTGAGCCGCGGGGGCGGCAAGGACTCGGATCGCCGGGTCAAGACCGGGCGCGGCCGCACCGCATCGTCGGTCCGCTGGCTGGAACGCCAGCTCAACGACCCTTACGTCAAGCAGGCGAAGGCCGACGGCTATCGCAGCCGCGCCGCCTACAAGCTGATCGAGCTCGACGACCGCTTCGGGCTCGTGAAGGGAGCCAAGCGGGTGATCGACCTGGGCATTGCCCCCGGCGGATGGAGCCAGGTCGTGCGTAAGCGGGCGCCCAAGGCGGCGGTCGCGGGGATCGACCTGCTCGAAACCGAGCCTATCGAAGGCGTCGCGATCCTGCAGATGGACTTCATGGCCGACGAGGCGCCCGGCGCAATCGAGCACGCGCTCGGCGGCGCGCCCGATCTGGTGCTGTCGGACATGGCGGCCAACACCGTCGGCCACAAGCAGACCGATCACTTGCGCACAATGGGCCTGGTCGAGACCGCGGCGCATTTCGCCATCGAGACGCTGGAGGAAGGCGGCGCCTTCGTCTCCAAGGTGCTGGCCGGCGGAACCGATGCGGAGCTGCTGGCGCTGCTCAAGCAGCACTTCCGCACGGTCAAGCACGCCAAGCCCCCGGCGAGCCGTAAGGGCTCGTCCGAATGGTACGTGGTGGCACAGGGGTTCAAGGGGCGCTGACGCCGCCCCCGATGCGGCAGGCCTAGTTGGCGGTCGCGCCGGTGGCTTCGGTATCGGCCGGCTGGTCGGCCGCGACCGCGCCTGCGGCCGCCGCGCCTTCGGCTTCCGGAGTCGCGGCTGCATCGCCCGCCGCTGCCGCCGGATCGTCCTCGGCCGGAGCGGCTTCAGGCGCCGCGGGAGCCGGGTAGTCAGGCCCGCCGCCGTTGGCCTTGAGATAGGCGATCACGTTGGCGCGATCTTCCGGCTTCGACAGGCCGGCGAAGCTCATCTTGGTGCCGCTGGCAAAGGCCTTGGGGCTGGCAAGCCAGTGATCCAGATTGGCGTAGTCCCAGTTGCCGCCATGCCCGGCCAGGTCGGACGAATAGGCGAACCCGGGGGCGTGCTTGCCGATCGGCTGGCCTACGATCCCGAACAGGTTGGGGCCAATCCCGGTCGCACCGCCAGAGTTGATGGTGTGGCAGCTTACGCACTTGGCGAAGACCTTCTCGCCCGCCGCCGGGTCTGCCGCCGCAAGCAGCGTGCCCAGATCCGGACCCGCGCCGCCGCCTTCGCCTTCTTCGGGAGCCTCGATCACGAAACCAGGATTTTCCGGCATGTGATGATCGTCGGCCCGCAGGATATGCGAGAACAGGCTGTTGAGGCCGAGGGCGACGATCCCCGAGAAGAGGATCCAGCCGAAGATGGTGTTGAGGCGGTCGGTCATCGGAGTGGTGAATCTGCCCTGGTAACTTTCGGCGCGGCTCTAGTGTCCCCGGCCCGCCTTCGCAAGCCCCCCATCCGCCCTTGGGCTGGCCGCACTGCACGCTTGTCCCACGGGGCGCGCGCCGCTACCCGCCGCAGCGCCATGCACAGCTTCCCCGCACCCGCGCTCGCCCTGGTCGAACGGATGGCCGCCGCCGCCGCCCAAGAGCCGTCGCGCGCGGTCGCGTTCCAGGGCGCTCCGGGCGCCAATTCGCACCGCGCGGCGCAGGAATGGGCGCCCGGCTGCCTGCCCCTGCCATGCTTCAGCTTCGAGGACGCGCTCGACGCGGTGAAAACGAGGCGCGCGGGCTGCGCGATCATCCCGATCGAGAACTCGCAACACGGGCGCGTGGCCGACATCCATTTCCTTTTGCCCGAGAGTGGGTTGAAGATCGTGGGGGAGCATTTCCTGCCGATCCGCTATGCCATCATGGCGCTGGGCGAGGGGCCGTTCGAGGCCGCCTATTCGCATCCGCAGGCGCTGGGGCAGACGCGCAAGTGGTTGAGAGAGCGCAACATCGTGCCGATGTCCTATCCCGACACCGCGGGTGCCGCGGCCTTCGTGAAGGAGCAGGGCGACCCTGCCCTGTGCGCCGTCGCCCCGCAGATCGCGTCGAATCTCTACGGCCTGAAGACGGTAGAATTCGACGTTTCCGACGCCGCGGACAACACGACGCGGTTCGTCGTCCTGGCGAACGAAGCGCTCGATCCGGCCGCCCTTGAGGGAGGGACGGCGATGACGACGTTCGTCTTCGAAGTGAAGAACGTGCCCGCCGCGCTCTACAAGGCGATGGGCGGGTTCGCGACCAACGGCGTCAACATGACCAAGCTGGAATCCTACCAGCAGGGCGCCAGCTTCTCGGCCACGATGTTCTATTCCGACATCGTCGGCGCACCGGGCGATCCGGCGGTCGACCGGGCGCTGGACGAGCTGGCGTTCCACTGCAAGGAACTGCGCATGCTGGGCACCTACCGCCAGGCCATGAAACGGGGCTGAGCCCTACTCGCCGGCGAAGATCGCCGTTTCGCGCAGGCCCGAGCTGTCGCAGCGGGCGCGGTACATGCCCGGCGTGTTGAAGGCGAAGGCGGTGGTCCCGTCGGCCGCGACGAGGATCAGCCCGCCGTCCCCGCCCAGCCCGGCGACTTCGGCCAGCGCGGCGTCGGCCGCGGCCTGCGCCCCTTCGCCCAGCAGCCGCATCCGTTCGCAGGCGAGATGCGCGGCGGCGGCGCGCAGGAAGTACTCGCCCGAACCGGTGCAGCTCACCGCGCCCGAGCGATCATCGGCCCAGGTGCCCGCGCCGATCACCGGGCTGTCGCCGATCCGGTTCCAGCGCTTGCCGGTGAGCCCGCCGGTCGAGGTCGCCGCCGCGACGTGGCCGCCGGCATCGCGCGCCACCGCGCCGACCGTGCCGTACTTCACGTCGGCATCGAACCAGCCGGTCTTGCGGGCGCGGAATTCCTCCCACTGCGCCCGGCGCCGCTCGGTGACGAACCAGCCGTCCGGCGCCGGCTCGACGCCGTGCAGGCGGGCGAATTCCTCCGCCCCGGCACCGGCGAGGAAGACGTGGGGCCCGGCTTCCATCACCTTGCGCGCCAGCGCGACCGGGTGGCGCACCGACGAGACGCCGGCCACGGCGCCCGCCGCGCGGGCCCGGCCGTCCATCACCGCCGCATCGAGCTCCACCCCGCCTTCATAGGTCAGCGTCGCGCCGCGCCCGGCGTTGAATTGCTCGTCGTCCTCCAGCAGCCGCACCGCCGCCTCGACCGCGTCGAGCGCCGCGCCGCCGGCGCCCAGCACGGCCGCCCCGGCATCGCGCGCGGCCGCCAGCGCGGCGCGCACCGCGGCGCCCTGCTCAGGGGTAATGGTGTCGGGCGAGAGCGTGCCCGCTCCGCCGTGGATCGCCAGACTCCAGGTCGCTTGCGTCATGCCGACCCACCTGCCCACGGGCGCGCGCCGTGGCAAGCTTGCGCCGTGCCCTTGGCCGTGCAACCACTCGAAAATGGCGACGGATCAGGGGGATCGCGATTTCCTGCGCAACTGGGAAGCTGTCCGCGCGGACGGCTCGATCCAGTTCACCCCGCTCGAACAGCCCAAGGCGCCCGACCCGCCCGACTGGCTGCAACGCCTGCTCGAATGGCTGGGCGAAGTGCTGCAGCCGGTGGCCCGCGCGCTCGACAGCGTGTTCCGCCTGGTCGGATTGTCGTGGGACGTGGGCAAGTGGATCCTGCTGGCGCTGGCTGTCGCCGCACTCGGCTGGCTCGTCTGGACGAACCTGCGCCCCACGCTGAAGCGCAAGGCGGAAGCGCCCACCACCGAGGCCGTTTGGCAACCCGAACGCGGCGCCGCGCTGGGCCTGCTGGAGGATGCCGACCGCCTCGCCCAGGCCGGCGACTTCGCCGGCGCGACGCACCTGTTGCTGCAGCGCTCGGTCGCGCAGATCGACGCGGCGCGGCCCGGGCTGCTCCATCCATCGAGCACCGCGCGCGAGATCTCCACCCTTCCCGCGCTTCCCGCCACGGCGCGCACCGCCTTCGGCACCATCGCCGCGCGGGTGGAGCGCAGCCTGTTCGCCCTGCGCGCGCTGGACGCGGGCGACTGGCAGGCCGCGCGCGCCGCCTACGCCGAATTCGCGCTCGGGCCGCTCGGGCACGCGGCGGCATGAGCCGGTCTTCGCCCTTCGATCCCAAGGTCGTCCTCGGCCTGGTCGCGGTGGGCGCTGCGGCCTTCCTGCTGTTCCTCTATGCGCTGGGCTCGGGCTGGACCGGGGGCGAGCGCTCGTCCGGCTCCGGTCATGCGGCCAGCAAAGCGATCAACGGCTATGCCGCGCTGGTCGCCCTGCTCGAGCGCGAAGGGCATGACGTCGCGCTCTCCCGCACGCCCGGGCGGCTCGACGAGGAGTCCCTGCTGGTCCTTACGCCCACCCAGTATGCCGATGCCGAGGAGCTAGCGCCCCTGCTCACGGCGCGCAGGTTGCAAGGCCCGACCCTGCTGATCCTGCCGAAATGGTTCGGCTTCGAAGCTTCGAATTTCGGCCTGAAGAACACGCCGAAGGACTGGGTCGTCCTGCTCGACGATGCCGAATCGCCCGAATGGGCCGACAATGTCGGGCTCGATCCGCTCGACGTGAAAATCGCCCGGCAGGCAAACTGGCGGGCCGGCGACGACAACGGCCGGCTGCCGTTGCCCGCGCAGGTGCAGTCGATCCGCTCCGCCGAGATGGTGCCGCTGGTGGAAGGGGCCACAGGCCGTGCGCTCGTTGCCTGGCGCGACGATGGCGGGGCCTACGAAATACTGTCCGAGTGGACCGGGCGCGCGATGCCCGAGCTCGACGAGGATGCCGACAACCCCTGGCCGCTGATCGTCGTGGCCGAGCCGGACCTGGTGAACAACGCCGGGCTGGCCGATGCCCGGCGGGCGCGGCTGGCGGTCGATCTCGTCGAGGCGGCGCTCGACGGATACCGGTTGCCGGTCGTGTTCGACCTGACCCTGCCCGGCCTCGCCCGCAGCGAGAACCTGCTGACCCTGGCCTTCGAGCCGCCGTTCCTTGCCGTCACGCTCACCCTGCTGCTGGCCGCGCTGGTGATCGGCTGGCGTGGCTTCGTCCGCTTCGGGCCGCCGCGGGCGGACGAACCGGCGCTGGCCGGCGGAAAGGCGCAACTGGCGCGCGACGGGGCGGCGATGATCGAACGCGCGCGGCGGATGCGCCTGGCCGGACCACCCTATGCCGCCCTGCTGATGCGCCGGATCGGCCAGGCGCTGGGCCTGTCGGACCGCCTCGAGCCGGAGGTGCGCGAAGCCTCCATCGCCCGCTCGCTCGAACGCCGCGGGATGGACGCCGCAGCTGCGAGCCGCGCAGCGGCCACGCTGGTCGAAGCGCACCGGCCCGCCGAAATCCTCCGCGCCGCACAGGCGCTCAAATCCATCGAAAGGACAATCTCGCGATGAGCGAAGAACTCGAACGGGTCGGCGCGCTGGCGCAGGCCATCAGGGGCGAGGTCGGCAAGGCCATCGTGGGGCAGGACGAAGCCATCGACCACCTGCTGATCGCCCTGCTGGCGCAGGGCCACGTGCTGATGGAAGGGCCGCCGGGCACGGCCAAGACCTTCCTGGCGCAATGCTTTGCTGCCGCCACGGGGCTTGAGTTCGGCCGCATCCAGTTCACCCCCGACCTGCTGCCGGGCGACATCCTGGGGTCCAACCTGTTCAACTTCCAGACCAGCCAGTTCACCCTGACGCGCGGGCCGATCTTCCGCGAGCTGCTGCTGGCCGACGAGATCAACCGCACGCCGCCCAAGACCCAGGCCGCGCTACTCGAGGCGATGCAGGAGCGGCGCGTCACGCTCGACGGGCAGAGCCATGCGCTGCCCGAGCATTTCATGGTCGTCGCCACGCAGAACCCGATCGAGCACCAGGGCGTCTACCCGCTGCCCGAGGCGCAGCTCGACCGCTTCCTGTTCAAGCTGCTGGTGCCCTATCCCAGCGCCGAGGAAGAGGCGCGCATCGTCGCCCGCTTCGGCGAGCGCAGCGGCCCGCAGGCGCCGGCGGACTTCGGGATCGCCGCGGTGGCGGATACCGGCAAGCTGGCCGCGGCCCACGCGGCGGTGCGCGCGGTCACGCTGGCGCCCGAGGTGATCGACTACACCGTCGCCCTGGTGCGCGCGACGCGCGAGAGCGCGGACCTCGACAGCGGGGCCAGCCCGCGCGCAGCAGTGCTGTTGGCCACGGCCGCCCGCGCGCGCGCCGCGCTGGACGGGCGCGACTACGTGCTGCCCGACGACGTCAAGGCGCTGGCGGCAAGCACGCTACGCCACCGGCTCATCCTTTCCCCCGCGGCCGAGATCGAGGGCCGCCGCGTGGAGGACCTCGTCGGCGGGCTGATCGAGCAGGTCGAGGCGCCCAGGTAGGTGATCGCCCCCACCGCCCGGACCCTGGCGCTGCTCGCGATCGCCGCGCCGCTGGCGCTGGTGGTGGCTGCCGTGGCCCCGCGGGGCTGGCCGCTGGTGCCGCTGGCGGGCGCGGTGCTGCTGGTGCTGGTGGCGCTCGACGGATGGCTCGCCGGCAGGCTGATCGCGGTCCGGCTGGATGTGCCCGAGGACGGAGAGATCGGCCAGCCGCTGAGCGCGCCGCTGCTCGCCGAGTTCTCCCACCGCACCGCCGGGCGCCCGGGCCGCCGGCCCCCGCGCGCGGCGCTGGGCTTCGACCCGCGCCTCGGCCCGCACGGCACCGCGCAGATCGCCCTTGCCCCCGATGCCGCCGACGGCGTGTGGCGCGGCGAATTCACCCTGGTGCCGCAGCGCCGCGGGACCGGGCGGGTCGAGCGCTTGTGGCTCGCTTGGCGCGGGCCCCTCGGCCTCGCGCGGCGACAGGCGACGCGTGCGATCGAGAGCGATGTGCGCGTCTGGCCCGATCTCTCGCCGGTCCGCTCGCCGGTGCTGCAGGCTTACCTGCGCGACGCGCAGTTCGGCCTGGTGGCGCGGCGGATCCGCGGCGAGGGCACCCAGTTCGAGGCGCTGAGCGAGTTCGCGCCGGGCATGGACCGGCGGCAAATCGACTGGAAGGCGAGCGCCCGGCACACCGGCCTGCTGGCGCGCGAGAACGAGGCCGAGCGCGACAACCAGATCGTCTTCGCGCTCGATTGCGGGGCGTCGATGAGCGAGCCGATCGACGGGCTGCCCCGGATCGACCGGGCGGTGTCGGCGGCGCTCACCGCGGCCTATGTCGCGCTGCGCGGGGGCGACCGGGTCGCGCTCTACGGCTTTGCCGAGAGGCCCGGCCCGCTGACCCCGTTCGCGCAGGATACCCGGGCCTTCCCCCGCCTGCAGCAGGCCGCAGCAGGCCTCGACTATTCTACCCGCGAGCCCAACTTCACCCTCGCGCTTGCCACCCTGGCCACCGCGCTCAAGCGGCGCTCGCTGGTCGTCATCATGGCCGATTTCACCGACCCGACCTCGGCCGAGCTGATGGTCGAGAGCGTCGAGCGGCTGGTCCGCCGCCACCTGGTGCTGTTCGTGACGATGGAGGACGCCGAGCTTGCGCGCCTGTCCGGCGCGGAGCCCGCGACCCTCGCCGACGTCGCAACCGCCGTCGCGGCCGACGGCCTCGCACGGCAGCGGGCGCTGGTGCTGCAGCGGCTGCGCCGGCTGGGCGTCGACGTGATCGAGGCCTCGTGGCAGGCGCTGACCTACAAGCTGATCGACCGCTACCTGGAAACCAAGCGCGCCGAGGCGATCGGCTGATGGCGCTTTCGCTCCCCTTCCTGCGCCGCGAGCCGCCCCCGCCGCCGCCCGACGTCGAGGCGGCCAGCCTGCGCTCCGACCGCTTCCGCCTGGCGCGCGAGACCGACTGGCGGCGGCTGGAGCAGGTGGTCACGGCGCTGGAGAAGAACCGCCCGGGGCGCATTTCCGATGCCGACCTGCTCGACCTGCCGGTGCTCTATCGCCAGGCCGCCTCGAGCCTGGCGGTGGCGCGCGAGACCTCGCTCGATGCCGCGACGCTGGACTATCTCGAGGCGCTGGTGCGCCGCGCCGCGCTGCAGATCCACGGGCCGCGGATGGGCTTCGGGACGTGGCTGGCGCGCTTCTTCGGCGGCGGCTGGGCGCGGGCGGTGCGCGCGCTGTGGCTCGACATCTGCATCGCGCTGGCGGTGGCGGTTGCGGGCACCGTGGCGGGCTGGCTGCTCGTGGTGGGCGACGAGGACTGGTACTACGCGCTCGTCCCCTCGGGCTTCCAGGACGCGCGCCAGCCCGGCGCCAGCCGCGAGGCGCTGGCCGGGACGCTGGCGGGCAGCGACGAGAGCGGCCTGGCGGTGTTCGCCGCCTACCTGTTCTCCAACAACACCGGCGTGGCGATCATGGCCTTCGCGCTGGGATTCGCCTTCGCCGTGCCCACGCTGCTGCTGCTGGTCCACAACATGGCCGTGCTGGGCGCGATGTGGTGGCTGTTCGAAAGCCGCGGCCTGGGGCCGGACTTCGCCGCCTGGATTTCCGTTCACGGCACGACCGAACTGTTCGCCATCGTCCTCGCCGGAGCGGCCGGGCTGCATGTCGGGCGGTCGATGGCCTTTCCCGGGGCCCGCTCGATCCTGGCCGCGGCGCAGGAGGCCGGGCACCGCGCGGCAAGCGTCATGGCGGGCGTCGTCGTCATGCTGGTGATCGCCGGGCTGCTCGAGGGGTTCGCCCGCCAGCTCATTCAGCCGACCCCGGCGCGCTTCGCCATCGGCGGCGGGATGCTGGCCTGCTGGCTGGCCTACTTCGCCTTCTCCGGCCGCAGGGGCGCCCGCTGATGGCGCGCACGCGGAGCGTGGCGGGCGCCGGCAAGCGGCTGCGCGAGCTGGCGACGCCCGAAGGCGTGGCGCTGCCCGTCACTATCGCCAGCCGGGGCGCACGCTTCGCCGCGCTGTCGCTCGACCTCACGCTCATCTTCGGGACCTTCTTCGCCGCCGTGCTGATCCTGCTGTCCATCGGGATGAACCTCGATGTCCCCGACGCCGGATCTTCGCCGGCGGCGTCCGCGGTCATGATCGTGCTCATCCTGGGCCTGTTCCTGTGCCGCTACGCCTATTTCCTGGCCTTCGAGCTGGGCCCGCGCGGCGCCACGCCGGGCAAGCGGGCACTGGGCATACGCGTCGCCGCCCGGCCCATCGCCGGCGGCAGCGCCAGGCTGACCGCCGAGGCGGTGATCGCCCGCAACCTGATGCGCGATGCCGAGCTGTTCCTGCCGCTGGTGCTCGTCGCCGGTGGCCTTGCTGGAGAGCAGGGCGTGGCCGGCGTCGCGGCGGCCATCTGGGTGCTGGCCTTCGCGCTGTTCCCGTTCTTCAACCGCGACGCCCTGCGCGCGGGCGACCTGATCGCCGGGACCTGGGTCATCGAATCGCGCCGCACGCGGCTGGCGGGCGCCCTGTCGCTCGGCGCGGCGGAAAAGCCCGGCTACGATTTCACCGAGGCATCGCTCGCGACCTACGGCGAGCGCGAGCTGCAGGTGCTCGAGCGCGTCCTGCGCGAAGGGCGGCCCGAAGCGCTGCGACAGGTGACCGAGACGATCTGTGCCAAGTTCGGCTGGACCGCCGGCAGTGGCGACGAGCGCGAATTCCTCGAGGCGTTCTACGCCGCCTTGCGCGGCCGGCTGGAACGCGACATGCGCTTCGGCAGACGCAAGAGGGACAAGTTCGAGTGACCCAGTATCGCATCGTCGAGGACGACCTGACCGGCGGCGCGGTGGCCGCGCTCCTCGAAATGCACCTGGAGGAGATGCATCGCATCTCGCCCCCCTGCAAGGTGCACGCGATGCCGATCGAGCGGCTGCGCCAGCCCGACGTAACGTTCTTTTCGGCGTGGGACGGCGATACGCTGGCCGCCGTGGGCGCGCTCAAGGAAATCGATCCCGGCAAGGGCGAACTCAAGTCGATGCGCGCGGCCCCCGACTATCGCGGCAAGGGCGCGGGCGAGGCCATCCTGCTGCACCTGATCGCCGAGGCGCGGGCACGCGGCTACGGCTGGCTGGGCCTGGAGACCGGGCGCCCGGCGGAGTACGTTCCCGCACAGAACCTTTACCGGAAACACGGTTTCACGCCGTGCGAGGATTTCGGCGATTACCAGGCCGACGATTTCTCGATCTGCATGAGCCGCGACCTGGATGCGGAGCGATGATCCTGCGCGCCGCCGGGCCGGCCGATGCCGAGGCCCTCGCCACGCTGGGGCGCGACAGCTTCGTCGCCGCCTTCGGCCATCTCTACGCGCCCGAGGATCTGGCCGCCTTTGTCGAGCAGGCCTATTCCCCGGCGGCGATAGCGCAGGAACTGGCCGACCCCGCGCTGGACCATCGCCTGGCCTACGACGCCGACGGAACGCTGGCGGGTTTCTGCAAAGTGCGGTTTCCGAGCGGCTATGCCGAGCATTCCGACGCTGTCCGGCCGCTCGCCCTGCAGCAGCTCTACACCCTGCCCGGCCGCACCGGCGAGGGGATCGGCGCAGCGCTGATGGAATGGGTGCTGGCCGAAGCCGCACGGCGGGAAGCGGACGCGGTGCAGCTGTCGGTCTGGAGCGAAAACCTTGGCGCGCAGCGCTTCTACGCCCGCTACGGTTTCGCCAAGATCGCCGACATCGATTTCATGGTCGGCAGCCACCGCGACGACGAGTTTCTGCTCGAGCTGCGTCTGCCGCTTGCGCGCGGCGGGAAATCCTGATTATTCGGGAGGGAATGCGTAGCCACTCGGCGAAGTGGACTCAGGGGGTCGTCAGAGGGAGCGGACGGCAATGGCCGACGAATTGGTGCGCTACCCGCGCACGGGGCGGTTTTTGCAAGGCCGCCTGCGCAACGCGCTGAGCCCGGCGGAAAAGAACACGCTGGAAACGATCGTGGGGCCCGACCGCGTTTTCGCGGACGGCGAACATATCGCCACGCGCGGGGAGCTGTGCGAGAGCAGCACGCTTCTGATCGAAGGCTTCATCGCCCGGGTGATCGTACGCAAGGGCAAGCTCCACATTGTCGGCCTGCAGGTCCCGGGCGATTTCGTCGATCTCCACGCCTTCGCCCTGAAGCGCCTCGATCATAACGTCGTCGCGCTGGGAGAAGTAAGGGTCGGGCAGGTCGCGCATCGCGACCTGCGCCAGGTGCTCGAGCAGCAGCCGCACCTGGCACGCCTGTTCTGGTTCTCGACCCTGCTCGACGCGGCGATCCACCGGGAGTGGGTGCTCAAGCTGGAAGAACTCAACGCGGCCCAGCGCGCCGCGCACGTCTTCTGTGAAATCTGGCACCGGCTGGAAATGGTCGGCCTGGCGGAGAAGGGCGGCTTCACCATCCCCCTTACGCAGATCCAGCTCGCCAGCATGTGCGGCGCGACGCCGGTCCACATGAGCCGCGCGCTCAAGCTGCTGCGCGAGCAGGACCTGGCCTCGTTCCGCCACGGGCGGGTCCATGCCGCCGACAGGCGCAAGCTGGAACGGTTCTGCGAATTCGACCCGTCCTATCTCTACGGTCCGGGCGAACTGCGCGTGGAGAGCGACGACTTCTCCTGACGCACCAACCTACTTGAAAACCAGGTAGACGCTGGCAGCGGCCTTGCCGTTGTTGGCCAGTTCGATCGCGTACCGCTCGGTGAACATCGGCAGCCAGCGGCAGCGGGCGGCCGGGGCGAAGGGGGCGGAGCAGACCGCCGCGTCCTTGCGGTCGCGCACCGATAGGGTCAGCGCCGTCCCGCCGTTGGCCGCGGCGGCGATTTCCGCCCGCTCGCCGGCGAGGAATATCTGTTCGAGGCGCACGGTCTCCCCCGGCGCGAGCCGGGCGCGGCGGTAGGCCGGGCCGAGCGCCCGCCCGCGATAGACCTCGCCCGTCCCGGCAGCGGCGGCTTCGCGGCGCCATTGCCCCAGCGGATCGTCGCCCGCGTCCGGCAGCGGCCTTACGCCCGCAGCATCGAGCCGGGCGAGGACCGGCGCGCGCGCCGCGGCATCGGGTGCGGCCTCGCCGGCGGCGAGCAACAGCGCGCTGTCGGTCAGGGCATCGCCGCTCGGCGAAGGCAGGACGAATGTGCCCGCAGGTCCTGCCGCGCAGGCCGCCACGACGAGCGGCGCGATCAAGGCGAACAGGCGGGTCAGGCGATGGCTCCCATGCCGGGCGAGCCCGCGTGCGGCTTGACCACGAAATGCGCCCCCTTGGCCGACGGTACCAGTTCGATCGCCATACCGTGCCGCAGCGCGATGGCCTGGGCAAGCGCCAGGCCGAGGCCGTGGCTGGACTTGCCTTCCACCGGCGGGCCCGAGCGGAACCGGTCGAACACCGTAGGGCGCAGCGCTTCCGGCACGCCGGGCCCGTCGTCGCTGACCGAGATGACCGGGCCCGGGCCCACCGCGAGCACGATCCGGCCCCCGGCGGGCACATACTTGAGTGCGTTGTCGAGCAGGTTCGTTATGAGCCGGCTGATCTGGGTCGCATCGCCCAGCATCGCGACCCCCGGCTCGACCGCGCATCTGAGCGCGATGCCCGCATCCTCCGCGCTCCCAGCGTAGAGCTCGCCAATGTTCTCGGCGAGGTCCGACAGGTCGAAGCGCCTGAGCCCGGCCGGGTCGCCCACCCGCGCCTCGCTGGCGGCGATGTCGAGCAGCGAATCGAGCATCGAAACGATCCCGCGCACGTTCTCGCGCGCTGCCTCCAATGGGCTGCGGTCGGTTCCTTCGGGCAGGTCGCGCATCGTCGCCACCAGCCGCGCATCGAGGTGGGTCAGCGGCGTGCGGATCTCGTGGGCGATCTGGTCCGACATGTGGCGGTGGGTCCGGGCGAGCGAGGACAGCCGTTGCAGCGAGCGTGCCGAATGCTCGGCCAGCTCGCCGATCTCGTCGCGCGGCTGGGGCGCGGCCGCGGCGGGCTGTGCGCCGCGCTCGAAATCGCGGAAGCCTTCGTTGATCCGCGCCACGCGGCGGGACAGCTTCGTCGCCGCCGAGCGGCCGACCAGCCAGACGAACAGGGCGATGCCCAGCGCCGCCGCCGCGAAGGTCAGGCCAAGCCGCTGCAGCAGGGCCGTGTCGCGCGAATAGTCGCGGGCGACGAGCAGTTGCAGATCGGGCGCGAGCAGCGTGGCCCGGGCGTAGACCGGCTGGCCCGATGGCAGGTCGATGAAGCCGTGTTCCGAACTGCGCGCCGAGAGTCCGGGCCAGCGGGACAGGTTGCCCCCCACCCGCGTGCCGTCGGGGCGCGCGAGCAGGTAATGCGCCGGGCGCCCCTCGATCCCGACCAGGGCCGAACGGTCCGTGAGGCGCGCGAGCAGTTCGCGCTCGCCGCCGCTGGCGTAGATGTCGGCCAGACCGGCGATGTCGGTGTCAACCGTGGCGGCGAGCGAGCGTTCGGTCGCGCGCCAGCTTTCGCCCAGCGTCAGCGCCAGGAGCGCGGCCGCGCCCGCCAGCGTGATGACGATGGCCCAGCGCACCAGCCGCGTGAAGATCGACCGGCGCGCATCGGCGCCCCGGCCGCTGTCGGCCGGCACCGGAGACGACGCGTCATTCACCCGTGGTCAGCCGGTATCCCGTGCCCCAGATCGTTTCGAGCGCCGGGGTTTCGAAGCCCTGTTCCAGCTTGCGCCGCAGGCGGCCGATGTTGACGTCGACCACGTTGGTCTGCGGATCGAAGTTCATCTTCCACACGTCGCGCAGCAGCATGTCGCGGGTGAGCACCTCGCCCGCGTTCTCCATGAAGTAGCGGAACAGCTCGAACTCCTTGGGGCTGAGCGCGATGTGCACGTTGCGGCGAAAGGCGGTGCGTGCCTTCACGTGGCATTCGAACTGGCCGTAGATGATGATCGCGCTGTGGGTGCGCCCCTCGGCCCGGCGGACCAGCGCCTTGAGCCGGGCGAGCAGCTCCTCGGGCTCGTAAGGCTTGGCGAGATAGTCGTCGACGCCGGCCTCCAGCCCCTCGACCCGGTTGGCGCTGCGCCCGAGCGCCGAAAGCATCAGCACCGGCGCATCGACCCCGCTTTCGCGCAGCCGCTGGACGATCTGCAGCCCGTCCATGTCGGGCAGCATGCGGTCGAGGATGATCGCGTCGAACGGCTCGGCGGCGGCGCGGCGCAGCCCGTCCGCCCCGCGCATCTCCCAGATGACCTGGCTTCCGTTGCGCGCCAGCAGCGCCGTGCAGTCGGCGGCGGCATCGGCATTGTCCTCGATGTAGAGAAGCTTCACCCGCTCGTTCCCCTGCCGCCGGCTTCTTGCGTCCGCTTATATGCCGCGCCGCCGCGGCGGCAAGCGCCCGGCCCCGGCACCCCGGGTTAGACCCGCCGCGCCGGGACCGGCGCGACAGGTACAGTCGCAATCCTGACAATGTCCGTTAGGAATTGCCCTTGCCCGCCCGCTTGCTAGGCTGCGGGGCATAACGAGAGGAATCCGATGGGCGAGAGGGTCGACGTGATCGTGGTGGGCGCAGGCCCCGTGGGGATGCTGACGGCGCTGGCGCTGGCGCAGACCGGCGCCAGGGTGACGGTGCTGGAAAAGGAAGCGCAGATCGTCGAAAGCCCGCGCGCCGCGGTCTACTTCCCCTCCACGCTGGGCGTGCTCGACGAACTGGGCATCCTCGAGGAGCTGAACGCGATCGGCTTCCAGAACTGGACCTTCGGCACGCACATTCCCGAGTTCGGCTATTCCTCCGTCGTCACGCAGGAGCCGGTGCCGGGCATTCCCTACGACTACCAGCTCCACGCCGGGCAGGACGCTGTCGCCAGGGTGGCGATGGCCCATGCGCTGCGGCTGGGCGTCGAGGTCCTGTTCAACCATGAGGTCACCGGGCTGGACGACGGCGCGGAGGGCGTCTCGGTCACCGCCGCCACGCCGAGTGGGGAGCGCACCCTCGCCGCGCGGTGGCTCGTCGCCGCCGACGGGGCGCGCAGCGCGGTGCGCCAGCTCGCCGGGATCGACTTCGCCGGGATGACCTGGCCCGAACGCTTCGTCGCCACCAACGTGAAGTTCGACTTCGCGCGGCTCGGCTACCAGCAGGCGAATTTCGTCTGCGATCCGGTCAACATGGCGGTCATCGCCCAGCTCGACCGGGACGGCCTGTGGCGCTGCACCTACATGGAGGATGCGAGCCTGCCGGTCGAAACCTACGAGGAGCGGATCCACCAGCGCTACGAGCATTTCATGCAGGGATCGAAGGATTACGAGCTCGTCTCGTCGAGCCCCTACATGCTCCACCAGCGCGCCGGCGAGACGCTGCGCAAGGGCCACGTCGTGCTGGTCGGCGATGCGGCGCACGCGACCAACCCGTGCGGCGGGCTGGGCCTGACGTCGGGCATCTGGACCGGGATGATCGCCGCCGACCTGATCGGCGCCATCCTGCGCGGCGAGGCGGACGAGAGCGTGCTCGACCGCTTTTCCGACGAGCGGCGGCGGGTGTTCTGGGATGTCGTCACCCCGGCGGCGAGCGAGAACAAGCGCATGCTGATGGAACGCGACCCGGAGCAGCGGCAGAAGGACTATGCGGCGGTCCGCGCGCTGTCGGAGAACCCGGATTCGGGCGCCCTGCTGATGCTCTGGCCCTACAAGGTGATCGGCGACACGATCCGGCCCGGTTCGCGCTGGGCCGACGCCGACCCGAGCGAGCGGGTGGCGATCGACATCAAGGGCCGCAAGGGGCAGATCCACTGATGGCGCGCGACGTGCGCCCCGCCGCGCTGCACGCCGCCGGGGCGGGGAAACCGCTCGAACTGGCGGCGCAAGGGTTCTTCTGGACCGGCGGCGAACTGGTGGACCATCCCGTCGCCGGCACGGCGATGCGCGGGCAGCAGTACAATGAGTACTGGATCCCGCGCGACCTGCGCCACGCAACGCCGATCGTGATGATCCACGGCGGCGGCGGGCAAGGGACCGATTTTCTGGGCACGGCCGACGGGCGCGAAGGCTGGGTCCACTGGTTCGTCCGGCGCGGATGGGCGGTCTACGTGGTCGACCGCCCGCAGCACGGCCGCAGCCCGTTCCAGCCCGCCTTCCAGGGCGAGATGGCAGGACCCGGCCCGACCGTCTTCCTCGAGCGGCTGTTCACCCGGCCCGGCGATTTCGCCGACAACTATCCACAGGCGCGGCTGCATACGCAGTGGCCCGGCACCGGGCGGATGGACGATCCGGCCTTCCTGAGCTTCCTCGCCGGGACCGGGCCGACGCTGGCCCATCCCGCGCAATGGCAGATCGATGCCCAGCGCGCCGGGGCCGAACTGCTCGACCGCATCGGGCCCGCTATCCTGCTCAGCCATTCGGCCGGTGGACCGCCCGGCTGGCTGATCGCCGATGCCCGTCCGGACCTCGTGCGCGGACTGGTCGCGGTCGAACCGCTCGGCCCCCCGTTCGAGGCGATATCCGGTCCCCTCCCCTACGGCATCAGCCGCGCGCCGCTGACCTACGATCCGCCGCTGGGCGAAGGCGAGGTCCTGGCGAGCGAGGACCGGCCTTCCCCGGGCGAGGGACTGGTCGCCTACAAGGTCCAGGCCGAGCCCGCCCGGCGCCTGCCCAATCTCGCCCGCGGCTTCCCGCTGGTGGTGGTGACCGCCGAAGCGTCGTGGATGGCGGCGGACAACCACGCAACGGTCGCCTTCCTGCGCCAGGCGGGGGTCGAAGCAGAGCATATTCGGCTGGAAGAACAGGGCGTTCGCGGCAACGGCCATGCCATGCAGCTGGAGAAGAACAGCGACGCCGTGGCCGGGGTTATCGAAAACTGGCTGCTGCAGCACGATTTGGGCTGACAGCCGCCACGTTCAGCGATAAGCAATGTGTCAAAGTCAAAAAGGTGGGTGAACGGAGGGGATTCGTGCGACCATTCGCAAAGCTATTCTTGTCTGCAGCGTTGTTGGCGACACCCGCGGTGGCGCAGGACGCCCCGCGCGAGGCCTACCCTGCCGAAGGCGACCTTCCGGCACAGCCCGAAGTGGTGCGTCCGCTCACGCCGATCCCGGCCGAACGCTACAACGAGATGGTGCCCAAGCACCCCGGCTATCTCGGCGCGCTCGCGCCCGAGAACATCAAGAAGGCCCGCCCCGCCGCGCCGTTCGATGTGACCGGCACCTGGTTCATCGACCTGCGCGAAGGCTTCTCCAAGTTCCTGTTCGGCCCGCCCTATCCCAAGTTCGGCGCCGAGGGGCGCGAGGCGCTGATCGAGGGCCCAAAGTACGAGGCGCGCAACGAGACTTATCGTGACGCGATCGGGCAGTGCTACCCGCCGGGTATGCCGATGATCATGACGCGCGTCTGGCCGCATGCGTTCATCCAGTTGCCCACCGCGATCTACATGATCTCCGGCTTCAACAACTCGGTCCGCACGATCTTCCTCGACGGGCGCGCGCCGTCCGATCCCGACCTGGTCGTGCCGAGCTATAACGGCGAATCGATCGGCCGCTGGGAAGGCGACACACTGGTCGTCGAAACCCGCTATTTCGAGACCGACAATCACTACATCGACCGCGGAATCCCGATCTCCGACCAGTTTGCGATGGTCGAGCGCATCTCGATGCCGAGCCCGGCCAAGATGCGCATCGAATACATCATGACCGACCCGCAGATGTGGGAAGGCGAATGGCGCAGCGTGAAGGAATTCGACCGCGCCGACTACACCGACATCAACGAGGCGGTCTGCATCCTGCAGTACAACCGCAACCTGCCCGGAACCAATCTGGGCCGCGATACCGCCGAAGAGCGCGGCAAGAGCGAAATCGAAGGAGTCGCCGATGAATAGGAAAATTACGCTCGCCGCGCTGGCGGTGCTGGCTGCGGGTGTTCCCGCGGCCGCGCATCACAGCTTCGCGATGTTCGACCAGAAGAAGATCATGACCGTGGAAGGCACGGTCAGCGCGTTCCAGTGGACCAATCCGCACGCGTTCATCGAACTCGATGCGCCGGGCGGCAAGCACTGGTCGCTCGAACTCAACAGCCCGAACAACCTGAAGCGCCAGGGGTGGAGCCGTTCGTCGCTTGCCCGCGGCGACAAGGTGACCGTGCGCTTCAATCCCTTGCGCGACGGCAAGTCCGGCGGCCTCTTCCTCGATGTGAAGCTGGCCAGCGGCAAGGTTCTCGATTCCGGCCTCCCGAAGAACGGTGAGCCGGTCAACGTTCCCCGCCTGTGAAGGAGGCGACCATGAAGAAGTCCCTTACCATCGCTTTCGCCGCCCTCGCGGCGGCCGCCGTGCCCGCTTCGGCGCACCATTCCTATTCGATGTTCGACATGAAGAAGACCATCGCGATGGAAGCAACGGTGACGCAGTTCAAGTGGCAGAACCCGCACAGCTTCATCTTGGCCGACTTCAAGTCGGCTGCCGGCGTGGAGAAGTGGGCGATCGAGATGACCAGCCCCAACAACCTGATCCAGGAAGGCTGGAAGCGCACCTCGCTCAAGCCGGGCGACAAGGTCACGCTGTACGTCCACCCGCTGCGCAGCGGCGCGAAGGGCGGATCCTACGTCGGGGTCAAGCTCGCCAACGGGCAGACCCTGGGCGACGTCAAGGGATGAGGCGCGCCTCGCTCGCGGCTTTGGCTGCGCTCACTCTGGCCTCCCCGCTGGCGGCCCAGTCGCTCGGCGCCGCGACCCAGTCGCCGGTGCCGGAAGGCGTGACGGAAGGTTCGGGCGCGGCCAATCCAAAGGGCCAGTACGCCGCGCTCGACGCCCTGCCCGACTGGGGCGGCATCTGGTTCGCCATGTTCAGCCGCGGGGCGGAGGATACCGCGCCCGCCCAGCCGAAGCTGAAGGGCGAATTCAAGGCCGAACGGGAAAAGTGGCTGGCCGATGCGCGCGCCAACGATGGCGTGGTGCGGCGCTCGCGTTCCAACTGCAGCCCCCCGGGGATGCCGCGGATCATGCGGCTGGGGCAGTATCCCTATGAATTCATCTTCGCGCCCGGCCGGATCACGATCAACCAGGAAGCCTGGATGCAGACCCGCACGATCTGGACCGACGGACGCGTCCACGATCCGGACCACGATCCCAGTTTCATGGGCGATTCGATCGCCCGCTGGGAAGGCGACACGCTGGTGGTGGAAACGGTCGGCATCAACGGCGAGCTCGAGATCGACACCGGCATTCCCCATTCGGACAGCTTCCGCCTGACCGAGCGGATTCATCTCGACCCGGCCAACCCCGACATCCTCGTCAACGAGATGACGATGGTGGATCCCGAAGCACTTGAAGAACCCTTCGTCGCAGTCCAACGCTATCGCCGCGACCGCTACGGCAAGCTGATCGAGTTCCAGTGCGCCGAGAACGACCGCAACCCGATCAATTCGGAGGGCTTCACTGAGTACGAGTAGCCGTTATTCCACCGGCGCGATCGTCCTTCACTGGTCGATTGCGCTGGCGCTGGCGTTTCAGCTCGCGCTGGGCTTCGCGATGCCCAAGGGGGCGAGCGGCTTTGCCTATTACCAGTTCCACAAATCGGTCGGGATCGCGATCCTGCTGCTCAGCCTGGCGCGGCTGGGCTGGCGGCTGACCCATCGTCCGCCGCCGGCCGCCGAGCAGGGCTGGCAGGGCACGCTGGCGGGCACGGTCCACGTTCTGCTTTACGTGTTCATGATCGGCGCGCCGCTGACCGGGTGGGCGCTGGTCTCGACCGCCGAGATCCGCGTGCCGACGATCCTGTTCGGCGCGATACCCTGGCCGCATCTGCCCTTGCCCCTGGCGATGGGCGAACTGTTCGAAAGCGCGCACGAGACGCTGGCGTGGATCGGCCTCGCGCTGGTCGCGCTGCATGTCGCCGGCGCCCTGCGCCACCAGTTGCTGCTGAAGGACGGGCTGCTCGGCAGGATGGGGCCGGCCGGGTCCGCACTGGGTGCGGGCCTGCTGGCGCTGGCCGTGATCGGCATCTATTTCGGCACCGGGATGACCGTGGCCAGCCAGGTCGTCGCGAATGGCGGCTATCCCGGCGCCCCGCCGCAGCGTGCACCTTCGGCCGCTCCGGCTGGCGTCGCAGCGGCCGCCCCGGGCGAGGCGGTGGACGATACCGCGGCGGAACTCGAACCCGAAGCGACCGAGGCGGCCGAAGAGCAAGCGGACGCTGCCGCGCCGACCGAATGGACGGTCGCCCCGGGCGGCAGGTTGGGCTTCGAGGCGCGCTATGACGGGCAGGCGCTGCGCGGCACCTTCCCCGATTGGTCGGCGCGGATCGCGCTCGATCCCGAAAAGCCGGAAACGGGCAGTATCGCCGTGACCGTCCGGCTCGCCGGGGCGACGCTGGGCGACGCGACGCAGGATGGAATGCTGCACGGCGCCGAAGGTCTCGGCACCGGCACCGCCACATGGCGCAGCACCTCCATCCGGCGCGTGGGCCCGGGGCGCTACGCGGCGCAGGGCACGCTTTCGCTCAAGGGCGTGAGCAAGTCGCAGCCGCTGACCTTTCGCCTGACCGGCGACGGCACGCGGCGCCGCGCCGAGGGTTCGGCCACCATCGACCGGAGTGCGTTCGGCATTTCCTCCGGTGTCCCCGAGGGCGCCGCCGACGGCACCTCGGTAACCGTCAACTTCGCGTTCGACGCCACCGTCGCCACGCCCTGATCCGACGCGACAATTTGGTGATTGCGGCCATGGCCGGAAGCTAGCAAGCTGCCGCTCGGACCGAGGGGAGCGAGCATGGCTACGAGCGCGGGCGCAGCCGAGCCCTATCCGCCGCCGCGGCAGGCCTGGACCACGGTGGGCGTCCTGGCGCTCACCACCACCTTCGCCCTGCTCGACCAGGGGATCCTGGGCCTGCTGATCCAGCAGATCATCCGCGACTTCGATCTGACCGACACCCAGGCCAGCCTGCTGCTCGGCCCCGCCTTCGCCTTCGTCTATGTGCTCGTCGGCATTCCGGTGTCGCCGCTGATCGACCGCTGGACGCGCAAGTGGATCATCGCCATCGGGATCACCGTCTGGAGCCTGGCCACCGCGGCCTGCGGGCTCGCCAGCAACTTCACGCAACTGTTCGCCGCGCGCATGATGGTGGGCGCGGGCGAGGCGGTGAACAGCCCGACGGCCTACTCGATGGTCTCCGACCTGTTCCCGCGCGACAAGCTGCCGGGGGCGATCTACTGGCTGCAGATCGGCAACGTGGCGGGCAGCGGGCTCTCGCTGCTGCTTGGCGGCATCATGATCGGCGTCATCGCCGCGATCGGCACGCCGACCCTGCCGCTGGTCGGCGAGGTCCGCCCATGGCAGGCCGTGCTGATCGGCGTCGGCCTGCCCGGCGTGCTGGTCGCGCTGGCCCTCGCCGCGATCAAGGAGCCGCCCCGGCGCCACTCCCGGGCCCAAGTGTCGAAGGTGCCGATCGCCGGCGCGATCAAGTACATGGGGCAGCATTTCGCCGTCTACGGCCCGCTGTTCATCGGGCTGACGATGGGCGCGCTCGACAGCGGCAGCCGCGCCTGGGGCGCCGCGTTCTTCGAACGGACCTATGGCTGGGGCCCGGCCACCTACGGGACGATCGGGGGGGTGGTGGCTCTCTGTGCCATGCTCTCCGGGCTGTGGCTGGGGTCCCGGGCGGTCGACGCCATGCAGCGGCGCGGCCACGTCGATGCGCCCTATCGCCTGATCCTGTGGACGCGGGCGCTGGCCATGCCCTTCGCCATCCTCATGCCGCTGATGCCCACCCCCGAACTCAGCCTGGCGCTGCACGCGGTCGGCTACCTGCTGCTGGGGATGAACGGACCGATGATCAACGCGGTCATGCTGATCGTGACGCCGGGGCAGATCCGCGGGCAGGTGATGGCGCTGTACCTGTTCATCTACACGGTCATCGGCCAGGGCCTTTCGCCGGTGATCACCGGGGCGACGACGGATTTCATCTTCACCTCGCCAGCCGACTTGCGCTGGTCGATCGTGCTGCTGCACGTGATTTTCCTGCCGCTGGCATTCATCGCCACCTGGTTCGGCCTCAGGCCCTACCGCGAGACCGTCAAGCGCATGGACGCGCAGGACCTGGCGGCGCGCTGAGCATTGAGGGGCTGGCTGGCGCACTCCACAAAACCCCTTGGACAGCGTCAACCGTGCCGGGTCGAGGGTCCCTTCCGGCGCACAGCGCATTGCCTCGCACTGACCGCGGGTCTATTCGCGCCGCGGTCCTCGCGCGAAATGTCTTTTTGACAACGACAATACTGCTATGATCCGCGCCAGTGGAGGGACAATGAAAGACGCGGACATCCCGGCAACCGGCGAGGCGGCGGACAACCCGTACGCGGGGCTGGTGACGCTTCGGCTGGTGCGATTGTTCATGGTCATGCGCCGCGCCGGCATCCTGGCCCAGCGCCACCGCTTCGGCCTGTCCGAAATCGAATGGCGTATCATGGTCGAACTGGGCGCAGACAAGGCGCATTCGCTGAATGGCCTGGCCGAGGCCCTGATGCAGGATCGGGGCCAGCTGAGCCGCGCGGTCAAGGCGATGGTCGGCCGCGGCCTGCTGACCCGCAACCGCAAGCCCGGCGGTCCCGAAATCGAGATCGCGCTGTCGCCCGAAGGCCGCGAGTTGCACAAGCGCATGATCGGCTTCGTGGTCGAGCGCGACCAGCGGCTCACAGCCGACCTGTCGGAAGAGGACAAGGCCGTGCTGTGGCGGATCGCGGAATCGATGATCCGCCACGGGCAGGACATGCTCGACGAGGAAATGAAGGCAGGCGACTGACAGGGCTGCCGGGGCGAACAAGCCGCCGGTTCGGCAAGCTTGCTGCATCGCGCGCGAAGAGCTCCCGCCCGCCCCAGCCGCGTTCCCCCCCGTTGCACGCCGGTCGAATAATGTCGGCCGCTGGGCGGCGCTTGCCTTGTCAGGGCGCCGCGCTGTATTAGCTGCGCAACACGCAAGGACGGGGCATCTGGACGTGAGGGGTATCGTGGGCATCTGCCGCAGTTTCCGTTCGCGAACGGCCGTCGCGCTGGCGCTGGCGCTGGCCGGATGCGCGACGACGACCACCCCCCTGCCCCCGAACGCCGGCCTCGCCGTGCCGCAGGACTGGGCCGAGAGCGACCTGCCGCAGGTCCCGCTCGACATCGCGCGGTACTGGACCGGGCTGGGCGATCCGCTGCTGGCCGAGTTTGTCGAGCAGGCGATGGTCCGCAATCTCGACCTAGCCCAGTCTGCCGCGCGGCTCAGTCAGGCGCGCGCGCAGCTGGCGCAGGCCCGGGCCGGCTACCTGCCGCAGGTGTCGGCCAGCGGCGGCGTGCAACGCGACGTGGGCGACCTGGCGCGGGACGACCTGCAATTCTCGCTCGGCGCCGATGCAAGCTGGGAAGCCGACCTGTTCGGCCGCATCTCCGGCAGCGTCGCCGCCAGCCGGGCCGATCTCCTGAGCGCGGGGTACTCGCTGGCCGACCTCCAGCGGCTGACGGCCGGGCAGGTCGCGCTGACGACGATCCAGGCGCGTGCGACCGCCACGCAGCTGGCCATCGCGCGCGACACGCTGGCCTATCAGGAAGACAACCTGCAGATCGCCCGCTGGCGCAACCAGGCCGGGCTGGTATCGAGCCTCGACGTCGAGCAGGCCCGCAGCCAGCGCGCCGCCACCGCCGCGACCGTGCCGCTCCTGGAAAGCAACCTGGCCGCCAGCGCCAACGCGATTTCGACGCTGATCGGCGAACCGCCCGGCCGCGTCCTGTCGCTGCTGGAAGGCAGCACCTTCGTGCCCGATCCCCCCGCCCTCGCCGGCTTCGAGGCCCCAGCCGAAGTGCTACGCCGCCGCCCCGACGTGCGGGCGGCCGAAGCCGGTCTCGCATCCGCCGCGGCGCGGGTCGGGGTCGCCCGGGCGCAGCTCTTGCCGCTCGTCCGCCTGACCGGCAACATCGGCACCGGCGCCTTCGGCATCGGCAACCTGTTCGAAGTCATCACCGGCGGGCTGTTCGCCGGCGTCAGCCAGCTCATCTTCGACGGCGGGCGCACCCGCGCGCAGATCAGCGGTGCGGAAGCGGCGGCGGAAGGCGCGCTCGCCGCCTGGCGGCAGCAGATCCTGCGCGCGCTGGAGGATGTCGAGACTGCGGCCGTCGACCTCGACAGCGCGCGCCGGCGCGTGGCGATTCAGGGCGAAGGGCGCGATGCCTCGGCCAACGCCGCGCTGCTCGCCCGCAGCCAGTACCAGGCAGGGCTGACCGACTTCCGCACCCTGTTGCAGGCGGAAAATTCGCTGCTGTCGGCCCGCAACGCCGAGATTTCCGCCCAAGCCGAGCGGGCCGGCGCCTACGTTCGCTTGGTCCAGGCGCTTGGCGGCGGCTGGTCGCCGGGCGCCGACGTGACGATCCCTCCCATCCTCGAGACCCTGCCATGAGCGACATGCCCGCCAGCGAAACGATGAGCGTCGACGAGTTTCTCGGCACTAGGCAGAAGCCGCGCTGGCGCCGCTGGGCCAAGTACTGGGTCCCCGCCCTGCTGGTGCTCCTTCTCGTGCTGTACTTCGCGACAAAGGGCGAGAAGGCGCCCGAGTACATCACCGAGCCTGTGGCGGAACGCTCGCTCGACATCGTGGTCACCGCCACCGGCAACCTGCGGCCGACCAACCAGGTCGACGTGGGATCCGAAGTCTCGGGCAAGATCGACCGCATCTATGTCGACGTGAACGATCGCGTGGCGCGCGGGCAGGTCCTGGCGCAGATCAACACCGACGTGATCGACGATCAGATCCGGCAGGCCCAGGCCAACCTCAATGCCGCCCGCGCCTCGGTGGCGCAGGCCGGCGCAACGCTCGACGTCGATCGCGCGCAGCTCGCCCGCCTGCAGGAAGTGTGGCGCCTGTCGGGCGGCAAGGTCCCGTCGCGCAGCGAGCTTGAGAATGCCGAGGCCGCGGTCAAGCGCGACCGGGCAGCGGTCGCCTCGGCGCAGGCCAACGTCGCGGCACAGCAGGCCCAGCTTTCCACCGCCAACACCAACCGCAACCGGGCGGTGATCCGCTCGCCCGTCGCCGGGGTCGTTCTCGCCCGTCAGGTGGAGCCGGGGCAGACGGTCGCCGCCAGCTTCAACACGCCCACGTTGTTCGTCATCGCCGAGGACCTTTCCGCCATGCAACTGCGGGTCGACATCGACGAGGCCGACGTGGGCCAGGTCGATGCCGGCCAGAAGGCGACGTTCACCGTCGACGCCTATCCCGGCCGCCAGTTTCCCGCCACGGTGGAGCGGATCGACCTCGCCTCGACCAATACCGCCAGCGCCAGCCAGCAGCAGCAATCCGGCGCCCAGCAGACCAATTCGGTCATCGCCTACGAAGCGCGGCTGGCGGTCGGCAATGCCGAGGGGCTGCTGCGCCCCGGGATGACCGCCACGGCCAATATCGCCACGGCCAGCACGGGCGTGCGCATGCTGGTGCCCAACGGCGCCCTGCGCTTCGCACCGCCCAAGAAGGAGGAAGCCGGCGGCGTCCAGCTCAACGACGGTGGCGACGAGCAGTTCGGCCTGGGGCGCGAGGAGCGCCGCGCGACGATCGGCGCCGGCAGCACCCAGACCGTCCACGTCCTGCAGGCCGACGGCACGTTGAAGGAACACGAGGTCGTGACCGGCCAGAGCGACGGGCGGTACACCGTGGTCACGTCCAGCACCCTGAAGAAGGGCATGAAGGTCGTCACCGCGATCAAGTCCGAACAGGCTGCAGACGCGGGGTGAGCGACGCGCCGATCATCGAACTGGCCGGCATAAGCAAGACGTTCGGCACCGGGGCGGCGGCCTTCCAGGCGCTGCGCGGCGTCGACCTGACTATCGGGCGCGGCGACTTCGTGGCGATCATGGGCGCTTCCGGCTCGGGCAAGTCGACGACGATGAACATCCTCGGCTGCCTCGATACCCCGACCTCGGGCGTCTACCGTTTCCTCGGCGCGGAGGTGCAGTCGCTGACGCGCGACCAGCGCTCGCTGCTGCGCCGCAGGTACCTCGGCTTCGTGTTCCAGGGCTTCAACCTGCTCGCGCGGACGAGCGCGGCCGAGAACGTCGAGCTGCCGCTGCTCTATCGCGGCGAGAGCAAGGACGAGCGCCGCGCCGCCGCGATGCGCGCGCTGGACCGAGTCGGCCTGGCACCCTGGGCCGACCACACGCCGGCCGAACTGTCGGGCGGGCAGCAGCAGCGCGTCGCCATCGCCCGCGCACTGGTGACCGACCCCGCCGTGCTGCTGGCCGACGAACCGACCGGCAACCTCGACTCGGAGCGGTCGGTCGAGATCATGGAATTCCTCGCCGAGCTCAACGCAGGCGGGATTACGATCCTGATGGTGACCCACGAACCGGACATGGCGGCCTTCGCCAGGACGATCGTGCATTTCAAGGACGGGCTGGTCGAGCGCGTCGAGCGCGGCCAGCGCAGCAAGGCGGCGGCAGGGGCCTGATGCTCGGCACCACGTTCCTCCTCGCCCTGCGCGAAATCCGCCGCCATCTGCTGCGCAGCTTCCTGACGACGCTGGGCATCATCATCGGCGTGATGGCGGTGATCACCATGGTCACGCTAGGCAAGGGGGTGACGGCCGATATCGAGAAGCAGATCAGCTCGCTCGGCTCGAACGTGTTCTTCGTCTTCCCGGTCAGCGTCGACCGCCAGCAACCAACCCCGTTCGACGAGCGCGACGTCGCCGCCGTGCGCGAACAGATTGCCGGCGTGAAATCGGTCGCCGGGCAGGTGCAGCGCAACGTCACCGCGGTCCACAACGGGCAGGACTGGAGCAGCCGGGTGGAAGGGGTCGAGAACGCCTTCTTCGACGCGCGCGGCATCGAGCTGGCCGAGGGCCGCCGGTTCACGTCCGCCGAGGAGCAGGCCGGCGCCAACGTCTGCATCATCGGGCCCACAGTGAAGGACGAGATCTTCCTCGAGAACCGCACCCCGATCGGCGAGCGCATGCGGCTTGACGACGTGCCGTGCCAGGTCATCGGCGTGTTCGCCACGCGCGGCTCCGTCGGCGGCGGCGGGGACGACGACAACGCGATCTTCATGCCGCTGACCAACGTGCAGCGCCGTTTCACCGGGAACGACAAGATCGACTACATGGCGGTGTCCTACGACAGTGCCTACGATGCCCCGACGATGACCGGCTCGCTCGTCGACCTGCTGCGCGAACGGCGCGTGCTGCTCGAAGGGCAGGAGAACGATTTCGACATCATCGATACCGCCAAGATCAACGAGACCGTGCAGAGCACGGTGGGCACGCTGACCATCATGGTCGCCGCGATCGCCGCGATCAGCCTGGTCGTGGGCGGCGTGGGGATCATGAACATCATGCTCGTATCGGTGACCGAACGCACGCGCGAGATCGGCATCCGCCTCGCCATCGGCGCACTGGCCCGCGAGGTGCAGCTGCAGTTCCTGACCGAGGCGGTGGTGCTGTGCTGCTTCGGCGGGATCGTGGGCATCATCGCCGGCTTCGCGCTGTCCTACGGCCTCTCAAGCGCCTTCGGCCTGCCGTACGTGTTCGACCCGTTCATCAACGTCCTGAGCTTCGTCATCTCGGCGCTGATCGGCATCGTCTTCGGTTACTTCCCCGCCCGCCGTGCCAGCAAGCTCGACCCCATCGAAGCGCTGCGCCACGAATAGGAGCCGGTCGCCCGGCGGCGGAAGCGATTGTCCTTGATAATCCGGCACTGCAACGCCGCCAACTGTACTTCAATTCTTCGGGGCGAACGTCGCTCGGGCTTCGACCCTGGCAACGAGGATCGTTGTCGATCATTCTCGACATATTTTGCGCCAATGCGCGATGCGGCGCAAGGTCCCCGCTACAGTCGCGCTGGCGGCGAAATGACCATCGACGCCTTAGGCTAAAGGTATCCAGAAGTTGTGCCGAAAGGTCAGCGCCGGGATCATGCGCCTGCATTCTCCAATCCGGGAACGATTGAACATGGATCGACGTTCAGGATCGGCTCCGGAGATCCTGCTGGACCGTCTAAACTGGAATGGTGCGTCTTGGCTCCGAATTGCAAGAACGCCTGAATGTCAGGCGCTTCAGATCCCACGCAATTGCAGGTGGACCTGTGCCTGGTGGGACAACAGGACCGACAGGCCTTTTTGCGCCTCTACCGTGCCACTGCACCGAAAATCTTTGCGCTTTGTCTCCACTTGACGGGCCGCCGCTCGGCCGCTGAAGACATTCTTCAGCAGGTTTACGTCAAAGTATGGCTTGCGGCTTCGAGTTACGATCCCACACGGTCACAGCCGATGACATGGATCGGCACCATCGCGCGCAACACGGCGATCGACTGGCATCGCAAGCAGGGTGGAACGTCTCAGCCGATCTCCGAGAGCGAGCACGCGCTGGCCGACGGCGCGGAGAGCGCTGACGAACGGTTGGTGAGGGAAGAGGCGGAGCGAAAGGCGATCACCCTCTTGTCTGGGCTAGGTTCAGACGAGGAAGTGCAGATCAGGCGAATCTACTTCGAGGGGCTGACCTTCGCCCAGCTTGCGGAGCGAGAGAACAAGCCCCTTGGTACCGTAAAGAGCACGGTTCGCAGGGCTCTGCTGAAATTGCGACAGAAGTTCGATGATGAGTGAGCGGGTTCCCTTGACGCCCGAGCAGAGCGCATTGGCGGCGGAGTTTGCCCTCGGTCTGCTCGACGGCGCAGAACGCTCCGAAGCGCGGCGACTGCTTCTCGCCAATCCCGGTTTCGCACGGGAAGTGCGAGCCTGGCAGGAGCGGATCGATGACTGGCACGATGATCTGGAGGAACAGGAGCCGCCAGCGGGTATGTTCGACCGGATCGAAGGGGAAATAGGCGATTTCCACCTGCGCCCTGCGCGCGCCACGGCGGTCGATCGTACCTCAGCCTGGAAGAGGACCGCTTTTGCGGCCATGGCTGCCTCCCTTGCCCTGACCATCGCATTGGGATTCACGATGGCAAGCGTGCGCCAGGTGGAGCCGCCGCGGGACAACTACGAGACGCAGATCGTGTCGCAGATAAGCGGCGTCGATGGCGCTCCCTTGCTGAGCGCAGTGTTCGACCCGCAGTCGACGACGCTCAGGCTCCGGATCGATACTTCGGCACCCGAAGGCAAGCTTCCCGAATTGTGGATCATTCCCGAAGGGCAGGCGCCGCACTCGCTGGGTCTCTTGAGCGAAGACCGCATGACGATCGAGATTTCTCCGGAAGTCCGGGCTTTGCTCAACGAGCAGGCGACGCTGGCGATTACGATCGAGGATATCGCCGGCGCCCCTCACGCCGCGCCGACCGGATCGATTATCGGGACAGCCAAGCTCCAGTCGCTCTAGCGCGTGACGCCGTCGCCGTCACATCCGGTGGTCGGGCACGTACCCGGGATGGGAAACCAGCAAGGGAAGCGCTGCCGCCAGAACCGCGACGGCAAGCAGCCAGCTCGCCAGCACCCGCGGCGCGATCGCCCAATCCCGTCTGACGCACAGGCTGGCCGGCACCACCAGCAGCAACGGAGCAAACACGAGCGGCAGACGCGATGTTGCGTCTTCCGCGGCGACCACCAGCCCGCTCCACAGCCCCGCGTTCGCGCAGGCCAGGTAGAGCACCGCCGACGCATGTCTCGCGGAGGCGCGCGGCCAATACACAAGCCCTGTCGTGGCGATCAGGCTGAGCCAGCAAGCGGTGAGGACGATCGGCGTCAGGCGGAGATGGGACGAAATCAGAACCGCGAGCAGGGTCGCGGCGACAGCTAACAGCAATCCGATCCCGGCCCGCCGCGCATCGTGAAAGCCCAGCGCCAGAGCCAGCACCGCCATGAGCATGCCCGGCGCGATGACGGCGTTGGTCAACCCAGCGCCGCGACGAGGTAATAAATGCCGGCCAGGGCAATGATACCCCCCGCGCCGCGCACCACCATTTCGCCGCCCTTGCGCTTGCTGACCGTGCCCAGCGCAATGCCGAATACGTGCAGCATCCCCGTGGCCAGGACGAAGCCGAGGCTGAAGGCGATCGGATCGGCCATCGACGGCAATTCGGTCCCATGGGCGTAGCCGTGGAACAGGCCGAAAAGTCCGACCAGAATGGACGCCAGCCAGACCGGCGCCCGATAAGCGAACAGGACGGCCAGGCCGAGCAGCAACACCGAAAGGGCGATACCGACCTCGACCGGTGGCAGCACCAGGCCGGCCATCGCCATGATCGCACCCAGGGTCATCACGCTGGGGAAGATGATCGGCAGCAGATAGACCAGCGGGCGCCCGAGGAACGCGCCCCACAGACCCACGGCGATCATCGCGAGCAAGTGATCTGGCCCCAGCAACGGGTGCAAAAAGCCGCCCGTCAATCCCAGTTGTAGCGATTTGGCTTCATGCGCCAGGGCAGGCGCAGCCCAAAGACCAGCGAACGCTATTACGAGCAGTGATCTGTGCAGCCGAACCGACTTTCTCCCGCCTTGCCAACCCGCAGCGAGAGCGCCATGGTCTGCCCGAATGAGACTAGTTAAATCCCTCTGCGGACGCAAGATTTTCGCGGTGGCCATATCCGGGTTGCTTGTCGTCCCGGCGGCTGCCCACGATTTCTGGATTCAGCCCTCCCGCTTCGTGACGGACCGCCCCGGCGTCGTTCCGGTTTCGTTTTATGTCGGCCACGGCAGCGCGCGCGAGCGTTGGGGTGTCGGGGCAGAGCATGTGGTGCTGTTCAAGACGGCAGGGCCCGACGGTCTGGTCGATCGCATGAAGGACCTGCGGCTGGGCCAGCGCAGTTTCGACGCCATCGTGCCCCTGGCCGAGCCGGGCGCCTATGTGTTCGGCCTGCAATCCGCCACTGCGGAGAGCGACCTGCCGGCGGTGCGGTTCGACGACTACGTCGCCACTGAGGGCCTCACTCCGATTGCGCGCGATCGGAAGGCGAAGGGGAACCGGCTGGCCAACGGCCGCGAAATCTATAGCCGGCGCGCCAAGGCCATCGTGCAGGTCGGGCCGGTCGATGCCGAGGACATCCGCCAGGTGACGCGCCCGGCGAACCTCAAGCTCGAAATCGTCCCCGACAAGCACCCGCTGCTGCTGGAGACCGGCGACCGGCTCCCTGTCAGGGTGCTTTACAACGGCAAACCGTTGGGGGGCGCCTTGGTCAAACTGACCGATCTGCAGAACGATGCCGAACCTGTGTCCACGGCGCGTACCGGCGCCGGCGGGCGCATCGCCATGGCCATTCCGCGCGGCGGTCAGTGGCAGATGAACGTGGTTTGGGCCGACGTTCTGACAAACAACACGAAGGTCGATTACGCGACGACCTTCTCGAGCCTCAGCTTCGAAACCAGATAGCTCCGCTCAGTAGATCCCGTCGATTTCGGCGGGGAGGCGGGCGCTTGGCGGGTCGAGCAGGAGGCTGCGGTTTTCGTCCAGGCCCAGTTCGGCGCCTCGCACGCGGCCGTACTGGCGTGCGGCGGCGGCGGCGACGGATTCGCCGTCGCGCAGGATCGTGGGCTTGAGGAACACGAACAGCGTGCGCCGGGTCTTGCGGTTGACCCGGCTCTTGAACAGCTCGCCCACGATCGGGATGTCGCCCAGCACCGGCACCTGGCTCTTGGACTGGATCTGGTCGTCGCTGATCAGCCCGCCCAGCACGATCGTCTCGCCGTCGTCTGCCAGCACCGTCGTCTGGATCGAGCGGCGGTTGGTGATCAGGTCGGCCGCGCCGGTCACGCCGGTGACCAGCGAGGAGACCTCCTGGTCGACCTCCAGCCGGATCGTGTCTTCCTCGTGGATGCGCGGGACGACCCGCAAGGTGATGCCCACGTCCGCCCGTTCGATCGTGGTGAACGGCGTCGTGGTGACCCCTTCGGTCAGGTAGCTGCCCGTCCGGAACGGCACGTTCTGGCCCACCACGATCTCGGCCGCCTCGTTGTCGAGCGTGGTGATGCTCGGGGTCGACAGCAGGTTGGCCTTGGACGAGGTGCCCAGCGCCTGGACCAGCAGGCCGAAGTCGCCCCGGCTGCCGATGGCGCCCGATACCCCGTCGCTGGCGATCAGGCCGGCCGCCGGCACGCCGAAGAACCCCAGGACCTGGCGCAGCGAGAGACCAAGGTTGGAGAACGAGCTCCCGCCGGTGTTCATCGGATAGTCGGCCGCGGCCCCCAGCCCGAGCTGGATGCCCAGCTGCTCCGACTGGTCGCCGGTCACCTCGACGATGGCGGCCTCGATCATCACCTGCGGGCGGCGCACGTCCAGTTCGTAGATCAGCGCCTCGATCGGCGCGATCTTCGAAGGCGCGCCGCGCAGCACGATGACGTTGAGATCGGGGGCCGCCTGGATGGCGAAGTCCTCGGTCGCGAAGCCGGGCGCGGGCGTGTCGCTGCCGGCCCGGCTGTCGCGAACGCTCAGGCCCGATCCCACGGCAGGCGCGTCGGCGGCGGAAGGCAACCCGCCCAAGGTCGAACTCGCCGAGCCCGCCGCGCGCGCCGCTGCCGAGGTGCTGCCGGCCAGGCGGCTCTGGGCGAGCGAGCCCAGCGTCCTGGCGACCGGGTTGGCCGCGGCGCCCTGTTCGCCCAGCAGGCCGCTGATGACCTCGGTCACCGTCTCGGCGTCGTTGTAGCGCAGCCGTATCACCCTGACGGTCGCGGCCTCGCCGTTGGGCCGGTCGAGGCTGACCGCGATGCGCCGCGCTTCCGCCACTTCGGCCGCGCTGCCGCGCACGAGCACCACGTTGCTGCGCTCGTCGGCGACCGCGCGCACCCCCTCCTTGTCGCCGAACACCGCCTGGATCGCCGTGGCCACGTCCACCGCCGAGCCTTCGCGCAGCTCGATCAGCGCGGTCGACACGTCGCCGCCGCCGCCGCGGTCGAGCGTGTTGGCCAGCGCCGCGATGCGCGCCACGTTGTCGGCAAAGTCGGTGACCACGATGGCATCGGGGTTGCTGACAGCCTCGATGCTGCCGAACTGCGCGATCAGCGGGCGAAAGACCCGCACCGCTTCTTCCGGATCGAGGCTGCGCAGCCGGATCAGGCGGGTGACGATCTGGGCCGAGCTGCCCTGGCGCACCGGCTCGCGCACCGCGGTCGCCTGCGGCACGACCCGCCAGGCCCGGCCGGTCTGGACGACCGCGAACCCCTGGCCGCGCAGGGCCGTCACGAACAGCTGCCACACGCCGCCCGGGCTGAGCGGCACGGCCGAGGTCACGTTGATCTTCCCCTGGACCGCGGGATCGAGAATGATCGTGCGCCCCGTGATCCGCGAGACCTGCTGCGCCACGTCGGGAATGTCCACGTCGCGCATGTTCACCACGACATCGGCCGTCGCAGCCGGCGCGTTCTGCGCCTGCAGCGGAACAGCCGACGCCAATACGACGGCGAGGATGGTGGCGCTGGACGCCAACCGATACATCATGCCGTGGCTAGCCGAAGCCGCGCCGGAGCGGGCCGACGCACGCCGAACGAATACCGAAGGTGAAGGGAATCGAACGGTCAATTTGTGTTTCCATTGCCGGGCGCGGCGCCAGTCGGAGCCGGGCTGGGCGGAGCGGGGGGAACCGCCGCCCCGGGGATGAGCGCCCGTATGGCAGCCGCACCGGCGGTGGGCGCGGGGCGCGGAGCAGTCGCGGATGGGGTCGAGACGGAGGGAAGCGCCGCCGGTGGGGGCGCTACAGCCCCAGCAGCCGGTGCCGCATTTTGCGGATTGAAGCCGAGGAACCGAAGGCCGCCGTTTGCCCTTAGCGTCACTTTTTCGGGCTCGATCGATTCGATGACGCCTGCCGGCGTCGCTTCTCCGATCGCGAAGGGGACGACCTGTCCATCGGGCAATGCGATAAGAGCGACCGAGGCGCTGGCCGGTACGGCCGCGAACACCGCGCGCAGTTCGAGCCCTGCTGCGTCAGCCGTGATCGACACGTTGGCGGGATTGCCGAAGGGGGCAAGCGCCAGGATCGGCGCCACGTCCACGCTGTCGAATCCCGCTGATGCCGGCACCATTGCGGCCGGTTGACCGGAGTAACCCTGCAGACGCCAGGTCAGGCTGGCTAGCGCGAACGCGACCGAGGCGACGACCAGCGCGGTAAAGATGTCGACGCCGAGCCGCGCCTGCTTCGGGGTCATGGTGAGTGACTGTGCCTTCATCCTAGCATGCGCGCAAGTTCGCCGTCGCCATGTTAGCGGCCGATCAAGACAGCATGATTGCGCTCGCGCCGCCGGTGGCGCGCAGCCCAGGAAAGGCAGAGGGGCGGCACCTTGCGAGGCGCCGCCCGTACCCTGGACATCGACAACCTAGAAGTCGACCGGCTCTTCGGTCGGAGCAGGAGGGGGAACACTGCCCGGCGTAAGCTCGACCGGTTCCGCTGTCGGCGATGGCCGCAATCCCATCGGCGAACTTTCGTCACTCGTCTCGCCGAAGCTTTCCGGCGCTGCCCGATCGTCGTCGCCGCATGACGCGACGACGACGACGGACAGAAGTGCGATCGCTCGCCCAACGGTCATCCAAGGGCGATGTCGCCCCATTGCTTACGGCTGGGCCGGCTGCGCGGCGCGCTCCGCCCGGGCTTCGTTGGGCGAACCGGGGATCGGGCCGTTGAGGAACGGGAAACCGTTCTGCAGGTCACGCGCCGAGATCGGAGCACCGTCGGTGAACGGAACCATCCCGACCGGAGCGTCCTCGGGCTTGCACAGCCCTAGGTCGGTCGGCGTTCCGTTGATCGGCACGGGGTGGCACAGCCGCCCCATCGCCACGCGCAGCACGATGTCCGTCACGTCGTCACCCGGACGGCGCCCGTTGGGGAAGCCGGCAAGATCGTCGCCGGCAACGCCGAACGTGCTCTGGTTCGCCCGCGGAGTCGGCGCGACGGCCGTGTTGAGCCGCAGCATTTCCGAAGGCGTGACCGTCTTCTGCTGGTTTAGCGTCTTGATGCCCGTCAGGAACGCCGCGACCAGATCGGCGCGCGGGAAGTTCGACGGCGCGAGGTTCGGTATGTTGGTCCCGAGCGTCGCGTTGACCGGGGCCCGGAAAAGCGAGTCCAGGATGGCCGGGAAGGTCGGGTTGGTGACGAAGTCAGCCAGTGCCCCGTCCTGCGTGGGCTGGGCGGCGTTGAACAGGTTCTTCTGGTCGAGCCCGATCACCACTTCGTTGACCAAAGGCATACCGAGCCTGGAGGTCTGGACGTAAGCGCCGCCGCCGGTGCTGGCCTTTGCATAGGTGGGCGAGGGATCGAGCACCTCGGTCTGCAGCTTGCTGGTGGTCGACCAGCCGCCGATGACGCCGTTTCCGCTACCCACGACGCAGGCGATCGGCACTTCGATCGCGATGCTGGTGACGTTGGCCTTGCCGACCAGATCGTCGTTCATGCGGCTTTGCGTGATGCCGCCGGGAAAGCCGCCGCGGTCGCCAGCGAAAGGAGCGCTGTCGCCTTCGATCGGCACGTAGTTCACGAGGTCGAAGGTCTCGCCAAGGTTGATGGCGAAGGCTTCTTCACGCTGGCCGACGAAGACACGCCCGCCGCTCGTGGCGCAGCCCGGAACGCTCATCGTGCTGACGGTCGAGGTCGCATACTGGTTGTAGTTGGGCGACGTCTTCTGGCCGACGTTGTCCAGCGGCTTGGTGAAGTTCGACCGGCCACCCGAGGTGTTCTGCACGACCTGCCGGGTCCCGCTGCGACGGTCGCCTTCGATCATCGAGACGGTGAAGCTCTCCAGCTCGTTGAGATCGGCATCGCCCACGGCGGTTACCGGGCCGACGTAGCGCAGCGGAACGGTCACGTTCTTGCCGCCGATGTTGAGCGTCTTGCCGCCATTGACCAGCGCGTTGTCGAACTTGAACGAGAACGTGACGTCTTCCTTGGCATCGCCGTCGTTATCGATGTGGATTTCGTACAGTGCGTCGGAATCCATCGTGAAGTAGTTCGGCCCGGCGCCGGGGAACTGGCCGGGCTGGAAGTTCGCGACGAATACGACGTAGCCTGCGCGGCCCGGTTCGTAGCTGCGGAACATGTAGAAGTCGGTGTTGTCGATCTTCGGCGATTTGGTGATCGCGGGCGCTTCCCGGTGGCTCGAGCCGAATGCCGGGGCATTCGACATGATGCAGAGTGATGCAGCGGCGGCGCCGCTCACCAAGGTTGTCTTCCAATTCCTCATGGTTCAGTCCTTTTCCTGTTGCCGATCAAGGCGTGATCGTTGTTCAATTGGTCGCGCCTTGGGTTTCGAGCCATTTGATCCGTCGAAGGAGGTTCGCAGGAACCTCGGGACAGCTTCGAGAAGCGTCCATTCCTGGGGAGCGACGGAAGCTCCGGGAAACTGAAATTCGGGGTCGGCCGTGTCGGCGACTTCCTGCCAGGTCCACTCGCCCGATCCGAGCGCGAGGGTGACCGTCTCGGCGTCGTGCGTCAGGTAGACGAGCCGGGGTCCGGTCTGCACCTGCATGCGGCAGTCGTCGCTGGCAGCCAGGATCGTCTGGCGCATCGTGTCGCGAATGCTCGCGAGTGCCTTTTCCGGCAGCCGCTCGTCGGGCTCGGCCCAGGCGTCTTTCCACACGGCGAGCGCGCGGGCGACCGAGAGCCGTTCGTCGGCAATCGTCGGCAGCTCCAGTTCGAGGTCCGGATTGAGCTGCAAGGCGGCCTGAACCGGCGCGGTCAGATCGCACCCGCCGCTCAGGGGCGTCGCTGCCGCCTCTTCGAGCAGGGCCGCGACGACTTCGTTTTCGCTCGGAATGAACGGCGGGGGCAGGACGATGGGTTCGAGCGGCTGGGGCGGCACTTCGACCGGTTGCGCCTGCTTGGGCGTTTCGGGCTCGGCAGGCTTCGGCGAGGAAATATCGATCGCGGTTATCGTCTCCGCGCGGCCGGCAGGGGCTTCGACGGTCGAATGCAGCAGAGCGAGAAGCGCGCCGACGTGGACGGACGAGGTAACGAAAATTCCCGTGGCGCGCCGACGGTTGCCCGATGCGGAGGTTGTCAAATATTTGAAATCGGCAACCACGCGCTCAGCGATTTGCTGACAATGCGGCACGCGAGGTGCGGGGCCGGGGTGGAGAACCGCAGGCAGGTCCGCTGATGTATGAAGGGCAAAGGTGCGGCATGAACTCCCCCGTCTAGCCCCCTGCAACGATGCCCCCGAGCACGCACAAGCACTGGACATTACGAGCAAATTTGTTCGCTCAACCCGTTATTTACGTGGGCAGGTGCCCGGCGGATGCACGCTTGCGAAAAAATATGTTTGGCAAGCGGATTATCTGCAAAATCAGCCTCGAATGGGCGCCGCCGGTGGACCGCTGCATATCGGTTTCGCACGGTGTCCGGTCGGAGGCGGCGGCTCCACGACACATGGGATTTGCGGGTTACTCCGTCTCTCCACGTTTCGCGCGCTTGGCAAAAAAGTCCGTCCGTTTCATAGTTTGGCGGGAATAACGAATACACACGGGGACCGACCGTCTTCGGAGAGGGATATCCGGCCATGCAGTTTCGCCTGCCCAGACTCATGCGCCTCGCTGCCGCCCCTTTGCTGTGCGCCATGGGCACCGCCCTCGCCGCGCAGGATGGAGCGGGTCATAGCCATGGCGCGATCGAGGAGCCTTCCCCGGCGGCGACGGCGCGAACGGTCAAATGGTCCGACGCGTCGGCCTGGCCTTCGGGCAAGGTGCCAGCGGCCGGCGAGGCCGTGACCATCCCGCGCGGCACCGAAGTCCTGCTCGACATCAGCCCGCCCGACCTGCGCAGCCTGACCGTGCAGGGCAAGCTGACCTTCGTCGACGAGCGTGACCTGGCGCTGACCACCGAGTGGATCCACGTTCCGGGCGGCGAAATCCAGATCGGCACCGAAGCCGCTCCATTCAGCCACAAGGCGACGATCACCCTGACCGACAAGGTGCCGGGCGAGGATGTGAACACGATGGGCGACCGCGGCATCATGATGCTGCGCGGAACGCTGGGCGCGCATGGCACCACCACCAATACCTGGTCGAAACTTTCCACGACCGCGCAGAGGGGGTCGACCAGCATCCAGGTGCTCGACGCGTCCGGCTGGCGCGCGGGCGACGAGATCGTCCTCGCCTCGACCGACTTCGATCCGCGGCAGGCGGAACGGCGCACGATCACCCGGGTCGAGGGCAACACGCTCAGCTTCGCCGAACCGCTTAAATACATGCATTTCGGCGAGATCACTTTCGGCGTAGACGAACGCGGCGAGGTCGCCATGATCAGCCGCAACATCAAGATCCAGGCCTCGGAGGACGCGGCGAAGAGCTATGTCGGCGGCCACATCATGGCGATGCCGGGGTCGAGGATGCAGATCTCGGGCGTGGAGCTCAACCGGATGGGCCAGCACCTGGCGCTGGCGCGCTATCCGATCCACTTCCATATCCTGGGCGACGGCGGGGGAATGTACGTCAGGAACACGGCGATCCACGACACCTACAACCGCTGCGTGACGGTCCACGGCACGAACGACCTGCGGATCGAGAACAACGTGACCTTCGACACCGTGGGCCACTGCTTCTTCATGGAAGACGGCATCGAACGCGGCAACGCCTTCATCGGCAACCTGGCGATCCAGACCAAGTGCCATCCCACGCTGGACTGCGTGCCTACCAACCTGGCGGCCAACGGCGAGAAGACGGCGCAGTACGCCAATGCCGCGGCCGCGCGGCAGGCCAGCTTCCACGGCGGGAATACCCTGCTGCCGTCGGACAACACCGTGGCATCGTTCTGGATCACCAACCCGGACAACAGCTACGTGAACAATGTGGCCGCCGGGTCCGACCAGGTCGGCTTCTGGCTGTCGATACCCCAGCACCCCAATGGCGCCTTCGCCGGAACGGACGTCAGTGCCAGAACGTGGCCGCGCCGGACACCCCTGCGCGAATTCAGGGGCAACACCGCCCATTCCAACTTCGACGGGTTCCTGATCGACCGGCACATCGACCAGGACAACACCTTCGGGCTGGCCTCCATCCCGCTGTTGCCCCTGACCGATCCCAACGATCTGGAAAGCGACGTGCTGGAGACGCACTTCGAGAGCCTGACCGCCTGGAAGAACCGCAACGGCGGCCTGTGGGGCCGGGGCGATCTCTACGTGTACAGCGACCTGAAGCTTGCCGACAACGCCATCGGCATGACGCAGGCGGCGGGCGATATCGGCAGCCTGCCGTTCAGTTCGCGGCTGGTCGACGCGCTGGTCGTGGGCGAGACCGCCAACATCGGCAATCCCACTACGCCCGAGGAGATCGCCTACGGGCGCAGCCTGCCCAAGCCCGCCATCCCGGATTTCCCCATCCGCGGCTACGAGTACTACGATTACCGCGACGACGTGGTGAACAGCACCTTCGTCAACTTCCAGGACAACGCGCGGCGCAAGACCGGCGCGCTGTCGTTCCTCATGTTCACGAGCGCGGGGCTCAGCACCGGAAGCACCATCAGCGGCGCCAGGTTCGTCGATGCCAAGCCGGTCTATTTCCCGAAGTACGATGCCCGGTTCGACAACGACAACCGCGGGGGCAATGCCTACCGGACGCTGTCCTTCCGCGATCTCGACGGATCGGTGACCGGCATCCCCAACTCGCAGGTGCTGCTGCACGACGGCGAGAACGACAGCGTCGCCACCGACGGCACCTGCGCAATCCATGCCGACTGGAACGCCGCGGTCTGCACGGGCGACATCGGCCGGCTGAACCTGTCGGACAGCAGGGGAGAGCTTCCGGCCGCGGTCGACCTCGAATCGCGCACTGCCCGGTTCGCCCTGCTCGCCTCGCTAAGCCCCAATGCGCCCGACACGCCGCTCGTCAAAGCCCAGCGCGCCGCCCTGTTCACCCGCCGCCCTCCGCAGGCGCCCATATCGCTCGTCCGCGGCGGCAAGGAATTCCGGATCAGCGGCGACCAGAGCACTGTGCGCGCCGGAAGCGAGATCGAGGTCAGGACCGAACGGCCGCAAGTCACCCTGAGCCTAGCCGAAATGGACGCAGGCTCGTGGGTCATGTTCGCCCTGCCCGGCTTTGCCGAGGCTGCCTCCGGACGGGAACAGGCAAGCATGGACGCACTGCGCCGGGCGAAGGAGACGGCCTGGTTCCGCAACGGCGACACACTCTGGGTCAAACTGGTGGCCGCCGCGCCGGCCAAGCCCGTCATCCGCCCGACCGACCTGCAGGCCAGCATAACGGTGGAGCGGGCAGCCAGCGGCGGCTGACCGGATCGCAGGCGCCGCATGGCACAGGCCGAGCGCCCGAAGGCGAAATCATGTCTGCCTGAGAATTTCATGGTGCGGTCGAGAAGACTCGAACTTCCACGGGCTTTCGCCCACAACGACCTCAACGTTGCGCGTCTACCAGTTCCGCCACGACCGCACGTGAAAAAGGAGCCGTTAAGGCCGGCTCCTCCGGGGTAGGTGCGCGCCCTTAGCAAAGGGGTCACACCCCTGCAAGCGCCTCGCGCCTATCAATGTGGCTGCCGCGCTGCTGCGCAACGATTGCCTTTAACGGTCCCCTGGTGAAACAAGCCGGCGGCGCGGCATCCCCGTCGATCAGGACGGCTTCCAGCCGATCTCGGCCACCTTGGCCGCGCGCGGTACGTCGGTCACCGCTTCGTTGATCGTCATGCTCTCGCCCGGCGCGAGGGTGCGCTTGGGCGGATAGACTTCCCACGAGTACACGATCCGGTCGCGCGAATCGCGCAGCACGATCAGGATCGGCGGAACGTCGTGCGCAGTGCCGCCGATGTTCGTCACCGTGCCGCTCGCGCCGAAAAACTCGGTTCCGTTGGGCAACTGGCGCCGTTCCTGCTGGTCGGGCGGGAAATCGAGCTGCAGCTCGGCCTGCCCGCGCGCGAAGGTCGGGCGGCTGACCGGGACCCAGTCGGGCAGTCCGAAATAGCTGACCGCGACGACGAGGCCCGCCGCCACCAGCGCGAAGACCACTCCGGCATAGGTCCACAGCTTGAGCACGTTGCGCCGCGGGCGGAAAGGCGGCTCGCGGTCGAAATGTGACACGTCGTCCGTGATCGGCGGCGGTGGCATTGGCTGACGGGCGGCGCGCGGTTCGTCAAAGACCGGCGCGGGCTCCTCCTCGTAGGCCGGCACGGATGTTTGCGACGCAGCCGGCTGCGGCGCGGGCTCAGGCTGGGGTTCGACGATCTCTTCGCGCTGAGTGGTGGCCGGTGGAGGCGATGCCGGTGCCGGTGCCGGTGCCGACCGGGGAGCCGGGGGAGCGGGCTGTTCGGGCGCCAGCGTCTCGAAGCCCGGGCTGGCCCTGACTTCAGTCGGCGGCCCGTCCTGGAACCACGAGTGCCGGCACTTCGCGCAGCGCACGGTCCGTCCCTCGACGCCGACGGCGCTATCGGGCACGACATAGCGGGTCGTGCAGGCTGGGCAGGAAATGATCATCCCGAACGCCGTCCTAAACCCCCGCGTGCCAAGGCAACAAGGTGCGGGGCCGTGAACAGCGCCCCGGCGTGGCTTTTTTCCACATCGATCAAAGGCTATAGCGCCTTCCGCATGAGCCCTGTTCCCGCCGTTTCGGTCATTCCGCGGCCCGGATTGCCGCGATGAGCAAGCCGGAGGGGAGCATCGTGCAGTTCGACAACGTCGGCCTGCGCTACGGCACCGACCGCGAAGTGCTGAGCGACGTGTCCTTCACGCTCTATCCCGGCAGCTTCTATTTCCTCACCGGGGCGAGCGGCGCGGGCAAGACTTCGCTGCTCAAGCTGCTCTATCTGGCGCAGCGCCCGTCGCGCGGAATGATCCGCATGTTCGGGACCGACGTGATCACCCTGCCGCGCGGCCGCCTGCCCGCCTTTCGCCGGCGGATCGGCACGGTGTTTCAGGATTTCCGGCTGGTCGACCACCTGTCCTCGTTCGACAACGTGGCGCTTCCGCTGCGGGTCTCGGGCATTCCCGAGAGCGAGGTCAGGAAGCCGGTGGCCGACATGCTCGACTGGGTCGGGCTGTCGCACCGCGCCGACGCCCGCCCGGCGACCCTGTCGGGCGGCGAGCAGCAGCGCGTGGCCATCGCCCGCGCGGTCATCGCCCGGCCCGAGATCCTGGTCGCCGACGAGCCGACCGGCAACGTCGATCCGGACATGGCGCTCAAGCTGCTGCGGCTGTTCGAGGCGCTCAATCGCCTCGGCACGACGATCGTCGTCGCCACCCACGACGTCCACTTGCTGAAGAAGGTGCCGGATTCGCTGATCATGCGGCTCGACAAGGGCCGCCTGCACGATCCGACCGGCGCCCTGCGCTATCCCCCGCGCCGCCAGCCCGCGTTCGACGAGGGGCAGGCCTGATGGCCGGGGCCGCCGCGATCATCCGCCGCAACCAGCCGCGCTTCGGGGGCGAGCGGTCGGGCATCCTGCAGCAGGCGCGGCTCGCCGGGCCGATGCCCTGGGTGATCGCGATCATGATCGCGCTGACGGTCGTCGCCGCGGCGGCCGGGCTGGCGCTCGCCAACCTCGCCTCCAGCGCGCAGGCGGAGATCGCAGGCGGCATAACGGTGCAGGTCGTCGAGGCCGCGCCGGCCGAGCGCGACCGGCAGGCCGAAATCGCGGTCGCCATTCTTTCCAACCGCGAGGACGTGGCCGACGTGCGCCGCGTGCCCGACGACGAACTGAACGCATTGATCGAGCCGTGGTTGGGGGATCTCGCCGGATCGGGCGACGAGGCGGTCCCCACCCCCGCCCTGATCGATGCCCGGCTGCGCGGGCCGGTCACCGGGCGGCGGCTCGCCGAGGTGGCCGACATTTTGCGCGCATCGGTTCCTTCGGCACGGGTCGATGCCCAGGCCGGCTGGCTGGCCCCGGTGTTCCAGGCGATCAGCTCGCTGCAGTGGCTCGCCATGGGCCTCGTCCTGCTGCTCGCGGCCACCAGCGCCGCGGCGGTATGGCTGGCTGCGCGCAGCGCGCTCGGCTCCAATCGCGAGACGATCGAGATCGTTCATCTGCTGGGCGGGACCGACCAGCAGATCGCCCGCATCTTCCAGCGCTCGATCGCGATGGACGCGGCGGTCGGCGGCGTCATCGGCCTGCTCCTGGGGCTGATTGCCGTGTTCCTCCTCGGCCGCCAGTTCGCCGCGCTGGGATCGGGCATGGTGGCCGGCGGGGGATTGGGGCCCTTCGACTGGGTTGTGCTGGGCGCAATCCCGGTTATCGGCGTTTTTCTGGCCATGCTGACGGCGCGCATTACCGTGCTGGGTGCGCTGAGGAGAATGCTGTGATCGGGCGGATTGCCGGTTTCCTGCTGATGATCTGGCTGGCCGGTTTCGTCTGGTTCGCCTTCCAGCTGCCGCAACCCGCGCCGGTGCGCGAGACGACCGACGTGATCGTGGTGCCGACCGGCGGGGTCGGGCGGATCGACCGGGGCGTGGAACTGCTGCGCCGGGGCGCGGCGAAGCAGCTACTCGTCACCGGCGTCGACGCGGAGGTCAAGCCGGCCGAATTCGCCGCCGAGTACAAACTGTCCGCGCAGGAGATGGACTGCTGCGTCAAGCTCGGGTTCTCGGCGCTCGACACCCGCGGCAACGCGCGTGAGACGGCGCAGTGGATCCGCGAGGGCAAGTACCGCTCGCTGCGCCTCGTCACCAGCGACTGGCACATGCGCCGCGCCGCCGCCGAACTCGACCCCGTCCTGCCGGCAGACGTGACCGTGGTGGAAGACGCGGTACCGTCCGAACCCTCTCTGCGGATGCTGTTCCTGGAATATCACAAGCTCCTGGCAAGTTGGCTGGCGAACGGGTGAGCGTGCTGCGCAGTCTCCTGTTTTACGCCGCGTTCTACCTCGGCTCGGTCTATTTCGTGCTCGCGACACTGGTCGCCTACTGGCTGGTGCCGGGCGATTTCCTGCGCCGCTTTCCCAACGGCTGGTCGCGCTATCACCGCTGGCTGGTGGTCCACGTACTCGGCATCGAGGTGCGCATCGAAGGGGAGCGGCCGCCCGGCCAGGCGCTGTTCGCGGTCAAGCACGAGAGCTTCTTCGATGCGATCGACCTGCCCACGCTGATCGAAAACCCCGTGCCCTTCGGCAAGGAAGAACTGTTCGCCATTCCCGGCTGGGGCGCGGCGGCCAGGGCCTATGGCGGGATTGCTGTCCAGCGCGAGGCGGGCGCCAAGGGCCTGCGCAAGATGATGGCCGAGGCCAAGGTCCACATCGCGACCGGCCGCAACCTCGCCATCCTGCCCGAAGGCACCCGCGTGCCCCACGGCACCCGGCCCCCGCTGCGTTCGGGCTTCGCGGGCATCTACAAGATGCTCGGCCTGCCGGTGGTGCCGATCGCGGTCAACAGCGGGCCGCTCTATCACCGCACCTGGAAGCGGCGCGGTACGATCACCGTGCGTTTCATGCCGGCCATCCCGCCCGGCCTGCCGCGCGAGGAGATCGAGGAGCGTGTGCACAGCGCGATCAACGCGGTGAACAGCTAGCTGCTCACTCCGCGTGGTCGCCGCGCCCGAAATCGGGCCGCGCGTCGTCCTGCCCCTGCTCGATGATCGACCGGCGGATCGCGCGGGTGCGGGTGAAAAGGTCGAACAGCGCATCGCCGTCGCCGCTGCGGATCGAGCGCTGCATGGCGGTGAGGTCTTCGGTGAAGCGGCCGAGCATCTCGAGCACCGCCTCGCGGTTGTTGAGGAACACGTCGCGCCACATGGTCGGATCGCTGGCCGCGATGCGGGTGAAGTCGCGAAAGCCGCCCGCGGAGTACTTGATCACCTCGCCCTGCGTCACGCCCTCCAGATCGCTGGCGGTGCCCACGATCGTATAGGCGATGAGATGCGGGATGTGGCTGGTGACCGCCAGCACGAGATCGTGGTGCGCGGCATCCATCACCTCGACCATCGAGCCCAGCGCGCGCCAGAATTTCGCCAGCCCTTCGACCTGCGCGGGATCGGCCCCGGCCGGCGGGGTGAGAATGCACCAGCGGCGATGGAACAGGCTGGCGAAGCCCGCGTCGGGGCCCGAGTGCTCGGTCCCGGCCACCGGGTGCGCCGGAACGATCGCATGACCGGGCAGGGCCTCCGCCAGAACCCTGGAGATCGAGGCCTTGGTCGATCCGACATCGCTGACCAGCGCGCCGGGGGCGAGCGCGGCGGCGAATTCGCGTGCTGCAGGGCCGATGGCGCCGACCGGCACGCACAGGATCACCAGGTCGGCCCCGGCGACCGCCTCGCTCGAGGTTTCGCACACCGTGCCGACAAGCCCGCGTTCCGCCGCGCGGCGGCGCACGGCGGGGTCGGCGTCGTAGCCCGTGGTCGCAACGCCCGGCAGATGCTCCGCCACGGCGAGGCCGATCGAGCCGCCCAGCAGGCCGAGGCCGATAATGGCGACGCGCTGGAAGCTCACCGGCACAGCTCCCGTAGCGCTGCGGCCACCGCGTCCATCTGCGCGGCGGTGCCGATGGTGATCCTGAGCGCCTGCGGCAGGCCCTGGCCGGGCAGGTGGCGCACCGCGAACCCCGCCTGCGCGATCGCGGCGAGCGCATCCTCGGCGCTGACCGACCCTTCGAACAGGACGAGCACGAAGTTGCCCTCGCTCGGCAAGGCCCGCAGGCCGTGGTTCCCCAGCGCTTCGATCTCGCCCACGAAGCGCGCGCGTTCGCGCCGGTTGTGCTCGCGCGTCGCGGTGACGAACGGCTGGTCGCCGAGCGCCGCCAGCGCGGCGGCCTGACCGCTCGCCGTCACGTTGAACGGGCCGCGAATCCGGTTGAGCGCGGCGACGATGGCCGGGGCGCCGGTGCCCCACCCCACCCGCTCGCCGGCCAGGCCGTAGATCTTGGAGAAGGTCCGCGTGACGAGGACGTTCTCGTGCGTTGCGGCCAGTGCCAGCCCGCCGTCGTCGTCGTCCGGCGCGAGGAATTCGGCATAAGCCTGGTCGTCGACCAGCAGGACATGCGGCGGCAGGCCGGCATGGAGGCGCGCGACTTCCGAACGCGGCAGGAAGCTGCCGGTCGGGTTGTTCGGGTTCGCCAGGTAGACCAACCGCGTCCGCTCGGTCAACGCAGCGAGCAGCTTGTCGACATCGGCGGCGAAATCGGTGTCGTCCACCTCCACCGGCGTCGCGCCGCAGCGCCGCGCGGCGATGTCGTAGACGGCAAAGGAGTAGCGCGGAAACATCACCTCGTCGCCCGGGCCGGCAAAGGCCTGGGCGGCCAGGTTGAGCAGCTCGTCGGACCCCGTTCCACAGACGATGCGCGCCGGATCGATCCCGTGCAGCTCGCCGAGCGCGGCGCGCAGCGCCTTACTGTCCGGATCGGGATAGTCGGCCGGCCCCGCCGCCGCGGCGCGGGCCTCGAGCGCCAGGGGGCTGGTGCCCAGCGGATTCTCGTTCGCCGACAGCTTCACCAGCGGCCGCCCGTCCGCCCCGGCCGACTTGCCGGGCACGTAGGCATGGATCGCCGCGATCCAGGGCTTCATCTGCGGCGTCGTCGGGGCTTGGGCGTCCGTCACGGCGGCGCGCATAGCGTCTCAGCGCGGCGATTGACAGCATTTGCGGCAGCCCCCATCCCTCGCGCCGCCATGCCCGTTGCCAATGCCTTTGCGGGAAAGACCCTGACCCTGGACGCGCCGCTGCCGCTCGACAGCGGGCAGGCGCTGCCGGGCGTGACGCTGGCCTACGAGACCTACGGCGAGCTCGCGCCCGACAAGGGCAACGCGATCCTGCTGTTCCACGCCCTGACCGGCGACCAGCACGTGGCGAGCGCCCACCCAATGACCGGCAAGCCGGGGTGGTGGGAACGGATGGTGGGCCCCGGCAAGCCGATCGACACGGCACGCTTCCATGTCATCTGCGCCAACGTGATCGGCGGCTGCATGGGCTCGACCGGGCCGGCAAGCGCGGGGCAGGACGGCGCGCCCTGGGCCATGCGTTTTCCCGTCATCACGATCCGCGACATGGTGCGCGCGCAGGTCGGTCTGCTCGATGCGCTGGGGATCGACCGGCTCCACGCGGTCGTCGGCGGGTCGATGGGCGGGATGCTGGCCCTGAGCATGGCGGCCAATTTCCCCGAACGCGCCAGCCGTGTGCTCGCAATCGCCACGACCGCCCGGCACAGCGCCCAGAACATCGCCTTCCACGAGGTCGGCCGCCAGGCCGTCATGGCCGACCCGCTGTGGAACGGGGGCGATTACTACGGCAAGGGCAAGGGGCCGGAGAAGGGCCTCTCGGTCGCGCGCATGGCGGCGCACATCACCTATCTGAGCGAAGCAGGGCTGACCGAGAAGTTCGGCCGCCGCCTGCAGGACCGCGAGGCCAAGAGCTTCGGCTTCGATGCCGACTTCCAGATCGAGAGCTACCTGCGGCACCAGGGCGTCAGCTTCACCGACCGGTTCGATGCCAATTCCTATCTCTACATCACCCGGGCGATGGACTATTTCGACCTCGCCGAAGAGCACGGCGGGCGGCTGGCCGATGCCTTCGCCGCGGCCAGCGGCACCCGCTTCTGCCTGGTCAGCTTCGATACCGACTGGCTCTATCCGACCACCGAATCGCGCCACGTGGTCCACGCGCTCAACGCGGTGGCGGCGCCGGTCAGCTTCGTCGAGCTTTCCGCGCCCTACGGCCACGACAGCTTCCTGCTCAATGTCCCGGCGCTGGACCGCGTCGTCAGGGGCTTCCTCTGATGACCCTGCGCGCCGACCTCGCCAAGATCGCCGAGCACGTGCCGCAGGGGGCGCGGGTGCTCGACGTGGGCTGCGGCGAGGGCGAGCTGATGGCCGAACTGCAGGGCGGCAAGGGGGTCGACGCGCGCGGGATGGAAATCGATCCCGAACTGGTCGAGCGCGCGGTCGCCCGCGGGCTCTCGGTGATCCAGGGCGATGCCGACCGCGACCTGGCCGATTATCCCGACGGCGCGTTCGACGTCGCGATCCTGAGCCAGACGCTGCAGACCGCCGCGCGGCCCGACTGGATGCTCGGCCAGTTGCTGCGCGTCGGGCGGCAGGCCTTCGTCAGCTTCCCCAACTTCGCCTACTGGCGGATGCGCGTCTCGCTGCTGCGCCACGGGCGCATGCCGGTCACCCGCCACCTGCCCGTCAGCTGGTACGAAACGCAGAACATCCACCACGTCACCGTGGAGGATTTCCGCTCCCTGCTGCGCGACATGGGCGTGAAGGTGGAGGATGCCTGGTATTTCACCGGCGGCCGCGAGATCGGCGGCAGCGGCGCGAACTGGCGCGCCGAGCACGCGGTGTTCCGGCTGAGCCGATGAAAGGCCGCATGCTGCTCTGGCTCCTGCTCGCCTTGCCCGGCGGGTGGATGCTGTGGCGCTATTTCGCAACGCCCGACGCCTACGGCTACGGCCACATCATCGGCGACAGCGGCGACTGGGCGGCCTGGCTGCTGATGGCGACGCTGGCGGTCACCCCGATCCGCCTGGTGTTCGGCACGGGGCCGTGGACCCGGTGGCTGCTGCTGCGGCGGCGCGATCTGGGCGTGGCCAGCTTCGCCTATGCCGCCGGGCACACGGCGATCTATCTCGTCCGCAAGGCCGATGCGGCAATCGTCTGGGCCGAGGCTGCAACGCCTTACCTGCTGGCCGGCTGGGTCGCGCTGGCGCTGTTCGTGCCGCTGGCGGTCACATCCAACGATGCCTCGGTCCGGCGCCTCAAGCGATCATGGAAGACGCTGCACCGGCTGGTCTACCCGGCGGCGATCCTGGTGTTCGTCCACTGGGTGCTGTCGGCCTTCGAGCCGACCACGGCCTGGATCCATATCGGGATCCTGGCCGCGATCGAGCTCGTCAGGGTCGTGCTGCAGGCCCGTCAGAGAGTGACGTAGCTGCGCAGGCGCGCGACTTCGGCGGCATCGACGTACTTGCCGATCTCGCGGTCGAACACGCCCATGTCGGCGTAGGGGCGGTATTCCTCGAACTCGTGAACCATCTTGTCGGTCATGCCGGGGATGAGGCGGATTTCCTCCTCGCTGGCGGTGTTGAGGTTGATCGGCACGAACACGCCCGCGCGCACGGCTTCTGCCTGCTCGGCGGTCAGCGTTTCCATCAGCTTGGTGTTGAAGGCGGTGACGTTGGCGTAGGGCCGGCCGGCGACGACCGCGGCGGCGATCTCGGGCGTCATGCCCGGGGCGGCGGCGAGTTCCTCGACCGTGGCGTTGTTGGCATCGAGCACGGCGCTGGCGGCAGGCGTCGCAGCCGCCGCGCCGGTCGCGGCATCGGCGGCCACGTCCTCGGCCGGCGGGGCTTCCTCGGTTCCGCCCGAGCAGGCGGCGAGGGTCAGGGCGGCGCCGGCGACGGCGGCATAAAGGGCGGTCTTGCGCATGGGGGGATGCTCCTTGTTGCGAATCGATTGCAAGAATTGGCTGATAGCAGCGCGTACCGAGCCGTGGGAAGGCCTATTCCGGCTGGCCGACCCGCAGCACGCTGTCGTCGCGCGCCAGGCACCACAGGCTCAGCCCCGCCGCCGCCGCCCGGGCGACCGCCATGCTGGTGGGCAGCGACACCGTGACCAGCCGCGTCGCCCCCGCGCGGACCGCCTTTTCGACGATCTCGTACGAACAGCGCGCGGTCGAAAGGATGAAGCCTGCCGCCGGATCCTCGCCCGCCGCCGCAAGCGCGCCGACGAGCTTGTCCATCGCGTTGTGGCGGCCGACATCCTCGCGCACCGTGCGGATCGTGCCCTCCAGTGCGCAGAAAGCAGCGGCGTGGGCCGCGCCGGTCGCGCGGGTCAGCGGCTGGTGATCGCGCAGCGTGCCCAGCGCGGCGAAGATCGCGCGCGGGTCCAACTCTGCGTGCGCCGCAACCGGTGGCAGCGGCCGCCCCACCGCCTCCAGGTTCTCGATTCCGCACAGTCCGCAGCTCGATTCCGCCACGCGGGTGCGGACACGCTCGGTTAGCTTGTCGATGCCCAGCCCGGCGAGCTGCGCGCGCACGATCCAGCCCAGATCGGTTTCAGCCACCGCCACGTCCGTCAGGTCGGCCGCGCTGCCCGCCAGCCCTTCGGTCAGTGCGAAGCCACGGGCGAAATCCTCCAGGTCGGCGGGCGTCGCCATCATCACGGCGTAGCTGAGGCCGTTGAACTCCAGCGCAACGGGCACCTCGGGCACCCATTCGCGCGATACGGGCCGGGTCGATCCGTCGGGACCGACCTGGACCGTCTCACCCCGCATCGGAGTTGTACATGCCGCCGTGCTTGGCGAACTCGGTCGCGCGGGTTTGCGAGGCGGGCTTGTTGCCTTCGGCCAGGTGAGCGATCGCCGCGGCGGCGGTCTCGCTCAGCTGGCTCCAGTCGTCGGCGAAAATCGCCGCCTTCATCCGCGGGTCCCAGAACTGTTCGATGTGGTCGGCCGTCGCCAGCACTGCGCGGTCATGGCCGATCGCCGTGAAGTTCAGGGCGATCTGGTTGGCCATGCGGCGCAGGGTGGCATTGTAATCCTTGCTCATTCGGCCGGTTCCATCGCCCCGTCGGCATCGACGCCGCTCTGGATGCGGCGCGACTTCTCGGACCAGGATTCGTAGGTTTCCTGCCAGTCGCTCGGCCCGTTGCTGGGCATGACCTGGACCGCGGTGACCTTGTATTCGGGGCAGTTGGTCGCCCAGTCCGAATAGTCGGTTGTCACCACGTTGGCCTGCGTCGCGGGGTGGTGGAACGTGGTGTAGACCACGCCCGGCGCCACGCGGTCGGTCACGGTCACGCGCAGCGTCGTTTCGCCGGTACGGCTGTTCAGCTTGGCCCAGTCGCCGTCCTTCAGCCCGCGGTTCTCGGCATCGGACGGGTGCATTTCCAGCATGTCCTCAGGGTGCCAGACGGTGTTCGCCGTGCGCCGCGTCTGCGCGCCGACGTTGTACTGGGACAGGATGCGCCCGGTGGTCAGCAGCAGCGGGAAGCGCGGCCCGGTCTTCTCGTCGGTCGGGACGTAGTCGGTCACCACGAACAGCCCCTTGCCGCGCACGAAGCCTTCCATGTGCATGACGGGCGAACCGTCGGGGAACTTCTCGTTGACCGGCCACTGGACCGATCCGCGTTCCAGCAGCATCTCCCACGAGACGCCGGCGAAGCTGCCGGTCAGGCGGGCGATCTCGGCCAGGATCTGGCTGGGGTGGGTGTAGGTCCAGTTCGCGCCCAGCGCATTGGCGAGCAGCTGGGTCACCTCCCAGTCCGAATAGCCGCCGTTTGCCGGTTCCATCACCTTGCGGACCGGTTGGATGCGCCGCTCGGCATTGGTGAAGGTGCCGTCCTTCTCGAGGAAGGTCGAACCCGGCAGGAAGACGTGCGCGTAGTTCGCCGTTTCGTTGAGGAACAGGTCGTGCACGATCACGCAGTCCATCGCCTCGAGCCCGGCGGCGACGTGCTGGGTGTTGGGATCGGACTGCAGGATGTCCTCGCCCTGGATGTAGATCGCCTTGAAACTGCCATCGACCGCGGCATCGAGCATGTTGTTGATGCGCAGGCCCGGGTTGGGATCGAGGCTGACGCCCCAGTCCTTCTCGAACAGTTCGCGCGTCGCGCCGTCCGACAGGTGGCGATAGCCCGGCAGTTCGTGCGGGAAGCTGCCCATGTCGCAGGCGCCCTGCACGTTGTTCTGGCCGCGCAGCGGGTTCACGCCCACGCCCTTGCGGCCGATGTTGCCGGTGACCATCGCCAGGTTGGCGATCGCCATCACCGTGCTCGAACCCTGCGAGTGCTCGGTCACGCCCAGGCCGTAGTAGATCGCCCCGTTGCCGCCGGTGGCATAGAGCCGGGCAGCGGCGCGCAGGTCTTCGGCGGGGACGCGGGTGACCGCTTCCAGTGTTTCGGGGCTGTGCCGTTCGTCGGACACGAAGGCGGCCCAGTCCTCGAACGCTTCGACGTCGCAACGCTGGCGGATGAACTCCATGTTCGCCAGGCCCTCGGTCACGATGACGTGGGCCATCGCGGTCAGCACGGCCACGTTGGTGCCGGGCTGCAGCGGCAGGTGATGCGCCGCCTCGATGTGGGGGCTGCGCACGAGATCGATCCGCCGCGGGTCGACCACGATCAGCTTGGCGCCCTGCCGCAGCCGGCGCTTGAGGCGGCTGGCGAAGACCGGGTGCCCGTCGGTCGGATTGGCGCCGATGATCAGCGCCACGTCGGTGTGCATGACCGAATCGAAGTCCTGCGTGCCGGCGCTGGTGCCGAACGTGGTCTTCAGGCCGTAGCCGGTCGGGCTGTGGCAGACGCGCGCGCAGGTGTCGGTGTTGTTCGAGCCGAAGACCGCGCGGATCAGCTTCTGGACGAGGTAGGTCTCCTCGTTGGTGCAGCGGCTGGACGTGATCCCGCCCAGTGCCATCGGCCCGTGCTCCGCCTTGATCGCGTTGATCCGGCCCGCGGAAAAGGCCAACGCCTCGTCCCACGAGACCTCGCGCCACGGATCGGTGATCCTCTCGCGGATCATCGGGCTCGTGATTCGGTCCTGGTGGTTGGCGTAGCCATAGGCGAAGCGGCCCTTGACGCAGGAATGCCCGCGGTTGGCCTTGCCGTCCTTCCACGGCACCATGCGCACCAGCTGTTCGCCGCGCATCTCGGCGCGGAAAGTGCAGCCGACCCCGCAATAGGCGCAGGTGGTGACCACGGCCCGTTCCGGCTTGCCGATCGCCTTGACGCTCTTTTCCTGCAGCGTGGCGGTGGGGCAGGCCTGCACGCAGGCGCCGCAGCTGACGCATTCGCTGGACAGGAAATCGTCGTCCGCCTGGCCGGCCGAAACCTTGCTGGCGAAGCCGCGCCCGTCGATCGTCAGCGCGAAGGTGCCCTGCACCTCGTCGCAGGCGCGCACGCAGCGGCTGCAGACGATGCACTTGCTGGGGTCGAAGTCGAAATAGGGGTTCGAGTGGTCGGTCGACAGCGCCAGGTGGTTGTCGCCCTCGTAACCGTAGCGCACGTCGCGGAGGCCCACGGCCGCGGCCTGGTCCTGCAACTCGCAGTCGTTGTTCGCGCTGCAGGTCAGGCAGTCGAGCGGGTGGTCGGAGATGTACAGCTCCATCACGCCCTTGCGCAGCTTGTCGAGCCGCGGCGTCTGGGTCTTCACCTTCATGCCCGGCATGACCGGAGTGGTGCAGCTTGCGGGCGTGCCGCGCGCGCCCTCGATCTCGACCAGGCACAGGCGGCACGAGCCGAAGGCCTTCACGTTGTCGGTCGCGCACAGCTTGGGGATCGACCCGCCGATCTCGGCTGCGGCGCGCATCACGCTGGTGCCCGCCGGGACGGTGACCTCGCGCCCGTCGATGGTCAGCGTGACCGCTTCCTCGCTCAGCGACTTCGGCGTGCCGAAATCTTCTTGCCGTTCATAACCCATGGCGCTTCTCCGCGGCGGCGAGATCCGCCGGTGTGTTGATGTTAGCAGGTTCGTGCGCGGTTTTCACCGGGCGTGCTCCGATCGCCTCGGCGAAGTGCAGCATCGAATGCCGCTCGCCGCTCTCGAGGATACGTTCGATCTCGCCTACGGCTCCCCGCGGCCAGTGCCCGACGACCGGCTGGTCGGCGAGAAAGGCGGGGGCCGGGCTGAGCAGGTCGAGCAGGTCTTCGGGCAGGTCGGCGCTGTCGACGCCGCAGGTCAGGACGGTAGCATAGCCCTCGTCGTCCGCATGGTGCAGCCCGGCGGCGATCCCGGCGAGCGGACCCATCCCGGCGCGCGGCCAGTCGGGGATGCACGGCGCGGGGCCGTGGTCGCGCCCGGCGATGATCACGTGCTCGCAAAAGCCCGCCAGGCCGTCGACCGCGCGCGCCAGCAGCGTGCGCCCGGCCAGTTCGGCCAGTGCCTTGTCGCTGCCGAAGCGGGTGGACAGACCGCCTGCGAGGACCACGCCGAGGATCATCCTATTCCGCCGCCTCGGCAGGAAGGGTCTCGCCGCCGATGAAATCTTCCGGCCAGTGCTTGAGCGCGCTCATCACCGGATAGGGCGTGAAGCCGCCCAGCGCGCACAGGCTGCCGAATTTCATCGTGTCGCACAGGTCGGTCAGCAGGGCGATCTCGTCGCCCGCGCTGCGGCCGTGGCGCGGGGCGTTGTGCATCTGCGGCGCCCGCTCGATGATGTCGGGCGTGCGGCCGCCGGCGCGGATGCGGTCGATGATCTCGACCCCGCGCACCGAGCCGATCCGGCACGGGGTGCACTTGCCGCAGCTTTCGGCGGCGCAGAACTCCATCGCGAAGCGCGCCATCGCGCCCATGTCGGCGGTATCGTCGAACACCGTGATCCCGCCATGCCCGATCAGCGCGTCGGCCGCGGTATAGGCTTCGTAGTCGAACTCGATGTCGAACTGGTCGGGATGGAGATAGGCGCCGAGCGGCCCGCCCACCTGCACCGCCTTGACCGGCCGCCCGCTCTCGGTTCCCCCGCCGATTTCGTGGACCAGTTCACCCAGCGAGATGCCGAACGCCACCTCGAATAGCCCGCCGTGCTTGATGTTGCCGGCGAGCTGGATCGGCATCGTGCCCTTGGAGCGGCCCATGCCGAGCCCCTCGTAATGTCCCGCCCCGCCTTCGGCCAGGATGTGGGGCACGGCCGCCAGCGTAAGCACGTTGTTGACCACCGTCGGCATGCCGAACAGGCCCTCGAGCGCCGGAAGCGGCGGCTTCGCGCGAACTTCGCCGCGCTTGCCCTCGAGCGAGTTGAGCAGCGAGGTCTCTTCGCCGCAGACGTATGCTCCCGCGCCGACCCGCACTTCGCAGCGGAACGGGGCAATGGTGTCGCGGCACAGTTCGAGCGCCTGGTTCAACTTCCGGATGGCATCCGGATACTCGCTGCGGATGTAGATGTAGCCTTGGTCCGCCCCCACGGCCGCGCCCGCGATGGCCATGCCCTCGAGGAGCTGGAAGGGATCGCCTTCCATGACCATGCGGTCGGCGAAGGTCGCGCTGTCGCCTTCGTCGGCATTGCAGACGATGTACTTCTGCGGCGCCGCGGCGCCCGCCACGGTCTTCCACTTGATGCCTGCGGGGAAACCCGCTCCGCCGCGCCCGCGCAGGCCGGATCGGGTAACCTCTTCGATGATCTGCGCCCCGCCGATCGTGCGCGCTCGGGTCAGACCCTGCCAGCCGCCCGTGGCGGTGTAGTCGTCCATGCTGGTCGGCCGGGTCTTGCCCGCCCGGGCGAACGTGAGCCGCTGCTGCCGGGCGATGAACGGGTGGTCCTCGATCGTGCCGATGGCGATCTCGGCCGCGCCGCCTTCCAGGATGTCGTCGACATCCTCCAGCGTGGCAGGGCCCCAGCCCTTGCCGTCGATCGCCACCATCGGCTCGAGCCACTGCATGCCCCAGCTCGACACGCGGTGCACCTCGCAGCCCCTGCTCTCGAAGGCCGTGGCCAGTTCGTCGGCGCCCAGCGCCCGCGCCAGCGCGTCGTCGGAAATCCTCACCAGGGTCATGACACGCCTCCGATGATCGCTTCGAGCCTCGGCCCGTCGAGCCTGGCGTGAAGCCGGTCGCCCACGCGCGCCGCCGGCCCCTGGCTGCACAGGCCCAGGCAATAGACGGTGTGCAGCTTGACCCGGTCACCGGCCGCCGCCCGCGCGCCGTCCATCAGTTCTTCGACACCGCGCGCCTTGCACGCCTCGGCCCGGCAGATCTGCACGACGGGGCGCGGTTCGGGCTTGGTCGAGTAATCGTGGTAGAAGCTGACCACCCCGTGCACGTCGGCGCGGCTCAGGTTGAGCCCCTTGGCGATCAGCGCCTCGCTCTCCTCGTCGACGCAGCCGAACTCATCCTGCACGGCGTGCAGGATGGGCAGCAACGGCCCTTCGCGATGGTGATGTTCGGCGATTATCGCGCCGATCTTTTCCGACTTGGAACTCACTTCAGCCTCTCCGCGTGCCACTTCACATGGTCGTCGATGAAGGTGGATACGAAGAAGTACGAGTGATCGTAGCCTTCCTGCATCCGGATCGTGGCGGGCATATCCGCCTTGCGGCACGCCTCGTCCAGCAAGCGTGTCTTTAGCTGATCGTCGAGGAACTGGTCGGCGGTGCCCTGATCGACCAGCAGGTCGGGCAGCCGCGCACCGTCTTCGATCAGCGCGCAGGCATCGTACTCGCGCCATGCCGCGCGGTCGCCTCCGAGATAGCCGGTCAGCGCCTTTTCGCCCCACGGGCAGTTGAGCGGGCTGACGATCGGCGCGAATGCGCTGGTGGAGGCGAACCGCCCGGGATTGCGCAGCGAGACGGTAAGCGCACCGTGGCCGCCCATCGAATGGCCCGAGATTCCCTGGCGCGCCATGTCCAGCATCGGGAACTCCGCTTCGATCAGTGCCGGCAGTTCACGCTCGACATAGCTGCGCATGCGGAAACTGGCGGCCCAGGGATCCTGCGTCGCATCGACATAGAAGCCCGCGCCCTTGCCGAAATCGTACGCCTCGTCATCGGGCACATCATCGCCCCGCGGCGAGGTATCGGGCCCGATCAGCGCGATGCCGTTTTCGGCGCAGGCGCGATGATAGTGGCACTTGATCATCGCGTTTTCGTGCGTGCAGGTCAGGCCCGAGAGCCACCACAACACGGGCAGCTTCTCCCCGGCGCGGTGGTCGGGGAGGAAGACCTGGAAGGTCATCGGCGTGCCCGTCTCGGCGCTCTGGTGGGTGTAGACCCCCTGCGAGCCGCCGAAGCACTTCGATTGACTGACCCGTTCCATTCTATCCTCTCAGGCGAGCCGGCCGGTAAGGCCGATGAAATTGTGGCCGACCATCGGCGCCAGCAGGCTGCCGCTCTTGAGCCGCATGATGGCCAGGATCGTCCCCGCGACCGCGGTCAGCGCGAGCAGGAGGGGGTTGAAGCCGATCCCCGCCCCGTTGGGAAATATCCCGTGGGCGAGGGCGAAGACGATCGTGCTCATGACCGCCGCCCAGGCCAGCGCCTTCCCCGTCCCGCCGAGCGCGACCGCCAGGGCGGAGAGAAGCAGACCGCGATACATCACCTCTTCCTCGATGCCGGGCAGGGTTAGATGATAGACCCAGCCGAAAGCCCCTTGCGGGGGGTCGGCTGCGGCCGGATCGAAACCGCCCGGAAGCGTACCAATCAGCGCCAGCAGCGCGATACCCCCGATCGACCACACCAGCGTCCCGGGCGCCTGGCGCGCGACCAGCCCCAGCCCCTGGCGGGTCAGCAGCGGGTGCCGCCCCCAGGCAAGCGCGATCAGGGCCGCTCCCGTGGCGAGTTGCGCCGACCGGCTGTACCAGCGGGCTTCGGCGGGCATCTGTCCCACACCTTCGGGCAGGGTCCAGTACCCGGCCAGCGAATAGAGCGCATAGGCGAGCGCCGCGAAGCCGAACCAGCGCCAGTCCAGCGTCGTCTGCCGGCTCGCCCTGAGCGCCAGCGCCAGCAGGAGCACGGGCAGCCACCAGCAGGCGAACAGGATCAGCGACGTGGCGACAGGCATGGCGATCCGCGTCCGGTCACACGCCCGGCGGGCAGAACGCGCAAAGCTTGTTGCCTGCAGGGTCGCGCATATAGGCGCCGTAGATCGGCGGGTCTGCATAGGGGCGTTCGCCGGGAGGACCTTCGTCGGTGCCCCCGTTCGCCATGCCCCCGGCATACCATGCGTCGACCGCGGCGCGGTCCTTCGCCTGAAAGCCGATCGTTCCGCCATTGGCATGGGTCGCCTCGCCGTCGGCCGGCGGGCCGACCATGAACATGCCGGTTTCATGCGACCCGTACATGGCGTGGATATCGCCCTTGTACTGCCCGGTGATGCCCAGGCCGGCGAAGGCCGCGTCGTAGAAGGCTATCGACGCGGCCGGATCCTTGCTGCCGACCCTCACATGGGTGAACATGGCCGTTACCGGTCACCCACGTTGGGGGTGAACACGCAGATCTTGTGCCCGTCGGGATCGCGCAGGTAGGCGCCGTACATGTTGCCCGGGCTGGCGGCACGGAAGCCGGGCGCGCCTTCGTCGGTACCGCCGGCCTCGAGCCCGGCCTGGTGCCAGGCGTCGACCTCGTCATAGCTCTTCGCCTTCAGGCCGAGCGTGTGACCGTTGGAAACCGTCGCGTCCTGGCCATCGGCCGGCTTGGCCACGATGAACGAGCCTTCGGCGCTGGGATAGACGGTGCCGTGCGGCAGCGGATGCCCTTCGAAGCCGAGCGCGCCCATGACCCTGTCGTAGAAGCTGCGCGATTTCTCGATGTCGTTGGTGCCCAGAAAGACGTGATTGAACATGGCCTCTTCTCCTCTCCGGCGGCGTGCGGAATCGTCCGCGCGCTGCGGTTGCTTATCACATAGACGAAACTTTCGGACTTGTGAAAGTCTGAAAGTCCGATTCTGTCGTCAGTATACCACGACGGAGCGGATGGATTCGCCCGCGTGCATCAGGTCGAAGCCCTTGTTGATCTCTTCCAGGCTCAGGACGTGGGTGATCATCGGATCGATCTCGATCTTCCCGTCCATGTACCAGTCGACGATCTTGGGCACATCGGTCCGCCCCTTGGCGCCGCCGAACGCCGTCCCGCGCCAGTTGCGGCCGGTCACCAGCTGGAACGGCCGGGTGGCGATTTCCTTGCCCGCTTCGGCCACGCCGATGATGATCGAGGTGCCCCAGCCGCGATGGCAGGCTTCGAGCGCGGTGCGCATGACTTCGGTGTTGCCGGTGCAGTCGAAGGTGTAGTCGGCCCCTCCGTCGGTCATCTCGACGATCCTGGCGACGATTGTGTCGCGATTCATCCCCGTGGTGTTGACGAAATCCGTCATGCCGAACCTGCGGCCCCACTCCTCGCGCGCGGGATTGATGTCGACGCCGATGATCTTGTTCGCGCCGGCAAGCTTCGCGCCCTGGATGACGTTGAGGCCGATCCCGCCGAGCCCGAACACCACCACGTTGTCGCCGACCTGCACCTTGGCGGTATTGGTTACCGCCCCCACGCCGGTGGTCACGCCGCAGCCGATGTAGCAACTGGTCTTGAACGGCGCGTCCTCGCGGATCTTCGCCACGGCGATTTCCGGCAGCACGGTGAAGTTCGAGAACGTCGAACAGCCCATGTAGTGGAAGATCGTCTCCCCCTTGTAGGAGAAGCGGCTCGTCCCGTCGGGCATCAGTCCCTTGCCCTGCGTCGCGCGGATCGCGGTGCACAGGTTGGTCTTGCCCGACAGGCACGACTTACACTGGCGGCATTCGGGCGTGTAGAGCGGGATCACGTGGTCGCCCGGCCTGACGCTGGTCACCCCCGCCCCGACTTCGCGCACCACGCCCGCGCCCTCGTGGCCGAGCACCGAGGGAAAGATGCCTTCGCTGTCGAGCCCCTCGAGCGTGTAGGCGTCGGTATGGCAGATGCCGGTCGCCATGATCTCGACGAGCACTTCGCCCGCCTTCGGCCCCTCGAGATCGAGTTCCACGATCTCGAGCGGCTGCTTGGGGGCAAAGGCAACGGCGGCACGGGTCTTCATTGTCGGCAGTACTCCAGCTTCCGCGGCGGTCAGGCCGCCCGTTCTTCGTTTACGAGGTCGTCGCCGTCACGCTCCGGCAGCTTCAGGAACAGCAGGAGCGACGCGATCGAGCCCATGGCCATGATGATCGAGACGGTCAGCAGCTCCGAATTCCCGAGCAGCGTGAACAGCCCGCCGGCGATCAGCGGACTGCCCGCTGCGCCGAGGCGGCCGACGCCGAGCACGAAGCCCGTTCCGGTCGCCCGGGCATAGGCCGGGAAGCCGCGGGCGAACGCCGCATAGTATCCGCTGATCGCGGCATTGGTGAAGAAGCCGGTGATGACCGTCGCCCACTGCCAGCCCGACAGCGTCTCGCGCCCCAGGCCGAAGGCCGCGACGGCGATCGAGCCGAGCAGCAGCGCCAGCGCGGTCGGCCAGCGGATGCCGAACCGGGCCATCACGAAGCCGAACAGCGCGCTGCCCAAAAAGCCGCCGACGTTGGCCCAGGTCAGCACCGTGGCCGCATCGCTGGGCGGATATCCCGGCGGGTAATCGGCCACAATCTGCACCGCGAACTTGAGGATGTAATAGAAGGTGATCGTGTGGAACATGTAGCCGAACGCCAGCAGCAGCGTGACCGGGCGCAGCCGCGGGTTGGACAGGATGTCGGTGACCTTGGGCTTGGTCGCCCCGACCGCTCCCACGGGCAGGCTGTCGACCGGCGGCTTCCCGAACGCATGCAGCGTCTTGTTCACGCCGTCGAGGTTGCCCTTGGTCGCATGGTATGCCGCGGTTTCCGGCACGGTGAACCACAGGATGGGAATGAGCGCCGCGGTGACGATGGCGCCGAAATCGAACACGCCGCGCCAGCCATAGGCATCGAGCAGCCATTCGGACGCCGCGATCCCGCCGATGATGGCGCCCAGCGGATAGCCCGCCACGTAGACGGCGATCGCCGCCTTTCGCCACTTGGTGTTGGTGCTTTCCGCGGTGACCGCGTTGGTTGCCGCCAGCATGCCGCCGATGCCGATACCGGTGATGAAGCGGAAGGCCACCATCGGCGTCACGCCGTTCGCGTGGCCGGCCATCCACATGCCCGCCGCCATGAAGACCAGGCAGACCATCATCGTGTTCTTGCGCCCGAACTTGTCGGCCGCGCCGCCCAGCAGGACCGAACCGAAGCCCATGCCGACCAGTTCGGCCGACAGGACCACGCCCAGCGCGGCGCGCTCGATGCCCCATTCGGCCGAAATGCCAGGCGCGGCGAAGGCGCTCGACAGCACGTCGAACCCGTCGAGCGCGTTGAGCAGCACCATCAGAATGACCACCAGCCACTGCCGGGCATGCATCGGCGTGTCGTTGATCACGGAAATCGGGTTGGAGCCCGTGGCAGGTCCGGCCATTCGTTTCAGTTCCTCTCCCTGGAAGGGTCGATCATTCGTGGATTCGCGCGAGCATTTCCACCAGTTTCTTGACTTCGTCCGAACTGAAGCGGCTTTTCAGCCAGGCTTCGTGTTCGGCGATGCACGATTTGGCGCCGGCCAGCGCGGCCCTGCCCTGATCGGTCAGGTAGAGGGCCTGCTTGCGGCCGTCGCTTGCCGATCGTTCGCGCCGCAAAAAGTCGCGGTCCTGCAGGCGGTTCACTATGGTCATCGTGGTGGCACGGTCCATCCGCAGGCGCTTGCCCACTTCGATCTGGCTCATGCCCGCGTGATCGTGGACCAGCCACAGCACGCTGACCTGCTTCTGCGTGAGGTCGAGATCGGTGAAGGTTTCGGTGAAGTGGCGATAGACCGCCGCCTGGGCCAGGCGGATATGGAAGCCGACGATGTCGGCAATCCCGCCGATGTCGTCGTCATTGTCCTCGGTCAAAGCCGCCGTCGGCATTCTCGGCCATCCCCTCTCTTGCGCAATTGTTAGTGAAGCATACAATTCGGCGCAAGGAGAGAGGACTCGCAACCATGGCCCAGTTTCCCGACAGCCCGAGTTTCACGGGCTTCAACACGCCGAGCAGGATCGAGGCGGATATCGCCGATCTGCAGCACACCGGCACCATCCCGCCCGAGCTCGACGGCGCGTTCTTCCGCGTCCAGCCCGATCCGCAGTTCCCGCCGCGGCTGGGTGACGACATCGCCTTCAACGGCGACGGGATGATCACCCGCTTCCACTTCCATGACGGCCAGTGCGACTTTCGCCAGCGCTGGGCGCACACCGACAAGTGGAAGCTGGAGAAGGCCGCCGGGAAGGCGCTGTTCGGCGCCTATCGCAACCCGCTGACCGATGACGAGAGCGTCAAGGGCCGCATCCGCTCGACCGCCAACACCAACGCCTGGCTCTATGGCGGGAAGCTGTGGGCCCTGAAGGAAGACAGCCCCGCGCTGGTCATGGACCCCGCGACGATGGAGACCGTCGGGTTCGAGAAATTCGGTGGCAAGATGACCGGGGAGACCTTCACCGCCCACCCCAAGATCGACCCGGACACCGGCAACATGGTCGCCATCGGCTACGCGGCGAGCGGAATGCACACCGACGACGTGGCCTACTACGAAGTCAGCCCGGACGGCGAGCTCGTGCGCGAGAAGTGGTTCAAGGTCCCCTACTACTGCATGATGCACGATTTCGCGATCACGCCCGATTACCTCGTGCTGCACATCGTCCCCTCGACCGGGAGCTGGGAACAGCTGGAACAGGGCAAGCCGGCCTTCATGTTCGACACCACGCGCCCGGTCTACCTTGGCGTCATCCCCCGGCGCGACGATCTGCGGGACGAGGACATCCGCTGGTTCAAACGGGACAACTGCTTCGCCAGCCACGTGCTGAACGCCTGGCAGGAAGGGACGAAAGTCCACTTCCTGACGTGCGAGGCGAAGAACAACATGTTCCCCTTCTTCCCCGACATGCACGGCGAACCCTTCAACGGGATGGAGGCGATGAGCTTCCTGAGCGACTGGACCGTCGATCTGGCGAGCAACGGCGAGCAGTTCGACGCGGTCGAGAAGCTGACCGATACCGCCGCCGAGTTCCCCCGCATCGACGACCGCTACACCGGGCGCCGCAACCGCTACGGCTGGTTCCTGGAAATGGACATGCGCCGCCCGGTCGAACTCAAGGGCGGCAGCGCCGGGGGTGCGCTGATGAACTGCCTGTTCCTGAAGGACCTGGAAACGGGCACGGAGCAGCACTGGTGGTGCGGCCCGGTCTCCAGCCTGCAGGAACCGTGCTTCATCCCGCGCAGCGCAAACGCGGCCGAGGGAGACGGGTGGATCGTGATGGTCTGCAACCGGCTGGAAGAGCACCGCAGCGACCTGCTGCTGTTCGACGCGCTGGATATCGAGAAGGGCCCCGTCGCCACGATCAACGTGCCGATCCGCCTGCGTTTCGGACTGCACGGCAACTTCGCCCGCAGCGAGGATATCGGCCTCGCCAAGAGCAAGGCGCTGGAAGCGGCGTGAACTGCGACCGGCGCAGCATTCTGATCGGCGGGGTGCTGGCCACCCTGCCGATCCCGGCAATCGCCGTGCGAAACCCGCGCCCGGTGCTGACTTTCTTCGCCGATGCGCCGATGGTCGATCCCGGGGGAAGCCTGCCGGAATGGCATTCGCCACCCGGTCATCGCGGCGGCGCGGGCATTGCCGCCCTTTCGCCGCAGGATTTGCGCATGGCCGGGCTGTGGCTCTAGGCCGATTTGAATTTTGGGAGAGGTAGGGGAAATGGTCGCACGCTTCGCAGGGCCGCAGAACCAGGGCTTCTTTGCCGCCCAGCGGTTCGAGGGCGAAATCGCCGATTGCGAAACGTCGGGCACGATCCCGGCGGACATGGACGGCCATTTCGTCCGCGTCGGCGGGGAGTGGTTCTATCCACCCAAGTTTCCCGACGATGCGCCGCTGCATACCGACGGGTACATCAGCCGCTTCCGCTTCAAGGACGGGAAGGTCGCTTACCAGGGCCGCTTCGTGCGCACCCCGCGGTTCGAGGCGAACCTCGCCGCCGGGCGGCAGAAGTTCGGCTATTACCGCAATCCCTTTACGCACGAGGAAGACGTGCGCGGGCTCGACGCGACCGTCTCGAACACCGCGCCGCTCGTCCATGCGGGCAAGCTCTTCACGCTGAAGGAAGATGCGCTCCCTTACGAGATCGATCCCCTGTCCCTCGAAACGATCGGGCCGCACGATTTCGGCGGCAAATGGCGCGGCCGCACGTTCACCGCCCACCCCAAGATCGATCCCGTCACCGGCGAGATGGTGGCGTTCGGTTACGAGGCGACCGGCCCGGCGAGCGACGATCTGTTCCTCTACACGGTCAGCAAGACCGGCGAGGTCACGCGCGAGGTGCGGCTCAAGGTCCCCTACGTCTCGGTGATCCACGATTTCGCGCTGACCCAGGACCACGTCATCTTCCCGTTCGGCGGATATGTGACCAGCATGGAGCGCCTGCAGGCCGGCAAGATTCACTGGGGCTGGGACAAGGCGAAACCCAGCATGATCGGCATCCTTCCGCGCAACGGCGACGCGAAGGACATACGCTGGTTCCACGGCCCGGAACGCTGCCTGATGCACGTGTTCAACGCCCATTCCGACGGCGACAAGGTCACCCTCTACGCGCCGTTCTGGAACGGCAATTTCTTCCCGTTCTTCCCCAACGTGGACGGCAGCCCGTGGGAGCCGCAGAAGGCCGTGGCCTTTGTTCGCAAGTATACCTTCGATCTGTCATCGAAGAAGGATACCTGGGAGGAAGAGACCCTTTTCCCCATGCCTGTGGTGGATCTCGTCAAGGTCGACCACCGCTTCACCAGCCTGCGGCAGCGCTATGGCTTCGCGCCGTGGGCCGACCCCTCAAAGTCCTTCAACGAGGCGCGGGGCGGGAACCTGCAGGGCCGGGTGACGAACAGCTACGCCCGCTTCGACTTCGAAACCGGCGCGATGGACAGCTTCTTCGCGGGCGACACGCACAGCCTGCAGGAATGCACCTTCGTGCCGCGCCGCGGTTCGACCGAGGAAGGCGACGGCTACCTGATCGGCACGGCGAGCAACCTAGCGGAAATGCGCACCGAACTGGTCATCGCCGACGCGCGGCGGCTCGGCGACGGCGAGGTGGGGCGGGTCTACCTGCCGTTCCGCTCCGCCACGCAGGTTCACGGCTATTGGTGGGACGCGGAAGAATTGCCCGGCGCCACGGTAGCCTGAGGTTCTTGGAGGAGAGGGAAATGCGGATCACGTTGGGAGCGCTCGCCGCGCTGGTTCTCGCCGGTTGCACCGGCGCAAGTGCGCAGGATGCCGTCGGCAATTGCGACAAGGCCTGCCTGGAAGCCGCGGCCGACGCCTATCGCGCCGCCTATCTCGCCCACGACCCGGCAAAGGCGCCCTTCGCTCCGCAGGTTCGCTACACCGAAAACAACGTCGAGATGCCGTTCCCCGACGGAACGTGGGACACCGTGACCGAAGCGCCCGGCCCCGTGCTCACGCTGTCCGACCCCACCACTCAGCAAGCCGTGATCTTCATGCCCATTCGCCAGCGCGCGGTGGAGGGCTTCCTCGGCGTGCGGCTCAAGCTAGCCGGCGGCCGGATTTCCGAGGCGGAGCACATCATCTCGACGGCGCGCAACCTGTCGAGCCCGCCGACCCCGATCGGCCCGATCGCCAAATTCACGCTCGATCCGCTGATCGATACCGTCGTCCCGGAAAGCGAGCGCGTGAACCGCGACGCTCTGATCGCCCACGCCAACGGCTATTTCGACACGCTGCAGAAGAACGACGGGGAGATCCGCGGCACCTGCTTCAAGCCCGAGGCGACGCGGTGGGAAAACATGATGCTGTTCACCGACATCCTCGGCGGCTTCAAGTCGGGCAGATACGCCTTCAACGACCGCGTGCGGCGCGAGATCATCTTCGTCGACGAAGCGCGCCAGATCGCCCTGGGCCGCGGCTTCATCGATCACAAGGGGGTGCTGGACACCTACAACCTGACCGACGGAACGCCCACGAAGGCGACCTTCCAGGAACCGCAGTCATGGGGTTTGCTCGAAGCCTTCAAGGTCAACGACGGATGCATCTCGGCCGTGATCGCCTCGTTCTACCAGGCGCCCTACTACACGGTCTCACCGTGGACGCCGGCCGGGCGCCGTTAGATCACGCCAGGTTGAGCCGATCGGCGTAGATCAGCCGGCCGCCGGACAGCTGGGTCAGCGCCCAGCGGAAATCGTCCGGCGCCATCGCCAGGCAGCCGTTGGAGCGGCCGAGCCGGCCCCAACGGTCGACGTGCTCGGGCTTGGCATAATCGGCCGCGTGCATCACGATCGCGCGGTCGAGGGTATTGGAATTGTCCGGGTCGAGCCCGCCGAGGCGGATCGAAGTGCCGTAGCGCCCGACATACCATTCCCATGACACGTAGGCGCCGCGGCTCGTCGCGTTCGACCCGTTCTCGTTCGAAAACCAGTTGAGCATCCCGTCGTGCTCCGGGTCCGAACCCGTGCCGTGGGCCACGCGGAAACTGGTGACCGTTCCGGCTTCGAGGTTGGCGAAATGAAACCGCGGGGTCGCGGAATGCGCGGCGAAATCCGCGATGCCCACGATGTCGCGCCGCCACAGAACGGCGCCGGCCCGTTCGAGCTCGCGCTTGGCAATCGCGAAAATCTGCTCATCGCGGGCGCTGGCCGCTCGTGCTTGCGCGGGCAGGGCGAGCACGCCCGCCGCCGCGGCCGCACGGCCCAGGAAAGTCCGCCGGTCGGTGCTGAATGTCATGAGCGCTCCGTAGCAGGTTTTTCCTGTGCCGGCGCTGAATGTCGCGAGCGCCTCATCCGAGCGCCGCAATCGCCGCGCAGCTTGTCGCCAGGTCGCCGCCATCCACCAGCGCGCAGTCGTCGCCCAGACTGACGGGCGCTATTTCGCGCGCCATGAGCAGGCGTTGCTGCGCAACAGCCAAACGATCCTCGCCCAGAGCGGCGACGAACCGCTCCGGCTCCGGCGCCGTCGGCCCGCCCGCGGAAAATCCCAGCAGCGCCCCCGGCAACGCCGTGCTGGCGAGGCTTCGGTTTGCCGCCATCGCCTGTTCCACTTGCGGCAGGGCGCCGAGCGTCACCGTGCCGGGCGAAAGCACGAGGCAATATTCGCCGCGCCGCGCGCCAAGGGCGGCGATCAATGCGTGCCAGGGGAGCCCTGCGGGAAACCCGCTCCCTTCGGCGGGCAGAAATTGCGGATCGCCGAGGTGATGGGCCAGGATCGCCCTGTCGGCCCCGGTCAGCGAATGCTCCCCGCACAGCAGGAACCGCCCGCGGCCTAGCTGGCGAAACAGGCTCTTTGCGGCCAGCAGCAGCGGGAGGACCTGCTTCGTACCAAGCTCGGCGAAGATTGCCGGCCCACTTTCGGAGGGCGTGATCGGAGGCGTCTCGAGAATGCCGGCGATGGCTTCCAGCAGGGCGACCGACGTATCGCCGTCTCGCCAGCGCCGGGGCAGAAGTCCGGGCGCACCCATGGGCCTACCCGCCCAGGGTGAGCGTGGGGCCCGACATCTGCACGGTGGCGATGTGCGAGAGGAAAGACTGGCCAAGCAGCGAAAAGGGCAGGCCCTCGGGAATGATCACCGCTTCGACGTTCTTGACCGCGTAATCGCCCACCGCCACTTCGGGCAGGACGATCGGCACGCCGTATACGATGCCGCCGGCGCCCCGGGCCACGGGTTCGAGCTTGTCGGGATTCCAGTCCAGCCCCAGGTCGCGTGCGTCCTCGCCCGTCAGGGCGACCATGCTCGCGCCGGTATCGACCAGCATCCGGTAGTCGCGCGTGTCGATCCGCACTTGCGCGTAGAAGTGCCCGTCCTCCTCGCGCTGGAGGACCATGGCGCCTCCGTACCATTGGGGCGCCTTCGGTGTGGCCGGTTCTGTCGAGGCGGGCGTATCGAGCTTGTGCGGCGCCACCACCTCGGAAGGCGCGCTGAAGTCCGGTCCGAGCCAGCCGATGGCGGCCCCGGTCAGCAACACGGCGGCAACGAGCGTTTTCATCGCGCCGACGGTATCGCGCCTGCCCTTAACGCGGCGTAAAATCGGCGTTGGCGCGGGCCATGGCGATCATCGAGGCTGCGTGGCGCCCTGCCACGATGCGGGGATCGTCGCCGTATCCACCGCCCAGCGCACTCGCCACCGGCAACCCGCGGCGACGCGCCTCATGCACGACGAAGGTGTCGCGCGCGGCGAGGCCGGCATCGCTTAGTGCGAGCCGGCCGAGCTTGTCGTCCGCGTGGGGATCCACCCCGGCCTGGTAAAGCACGATCTCGGGTGCGAAGCTCTCGATGGCGGGCGGCAGGTGCGCAGCGAGCGCGGCCATGTATGCCCCGTCGCCGGTTCCGTCGGGCAGCGCCACGTCGAGCGACGAGCGCGCCTTGCGGGCCGGGAAGTTCTTTTCGGCATGGAGCGACAGGGTGAACACGTCCTCGCGCCCGGCCATGAGGCTGGCGGTGCCGTCACCCTGGTGGACGTCGCAGTCGACGATCAGCACGCGCCGCGCCGCGCCCTCGGCAATCAGCCTGTTGGCCGTGACGGCGAGATCGTTGAACACGCAAAACCCCGCGCCGGTGTCGTGCAGCGCATGATGGCTCCCGGCCGCCGAATTGGCGGCATACCCGTGGCGGATCGCCAGTTGCGCCGCGAGCCAGGTCCCGCCGTTGGTGTGCGCGACCCGCTGCGCGATGTGCTCGGTGACCGGGAAGCCGATCCGCCGCTCCTTGTCGGGCGGAACGGTCTGAGTGAAAACCGACGCGACATAGTCCGGATCGTGCACCGCTTCGAGCCATTCGCGCGGCATCGGCTCGGGGGCGTGCTCGGTCAGCGGATAGCCGGCCTCGCGCAGGGCGACCATGACCAGCCTGTACTTGTCGAACCGAAAGCTCCCCCGCTGCGGCCTGGGGGCCATGTAATCGGCGTGATGGACGACGTGGAGCAGGGCTACTCCGCCGCCTCGGCCTGGTCTTCCGCCTGGCCTGCGTCGCTCATCTCGGCCTCGATCGCCGCGGCCTTGGCTTCGACCAGGTCGACGATGTGGTCGAGCATCTGCGCGTCCTGCACGTGATGGTCGGTCACGCCGGACAGATAGACCATGTGCTTGCCTGCGCCGCCACCGGTCAGCCCGATGTCGGTCTCGCGTGCTTCGCCGGGCCCGTTAACCACGCAGCCCAGGACGGAGAGCGAAAGCGGGGTCTTGATATGCTGCAGCCGCTCTTCCAGTGCCTGGACGGTGCGGATCACGTCGAAGCCCTGCCGGGCGCAGCTGGGGCACGAAACGATGCGCACGCCCCGGGTGCGCAGCCCCAGGCTCTTGAGGATTTCGAAGCCGACGCGCACTTCCTGTTCCGGCTCCGCGCTCAGCGACACGCGGATCGTGTCACCGATCCCGGCCCACAGCAGGTTGCCGATGCCGATGCTCGATTTCACGGTCCCGCCGATAAGACCGCCCGCCTCGGTAATGCCCAGATGCAGCGGGCAATCCACCGCATCGGCCAGGCCCATGTAGGCGGCCACGGCGAGGAACACGTCGCTCGCCTTCACGGCCACCTTGTATTCGTGAAAATCGTGGTCCTGCAGCAGCTTGATATGGTCGAGGGCGCTCTCGACCAGGGCTTCGGGACAGGGCTCGCCGTATTTTTCGAGCAGGTCCTTCTCGAGACTTCCGGCATTGACCCCGATGCGGATCGCGCAACCGTTGGCCTTCGCCGCTCGCACCACCTCGGCCACCCGTTCGGAGGAGCCAATGTTGCCGGGGTTGATGCGCAGGCAGGCGGCGCCCGCGTCCGCCGCTTCCAATGCGCGCTTGTAGTGGAAATGGATGTCGGCGACGATCGGGATGCGGCTCGCCTTCACGATCTGGTCGAAGTTCGCGGTCGATTCCGCCGTCGGGCACGAGACCCGGATGATGTCCGCCCCGGCATCCTCGCAGCGGCGAATCTGGTCGATCGTCGCCCCCACGTCTTCGGTGGGCGTATTGGTCATGGTCTGCACGGTAATCGGCGCATCGCCCCCCACGGGGACGTTGCCGACCATGATCTGGCGGGACTGGCGGCGCGCAATATCGCGCCACGGGCGTATCGAGGACATGCCAGCGCCTCTACACCCGCCCATGTTAAGGGGCAATGACGCGACTGTCCCGTCGCGGGCCGGGTCCGATGTAAACCATCTGCGTTAACCGCCAAATTCAGCGCGGGAGCGTATGCCCTTCGAACGCGGCCTCCCCAGACCGCGCCGCATTTGGAAGGACATCGTCGTGCGCCTCGGAACCTATGTTCGCGAACTGCCGGGCCTCCTTCGCGAGATCCTCGCCGCCCCCGCGCTCGTCCGCGCCGCCCTGCTGATCCTGCCCTATGCCGGCGTGCTCGTCGGGCTCGACGTCGCCAGCCGGTATGGCGACGTGACCGGCCAGGGCTTGCCCGCGCAGTTCTTCCTGTCGCAGGACTGGAGCTTCGGCGAGTGCCTCGAATACGCCCTGATGGCGGCGGTGGCGACGATGCTGTTCCTGATGTGGCGCCGCGACCGCTCGCCGATCCTGCTGGTGAACGCGCTGCTGTTCGCCTACCTCGCGACCGATAACGCGCTCGAATGGCACGAGCAGTTCGGCTTCTGGATCGCCCCTGCCCTCGGCGCTGTCCTGCCGAGCGACCTGCCGATGGACGTCAACTACTTCGGCGAGCCGCTGCTGTTCGGCTTCGTCGGCGTGGTCTGGCTGACGGGCCTGGCCCTTTCCCTGCGCCAGTCGCGCCCCCGGCCGATCCTGCAATCGCTGCTGATCGTCGGCTGCATCGCGGGCGCGGCTTTTTTCGGCATCGTCGTCGATGCCATGACCGACTGGGGTCCGCACACGCTGCTGCGCACCGATACCGAGGCGTTCATCGAGGACGGTGGCGAATTCGGGATGATCATCCTGGCCTTCCTGCTCACCACCGCGATGTTCGATACCGACCACGCGCGGGCGCGCGCCGTTTCGGACAACGACCTGGCAGAACTGCCACTGGCGGCGTGACGGCCCGGCAGCGCGGCGCCGCCGCCGCGACTGCCCGCATTTAGCCCTTCGAGATCTGCGTTTCCTGCTCGGTGATGAACTCGACCAGCGCAGGCTGGCCACGCTCGATCGCTGCGAGAGCCCGCTGCAAGGCGGGTACGATCTCGGCCGCTTCGGTCACGCGCTCCCCATGGCAACCCAGCGAGCGGGCGAAGAGCGCGTAGTCGCCCGAGATATCGGTCGCTCGGTACTTCTCTGTCGCCACCGGCATGATCGGCAGTTCGATCGCCATCGCGTGATTGTTGAGCACTATCGACAGGATCGGGATGTTGTCGCGCGCGGCGGTTTCCAGGTCGGTGCCGGTGAACCCGATCGCCGCGTCGCCCCAGACGTTGATGCACAGCTTATCCGGGTCGACCAGCCGGGCACCCATCACCAGCCCGAGCCCATAGCCCAGCTGGGTCGACTTGCCCCAGCCGATGTAGCTGTGCGGCGTCGTCGATTTCCAGAACGGGACGAGCTGGTCGCGCGGGCTGCCTGCGTCGTGGGTGATGATCGTGTTGTCGACATCGACCGTGTCGTACAGGTCGCGCAGGACGCGGTAAGGGGAAAGCGGCGCCGTGTCCTGGCTGCGCTTGGCTTCCCACTTGGCAAGCCACGTGCGCTCGCAGTCCTTGATCGCCCGGGCCACCGGCGCACTGTCGCGCGCTGCCGGTTCGCGCCGCTTCACCTCTTCGAGCATGGCGGCGAGGGTCAGTTTCGCGTCGCCCGCCAGCGCCACCTCGCTGGGCACGCTCTTGTCGATGTCGAGCGGGTCCAATGTCGCGTGGATGACCCGCTTGCCCTGCGGGATGGCGAGGCCGAACGGCGTGGCGGTGAACGAGCAGCCGATGCCGAACAGCACATCGCAATCGGCCAGCCATTTCGCCACGCACCCGTTGATCCCGTTGCCGCCCGATCCGAGCGCCAGCGGATGCGTCTCGTCGAACGCGCTCTTGCCCGGCAGGCTGGTCATCACCGGGATCGCGAGATGTTCGGCCAGCGCGCGCAGTTCGTCATACGCTTCGGACCAGTGGATACCCTGGCCGGCATAGATCGCGGGGTTCTTGGCCGAGAGCAGGACGTCGACGGCCTGCGCAATTTCCGCCGCCGCGGGCTGCGAGGTCACGACCTTGCCCGGCGCATAGTCGAGCGCGCCCTCGTACGGCCGGTCGAGCACGTCGTAGGGCAGTTCGATGACCACCGGCTGGGGGCGCCCGTTCCGCAGCATGGAAAACGCGCGGCGCATGACGGGGGCGACGTCCATGCCGCTCGTCAGCGGTTCGGCATGCTTGGCATAGGTAGCCATCGAGCGCACCGAGTTGAAATTGTAGGGCACATGCATCTGCGACAGGGCGTACCCTTGCGGCATGACCAGCACCGGGACGCTTTCGGCAAAGGCCTGCGCCACCCCGCCCATCGCGTTTTCCGCGCCGGGGCCCTGCTGCATCACGAAGACGCCCATCTGGCCGCCCTTGCTCATCCGGCTGACCGCGTCGGCCATGTGCAGTCCGGTGCGTTCCTGCCGCACGATCACGGTGCGGATGTCGATCCGCGCGGCCGCTTCCAGGATCTGGTTGCGGGGGTAGCCGAAGACGATTTCAACACCCTCGCGCTTGAGCACCGCGGCGATCGCGTCGGCCACCGTGCCGTTGGCATGGATCTGCTGGTCGGCCGTGCCGCTTCCCTGTCTCATTAACCCTCCCAAATTTGCAGCGACCCGGTAGAACAGCGCAAGGGAGAGAGCAATGACACCGATCGAGTTGGGCCGGATGCGGGTGCACAAAGTGCACGAGATGGACAGCCCCGTGCCCTTGCTGGGCCAGTTGCCCGGCGTCACCCGCGCGGACATGGAGCGGCTGCTGACCTGGTACGACCAGCCCGACGAGGTCAACGCCGACCCCGAGACCAGCCTGATGACCTTCTCGGTCCATTCCTGGGTGATCGAGATCGATGGCCAGACGATCCTGATCGACACCTGCGACGGCAACGACAAGCATCGCCTGATCCCCGAGGTGAACAACCTGCAGACCGATTACCTGGGCAATCTGCGCCGTGCCGGCTTCGCACCGGGCGATATCGACCTGGTGATGTGCACCCACCTGCACTTCGACCACGTCGGCTGGAACACCCGGCTGGACAACGGCAAATGGGTGCCGACTTTCGAGAACGCCCGGTACCTGTTCGGCCGCAAGGACTTCGAATACTTCCAGGCGCAGCCCGAGAGCGAGGCGGTGCATCTCGAAAGCTTCCTCGATTCGATCGTGCCGGTGATGGAAGCCGGGCAGGGACAGATCGTCGACGAGGATCACGTGGCGGTGGGCGAGATCGCCGACGGCGTGTGGATGGAGCCGGCGTTCGGCCATTCGCCCGGTTGCTGTACGATCAGCGCCCAGGCGGGCGGCGCTCCGGCGCTGTTCTGGGGCGACGTGATCCACCATCCTGTCCAGCTCATCCGCCATGACCTGCCGTTCGCATTCGACACGGACGGCGCGGCCGCCAGCCAGACCCGCAAGCGTACGATGGACCGCGCCGCCGATGACGACCTGCTGTGCTTTCCAGCCCATTTCCGCCGGACCAGCGCAGGCCGCGTGAGGCGCGACGGCGACGCGTTTCGCTACGAGTGGGTCGCGCCCGACGCCTGACTTGATTGCGGATGAAACCGGGTGCAGGGGCGGCGCATGATCGACCGGTCCGCGCTCCGCCAGGCATATCGCCTCGAAGAGGAAACCTGTATCGAGGAGCGCCTGCGCCAAGCGGCCGCCGCCAGCGCGCTGCAGCCCGAGGCCGCGGCACTCGCCGCCCGGCTGATCGAAGGCGCCCGTGGGCGCAAGGCGGCGGGGCTCGACGCCTTCCTGCAGAGCTACGGCCTCGCCACCGAGGAAGGCATCGCCCTGATGTGCCTTGCCGAAGCCCTGCTGCGCGTGCCCGACGCCGAGACGGCGGACGCGCTGATCCACGACAAGCTGGCGGGTATCGACTGGGGCGAGCACCTGGGCGAAAGCAGCTCCACCTTCGTCAACGCCGCGACTTTCTCGCTCATGCTGACCGGCGAAGTGCTGCGCGGCAAGGAGGCCGCGGGCATGGCGCGGACGCTCAAGCGCGCGATGAACCGCATGGGCGAACCGGTCATCCGCCAGGCCACCCTGCAGGCAATGCGCATCCTGGGCGGCCAGTTCGTCTTCGGGCGCACGATCGACGAGGCGCTAAAGCGCGCGGCGCCGGAGCGGCGGGCCGGCCTGGCGCACAGCTTCGACATGCTGGGCGAAGCGGCGATGACCTTCGCCGACGCCGAACGCTATCGCGCCAGCTACGAGGCGGCGATCAGGCGCCTAGCGAAAGAGTCCAAGGGCGGCGTCAAGGCGAGCCCGGGCATCTCGGTCAAGCTCTCGGCACTCTATCCCCGGTACGACTTCTTCCATGCCGAAGCGGCGAAGGCGGCGCTGATCCCGATGGTGCGCGACCTCGCCCTGATGGCGCGCGAAGCGGACATCCACTTCACGATCGATGCCGAGGAAGCCGAGCGGCTCGAACTGTCGATGGACATCATCGAGGCTCTCGCCGCCGATGACGCCCTGTTCGCCGGCGGATGGGAAGGATTCGGCCTCGCCCTGCAAGCCTATCAGAAGCGCGCCGTGCCGCTGGTCGACTGGGTCGTCGCGCTCGCCCGGCGTTACAACCGGCGGATCATGGTGAGGCTGGTCAAGGGCGCCTACTGGGACAGCGAGATCAAGCTGTCGCAGGTCGGCGGGTTTGCCGACTACCCGGTGTTCACCCGCAAGGTGGCGACCGACGTTTCCTACCTCGCTTGCGCCAGCCGGCTGCTCAATGCCGAGGACGTGATCTACCCGGCCTTCGCCACGCACAACGCCTACACGATCGGGGCGATCAAGGCGCTCGCCGCCGGGCGGGAGTTCGAATTCCAGCGGCTGCACGGCATGGGCGAGGACGTCTACGAGGTTCTCGCCGAAAGCGAAGAGCGCCCCACGCGGGTGCGCATCTATGCCCCGGTCGGGGGCCACAAGGACCTGCTCGCCTACCTGGTGCGTCGCCTGCTTGAGAACGGGGCAAATTCCAGCTTCGTCAACCGGATGGCCGATGCCGAAGTGCCGGTGGCGGAACTGACGACCGACCCCGTCAGGGATCTCGCGGCGCTGTCTCCCCGGCGCAATCCCGCGATCCCGCTGCCGGCGGCCATCTTCCCCGGCCGCGTCAACAGTGCCGGGGTCGACCTTGCCGACCCGCTGGTGCGTGAGCCCCTGCTGGCGCAACTCGCCGACCTCGCAGGCAGATCGTGGGCAGCCGCGCCGACGAGCGGCGGCGGCGGCGATCCCTCGCCCGTCACCTCCCCCACCGACCGCACGAAGGTGGGCGAGTGCCGCGACGCAACGGCCGAGGAAGTCGAAACGGCATTTGCCGCCGCGCAGGCCATCCAGCCGGGCTGGGACTCGCTGGGCGGCGCGGCGCGCGCGGAACTGCTCGACGAGGCGGCACGGCTCTACGAGGCGCACACGCCGGAGCTGCTCAGCCTGTGCCAGCGCGAAGCCGGCAAGACCCTGCTCGATGCCGTCCTCGAAGTGCGCGAAGCGGTCGACTTCCTGCGCTATTACGCCGCCGAGGCACGCGCGCATTTCGCGCGCCCGACGCCGCTTCCCGGACCGACCGGAGAGGACAACTACCTGCGGCTCCATGGGCGCGGCGTTTTCGCCACGATCAGCCCGTGGAATTTCCCGCTGGCGATCTTCACCGGCCAGTTCGCCGCCGCACTGGCGGCGGGCAATGCCGTGCTGGCGAAGCCGGCGGAGCAAACCCCGCTGGTCGCGGCCTTTGCCGTGAGCCTTTGCCACGAAGCGGGAATTCCGCGCGACGTGCTCCAGTTGTTGCCGGGCGACGGGAAGGTCGGCGCCCTCTTGACCGGCGATCCCCGGCTCGCCGGGGTGGCCTTCACCGGCTCGACCGAAACGGCCCGCATCATCAACCGTACGCTCGCCGCGCGCGAGGGGCCGATTGCGACGCTGATCGCCGAGACCGGCGGACAGAACGCGCTGATCGTCGACAGCTCGGCCCTGGCCGAGCAGGTCACCCGCGACGTGGTGGCAAGCGCCTTCCAGAGCGCCGGGCAGCGGTGCAGCGCGCTGCGCGTCGTGTTCCTGCAGGAAGACATTGCCGACAGCGTGCTGGCCATGATCCGTGGCGGGTTCGAGACGCTGACCATCGGCGATCCGGCCCAGCTATCGACCGATGTCGGCCCGGTGATCGACGCCCAGGCCAAGGCCGATCTCGATGCACACGTCGCGTCGATGAAGCGCTTGGATCGCGCCGTTTCACAACGTGAACTGCCCGATTCCTCGCGATCGGGCACGTTCGTCGCGCCGGCCATCGTGGAAATCGGGTCAATCGCCGATCTGGCGCGCGAAAACTTCGGCCCGATCCTCCATGTCGTGCGCTGGAAGGCGGGCGAACTCGACAAGGTCATTGACCAGATCAACGCCACCGGCTTCGGACTGACGCTGGGCCTGCACAGCCGGATCGACAGCGTGCGCCGGCTGGTCGAGGCGCGGGCCAGGGTCGGCAACTTCTATGTCAACCGCAACCAGATCGGCGCGGTCGTCGGCAGCCAGCCGTTCGGCGGCGAAGGACTGTCGGGCACCGGGCCCAAGGCCGGCGGCCCGCACTACCTCCCCCGCTTCGCGACCGAGCGAGTGACCACCATCGACACCACCGCCGCCGGGGGCAACGCGAGCCTGCTGGCCGGGGGATAAGTCAAGCGGAGCCTTGCCCCGCGCCCCCCGCTCCGCAAATCCTTCGGTCATGGCGATTCTCTCCGACATCTGGATCCGCGAGGAAGCGAAGCGGAGCGGCATGATCGAGCCGTTCGTGGAGGCGCAAAAGCGCGACGGGGTGATCAGCTACGGTCTGTCGTCCTACGGCTACGACGCGCGGGTGGCGGACGAGTTCAAGATCTTCACCAACATCGACAGCGCGATCGTCGATCCGAAGGACTTTGCCGCCAACAGCTTCGTCGACAAGCAGACCGACGTCTGCATCATCCCGCCCAATTCCTTCGCGCTGGCGCGCACGGTCGAATACTTCCGCATCCCGCGCGACGTGCTGGTGATTTGCCTGGGCAAGAGCACCTATGCGCGTTGCGGCATCATCGTGAACGTCACCCCGCTCGAACCCGAGTGGGAGGGACACGTCACGCTCGAATTCTCCAACACCACCCCGCTCCCGGCCAAGATCTACGCCAACGAGGGCGCCTGCCAGTTCCTGTTCCTGCAGGGCAACGAGCCGTGCGAGACGAGCTATGCCATGCGCGCCGGCAAATACATGGGCCAGCGCGGCGTGACGCTCCCCAAGCTCTGAGCGCCGGGCGCGGGCGCGCGGTTCCCGGCACGTTCCGCCTTATCGTGCGTTCATCCCACGCAAGGCCCTAGCGGCCGCAACTGGGGAGACACGCCATGTCGATGATTGCCGCAGCCCTTGGCCGCATGATGCTGGCCGTCATTTTCATCCTGTCCGGCATCCAGAAGGTGCTGGACCCCTCGGGCGCCGCCGCAATGCTCGACAGCGTCGGGCTGATGGGCAGCTGGGCGCTGCCGACGGGAATCTTCGAACTGGTTGCCGGGCTAATGCTGCTACTGGGCGTGCTCGCCCGGTTCGTGTCCATCATCCTGTTCGGCTTCGTCGCGCTGACGATCTTCTTCTTCCACAACCAGTTCGCCGATCCGATGCAGGGCGCGATGGCGCTCAAGAACCTGGCGATCATGGGCGGCTTGCTGATGGTCTTCGCCTATGGCCAGATCCGCTGGAGCTACGACCACTGGCGCCAGCGCAACAAGGTCGTCGACGCCGAGATCCGCGCCGCCCGTGCCGAGGGCAAGGCGGAAGGCATTGCCGCGGCGCCGATGGCCGCCGCGCCGGTCGGCACCCGCACCGCGGCAGTGAACGCCGATGGCGACGGCGTGGCCGACACCACCGTGCGCCGCTGACCTACCCGTGCGCGGCGCGCCGTTCTTTCAGCGCCACCTCGAGATCGTCGCCCAGTTCGTAGTAGTTGCCCGACAGCTCGTCGTACCGGCCCGAGACGAGGTCGGTCACCCGCTGGGCGCAGCGCGCAAGGTCGCCGTCGGCTCCGGTCTCGTCCGCCTTCTGGCGGAGGCGATCGACCATCCCTGACAGATGCTTCTGCGCCGCCGGGTCGTCCATAGTCTCGCGCGCAAGCTGGGTGAAGACGAAGCCGGGATCGATCGCGAAGACGGCCACCCCCGTCCCCTCCAGTTCGGCCGCCGCTTCGGCGACAATGCGGTTCTGCGCGATCTTGCCGGTGCAATAGGCCGAGAGGTTGGGCGCGACGATCCGCGCCGCCTTGGCCGAAACGCAGATCGCGTGGCCCCGCCCCCGCTCTATCATGCCGGGCAGAAGGCGGTTCAGCAGCAGCATGGGGGCGCGGATGTGCACCGCCTGCGCCTGCCACCAGGCATCGGCGTCCACTTCCCACAAGGGTCCGAAGGGGCCCGGCACGCCGGCATTGCTGACGAGGATGTCGATCGCCCCGAGCTCGAGCGAGGCCTGCGCGATGGCGCTGTCGACCGAGCGTGGATCGGTGACGTCACCCGTCAGCGCGATGGCTGCGCCGCCGGCCGCGCGAATGTCCCGGGCGGCCACATCGACCTCGTCCCTGCTGCGGGCGAGCAGGGCGACCGCCGCCCCCTCTGCCGCCAGCCGCTGGGCGATCGCTCGGCCGAAGCCGCGCCCCGCCCCGGTGACCAGCGCGGTCCGTCCGTCGAGTGTCCCCATGCGCGAATTCCTTTCGCCGCCGGGCTATCGCCACAGCCGCGCCAAGTCGAGCGCGCAACGCGCGGCGGGGCCAGTGCGGCACATGCCGCCTGGTCCACCGCGATCCGATCGGGAAAATGGAGCGGGCGAGGCGATTCGAACGCCCGACCCTCACCTTGGCAAGGTGATGCTCTACCCCTGAGCTACGCCCGCTCACTGACGCTGGAGATGCCGTGGCATCCCCGGGGAAGCGCGCGGTTAGCAGCCGCCCGGGGGCCGGGCAAGAGGAAATCACCGCCCCTTGCCGATATGCGCCGCGCCCTTCACAATCGGGCGCGAAGGCCCACATGGGGCCGGCAAATTCCACTCCGGGCAGCAGGAGCATCCCCTTGGCCAGCATGGGTCTCAATCTCGACGAACAGAAGGCGGTCGAACGCTTCCAGCAGGCGGTCGTCGCGCCGTCGATGGACAAGATCGTGGTGCTCGATTTCTGGGCCGAATGGTGCGGCCCCTGCAAGGCGCTGACCCCGGTGCTGGAAAAGGTCTGCGGCGAATATGCCGACAAGGGCGTGATGCTGGCCAAGCTCAACGTCGACGAAGAGCGCTTCATCGCCGCGCAGTTCCAGGTTCAGTCGATCCCGACCGTCTACGCCATTTTCCAGGGCCGCCCGGTGGCCGACCTGACGCCGATGCGCACCGAATCGCAGCTCAGGGTAGCGCTCGACCAGCTTCTCGGCCAGTTGCCGGTCAAGGGCGGCGCCGGGGCCGACGAAGGCGAGGACCTGTCCGCGTTGGTGGCGATGGGCGAGCAGGTGCTGGCAGAAGGCGACGGCGAGCGGGCTGCGGGCATATTCGCGCAGCTGACCGACATGATGCCGGGCGATGCCGGGGTGCAGTCCGGCCTGGTGCGCGCGCTGCTCGCCGCTGGCCGCAAGGACGAGGCACGCGCGGCGCTGGGCGCCCTGCCGGAAGACCTGCGCGCCGATCCCCTCCTGGTGCAGGCGGCGAGCGCACTCGAGCTGGCCGGAAGCGATGTCGACGAGGGTGAGCTGCAAGCCCTGCGTGCCGCCGCCGCCGAGCGCCCGGCCGACGGCCAGGCGCAACTCGATTTCGCCGCAGCCGCCTTCGCCGCGGGCCAGCGCGATGATGCCGTGGAGGCGCTGCTCGGCTCGATCAGGACCGATCCCGAATGGAACGAGGGCGCTGCCAAGGCCAAGCTGCTGCAGATTTTCGAGGCGGTCGGGCTGGAAGACCCCTGGGTCGCGGCGCAGCGGCGCAAGCTTTCGCTGCTGCTGTTCGGGTGACGCGTTGAGCGCGCAGAAGCTCTCGATCTTCCCGCTGCACGGGGTCATCCTATTCCCCGACCTGCAGTTGCCGCTGCACATCTTCGAGCCGCGTTACCGCGCGCTTGTCGGCTCGGCGCTGGCCAAGGACCGGCGTATCGCGGTGATCCAGCCGCAGGCGCCGCGCGAGGGCGCACCGCTCTTCGCCATGGGCTGCGTCGGCAAGATCGGCGATGTCGAGGCGCTGGAGGACGGGCGCTACAACATTGTGCTCGAGGGCGAGGCGCGCTTCCGCCTGCTGCGCGAACTGCCCGTCTCCACGCCCTTCCGCCAGGTCGAGGGCGAACTGTTCGACGATCCGGAATTCGAATCGCTGAGCGCGGTCGAGCGAGCGAGCTTCGAGCGCGAGGCGCGCGCCTTTGCCGAGCGGCAGGGCTATTCGGTCGACTGGGGCTCGGTCGCCCAGCTCGACGATCTCGCGCTGATCAACGGCGTCAGCCAGATCGCCCCGTTCGACGCGGCCGCCAAGCAGGCCCTTCTCGAGGCGCCCGACGTGGCGACCCGCTGCGAACTGCTGGTCCAGCTTATGCAGTTCTTTGGCCTCAGCGACCCCGACGAGGGGAAAGTGACCTTGCAGTAGTGCTTGTCGAACCCGCCTAAGAGGGTTCTCCCTTCGCGCTGCCAGTAGGGATCCGAACGGGCTGATTCATACGGAAAAGGAACCTCGCAGCCCGTCGGTCACGTACTGAGCCGCCAGCGCCGCGAGGAGCACGCCGAGCAGGCGGGTAATGACCGCTTCCACCCGCGCGCCGACCAGCTTCATCAGCGGCCCTGCGGCGATCAGCGCGGCGACCGTCATCAGCATGACCACGCCGAGCGCCGCGAGCACGACGAGCGTACCCTCCACGCCCTTGGCGCCGCCCGCCAGCAGCATGACCGAGGCGATCGCACCGGGCCCGGCGAGCATCGGCATGGCCATGGGGAAAACGGACACGTCCTCCACCTCGGGGGTCGCCATGACCTTTTCGGCCCGCTCCTCGCGCCGCTGGGTGCGTTTCTCGAACACCATGTCGAGCGCGATGAGGAACAGCATCAGCCCGCCGGCGATGCGGAAGCTGTCGAGCTCGATATGCAGCGCGCCGAGCAGGTCCTCGCCGAACAGTGCGAAGATGATGAGTATCACGCTGGCGATCACGCAGGCGCGGATCGCCATGCTGGTGCGCTGCGCCGGGCTCGCACCCGCCGTCAGCCCGGCATAGATCGGCGCGCAGCCGGGCGGGTCGATCACCACGAACAGCGTGATAAAGGCCGAGATGAACAGTTCGCTCATCGGGCGGGGCAGGTCACCGGGTCGCGCCCGGCAGGCACTGGCGGCGCTGCGGCCTCGCGCCGGAAGACCTCGCGCATCTCGCCCTCGACCCGGGCCCGCACGATGAACGTGCGCGCGCAATCGGGCGCGAAGCGCGTCTCCCAGGTAAGGGACGCGTCACGCGATTGCCCGCTCGACCGATCGGGCCAAGTCGTCGCGTTGCCCGCGGCCGGCGTGCCGGGCGGGCAATCGGCGATGTGCGCGGCGATCAGGTCGGGCTTGGCGTAGCCGTCCTCAAGGTCGAATCCCTGGTCGAGCACCCAGCGGTATTCGCTCCGCCCCTGGCGTTGCCAGATCGTCGCGAACCGGCCTTTCGACCCGTCGGGATAGGTTGCAGGGCCCGTCGACAGCGCGTGGCTGCCGTCACAGCTCGCCCAAACGAGGTCGGGCTCCCAGACGATCACCTGGGCAGGGTCGGCTCGGCCCTTCAGCACCTCGGCCACCGGTCGCGGATTGGGCGCAGGCATGACCGCGTCGGAGGTGGCGAACTGGCGGAAAGCGGTCCACTGCCCGATCTCGCGCGCCGCCCGTGCAAAGGCAAGCTCTGCGGCGATGACCTTGCTGGGGTCGGCCCGCTCGGCACCCAGCAGTCGGTTGCGCAGCTCGCGCTCCGGCCCGCTTTCGTTCGCCCCGGGCAATCCGTTCATTACACATCCTCCGAGCAGCAGGCACGCGGCGGCGAGCAGGGTCGTGCGTGTCACAGGGCATCCTTCGCCAGTTCGAGCCCTTCGCGGCGATAGGCCGAGACGAGCGTGTTGCGCAGTAAGACGGCGATGGTCATCGGGCCCACGCCGCCGGGAACCGGGGTGATGGCCCCCGCCACCTCGCTCGCCCCGGCAAAGTCGACGTCGCCCACCAGGCGGTGGTTCTCGCCCGCCACGCCGACGCGGTTAATCCCGACGTCGATGACCGTGGCGCCCGGCTTGATCCAGTCACCCCGCACCATCTCGGGCTGGCCCACCGCCGCCACGACGATGTCGGCCCGGCGGACGACCGCGGGCAAGTCACGGGTGCGGCTATGCGCAACGGTCACCGTGCAGTTCGCATCGGCCAACAGCCGGGCCATCGGCCGCCCGACGATGTTGGAGCGGCCGATCACCACCGCCTCCAGGCCTGTGAGGTCGCCCAGCACGTCGCGCAGCAGCATCATGCAGCCCAGCGGCGTGCAGGGGACGAACCCCTCCTGCCCGACGGCGAGCCGTCCGGCGTTGACGATATGGAAGCCGTCGACATCCTTGTCGGGGTCGATCGTGTCGATGACCTTCTGGTCGTCGAGGCCGTCCGGCAGCGGCAGCTGCACGAGGATGCCGTCGACGGCAGGGTCGGCGTTCAGCTCGCGCACCTTGGCCAGCAGGTCCGCTTCGGCGGCATCGGCAGGCATGCGGAACTCCCACGAAGCCATTCCTGCCGCCTCGACCGCCCTGGACTTGCTGCGCACGTAGACCTGGCTCGCCGGATCCTCTCCCACCAGCACGACCGCCAGCCCCGCCTTGCGCCCGGCCTTGGCCTCGAAATCCCGCGCGTATCCGCCGATCCGCGAACGGAGGCCTTCGGCGAAGGCCTTGCCGTCGATGATCCGCGCGGACATCGATCAGCCGGCCGCCACGCCGATCAGGATCCGCATGATGATCTGCAGCACCACCACGAGGACGAGCGGCGAGAAATCGATCGCACCCGTTTCGGGCATGATGCGCCGGATGGGCGCCAGGACCGGTTCGAGCAGCGAGTTGATCGAGCGGTAGACCTGCACCAGGAACTGGTTCGAGGAATTAACCACATTGAAGGCGAACAGCAGCCCGATGACGAACTGGATGATCACCAGCATCACCACGACCTGGATCAGGATTCCGACGATATCGATTACCACGTACATCGATGGCCTTTCGCAAAGCGTGCAAGGTGTCCTGTTAGACTAGGACAGTGCCGGCGTTCAAGCGCCCGACCTCTTTTGGCCGGGCCGGGGGCAATTCACCCCTTACTGATCAACGTGCCCGCGCCCCGGCTGGTGAAGAATTCGAGCAGCATCGCGTGCCCGACCCGGCCGTCGAGGATGACGGCCGCCTGGCACCCGGCCTCGACCGCATGGACGCAGGTCTCCAGCTTGGGGATCATGCCGCCGCTGATCGTCCCGTCGGCCCGCAGCCGCTCGACGTCGGCCGGGGTGAGATCGGACAAAAGGTTGCCCTGCTTGTCGAGCACGCCGGTCACGTCGGTCAGCAGGAACAGCCGCGCCGCGCCCAGGGCCGCTGCAAGGGCGCCGGCCATGGTATCGGCGTTGATGTTGTAGGTGTGCCCGTCGGCCCCAGCGGCGATCGGCGCGACGACCGGAATCATCCCCGCCTCGCTGGCCGTGCGCAGGATCGTCGTGTCGATGGTCTCGGGCTCGCCGACGAAGCCCAGGTCGACGATCTTCTCGATCTGGCTGTCGGGATCCTTGTTGGTGCGCGTGACCTTGCGCGCGGTGACCAGACCGCCGTCCTTGCCCGAGATGCCGAGCGCCTTGCCGCCCTGCTTGGCGAGCCAGCCGACGATCTCCTTGTTGATCGCCCCGGACAAAACCATCTCCGCGATCTCGGCGGTCTGCTTGTCGGTCACCCGCAGCCCGTCGACGAAGGTGCTTTCCACGCCCAGCTTCTTGAGCATCGCGCCGATCTGCGGGCCGCCGCCGTGGACCACCACCGGATTGATGCCGACCGCCTTGAGCAGAACGATGTCCTCGGCGAAATCCTGCGCCGCTTCGGGATCGCCCATCGCATGGCCGCCGTACTTCACCACGAAGGTGCAGCCCGCGTAGCGCTGGAAATAGGGCAGCGCCTCGATCAGCGTCTCGGCCTTGGCGAGCATCTGCCTGTCCTTCGTCACGGTCGGAATCTCCGGGGGTTTCGAGGGGTGCGTCTAGCGATTGGCTTCGCCCGTGCCTAGGCCCGGGGAGGCCGCGCAAACTGAACCTCGCTTAAACCCCGGATGAACCGCCTCCTCCCGGCGCTGATACCGCGCGTTTCATCGCAAGGCTGGGAGCCTCAAGCCGTTTCAGGGGTCTCATTGCCCGAGAGCATGAAAAGCCCTCCCGTGCCGGCCCGACCTCCCACCCCTCCCCAAGGTCGGCACGAGGGTCGCAAGGGGCGGCGGTCTTTACCGCCGCCCCTTAATTTTGCGTCATGCCTCAGGGCAACCGGCACATCAGCCTTAACAACATCGCAACGGGTTTGTTGCTAACGATACCGGCGAACTGCCCGAAGGCGGGCGCACCGGTCGGGTGCGCACCGGGTGGCAGGACAAGGAATGCTGCAATGGACAGCACACCCGCCTCGACCGAGGACGAACGCGTGGGCCGCCGCGCCGGCAGCGACCGCCGGGTCAGCGAAGAACCGATCGTCCATTCGGAGCGCCGCAAGAAGCAGCGCCGTTCGGGCAGCGACCGCCGCACCGCCGACCGCCTCTAGGCGTCGCTCAGTCACCACCGGATTTTCCGCTCGCACGATGGCGGGCGGGTTTAACTCGCGTTCGGGCAGGTCAGGCGGCGAGGTTGAAATCTTGCCGTGTGATTTGCGAGCCCTTCGTCCTCACTCGCTGGGCGGCGTCGTCTGGCCGGTTTCCGTGTCGCTCGTGGTGGTGCCGGTATCGGATGCCGCCGGGACGTTGGTCATGGGTGTTTCGGGCACATCGACTGCTACACCGGGCTCATCGGCATCGCGGACGATCAGGTCGCCGCCGCTCTCGTCTACGGCGTCGGCTTCATACGTCGGCTCCTCCTCGGCGGAATCGGAACAGGCGGCGAGCGCGAGACCGAGCGCGGCAGCCAGCGGAACGAGGCGTCTGGTCATGATATTCTCCTTTGACAAAACAGGTGTCAGCCGGCGGTGCTTTCCCGCCCGGCTTCGAGCGTGCGGCGGAGCACGGCGGCGCGCTCGCGCTCCTCAGTCAGATCGTGTTCGGGATGCGCGGCAATCCTGGCGAGCAGCCCTTCCAGCTCGCGTTCGCGGTCGGCGCGGGTGATGGTATCCATGGGTCCTTCCTTCCTGCTGTTACGGGAAACCGACGCAGCAGAAGCGGTGGAGTTCCCGCCGCCGCGCTCGCGGTACCGCAGGTAGGCCCTGCGCAATCGCCCTTAAGGGCTGAACCCGAGTAAGCCTGAGGCGGCCGTGCCGCATCGTGCCGCGATGTCGCGCGCACCGATTTCCCTCCGGCCCTGGTCTCCCCCGGCGCTGTTCGCGCTGTTGGTGGCGGCGGCAGGGCACCTGGCCATCGCGCCCGCTGCAGCGGAACCCGCTAACGTTGCGCATGGTGCTTCGAACAGAGTGGACCAACGATTTAAGCCGTGCGGCGCGGGGCGGCGGATCACCTGCGTGGTCGACGGAGATACCATCTGGCTGCGCGGCGAGAAGATCCGCCTGGCCGACATCAATGCGCCGGAGGTATCGAAGCCGGGCTGCGCGCGCGAGGCGGCACTGGGCCGGCGCGCGGCGCTTCGTCTGACCGCCCTGCTCAACCAGGAGGACTTCGCCTTGGCCCCCATCACCGACGGGACCGGCCGCGAGCGGGACTTCTACGGGCGAGCGCTGCGCGTGGTCATGCGCGACGGCGAAAGCCTGGGGTCCGCGCTGGTCAGCGAAGGACTGGCGGAGGGTTGGCGCGGCAGGCGCAGCTCCTGGTGCGGTAGCTGACACGAAAAGGGGCGACGCGCCGAGTGCGCGCCGCCCCAACCACCGGCCCGGGTTCAATTGGGCCGGTCGATTTCGTTCGCTCAGTCGATCGCGTGCTTGAGCTGGCTCATCTGGTCGTGGCCGGCCTTGACCGAAGTCCAGGCTTCCTCGACTGCGGCGCGGGCATCGGCCGGAAGGTCGACATGGCGCAGGGCCGCCTCGAACTTCTCCTTCAGATAGTCCTCGCCGCTCTCGACCGAGTTGACGATCGCTTCATCGTCACGCCCGACGACGGCTTCCTTCAGGTTGATCCAGCCACGGTGGATAGCGCCGGCGGTGGTGCCGTCGTCTTCCGGGTTGCCGCCCATGCGGGCGACCGCTGCCTGCAACTTGGTGACCGCGGCCTGGCGCTCCTGCGCGCGGGCGTTGAACAGCTCGGCGAAGCGGGTGTTGTCGGTGTCGGCGGCAGCCTTCTGGTAGCCGTTTACCGAATCGATCAGCGTGCCGATCAGCGTGTTGAGGGTGGTGGTGTCGCCGGTATCGGTATCGTTGGAGACGCCGTCACGGGTGTAGGTGTCGTTTTCGTAAGCCATTTGAATTGTGGTCCTTTCCCTTGGGGAACGAGGCCTAAGCGAATGGCGGCCGCGCTTGTTCCGGCAGCTTGGCGCGGGCCCGGGGCAGGATGGCGCTGGCGGGCGTGCCGGCGCGGTTCTATCACTCGGCGCCATGCCCACGCTCGCCCTGCTCGTGCTATCGAACATCTTCATGACCGCCGCCTGGTACTGGCACCTGAAGGGAGGCCCGGAGGTCGCCAACGCCCGTCCGCTGGGCTGGGTCATCCTGATCTCGTGGCTGCTCGCCGGGGTCGAGTATTCGCTCGCGGTTCCGGCCAACCGCATCGGCTACGGCGCGGGCTGGACGCCGGGCCAGCTCAAGATCGCGCAGGAAGCGATCGCGCTGACGGTGTTCGGCGCGTTCATGGTGCTGTTCCTGGGCGAGGCGCTGACCTGGCGGCACTTCGCCGCCTTCGGCTGCATCATGGCCGCGGTGGGCTTCCTGTTCATCGGCAAATGAGGTGGCGACCGTTCGCAACCCTTGCCGGAGGGAGAAGGGCGGCCCACCCGCCTGGATGAACCGCCCTTCAGGCCGGAGAGGGTCACGGCCTTGGGATAGGTGTCTTCAATTCAGCGGTCAGCGGCGGTTGCCCTGATCGGACTGGTCCGAGCGATCGCTTTGGCCGTTGTCCTGGCCCGAGCCGTCCTCGCCTTGTTCGAACTGGCGCTCGCCTTCGGCCTTGCCGCCATCCTGCTGGCCCGAGCGGCCGCTGTCGCCCGGCTGGCCGGTCTGGCCGCCCTGCTGGTTCTGCTGGCCCGGGTTCTGCCGCTCCTGCCGGTTGTCGTCGCCCTGCTGCTGGCCCTGGCCGCCGCCCTGCTGCTGGGCCTGGCCGGGCTGCGCGTTGCTGCTGTCGTTCCGGTTGTTCATGATCGGATCCTTTCCGCCGCCCGCAGTTTCGGGTCGGTCGAAAGGTTAATGCATGCCCGGGCTCATCGGTTTCCACCGCTGCGACGGAGCGGGCGGATCATCGGACAAGACCGCTCGCGCCGCAACAACCGTCTAGTCGAACAGGTCTTCGAGGAAGCTCTTGCGCTTCTTGTAGGGCTTGGAGTGGCTGCCGTGGCCATAGCCGCCGTGCTGCGCCCCGCCGTGCTGGGCATAGCTGGGCGCGGCGCGCTGCGCGGGGGCTTCGGGCGCGCTGCGCTCGATGATCTTGTCGAGCTCGCCCCGATCGAGCCACACGCCGCGGCACTGCGGGCAGTAATCGATCTCCACCCCCTGCCGGTCGCTCATGGCCAGCGGGACGCGGCAGACGGGACACTGCATGGCGGCAACTTCGGCTTCGGTACGCATGGGGTTCTCTCTCCGGTTGTCGATGGGGGCGAGATGGGGTGCGGATCGGCGCGATCAAGCGCGGGGGCGGCCGACGGCCGTTGTGTGACCTTGCGTGGACCGCCCTTCCGCAACGGGAAAGGTGTGACTTTCACGCGCCAAAGCCGTCGATCCCGCTCGCCCGGTCGATCCGCGCAAGGAACTGCAGCAGGGCATCATCGTCGTCTTTCCGGATACTTGCGACGAACCGCCCGCGGTCCATCACCACGCGGATCAGGCCCGCGCGGTGGCGGTACCCGGCGGAGAGTCCTGTGGACTTCGCACTGCGCAGGTCCACCCGCTCGAACGGCCTGCCCAGCGCCGCATCCCACGCCGCCGCGAACCCCGCCGCGCCGGGCCGCTTGCGCAGCCGATAGGCACTCTCGCGCCCCATCCCGACGCGCCGGCACGCCTCGATCACGCTCAGCGTCTGCGCCAGGTGCCCGATGAACTGCCCCTGCCGCTCGGGCGTCCAGCCGTCGAGCCGCGGGCCGACGGGGACGGGATGGAACATGGGGATGCGGCGGCGGGTGAGCGGCGCGGTGCGGGGAAGGGGGACGGGCCAGTGCTTCATCCCGCAGGATGGAGCAGATCGGCGGCGTGTAGGAAAATGGTTTGTGCCTCGCCTCTCGCACTGCGCGAACACGCTCCCCGGCATGCGCGCACGATGCTAGGCCCCGGAGCCATGACAATGCCGCGCATTGCCTCCGCCGCCGCGCTCTATTTCGCCGCGATCTTCGCGCTCGGCTTCGTGCTCGGCAGCGCACGAGTGCTGTGGCTCGCCCCGCGCTTGGGGCAGGTGTCTGCGGTCCTGCTCGAGCTCCCGCTCATGCTCGCCGTCAGCTGGCTCGCCGCGCGCCGCCTGACCCGCCGCTACCACGTGGCCGATGCGCGCGACGCGCTGGCGATGGGCGGCCTCGCCTTCGCCCTCCTCCTTGCCACCGAACTGGCGTTCGCCCTGGCACTGGGCAGTAGCGCGGGCGAATGGCTGACGGGGCTGGGCGAGACGCCGGGACTAATCGGGCTGGTGGGGCAAGCGGGGTTTGGGCTGATGCCGGTTGCAGTGCGGGGGCGGGGGTGAGGCTTCAGGTCGGAGCGCGCGCTCTGGCGCTTTCTCGCGCGCGGCCAGCCCGGCGCGAAGTTCAGCCGCCAGATGCCGGTCGGCCCGTTCTTCGCCGACTTCCTGCCGCGAGCACACTCATCCCGCCCGCGGAAGGAGGACAACCTTCTCCCCTTCCGCTTGCGGGAGGGGCCGGGGGCTGGCTTTTCCCGCCTCGCTTGCGGAAGAAAGCAGGTGGCGCCGCCCTCGCATTGCCTTCCGGCAGTAGGAAAGATGGCCCGAAGGGCGCTAGGGGATCGGCTCGCAGGCGATGCCGTCGAGGTCACCGTCCATCGTCGTCCTGTAACCGGGTTGACCGGCGTAAAGCGGATCCAGGCCGAGGGCGCGGACCTCGTTGCAGCCCGGGTAAGTCACGCTCGCCTCGACCTCGTTCGGCTCCCGCGATGCCTGATCGAACGCGGCAAACTCGGGTGGAGAACTTTCGTAGGCGCTGAGTGGCGCCGTGGTCTGATCCACCACCGCAGCCTCTGCCGCCTCCGCACCGATTTGCTCGCTGTCCGGAATAACCCACCACGCAACGCCGAACGCCAGCATGGCGAACACCGCGATGTTGCCAAGGGACAGGGTGTCATCCGGGGAGTCGGGGTGGTGTGGCACCCCGCGATGTTGCCGCGAAGATGGTGACCAAACCGTAAAGCTGCTTTTTGCCGGATCTCAGCGCAAAAACAGCCAGAGACCGAGACCGCCCACCGCCACGGTTTCGATGACGGCAATGGAGTGCAGAAGGGTGGAAAACGGCTGCTTGCGGGTCTTGTGCCGGAACAGATGCCGCCCGGCATAGGCACCCGGCCAACCGCCCATGAAGGCAAAACTCAGGAGCCTGTCTTCCGAAATCCGCCGCCCGCGAGCCCCGGCCTGCACCTTGTCGATACCGAAGGCGACGAAGGCCACCAGATTGATCGTCAGGGCGTAACACGCCACCATCTGGAAAAATTGCAGCCTCGAATCCATTCTGCGGATTTGAAGCAGATCGGTTTCGGAATGCTTGAGAAAACGCAACTCGCGGGCAATTGCAGCATCCATCAACGCCAGCGCGGCTTGGCGAAGATGCAACTAAAAGCTCTCGTCGCTTAGCTCGGGCCTACTCCGCAGCCTGCACCCCTGCCCCATCATCCCCAAACAACCCCGGCCCCTCGACCTCGGCAACCTCGTTCGCGGCCGAGCCCTTGGCCTTCTGGCGCTGGTCGAAGCTGGCCCAGACGGTGTTCCAGTCGCCCCTGGTCGCCGCCTTGGAGTATTCGGTGGCGCGGGTTTCGAAGAAGTTGGCGTGCTCCACGCCGTTGAGCAGCGGGGCAAGCCAGGGGAGGGGGTGGTCCTCGACCATGTAGATGCTCGGCAGGCCGAGCTGGCCCAGCCGCCAGTCGGCGATGTAGCGGATGTAGCGCTTGATCTCCTTGGCGGTCATGCCCGGGACGGGGCCGGCCTCGAACGCCAGGTCGATGAAGGCGTCTTCCAGCCGCACCGTCTTCTGGCACATGTCCATGATGTCTTCCTTGACCGCCTTGGTCAGGCAGTCGCGTTCCTTGGTGAAGGCGTGGAACAGCTTGGTGATGCCTTCGCAGTGCAGGCTCTCGTCGCGCACGCTCCAGCTGACGATCTGGCCCATGCCCTTCATCTTGTTGAAGCGCGGAAAGTTCATCAGCATGGCGAAGCTGGCGAATAGCTGCAGCCCTTCGGTGAAGCCGCCGAACATGGCCAGCGTGCGGGCGATGTCCTCGTCGGAATCGACGCCGAACTGCTGCAGGTAATCGTGCTTGTCGCGCATCTCCTGGTATTCGAGGAACATGCCGTATTCGCTTTCGGGCATGCCGATCGTGTCGAGCAGGTGCGAGTAGGCGGCGATGTGCACCGTTTCCATGTTGGAGAAGGCGGCCAGCATCATCTTGATCTCGGTCGGCTTGAACACCCGGCCGTACTTCTCGTGGTAGCAGTCCTGCACCTCGATGTCGGCCTGGGTAAAGAAGCGGAAGATCTGCGTGAGCAGGTTCTTCTCATGCTCGGACAGCTTCTGCGCCCAGTCGCGGCAATCCTCGCCCAGCGGCACTTCTTCGGGCATCCAGTGGATCTGCTGCTGCCGCTTCCAGAACTCGTAAGCCCACGGATATTCGAACGGCTTGTAGGTCTTGCGGGCTTCGAGCAGCGGCATCTGGTATCTCCGGTTCACGCGTGCCCCCAGATATAGCGATCGGGGGCGAAAAAGGGAATCCGTCGGCGCGAATATTTCTGGCTTCGCGCGACTCAACCTGGCGAGGCTAGGGCCAAGGGAGCCGGGGGTGAACGGCGCCCGTGCCCGCGGCTGGGGAAAACACCTCGGCGCATTCGCAATCCGTTCGTCGCAAACTGCAGGAACCTGATTTCTCACGGAGAATTATGTCGCTGAGAGAGGTCCAGAAACATGTGGCATACCCATCCCCAGCAACAACAGCGCGGCATCCAGCTCGCGCCCACCCCCCGCAGTGATGCGCGCCGCCCAGGCCTGACCGGCGCAGCCGACAGCCGCACCCTGTGCGACATGACCGGCGCCCGCCAGGAAGGCTTTGCCCGCCCGCGTGTCGACCTGCCGGCCGTGGCGGCGGCGGGCGACAAATCCCCCGCCGGCGTGGCCGCCCGCTAGACTTTCCGAAGGAGCATTTCCGTGAGCATGGGCGAATACGAACCCGACGATTCCCGCGACGTCACCAACGTGGCGGGCGAGGCTCCCGGCGAGCCTCCGCGCACCGGCCCGCGCGAGGACGCGGCGCGTGCCGCCGCCCAGGGCGAACGCAGCGAGGCCAAGCAGAAGCGCGAGAGCAAGGAAGAGGCCGGCGAAGGCACCGCCCGCGACGCGACCGGCGAGAAGCAGGAAGGCTTCGCGGAGGTCGATCCAGAAGAGAAAGCCCGCCTGCAGCGCCAGGCCGGAGGTCCGTAGCCGCGCCCCTGATCCGGGGCGCGCTGTCGGCGGATTACTTGCTGCGCCGCTCCATCCACGCGCGATAACGGCGCGAGACGTCCAGCAGCAGCAGGATCGGCGTCGACCACAGCCAGGTCAGCAGCGCGGCTTCGACCCAGCCCCGGTTCTCCGGCAGGCGGATCGAACAGGACATCAACTTGATGACGGTGTCGGGCTGGCAGGTCGACGGCCAGAACGCATGCTTGAGCAGATACCAGCCGAGGATCAGCCAGCCGAGCTGCGCAGTATACAGCACCGCGTAGCGCGACATCCCGAGATCGCCCACCCCGTGGTACTTGTTCGCCTTGATGATCGGTGCACCCATGTGCGTGGGGTGTACGGGCGATTGGTTAAAAATTGCCGACCGGCCCACGCGACCGTTTGAGAACGCCTGCCAATTGTGCCGTGCGGCGCGGATCGGCCGCCGATTACGGCGCGCGAATTACCCCCGCGCGGCACACTTGCGCAGGTCGCCGTATGCGGCATTCGCGTCGGACAGGTCGAAGGTGCCGAGCTCGGCCCCGCCGTAGGTCACGGTGAGCCTTTGCGAGGTTGTCAGCGCCTTGGCCAGTTCGTCGGAGTTTTCGCTCCCCCAGTCGCCCACGAGCACCCGGCGGTCGCTGCCGACCCTGCGCAGCGCGGCCTGCTCGACGATCCATTCGTCATGCCCGGCGCCATCGAACTTGAGATGCAAGCTTTGCGGATTGCCGTCCTGCCCGGAGGCGTCGCCCCACCGCGGGCTGGCGCCGAAGAAGCTGAGCGCCGCGAGCGAAGGATCGTACACGAATGCGATGAGCGTCAGCGGCAGGCGGCCGTCGGGGTTGTTATGCAGCGAGGCCATCGAGCACGCACCGCTCGCGCTGCGCTTGACCTCCCAGAAGTCGTTCGCCCAGGCTGCCGACGGCAGCGACAGTCCCAGTGCGGCGGCACCAAGTGCGATGGAACGGGCAAGGCCTGACATGCGTTTCTCTCCCCGGCGAACCGGGTGATGGTAATCCCGAATCGTGGTATTTTGCAATTGGTGGCGCCCGAGGGCCGTTCCGTCGCAGCGGCCGGACCCCGCCACGCCATCGAAACTTGATCAACCGAACGGAAAAACAGGAGAATCCCCGTGACCGACACCAGCCAGATTCGCGAGCACATGGAAGTCATCGGCGCCGACGGCGTCCACGTGGGGACCGTCGATTCGGTCGAGGAACACCGCATCAAGCTGACCAAGAATGATTCGGGTGCGCAGATCGAAGGCGCCGAGGGCGCGCATTCGGGCCACCACCACTATATTCCGATCGGCCTCGTCGCCGATATCGAGGGCGACCAGGTCCGCCTCAGCGCGACCGGGGCCAATGCCTACGCGATGGAAGAGGAAGAGGGCGACTGATCTTCCTGACCCACAAGGTGGCCTAACGCTGCCGGAAACGCCCCTTGCCCTTGCGGCGGGGGCGTTTTTCTTTGCCCTCGGCCCGCGCGCGGCTATCTCGCACCCGATGAACGATCTGCTCGACCAGCGTGAAGCCGCCGCCCTCGTGGTCAGGGCCGCGCGCGAGGGAATGGCCGCGGCCGATGCGCTCGCTCTGTTCGACAGTCTGCCGACGGTGTCGTTCGAGGAAATGACCGGCCGCTGGAAAGGCGGCGGGATCGCCACCGGTCACCCGCTCGACGGACTGCTCGAAGCCTACGGCTGGTACGGCAAGGAGTTCATCGATCCCGACACCGTCCACCCGTTGCTGTTCCGCCTGGGCCACAGGATCGAGGCGATCGACCCGCGCTGGCTGCCGTTGGGGGTGGCCACCGGCATGCGCCCGCAGCGCTGGGACTGGACCAAGCAGGTCTTCATCGCCTCGGCCAACCTGATGACCACGCGCAAGCCCGCGGCGCGTCTCCGCCGGATCGAATACCGCGGAAAGACCAGCGCGGCGATGATCTACGACCGCCAGCCGATCATCGACCACTTCCGCAGCGCCGGGCCGGACCTTCTGCTCGGCCTGATGGACCTGCGCGGCTCGCCGCCCTTCACGTTCTTCCTGCGGCGCGAGGCCTGACGGGCGCTAGCGCCGGCGCTTCTTGGCGCTGAAGACCGAACCTCCGCCAAGGACGGTCACCCCCACGAAATAGCCGAAGTCGTACCACCCCCCGGTGTTCGGTACCGCGTAGACTGCGATCTTCGGGCTGAATAGCGAGCCGATAAACGCCCAGGGGAAGACGAACCCGTGCCACAGGCCCCACCAGAAGCCCGGTGTGTCCGCCCCATGCGCAACGGTCGCGGGGGTTTGGGCGGCACATGCGCAGAGCCCCAGCGCCAGTGCGCCAATGCAACCGAGGCGGATGATCTGGCGAGCGTTCACGTTCGGCCTCCATAGTGTGTCATTCACCTAACACAGTTGAGGCTGGCCAGACAAGAACCCAGCCCCATAAACGAAAAAGGGCAGCGCATCGGCTGCCCTTGTCCGTGAAGCTCGCGCCCGCAGGATCACTGGCAGGCGAGGCATTCCTCGTAGTCCGTCGGCTCGCCGGCGGTCAGGTTGTACTGCGCGGCGTCCTTCGTGTTGTCCGCCTCCACGCCCCCGGCGAACCCGGCGCGCTGGACCGACTTCGAGCGCAGGTAATAGAGCGACTTGATGCCCTTTTCCCAGGCCTGGAAGTGCAGCATCGCCAGGTCCCACTTGTCGACGTCGGCCGGGATGAACAGGTTGAGGCTCTGCGCCTGGTCGATGAAGGGCGTGCGGTCGGCGGCGAATTCGAGCAGCCAGCGCTGGTCGATCTCGAAGCTGGTCTTGTAGACGGCCTTTTCCTCCGGCGAGAGGAAATCGAGGTGCTGGACCGAACCGCCGCGTTCGAGGATCGAGTTCCACACCGCGACCGAATCCTTCGATTTCGACTGCAGCAGCTTCTCGAGATAGGGGTTCTTCACCACGAAGCTGCCCGACAGCGTCTTGTGGGTGTAGATGTTGGCCGGGATCGGTTCGATGCAGGCGCTGGTGCCGCCGCAGATGATGCTGATCGACGCGGTCGGCGCGATCGCCATCTTGCAGGAAAAGCGCTCCATCGCGCCCATTTCCTCGGCATCCGGACACGCCCCGCGTTCCTCGGCCATCATCATCGATGCCTCGTTGGCCTTGGCCGAGATGTGCTTGAACATCTTCAGGTTCCAGACCTTGGCCATCGGGCTTTCGAAGCCGATGCCCTTCATCTGCAGGAACGAGTGGAAGCCCATCACGCCCATGCCGACGCTGCGTTCGCGCATGGCCGAATACTTGGCGCGGGCCATCTCTTCGGGCGCGCGGTCGATATAGTCCTGCAGCACGTTGTCGAGGAAACGCATCACGTCCTCGATGAAGCGCTTGTCGGCGTTCCACTCGTCCCAGGTCTCGAGATTGAGGCTGGAGAGGCAGCAGACCGCGGTGCGATCGTTGCCCAGGTGGTCGACGCCGGTCGGCAGGGTGATTTCGGAGCACAGGTTCGAGGTCGAGACCTTGAGGCCGAGCTCGCGGTGGTGCGCCGGCATCATCCGGTTCACCGTGTCGGAGAAGACGATGTAGGGCTCGCCCGTGGCCAGCCGGGTCTCGACCAGCTTCTGGAACAGGCTGCGCGCGTCGACCTTGCTGCGCACCGACCCGTCCTTGGGGCTGAGCAGCTGCCACTTCTCGCCCGCCCGGACCGCTTCCATGAAGGCGTCGGAAATCAGCACGCCGTGGTGCAGGTTGAGCGCCTTGCGGTTGAAATCGCCCGACGGCTTGCGGATCTCGAGGAACTCCTCGATCTCGGGATGCGAGACGTCGAGGTAGCAGGCGGCCGAACCGCGCCGCAGCGAACCCTGGCTGATCGCCAGCGTCAGGCTGTCCATCACGCGGACGAAGGGAATGATCCCGCTGGTCTTGCCGTTGAGGCCGACCGGTTCGCCGATCCCGCGGACATGGCCCCAGTAGGTGCCGATGCCGCCGCCCCGGCTGGCCAGCCAGACGTTCTCGTTCCAGGTGCCGACGATCCCTTCGAGACTGTCGCTGACCGAGTTAAGATAGCAGGAAATCGGCAGCCCGCGGCCCGTGCCGCCATTCGACAGCACCGGGGTCGCCGGCATGAACCACAGCTTCGAGATGTAGTCGTACAGCCGCTGGGCATGCTCGGCATCGTCGGCATAGGCATCGGCCACACGCGCGAAGAGGTCCTGGTAATCCTCCCCGGGCAAAAGGTAGCGGTCGGTCAGCGTGTCCTTGCCGAATTCGGTCAGCAAGGCGTCGCGCGACGAATCGGTGACGACGTCGAACCGGCGCGGCCGGACCGACTTGGAATCGTCCTCCACCTTGACGGCCGCCTTCATGGCGCCGGCCATTGCCTGCGCCGCCGCCTCGACCACCAGCGAATCGCTGCCTGCGTCCTTCGTGTCCATCTTCACTGCCTTTTTCGAGGGTGCGGCCGGTTCCTTGACCGTGATGCCCATGTCCAGTTCGCCAAGGCTCATTGCCGCATCGTCCCCGTTCCGAAATTCCATTGTCCGCAATCCCCCGATACCAGTTCGAGCGACTCCCGCAGGAGCGCGATGTTCCGCCTATGTTCGAATCGCGGGGCGAGTGACCACCCTAGCAATCCGCAAGCTCCGGCGGGTAAAAACTTATCCCCCGACTGTCCCCGGACAACGCCCCGGAAGGGTTGCCCGCGGCCGGATTCCCCTTGGCGCGAGTCGTTTCCAAGTGCCCGGAGAATCTAGGTCTTGTAGGTGACCCCCATAAGCCAACTACTAGCCATAGTGATTCATGCAGGATTCGCGCGCAAGAGGGTTGATCGCGGATTAACCCTGTCTGTGGCTCGATGGGCGCGGTGTGTTAGCCGGGCCATACGGCGCGACGCGGCGGACTTCCTAGGCCGGCGCGCGGCGCAAGGGTCAAAACGATTTCTCCAAAATTTTTTTTGTCCCCGGATGGCCTTGAAGCTTTCGAATCCGGCGGCGCAATTCCGGAATCGAGATGGGGCTTTCGGGGGAATTTTCAACCAGCGATGCAGGTGCCGCCTTGGTCCGCAAGGTCGCGTGCGCGGGCGTTCTGGCCGGGCCCCGGCGGCACCTTGGCGACAACGCAGGGCGTGTCGCCCAGCTTCGTGACCAGCAGGTAGGATACCTCTTCGTTGGTCTCGGGCTGTTCGACGACATTATAGCGCACGATCAGCGCGTCGGGCGCCAGCGGATCGCCCGCGGGTCCGCGCCATTCCAGCGTTTCGCCCACCGCCGAAAAACCGCCCCCGCCGATGCGCGACAGGTCGAGGCTCGTGCCCTTACCGCCCGCCCCGATGACCTCGAGGTTGGCCCGCAGGTCGCCGACGGTGGACTTGAGCGCATAGCCGCCGATGCCCGGGCAATCCTGCTCGAGGAACTGCCCTTCCTCGGTCTCCTCGCGCACGGTCTTGCACTCGGACAGCTTGGTATAGGCGAAGGCGCGGCCCGGAGCCCCGCCCCGTTCGACGGGGGCGGCAGCCTCGGTTTCGGAACCGGTTTCGGATTCCGGGCCCTTAGGCGTTTCGGAAGAGCAGGCGGCGAGCGCCAGGACGGCGGCGGCGAGGAGGAGGCGGCAGGTCATGCCGCGTCAACGACGATGCAGGCCCATGGGTCCCGCCGCGCTCCCGCCGCCTAGGGCACCAGCACGGTGTCGGTCGCGACGAGATCGGTGTCGGGATAATCGAGGATATAATGCAGCCCCCGGCTCTCGTGGCGCTTGAGCGCGCTGCGCACGATCAGGTCGGCGCACTGCTGCAGGTTGCGCAGTTCGATCAGGTCGGTGGTGACGCGGAAATGACCATAATAATCGTCGATCTCGTCGTGCAGCACCTCGGTCCGGTGCGCCGCGCGTTCGAGGCGCTTGGTGGTGCGCACGATCCCGACATAGTTCCACATGAAGCGGCGGATTTCGGTCCAGTTCTGCTTGATGACCACTTCCTCGTCGGAATCGGTCACGCGGCTTTCGTCCCACTCGCGGATCGCGGGCGGCGGCGCGAGATCGCCCCAGGATGAAAGGATGTCGCGCGCAGCAGCCTCGCCGAAGACGAAGCATTCGAGCAGCGAATTGGATGCCAGCCGGTTCGCCCCGTGGAGGCCGCTTTCGGTGCACTCGCCAGCGGCCCACAGTCCCGGCAGGTCGGTCCGCGCATCGAGCCCGATCAGGATGCCGCCGCAGGTGTAGTGTTGCGCCGGCACGACCGGGATTGGTTCCTTCGTCATGTCGATGCCTAGGCCGAGCAGCTTCTCGTGGATCGTGGGGAAATGCTCCTTCACGAATTCCGGCGGCCGGTGGCTGATGTCGAGGTGGACGTAGTCGAGGCCGTAGCGCTTGATCTGGTCGTCGTTCGCGCGGGCCACGATATCGCGCGGGGCAAGTTCGGCCCGTTCGTCGTAGTCGGGCATGTAGCGATGGCCGGTGACCGGATGCTTGAGGATGCCGCCCTCGCCGCGCACGGCCTCGGTGATCAGGAAGTTCTTGACCTCGAGGTTGTAGAGGCAGGTCGGGTGGAACTGCATCATCTCCATGTTGGAGACGCGGGCGCCGGCGCGCCACGCCATGGCGATCCCGTCGCCGGTCGCGCCGCGCGGAGCGGTCGAGAACTGGTAGACGCGGCCCGCCCCGCCCGATGCCAGCACCGTCGCGCGGGCGGTGTGGGCCCGGACCTTGCCGGTCGCGACGTCGAGCGCATAGGCGCCCCACACGCGCCCGGAGCCGGAATAGCGCTGCTCGTGCCGCCCGGTGATCAGGTCGATGCAGGTCTGCTCGGGCAGCAGGGTAATGTTCGGATTTTCCTCGGCCGCCTTGAGCAGCGCGGCCTGCACGGCCCAGCCGGTCGCATCGTCGACATGCACGATGCGGCGGTGCGAATGCCCGCCCTCACGCGTCAGGTGCAGGTTCGGCAACCCCTGGTCGTTCCTTGCGGTGTTGAACGGCACGCCGAGTTCGACCAGCCGCTCGATCGCGGCCGGTGCCTGCTCGATCACGAACTCGACCGTTTCGCGGCGATTGAGGCCGGCCCCGGCCACCATCGTGTCGCGGATGTGGTCCTCGAAAGTATCGCCCGCGTCGAGCACCGCGGCGATGCCCCCCTGCGCCCAGGCGGTGCTGCCGCTGGTGAGGGGACCCTTCGCGAGGACGGTGACCTTGTGCTCCTGCGCCAGTCCAAGCGCCGCGGTCAGGCCGGCGGCCCCGGAGCCGATGACGAGGATGTCGCTTTCCTGTGCTGCCATGGCCGGGTCATGGCCGGGCGCGCCGCGGCGGGCAAGCGGCTCTTGTCGGAACAGCCGGGCCATGCGCGGATTTTCGTTCCAAGACAGCTGCAGGAGTTGACACGATGGAAGCCGATACCGCAGCGCTGGCCGCCAAGCGCGAGCCGCGCGCAGGCGAAAGCGAAGCCTATGCCAAGGCCCGCACGGCCCTTCTCGCCGAGGAGATCGCGCTGCAGCGCCGCATCGACGCGGTGGCCGAGCAACGGCGCGCCCTACCGCCGGGGCCGGCCATTACCGCCGACTATCGCTTCATCGACAGCAACGGCGAGGAGGTCGCCCTGGCCGGGCTGTTCGGCGAGCACGATACACTGATTACCTACTTCTGGATGTACGGGCCGGAGCGCAAGCGGCCCTGCCCGATGTGCACCAACCTCCTCGGGCCGCTCGATGCGAACGCTGCCGATATCGAACAACGCGCGGCGCTCTATGTCCTCGGCCGCAGTCCGGTGGAGCGCCAGATCGCCTTCGCGCAGGAGCGCGGATGGCACCATCTGAAGTTCGCGCAGACCTGCGGCGACAGTTACGCGCTCGATTTCGGTGGGCTGGACCCCGAAACGGGCTGGGAATATCCCGTGCTCGCCGTCTTCCGGAAGGAGGGCGAAACCGTCCGCCTGTTCTGGAAGGGGGAAATGACCGGCGAGATGACCGACCCGGGCAAGGACCCGCGCGGCGGGCCCGACCTGGCGACGGTTTGGCCCGTCCTCGACCTCACACCGGAAGGCCGGGGCAGCGACTGGTATCCCAAGCTGTCCTACTGAAGAGCGCGAACGGCAGGCACACCGCCCTGCCGGACCCATCCGGCGCGATCGGCGTTAAGGAGCGATGCCCAAATCTTCACCCCTCGCGACCTTCTGCACCATCCACACGGACCCGCGCACTTGAGCGGGATCGTGGTCATTCCGCCGCGCAGCGGGACAGCGTTCGAACTGGTAGCCGGCCGATCGCTCACGGTGATCGACCCCGAGGGCTGCCAGGTCGCCGACCTGCTCGCCTTTGCTCAGGGCGACGTGCGCGAGGTCCTCTCCAACGGGCGGACGTTCGACTACGAGGAGACGATCCGCCTGACCACGGGCAACACGCTGTGGTCGAACAGGTCGCGCCCCATGCTGCGGATCGAGGAAGATACGGTCGGCTGCCACGACTTCCTGCTGACCCCGTGCAGCGAGGCGACGTTCCGCCACTTCTATCCCGAGCATCCGGTTCACCACGGATGCTTCGGCAACCTCGCCGAGGCACTTGTGCCTTGGGGGATCGAGGCCGACGCGATCCCGGTTGCGTTCAATGTCTTCATGAATGTCCCGGTCGATCCGGCAAGCGGCAAGGTGAGCGTCGATCCCCCGGTCTCCCGCCCGGGCGACAGCATCCGGATGGTCGCGCAAATGGACTGCGTGATCGGGCTGACCGCATGTTCGGCCTATGCATCCAATGGCGGCAGCTTCAAGCCGATCCACTACCGGATCGACTGATACGGCACCATAACGCGGTTCCACCCGGCTTCTCCGATGGGGCCGGGGGCAATGGCGGACAGGCTCAGGCGGCCTGCGCCGTTCCGCTGGTGAGCTGAACGAAAACGTCCTCCAGATCGGCTTCGCGCGTGGTCACGTCCTCGATCGCGAAGCCCTGCGCCTGGACCCTGGCGAGCACCTGCCCGGCGCTGACCTTGGCCTTGTCGAAGGTGATCGCGATCGTGCGTTCGCCGGTCTTCTCGCACTTGTTGAACGCCGGGTCGGCGGGCAACGCGGCGATGTCTCGGTCGACCGTCACCTCGACCACCTTCTCGCCCATCATGCCCACGAGCTCGCGGGTCGGCTTGTCGGCGATCAGCGTGCCGTGGTTTATGATGGCGATGCGGTCGCACAGCTGCTCGGCCTCTTCGAGGTAGTGGGTGGTCAGGACCACAGTCACGCCCCCGGCATTGAGCTCGCTCACCAGTTCCCACAACTGCCGCCGCAGTTCGACGTCGACCCCGGCGGTCGGCTCGTCGAGCACGAGAATGGGCGGGGAATGGACCATCGCCTTGGCAATCAGCAGGCGCCGCTTCATGCCGCCCGACAAGGTGCGCGAATAGGAGTTGCGCTTGTCGGCCAGGTGGACCGCGCGCAGCAGCTCGTCGGACCGGCGCAGCGCCTTGGCCACGCCGTACATCCCGCCCTGGTTCTCAAGCACCTCGAACGGGGTGAAGAACGGGTCGAAGACGATTTCCTGCGGCACGATCCCGATCGACAGCTTTGCGTTGCGGTGATCCTGGTCGATGTCGTGGCCCCAGATCCGCACCGTGCCGCCGGTCTTGTTGACGAGGCCGGCCATGATGTTGATCAGCGTCGACTTGCCGGCCCCGTTGGGCCCCAGCAGGCCGAAAATCCCGCCCTGCGGTACGTCGAAGCTGACGCCCTTCAGCGCAAGCTTGGGCGGCGCGCCGGCGGACGGCGCATATTCCTTGACCAGGTCGCGGATCTCGATGGCAGGGCCGGTGTCTGTCATGCCGCGGGCCTTAGGACTGCAAGCGCCATTGCGCCAGACTTCGCTTGGCGATAACGGCAGGGGCATGAGCGATGCGCCCGAAACCACCCTGGTCGAAACCACCCGCGTCAGTTGCGACGGCGCCGGGGCGATCCGTGGCGGTGCGGGCTATGCAGCGTCCGCGCTGGGCCATCCGCGCGTGTGGCTGGAGATCGACGAAAAGGGATACGTCGATTGCGGCTATTGCGACCGGCGCTTCGTCCTCAAGGGCGGGCCGGCCGACGGAATTGCCGCGTAGGGTAAGCTTCGGTTCATCCTGCGTGGCGCACTATTGAAGGCAGGAGAACGATCATGAAGAACCTATTCCTTGCCGCTGCTGTTGCCGCCCTTGCGCTGACCGGCGCCGCTGCCGACGCCCAGTCCGCGCGCGACAAGGGCGAGGCCAAGCTTGCCCGCCTGCTCGAAGGCCGTGCCCCCGGCTCCCCGGCCAACTGCATTTCGACCATGCGCGGCTCGAACGCGCTGCAGGTGATCGACGAGACCGCGCTGATCTATCGCGCTGGCGACACGATCTGGGTGGCGCGTCCGCGCGATCCCGACATGCTCGATTCCAACGACGTGCTGGTGCTCGACCGGTTCAGCGGCTCGCAGCTGTGCGCGATGGAGCCCATGCGGACGATCGACCGCTACAACGGGTTCTACACCGGCTCCGTTTTCCTGAGCGACTTCGTGCCCTACACCAAGGTCGGCTGAACCTGGTGACCGCCGCCCGGCGCGCCTGGGCGGCGGACCTGCTGCACTTCTGGTTTCACGTTCTCGAGCCGGGCGAGCAGTTCGCTTCGCCCCCTGCCGTCGACGAGGAATTGCGGCGCAGGTACGGGCGATTGTGGCAGGCGCTGCGGCACCAGCCGGCCGCGACTTTCCTGTCCAATCCGGACACCGCGCGCGCAGCGATTCTGCTGTTCGACCAGGTCCCGCGCAACATCCACCGCGAGAGCCCGCTGGCCTTTGCGAGCGATCCGCTGGCCCGCCGGCTTGTGACTCAAGCGCTCCATAGAGGCTGGGCCAGCGGTTTGAGCACCGAGGAGCGGCAGTTCCTGCTCATGCCGCTGATGCACAGCGAGTACATCCTCGATCAGCGCGAGAGTCTTGCCCGGTTCACCGCGCTGGGCGATCCGCAGATCACGGCCTTCGCTAGCGCACATCACCGGATGATCGCCCGCTTCGGCCGCTTCCCGCACCGCAACGCGGTGCTCGGCCGCAAGTCGACCCCGGCGGAAAAGCGCGCGGTCGCGCAAGGCTTCGCCTGGTAGGCCCGGCCGCACAAAAAAGCGCTTTCCTGCAAGCCGGTGGCCGTGGCAGGGCGGGCCCGGATCGACGAAGTTCGACGGAGACTGCAATGATACTTGTCCGCTCGGCCCTGGCTGCATCAGCCGCCGCCGCCATGGCCCTTTCGCCCATCGCCGCACAGGCCGCGCCTGCTCGCGAAGCCTCGTCCGCCGAGGCGAGCGAAGGGTTTGTCGGCAACTGGGTGATCGTCGCGCTGCTGGTCGCCGCGCTGGTGCCGTTTGCCCTTCTGTTCACGCGCGATAGCGATAACGAACCCGTCAGTCCTTGAAACAATCGCTCAAGCACTTTGGCGCCCACGAAATACTTGCAAAAGCGGCATCTTGCTGCGAAACGGCGTTCGATTGCGTAATGGCGGGTCTTCGATGCCCGCAACACGAATGAGGAGATACCGATGCTTCCTGCCAAAAAAGTCATGGCACCCCTAATCGCCGCCTCGCTGGCGTTCGGGTCCGTGGCTGCGCACGCAGCGCCCGTCCGCGCTTCGAGCGACGTTGCCGAGGCCGAGGCTCTCGGCGGCGGGTCGTTCCTGCTGTACATCGCGCTGCTCGCCGCAGCCGTCGGCCTGATCGTGATCGTCTCCGACGACGATCTGGACATTCCGACCAGCCCCTAGTCCTATCCGGTAGTAGCGGACCTTCAGGGTTCGCGCGCCAACCGCACGCTCGTCTTCTCGTAGCCCAAGGCTTCGTAGAAGGCGTGCGCGCGTTCGCGTGAGACGTGGCTCGTCACCTCCACGATCCGGCAGCCCTGCGCGAGCAGGTGCCTCTCAGCCGCCGCGACGAGACGGGCGCCGATACCCTGTCCGCGCAGCGCTTCATCCACCACCATCATCGAGATGCGGCCGACCGGCGCCGGCCGGTGGAGGACCTGCATCACCGATGTGCTGAGGCAGCCGACCACGCGGCCGTCGATCTCTGCGACCAGCACCACCCGTCCTTCGGCCTCCATCGCCGCCAGCCGCACCGCGACATCGCCGAGTTCGGCGTCATAGCCTAGCTGCGCGATCAGGCGCGAAAGAGCGGCGCAATCCTCCTGCCGCGCGGGCCGGAGAGCGACTTCGCTCAGGCGCGCGACCAGGCGTTGCAGGTGGCCGCCTGCGCGCCCTGCTTGGCACATACCGTCGCCATCTGCGTGCGCAGCCCGTCGAGCACCGTGCTTCCGCCGTTGGCCTCCGCCCACTCGGCAAGGTTCTTGCCCCAGGCGTCGACCTTCACCCGCGTGCGCTGGTAGTAGCCGTCCTCGATCTTGCCGAGCTCCGCCATGACAGCCTCGGCCGCCTTTTCGACCGCCGCCTTGTCCTTGGGCAGGTTGCGCATCGCGGCGTTGGAATAGTTGATCGCCCACTGCACCCTGGTTGCCGGGCCCTGGCTCGCTTCATAAGCCTTGCGCGACCATTCGACGGCGCCCGCCTTGTCGCCGTCCTTCTCGGCGAAGTCGGCCAGGCTCGACATGTAGTAGTAGGGCTGCTCCGAGCGCTCGAGCTCGGCGGTCACCAGCTTGCGCGCCCCGGCCTTGTCGCCGGCGTCCCACAGCCGATAGGCCGCATCGTCGATCACCGCCTGGCGCAGGATCTTGTCCTTGGCCTGCGCATCGGCCCAGCGGGCGCGCTCCTGCACCTTGGCCAGCACGTCCTTGGGCACGGTGCCGTCGGCGCGTCCCTTGGCCAGGTCGATATCGATCCGCACCGCGTTGACCCGCTCGGTCAGCGTCAGCTTGGAATTGCCGTAAATCGCCTCGCCCGCGGCGAGCAGCGAGGTGGCCAGCGCATCGCGTTCGGCACCCGCAGGCAGAGCGTTGACGAGGCCGGGCGCGTAATAGGTGAGCTGCTGGCGGTTCGCCATGACCTCTGCCGGATCAGCCAGCATGGGCGTGAGCAGTGCCTGCACGCGCGCCTGCTGCGAGGCGGTGAGCACGATGTTGCCCTCCTCGTCCTCGTCCGCCGCGACGACCATGCCGAGCAGGCCGAACTGGCGCTGCAGTTGCGGGCTGGGCGCCTTTTCGGCCAGCTGCGCCAGCAGCGTTCCGGCCTTTTGCAGATCGCCGAAATGCTTGGGATCGTTGAGCCAGTCGAAGCCGCCCAGGATCGTCCAGTCGTCCGCCGTCAGGCTGGCGGTGTCGCTTTCGGCCTTGGCCAGCAGTGTCTCGATCGAGGTCGTGCGCCTGGCCGCCACCTGCAGCAGGTTGGGCAGGCTTTCGGCCATGTTGGCGCTGGCGATACGGGTGATTTCCGTGCCGTCGGGCTGCAGGATGATCACCGTGGGATAGCCGCTGATGCCGAACCGCTCGCCCCATTCCTGCGCGCCGTCGGTATCGCCGTCGAGGTAGACGGGGACGAAGTTCTCGGTCTCGGCAATGAAGCTGGCTTCCTTGAACAGACCGGCCTTCATCTCGTTGCACGGCGGGCACCAGACGGCGCCCCAGTACAGCAGCACCGGCTTGCCGGCCTCCTTGGCTTCCGCCAGCGCATCATCGACATCGCCGTGCCGCCAGGCGATCTCGCTGGCCGCGGCGACGACATCGCCGCCGCCGGCGTTCTGGCAGGCGGCCAGCGGCAGGGCGAGGGCCAGGCCGAGGGCGAGCGGGAGGGCGAAGCGCTTCATGTCGATCCTTTCGCACCGGGCCGCCGCGTCGACAGCGTGCGGTCCGTAAAGCCAAGGCTGCCAGATAGGCGATACGTGCGGCATTTACAAAGCCCGCTCGACGGGCGTAGCTTCCGTTCCGCATCGCACACGGCGTGCGGGCACGAAGACTTCGGGGGAGGGCTTCATGAAATACGCGACCTGGTTCGTGCGGCTGATCTACGCTGCCTGGATGATCCCTGCGGGGCTCAACCACTTCATCCGGCTCTATCCGCAACCGATCGGCAACCGGCCGCTCAGCATGGAAACCTTCCTGGCGCTGCTCGACAGCGGGCTGTTCGATTTCGTCAAGGCAACCGAGCTGGCCGCGGGCGTGGTGGTGCTGCTTGGCTGGCGCCTGCCGCTGTTCCTGATCGCGGTGCTGCCGGTCAGCTTCACCGTGTGGTACTGGGATACGGAACTGCAGGGCTGGTGGACCGGTTCGGCGATCTACGGCTGGTCGGTGCTGAGCTGCAACCTGTTCCTCTGCGCCGCCTACATCGATCACTACAAGGCGATGTTCGCTCGCGATGCGCAGATGCGGCTGCCTTTCGGCGAGAAGCCGGCTCCCGCCGCGCAAGCCAGGGAGGCGCAGGCATGACCCGTCCGCTGGACCTGCTGCGCCTTCTGATGGGGGCGATCCTGGTCGTCACCGCGCTCGACTATTTCCTGCCGAACCTGATGCCGTTCCTGGGCGACGCGCAGTGGAACGATCCGATGGCGGTACGGGTGATGACCGCGTTCGAGAAAAGCGGCCTGCTGGCGGTCGCCAAGTTCATCCACCTGCTCGGCGGGCTGCTGCTGCTGTTCAACCGCGCCACGCCCTTCGCGCTGGCGGCGGTCCTGCCGGTCAATATCTGCGGGCTGTTCATCTCGATCCTGATCGAGGGGAGCGCAACGCTCTCGCTGCTGGCGATTGCGCTGGTGGCGCTCAACGGCCTGCTGATGCTCGCGCTGCTGCCCTATTACGCCGGCGTGCTGGGCAGGGATTACCTGGCCGATGGAGAGACGCCCGAGCCCGGCGGCAATTACGAAAGCCTGTTCGTCAATCCGCTGTCGGGCGCGCCCGTCTCCGCTTACCTCGGCGGCGGGGCCATGCTGCTGGCCGCGCTGGCGTTCTACTGGTGGGTCGTGCCCGGATTGAATAGCAACACCGGCCTGCTGACCCTTGCCATCCCGTCCGTGCTGTTCGCGCTGGGCCTGTTTCGCGCGCTCACGAAAAAGCCGTCGCAGGGCTGACCCCGCGACGGCTCTTCGCTTGTTGCAGACCGATCAGTCGACCAGCTGGCCGCGGATCGCCCCGGCGGGATAGGCGGCGGTGTGGATGTTGACGTAGAAGTCCTGCGGGTTGCCCTGCAGGCGGTTCTGAGTCCACTCGGCGCCGTCCTTGCAGCCCTGCCAGGTGCCTTCGTTGGACTGCGTCAGGGCCAGGACCGGCGGACCGTTGGTGCCGGCCTTGCCGAAGTGAATGTGCGCCGCGGTGGGCGTGTCGATGCCGCGCACGTCCTTGATCTCGTAACAGACCTGGCCGAACGCGTCGGATATCGAAATCTCCGCCTTGCCGTAGCCGTCGGGATCGCCCCCGCCCACCTGGTTCGAACCCAGCAGCGTGGCATTGTAGGTATCGGAGGTGGCGTCGACCGCCTCCTCTTCCAGCGTGGCGCAGCCGGCCAGCGCGATGGCGCCGCACGCGGCGGCGAGTGCGATAATCTTCGTCATGGCAGCCTCTTTTCCTGAAACGTCCGCGCCGGGCGCGGCTCATGACGGTTCAACGCCGTGGGCAGAGCACTCGTTCCGCAAGCCAGTCCGGTCCAGGCGGCGAAACCCGCCGGAAGCGCGCCGCACCGACTAGAGGGCGGCGACCAGAGCCTGGCCGGTGGGGCAGAAATCCAGCGCCGGGCATTCCGGACAGCGCGGCGCCTTGGGTGTGCAGATCTCGCGCCCGAGCTCCTTCATCAACTGGTGATGCTCGTCGATCGTCTCGGCGTCCCACTCACTGGGGAGCTGCGGCATGATCGCGTCGTAGGCGTCGGCGGTGTCGTCCTTCTCGGCGATGAGTCCGAGCCGGGCGAGAATCCGCAGGTGATGGGTGTCGAGCACCAGTGCCGCCCGGCGCAGCGTGGTGGTATTGACCACCTGCGCGGCGATCTTGCGCCCGGCGCCGGGCAAGGCTTCGAGCCAGGCGATCGCCGCCTCGGTCTCCATCGCCTTCAGGCAGGACAGATCGACCTTGCCGACCTTCTCGCGGATTGCGCCGAGCACGCCGTGGACGCGCTTGGCCGACTGGTTGGGAAACCGCACGCCCTTCAGCGCCTTGGCCAACGCCGCGGGCGATAGCGCGGCGACCGCATCCCAGGTCCCATGCTCGGCCAGGACCCGGTCGGCCACCGCGCTCGACACCTCGCTCGGCATGCGCGAGCCGATCAGGCCCTGCACCAGCGACCATTCGGGTGCGTGGTAGTCCTTGGCGGCGCGGCGATGCGGGCCGAACCGCTCGAGCAGGACCGCCTGCAGCCGGCGAAGCTTTTCGGTGACGCTCATGGCCACCGAACGCCTATTCCCACTCGATGGTGCCGGGCGGCTTGCTGGTATAGTCGTAGACCACCCGGTTCACGCCCTGGACCTCGTTGACGATGCGGGTGGCGACGCCGGTCAGGAAGCTGGCGTCGAACGGGTAGACGTCGGCGGTCATGCCGTCGGTGCTGGTCACCGCGCGCAGGCCGCAAACGCTGTCGTAGGTGCGATAGTCGCCCATCACCCCCACGGTCTTGACCGGCAGCAGCACGGCGAAGGCCTGCCAGATCGCATCGTACAGACCCGCGCGGCGGATTTCCTCGAGATAGATGGCGTCGGCCTTGCGCAGGATGTCGCAGCGTTCCCTGGTCACCTCGCCCGGGATGCGGATCGCCAGGCCAGGGCCGGGGAACGGGTGGCGGCCGACGAAGATCTCGGGCAGGCCAAGCTCGCGGCCCAGCTCGCGCACTTCGTCCTTGAACAGCTCGCGCAGCGGCTCGACCAGCTGCATGTTCATCCGTTCGGGCAGGCCGCCCACGTTGTGGTGGCTCTTGATCGTGACCGAAGGCCCGCCGGTGAAGCTGACGCTCTCGATGACGTCGGGATAGAGCGTGCCCTGGGCCAGGAAATCCGCCCCGCCGATCTTCGCGGCCTCTTCCTCGAACACGTCGATGAAGGTCTTGCCGATGAACTTGCGCTTCTTCTCGGGGTCGGTCTCGCCGGCCAGCCCGGCCATGAAGCGCTCCTCGGCGTCCACCACCACCAGCGGGATGTTGTAATGGTCGCGAAACATGCGCTCGACCTGTTCGCGCTCGTTCAGGCGCAGCAGCCCGTGGTCGACGAAGACGCAGGTCAGCTGGTCGCCGATCGCCTCGTGGATGAGGATCGCGGCGACCGAACTGTCTACCCCGCCCGACAGGCCGCAGATCACCTTGCCGCTGCCGACCTGCTCGCGGATCTGCGCGACCTTCGTCTCGCGGTAGGCGGCCATCGTCCAATCGCCGGCCAGGCCACAGACGCGGTGCACGAAGTTGGCGATCAGCCTGCCGCCGTCGGGCGTGTGGACCACCTCGGGGTGGAACTGGGTGCCGTAGAAGCGGCGTTCCTCGTCGGCGATGACGGCGAAGGGGGCACCGTCGCTCACGGCCACGATCTCGAAGCCCGGGGCAAACCGCGTGACCTTGTCGCCGTGGCTCATCCACACCTGGTGCCGCTCGCCAACCTGCCACAGCCCGTCGAACAGCGCGCAGTCCTTGGTAACGGTAAGGTAGGCGCGGCCGAATTCGCCGCCTTCGCCCGTCTCGTGCCCCGGCCGGACCTCGCCGCCGAGCTGGTGGCTCATGACCTGCTGGCCGTAGCAGATCCCGAGGATCGGCAGGCCCGCCTGGAACAGGATCTCTGGCGCGCGTGGGCTGCCTTCCTCTGGCACCCCGGCGGGCGAGCCCGACAGGATGATGCCCCTGGGTTTGAGACGGTGAAACGCCTCCTCGGCCTGGGTGAAAGGCGCGATCTCGGAATAAACCCCCGCCTCGCGCACGCGGCGGGCGATGAGCTGTGTAACCTGGCTCCCGAAGTCGACGATGAGGATCGAATCCGGGAGGATGGAATCGGGGAGATGCGCGGCTGCCATGCGGTCCGTTACGGGATGCGCCCGACGGCTGTCCATAGGCAGCGATCCACCCGTCCATCGATGCAAAGAGCGCAACACCGCGTCGACTTTTCGCAATTGCAATATGCGATGGTGCACCGCACAATTGTAAGCAGAACATACAAACTGGATGCTCTTCCGAAAGGAGATCGTCGCCCCAGGCGTCACACGGGCGCCTGGGGACAGTCAGCGAACGCCGCAAGGCACCGCACGAAACAAAGGACAACGCCATGAAAAATCTCGCGAAGAAGATCTTCAACTCGTATTTCGAACACGCCGCCCGCTACCCGTTCCCGCTGTTCTGGGTCTGACTTGGGCGTTGCGTCAAACGCAACAGCACTGGCGTTTTTCGCATTTGAGTTGAAAAGGGCGCAACACTATTTGCCCCTCCGAGCCGGCTGGTCGGCGCCCCCTCTCCCCCCTTGCCACCAGCCGGCGACAATCCAGAACAGGAGCAACGGCATGCGACATTTCGCATCGCACATCCTGGTCTTCCTCGCTGCCGCCACCCTTAGCGGCGCGATGCTGTCTGCGACGATCGCCTGATCGGACGCCGACTTCAGCCGAAGACCCGTACGGGGCGCGGCGGCTCCCCCTCTCTCTCCTCCCGGACCGCCGCGCCCCGTCTTTTCGGCGGGGTCATCCCCTGCTCAGGTCGGCAAGGCGCGACATTAGCCAATCAGTTGGATCGCTATTCCACCAGTTCGAACGCGCCCCACAGCGCCGGATGGGACGCTTGGGGGCGGCCGCTCCCCCGCGCCGCGAGCACACTGCGGCGCAGCGCCTCGGCAGGCGCGGCTCCGCCGGCGGCCGCGGCCAGCGTCCCGGTCGCGACCAGCCGCGCCATGTCGTCGCGCACCGGCCAGTGGGTCGCGAGAATCTCCTCCGCCCCGGCCATGATGAAGGCTTGCGCCAGGCCTGACAGGCCCGGAGCATCGGGGCCCGCGCCGGCTGCGGTGTTGCACGCCGAAAGCAGGACCCAGCGGGCAGGGAGGTCGAGCCGGGCGATCTCGCTTGCGGTCAGCAGCCCATCGTCGCTCCCCGCCGCCGCCAGCAGGAGCGCCGGCTCGCGCAGCCCTTCGACTTCGCCCGAGACCAGGCCGTGGGTGGCGAAGGCGAGCACCGAGCCGGGGGCCACGTCGGCGGCCCGCAGCGCCGCTTCGGTCGCCTCCTCGCCGGTCAGGATCAGCGGCTCGCGCACGCCGAGCACCCGGGCGAGGTCCGCCAGCTCGCCGGCCGCGCCGGGCAGCCGCGGCAGCGCGGCAAGATCGATCGACCGTGCGCCGCGCGTAATCGTCTCCCCGGCCGGCAAGTCGAGGTCGCCGATGTCGCCCAGGCCGACGAGTTGCGGGACCGGCGGCGCGCTGTCGCGGCCCTGACGGCGCGGCACGCCGGGAAGCCGGGTCACCGCCAGCCGGTCGATCAGGTAGTCCGTGCCGCTTTGGTCGGGCACGAGAACGCCGAACGGCACCGCACCGAGCGCCCCGTTGGCGCTGACCTTCAGGTGCCGCGCCTCTCGCAACACAGCGGCGAGGTCGGGCCGTACGACCGCCGCGTAGAGCGCGGCCGCGGTCGCCCTGTCGAAAGGCTTGCCGCTCTGCTCCGGATCGAGCGAGCCACGCAGCCTGGCGGCCATGGCGCGGATGTCGGTCTCTTTCCCGGGCACAAGGTACTGCCAGTGGGCCGTTCGATCGACCGCAGTGATCGCGTAGCCGTCGCCCACGTCGCTTGCCTGCAGGAAGACCTCGCCCGCGCCCAGCTGCGCGCGCACCTGGGCTATCGAGCTCGCGGTAAAGGCGGGGACGCGGCCGCCACTGGCCACCACCTGCCGATCGAGGGCCGCAAGGGCTGCATCGATCGCGGCAATGCGCGCGTTCGCGGCCGAAACGTCGAATTTGCCCGACGGATTCGCGACATCGGTTTCGGCGGCGGCGAGCAGGCTCGACCGCTCGACGACGAGCGCACGCCGCTCGGCCAGGCTGCGCGCCGCCGCGCCGCCCGCCTGTTCGAGACGCGCCATCTCGGCTGCGATCGCCGCGTCGTCCACGCTGGTACGGGCCGTCCATTGCTGGGCGCGGAAAGCACCCTCCGCATCCCCCGCGCGGGCCAGCACTTCGGCCAGGTAGCCGAACGACGCGCGGATCGGCACGGTCATCCCGGCCGGGCCCAGGTTCGCCGCATCCACGAGCGCCTTGAACAAGGCATGGGCGTCGCTCGCCAGACCGTCGGGCGGAAGCGATCCTGCACGGCTGCGGGCGAGCAGCAGTTGCGCGCGTTCGCTGAGAAGGTCGGGATGGCTTGCCGGCATGGCCGCCGCTCGCAGGGCGACCCCTGCCGCCAACGCCACTTCGGCCGCCGCCGGATCGCCCCGCGCGAGGTCGATCGTGGCGAGCACCTGGCGCCCCTCCATTCGGCCGACGTGATTGGGCGGCAGGCGTGCATCGCGCGCCGCCACGACGCCCGCCTGAATGCCGCGTGCCTCGTCGAGCCGGCCGAGCCGTAGATAGGCGCGCGCCAGCGCCTCGCGTACCTGCAGCGCGCGGTTGCTCTCGGCCCCGAGCTGCGAGTCGATGATCGGCAGTGCCGATTCGAGAAACGCCGCGCCTTCCTCGAACCGGCCCGCCTGGACCAGCGCGGTGGCAAAGGCGGCGCGCATCGTGGCGCTGTTCTGGTTGGGGCCGCCGGCGGCCGCCTCGGTCAGTTCGAAGGCCTTGCGGGTCAGCGGCAGCGCCGCGGTCGGCCGCCCCTGGCGGATCAGGAGAACGCCGAGATTGGCGTGGAGGTTGGCGATCAGCGGGTGGCCGCCGGGCAGCGCTTTCTCGGCATAGGCGAGGCCATCGTAGGACGTCGCCACCGCCTCTTCGTCGCGCCCCAGTTCGCGCAGGTAGGCGGCGCGGTTGGCATACCACAGCGCCCCTTCGGGCGGCGGCGGATCGAGCATTGGCAGCATGGCCAGCGCCTCGGTGTTGTAAGGCAGCGCTTCCGCCGGGTTGCCAGCCTCGCGCAGGACGCCGGCCATGTTCGACAGCGCCTTGGCAAGCTCCACGTTGGGCATTCCCGCGGCCGCTTCGCGATGGATCGCCAGCGACTTGCCCATCGCCGCAACGGCGGTCGCATGGTCGCCGGTGAAGGTCGCGATGTAGCCCTGCAGGCTCAGCGCATCCATCAGCCCCTTGCGGAACGCCGGCTGGTTGGCCTCCAGCACCGGCATCAGCCGCGCCAGCATCGGCCCGGCCTCGGCAAACTTCTGCTGCGCCGCCAGCCCGGTTGCCACCCCCAGATCGCGCTCGGCAATCTGCGGCGACCCAGGCTGGTAGAACTTGCGAGCTTCCTCCAGCGCGGCGACGAACTTGGCGTGATACTCGGCGGGGTCGGCATTCGCATCGGCCGCCTCGGCCTCGGCGATCAGCGCATCGAGCCGTTCGTGGCCGGTTCCCTGCGCGGCCAGGGGCGCGGCGGCCAGCGCCAGCCCAAGCGCGATTCCCTGTGCGACCCGCCGCATCGAAATTCCCCCCAGAATCACCGTCTTGCCCGAAGGTGATAGCGGTCGTCCGCGCTTGTGCAAAATGCGCCGCGCAAACTTGGGATTCGGCCCCCGAAACCCTATATGCTCGGCATGGACGACAACATCCCGGCAGAGGGCGCCAACGCCCCCAACAAGAACGATTACGGCGCCGACAGCATCAAGGTGCTCAAGGGGCTCGATGCCGTGCGCAAGCGGCCGGGCATGTACATCGGCGATACCGACGACGGATCGGGCCTGCACCATATGGTGTTCGAGGTCAGCGACAATGCGATCGACGAGGCGCTGGCGGGCCATTGCGACCTCGTGCTTATCGAGCTCAATCCCGATGGATCGGTGTCGGTGGAAGACAACGGCCGCGGCATCCCGGTCGACATGCACAAGGGCGAAGGAGTGTCGGCCGCCGAGGTCATCATGACCCAGCTCCACGCCGGCGGAAAGTTCGAGAACACCAGCGACGACAACGCCTACAAGGTCTCCGGCGGCCTGCACGGCGTGGGCGTGTCGGTGGTCAACGCGTTGTCCGAGTGGCTCGAGCTGGTCATCTGGCGCAACGGCATGGAACACTGGATGCGTTTCGAGCATGGCGACGCCGTATCGCCGCTCGAGATCAAGGGCCCCGCGGGGCGCGAGCGGACCGGTACCCGCGTGACCTTCATGCCCAGCACCGACACGTTCAAGAATGTCACCGAGTTCGACTTCGAGAAGCTCGAGCATCGCTACCGCGAACTCGCGTTCCTCAACTCGGGCGTGCACATCCTCCTGCGCGACAAGCGCCACGCCGAGGTGGCCGAACACGACCTGTACTACGAAGGCGGTATCGCGGCCTTCGTGAAGTACCTCGACCGCAACAAGGTGCCGCTGGTGCCTGAACCGATCTCGGTCTCTGCCGACAGGGACGGGATCGGCATCGACGTCGCGCTCGAATGGAACGACTCGTACTACGAGAACGTGTTGTGCTTCACCAACAACATCCCGCAGCGCGACGGCGGCACGCACCTGGCCGCGTTCCGCGCCGCGCTGACCCGCACGCTCAACAACTACGCCGAGCGGTCGGGCCTGCTGAAGAAGGAAAAGGTCACCCTTTCGGGCGAAGACATGCGCGAAGGGCTGACCGCGATCGTATCGGTCAAACTGCCCGATCCCAAGTTCTCCAGCCAGACCAAGGACAAGCTGGTCAGCTCCGAAGTGCGCCAGCCGCTCGAGAGCCTGATGGGCGACAAGATGAACGAGTGGCTGGAGGAAAATCCGGGCGACGCCAAGGCGATCGTGCACAAGATCATCGATGCCGCCGCCGCGCGCGAGGCCGCCCGCAAGGCGCGCGAATTGACCCGCCGCAAGGGCGCGCTCGACATCGCCAGCCTGCCCGGCAAGCTCTCCGATTGCCGCGAGCGCGACCCGGCCAAGAGCGAACTGTTTCTGGTCGAGGGCGACAGCGCCGGCGGCTCAGCCAAGTCGGGCCGCGACAGCCAGTATCAGGCGATCCTCCCGCTGCGCGGCAAGATCCTCAACGTCGAGCGCGCGCGCTTCGACCGGATCATCTCCAGCAAGGAAGTGGGCACGCTGATCCAGGCGATGGGCACTGGGCTGCGCGACGAGTTCAACCTCGACAAGCTGCGCTACCACAAGATCGTCATCATGACCGACGCCGACGTGGACGGCGCGCACATCCGCACGCTGCTGCTGACCTTCTTCCATCGCCAGATGCCCGACATCATCCGGTCCGGGCACCTGTTCATCGCCCAGCCCCCGCTGTTCAAGGTGAGCAAGGGCCGCAGCGAGGTCTATCTCAAGGACCAGGCCGCGCTCGACCGCCACCTGGTCGACAACGGGCTGCAGGGCCGCGTGCTGGAAGCGGCCGGCGGTGCTCGTAGCGGAGAGGATCTGCGCACGCTGGTCGAATTCGCGCTGCGGCTGCGCAACCTGATCGCCTTCGCGCCACGCAAGTACGACGGCGTGATAGTGGAGCAGATGGCGCTCGCCGGCGCGCTCGAACCCGAGCTTTCGCCCGATACGCGCGCCGACCGGCTGGCGCAGGCGGCTTCGCGGCTCGGCATGGGCGATACCGAGGCTGCCTGGACCGCCGAGACCGGCTCGGACGGGATGGTGCGCATCAGCCGCACCTGGCGCGGGGTGACCGATGTGCATGAGATCGAGGAGCGATTCTTCGGCAGCACCGAGGCGCGCAAGCTCCACCGTCTGGCTGCCGAACACGCAGATGCCTTCGCGCGGCCCGCGCGCTTCTCCCGGCTGGGCGAAGAGCCGGAACCCGAAGCGGAAACGGCTGACGACGTGGATCTCGACCTCCCCCCCGCGCCCGTCGACGGCGCGATCACCCGCCCAAGCGAACTGCTCGGCGCGGTGCTTGCCGCCGGGCGCAAGGGCCTGTCGATCAGCCGCTACAAGGGGCTGGGCGAAATGAATGCCGAGCAGCTGTGGGAAACCACGCTCGATCCGGAAAACCGCGAACTGCTGCAGGTAAAGGTCGAGGACGCCGACGTGACGGACGAGATCTTCACCCGTCTGATGGGCGACGTGGTCGAACCGCGCCGCGAGTTCATTCAGGACAACGCGCTCAACGTGGCGAATTTGGACGTCTGATCTGCAAATTCCTTAGCGCCGGTCATGACGGCCGGTGCCTAAAGACGTGGCCGAGCGGCGCCCGAAAGCGAGGCCAGCTCCGGGTCCGTGTCCAAAAAAGCGCACCCGGAAGAGGACTGATGCAGCCCTAATAGTTAGCATACGAATTAATTTGTAAGGGTGAAAATTGCCGATATTCTCCTGAGGACAGCCCGGCTTCGACACGGGCTCATTCCTGGGGAGGAAATATGCCTACCAATTACAATGCGTTCCGTACGTTCCGCGCCGCGATGGCCGGTTCGACAGCAGTCTGCGCCTTGGCATTTGCACCGGCCGCTCTTGCGCAGGATTCGGCTCCCGAAGAGGAAACGCCCTCGCTCGAGACTTCGGGCGAAGCGATCATCGTCACCGGATCGCGCATCGCCCGGCGCGACTACGATTCCGAAAGTCCGCTGGTCACGGTGAGCCAGGAAATGCTCGAGAACTCCGCGTCGGTTTCGCTCGATCAGTCGCTCACCAGGATGCCGCAGTTCGTCGCCGGACAGAACCAGGCGACCAGCGCGGGTGACGTCCAGCCCAACCCGACTTCCAGTCCCGGCATTTCCACGGTCAACCTGCGCGGCCTCGGGGCCAACCGGACGCTGGTTTTGCTCGACGGGCGCCGCACCCAGCCGGCCAACGCCGCTCTGCTGATCGACATCAACACCATCCCCAAGGCCGCGCTCGACGGTGTCGAGGTCATCACCGGTGGTGCCGGCGCAACCTACGGCGCGGACGCCGTATCGGGCGTGGTCAACTTCAAGCTGAAGCGCCACTTCACCGGCATCACGCTGGATGGCCAGTTCGGCTTCAACACTCATGGCGATGGCAAGGAATACGAACTTTCGGCCCTGGTCGGATCGGATTTCGCCGATGGACGCGGCAACGCGATGGTCGGCATCGGGGTTGCCAAACGCTCGGTGATCGAGGCGACCGACAGGTCGTTTTTCCGCGAACAGTTCACTGATCCGGACTCGAACGTCGCCGGCACATTTCCGCAGTTCTTCGGCTACCAGTTTGCGCCGGCGGCCAACAACACGGCGTTCTATCCCCGCCTCAACAACCCGCCGACCCAGGCTGCGATCGATGCCGCCTTTGCCGGCGTTCCCGGATATGCGCCGGGCGACGTGCGCACGCAGCAGTCGGTGTACCTGTTCTTCAACCCCTCACCGACCGGCAACAGCACGGTCTTCTCAAACGTCTATGGGCAGACCAGCGGGATCACCGCGCCAGGCTATACCGGCTCGGCCGGCTACCCCGATTATCGCTACATCAATATCCGCAATGCTGCCGGGACTGTGATCGCGAAGAACCTCGTCAACAACCAGTCGGAATCCTACCTCTCGTTGCCGCTGCAGCGCTATTCGCTGTTCGCCAATGCCTACTACGATGTGACCGACGACATCACCGGCTATGTCCAGGGCAATTTCAACGAAATCAAAACCGAGACCAGCCAGGGCAACGCGACCGCGTCGTACCTGCAATGGGGCACCGCCGTGCCTTTCGATTCGGCGACTTGCGGTGCGGCGGTCAGCCACGCCGTGCCGACCACGCTGTGTAACGTGCTGCGCAGCCGCCCGAGCCCGAACGATCCGTGGGAGCTCGTCCAGCCGCTATTCGGCGTCGCTGCGGTTACGACCGAAAATACCAACACCAGCTACGAGATGCTGGCGGGTGTGCGCGGCAACCTCGGCCTCGGTGACTGGACCTTCGATGCCTTCGCGTCGCACGGCAAGACCATCCAACAGGTCTTGATGCGCAACGTGGTCGATCAGTCGCGCCTTCAGGCGCTTGTCAGCGCACCCAACTACGGCGTGAATTTCCTGTCACAGAACTTCCGCCTCGGCACCGATGCGAAATGCACCAGCGGCGTGAACCCCTTCACCCAGGTCGCGCTGTCACAGGATTGCATCGACATCATCAGCGCGAACCTGAAGAACATCACCACGCTGACGCAGAACCAGGTCGAAATCGGCTTTCAGGGCTCGCTTTTCGAATTGCCGGCGGGGCCGCTGCAAGCCGCGATCGGTGCCGATTATCGCGACAACAGTTACAAGTTCGACCCCGACGACGGGTTCAGCGGCAACAACATCAATACCAATCCGATCGGCCTGTTCGTGACCAAGCCCACCCAGGGCAAGGTCGAGGTCAAGGAAATCTTCGGCGAGTTGCTGATCCCCGTGCTTCATGATCTGCCGTTCGTGCAGCAGTTCGACATCAACGCCGGGTACCGCCTGTCGGACTACAATACCGCGGGCAGCGTCTCGACCTGGAAGGTTACCGGTAACCTCGAAGCGACCGATTTCCTTTCGTTCCGCGGCGGATACCAAATAGCGAACCGCGCACCCAACGTGGCCGAGCTGTTCACGCCGGGCACCTTCTCGACCGTGGCATGGCCCGATGCCGATGCATGCTCGACGTTGACCTCCGCATCCTACGGCAACGTCGCCAGCAACCCGGACCGGCAAAAAGTCATCGACCTGTGCAACAAGCTGCCGGGCATGCCGGCCGGATCTACGCTGGTGAACAGCACGTTCTTCTCGCCGAACTTCAACCCGATCCAGCCGCTCGGCCGTGATCAGACGATCGGCAATATCGGGCTGACACCGGAAGAGGCACGCACGATCACTGCCGGCTTCGTGCTGCGGACGCCGGGCATGACCGACTTGGGACGCTTCGCGCTGACGGTCGATTACTACAACATCAAGATCAAGAAGGCGATCGCGCCGGCAACGACCGCGTATGTCTATCAGGAGTGCTTCAACGCCAACGGCACGAACCCGAACTACGACGTCAACAACGAGTTCTGCCAGCTCATCCTGCGCCGGCCGAACGATGGCGGCTGGGTATCCACCACGGCGCAATATCGCAACCTGGGCCTGGTGAGCACGGCCGGTGTGGACGCAACTCTCGACTGGGCGATCCCGGTTCCGGGCCTCAACGGGGACAGCGGCACGTTCGCCATCAACGCCAACTTCACTTACCTCGAAAAGTACGACTTCCAGCTCACCGCCACCTCGCCGGTGCTGGATTATGCGGACTCGTCGGGGACGGTGAACGTCCTTACTCCGCCGTTCGGCTCGCAGTTCCGCTGGAAGTCGTTCACGACCGCCAGCTACAACTTCGGGCCGGGCGAGATCGCGCTGAGCTGGCGCCACCTGCCCAGGACGCGCAACGTCGCCAAGGTGCTCAATCCGGCGGCGACGCAGGAGGACACGGCCGCCTACGACTGGTTCGGCCTGTCGGCCCGGGTCGAAGCGATGGACGGCATCGAATTTCGGGCCGGGGTCGACAACCTGTTCGACCGCAAGCCGCCGAGGGTCGGGGTCAACACCCTGACCACCGGCCGTGTCGGTGCATACAACACCGCCAGCGGGCAGACCGATCCGGGTGCGTATGACGTGATCGGGCGGGCGTTCTACGTCGGCGCCAAGATCGCGATGTAGCTAAGCTTGGCGCTCCGGGGGCGGTCCACCGCCTCCGGACGCCTCGCTTTCGTCCGTCTAGCCTTGCCGCCGGCAGCGGAAGCTGCGCCCGTTGCCGATCCGGCAGTTGAATGCGCCTAGCGCGCCTTTCTCGACCGTGAAGGCCGTCCCTGCCTTCGGGGGGAGCCCGATGTTCTTGCTTTCGGATTGCTGCCAGACCTGACCGTCTTCGGTGATGATCACCAGCAGCTTGTTGCCCGGGTCGAAGGCCTTGGCGACGGTGGTGTTGATGGCCTCCAGCGGCGCGGCAGCCGTTGCCGGCGCGGCCGGCGTGGTCGGCCCCGCCGGAGGTGATGCGGCTGCGACCGGCGGGGTAGGCGGAACAGGTGCCGCCGAAGGCACCGGGGCGGGCGCATTGGCCGCTTCAGCTTTGCGCGCGACTTCGGCCTGCTGGACACCTGACAGGCCGAAATTCTGCCGCTCGTCGCGAACAGTCGTCTCGGCCCGTTTCGCATCGCTCAACACCCCAGCTTCGGTGAGCACGCGATCGATGCAGTCGTGCCGGCGCTTTTCGGAACTGTCCTGTGCGCAGGCGACAACCTTCTGCCAGTTGCCCGCGGCCGAATCGTCCTGCGCCAAGGCCGGCGCGGCCAACAGAAGGACCAAGGCGGTCGCAGTGACCCGGCGGTGTGGCATCTTGTCTCTCCCGAACGATGCGGGGTACGCTGCCGGGGGCCAAGGCACATCGCAAGTCGAAACGTCCGGAAGCAACGAAATCGTGGGATGCCGCCCCACCGATTTCAGGTGCGGTAAGTCGTCTTCTCGTCGGGTTCGATTACACCGTCACGATCGGCATCGCGGCCGCGCGTGACGAGATCGGCATCGCCATCGCCGTCGAGGTCCATCGCCCGCCGGGTCTCGGCGGGGCGGGCGACCTTGCGCTCCACGGGCTGCGCGTCTTCCACTCCGCCGACCTCGTTGACGAGATCGTCGAACAGCGCTTCGAAGTGGATCATCGCCTGGCGCAAGTCCTCGGTCGAGGCATTGCCCTGGCCGTGGCGCTCGACGATGTCGTGCCCGTTGCGATAATGCCGGGCGACATCACCGTGGTCGACCGTCAGGTCCTCGTACCGGCGGTCGAAGTCGGCCATCGGGAAGCCCCGGGTGTTCATGATCTTGGCCAGCAGGCGGTCCGCATGATGCACCGCTTCGGTCGGGCTGTTGACGAACACCGCCTTCACATCCTGCCACTCCGTGACGAATGCGTCGCGTTCCTGCGGCTGGAGCGGACGAATCTCGAGCGCGGCGACGCGCTTCTCGCGTTCGGCAAGTTCGGCTTCGGCCTTGGAAACGCCGCCGTTGACCTCGACCGCCCGGTCGTATTCGTCACCGAAGTGGTCACGCAGGGCGGCCGTGTTGCGGCGGCGCGCGATCATCCAGAAGATCAGGCCGAGCACCACCGCGGCGCCGACCAGCAGGACGATTGTCAGATTATCTTGTTGCATCGGGGCCTCCTCGAAAGGTCCCCCTCCATCACGCGGCCCCAACGACGCGGCGGCACAAAATGTTCCCTTGCGCCGTCCCTGACCAGTGTCGGCCGAGCGAATTCACTCGGCCGGTTCGGGCGCCTTCTCCGCGTGGCCCGCAAGGTCGAGCGAGAGGCCGGACAGGAAACGCTCCGCGTCGAGCGCCGCCATGCACCCCGTGCCTGCTGCGGTCACCGCCTGGCGGTAGATCTGGTCCATCACGTCGCCGCAGGCGAAAACGCCCGGGACGTCGGTCTTCGGCGTGCCGGGCTGGACCAGCAGATAGCCTCCCGGGTCCATTGCCAGCTTGCCCTTGAACAGTTCGGTCGCGGGCGCGTGGCCGATGGCGACGAACGCACCCTGGCATTCGAACACGCTCTCGCTCCCGTCGAGCGTGTTGATCAGCTTGAGGCCGGTCAGCCCGCCGGCCATGGGGTCGCCGAGGAACCGTTCGACCCGCTCGTTCCAGCGGACCGAGATGCGCGGATGGGCGAACAGCCGGTCCTGCAGGATCTTTTCGGCCCGCAATTCGCCGCGCCGGTGGATCAGCGTGACGTCTTCCGAGTGGTTGGTGAGGTAGAGCGCCTCCTCGACCGCGGTGTTGCCGCCGCCGATCACCGCCACCTTCTTGCCGCGATAGAAGAACCCGTCGCAGGTGGCGCAGGCGGACACACCCTTGCCGCCCAGTTCCTGTTCGCCCGGCACGCCCAGCCATTTCGCCTGCGCGCCGGTCGCGATGACCAGCACGTCGCCGACGTACTCGTCGCCGCTGTCGCCGATCGCCTTGAAGGGCGAACCGTTCTCGATATCGACCGAGACGATGGTGTCCCACATCATCCGGGTGCCGACATGGACGGCCTGCGCCTCCATCTGCTGCATCAGCCAGGGGCCCTGGACGACCTCGGCGAAGCCGGGATAGTTCTCCACGTCGGTGGTGATGGTCAGCTGGCCGCCGGGCTGGATGCCTTGCACCACGATCGGCTCCATGCCCGCGCGTGCGCCATAGATGGCGGCGCTGAGCCCGGCCGGGCCGGAGCCGATGATGAGCATGCGGGTCTTGTGGGTGGTCATGGCCTGTCTCGTGGAGAATCGCTGTCCCGCCTAGTTAGGCAAGCGGGCGCTGCGATCAAGCGAGGCTCAGGCGTCATCCCCCGGAAGGCCGGCATCGAGCCGATCGAGGAACGCCTCGAGCAGGCGGTTGCCTTCTTCCAGGTTGCCCTCGTCGATGCCGGAAAGCATCCTGGCGCGGAAGGCCGTGGCCGTTGCCAAGATGGTGTCGAGCGTCGCTTCGCCTTCGCCGGTCAGGCGCAGCCGCTTCGTCCGCCTGTCGCCTGCCGCGACGAGCCGTTCGACCAGGCCGTCACGCTCCAGGGTGTCGATCATGCGGGTCAGGGTCGGCCCTTCGATCCGCAGCCGCCGGGCCACGTCGACCTGGGCACACCCGTCGGTGGAATTGCGGATCGCCGAAAGAGCCTCCATCCGCGCGCTCGACTGCCCCAGCGGACGCAGTTGCTCGTCGAGCAGCGAGCGCCAGCGCCGCCCAGCGAGGACGAGCTGAATGGTGAGGCGGAACTCCTCTTCGGAACGGTCATCGGTGGCCCCGGTCATCGGGCGGACCCTAGGGCCGCAACGTCACGCGGGGAAGTCCCCGCCCGGTCCGCCAGCCGGTCCCACCGGGCGCAAGCGGGCATCTTGCTGCGATAGAAGGCGGCAATCCGCGCCAGGTCAGCCTCGAGGTCGTCGCTCGGCCAGATGGGCTCACCCAGCCCGCCCCGTCCCGTGGCCAGATCGAACCACGCTGGCACCACCGGGACCCCGGCGGCCCGGGCGATGTGCCAGAAGCCGGTGCGCCACGAGCCATCGCTGCTGCGCGAACCCTCGGGCGCGACGACCAGCGCCATGTCATCGGCGGCGGCGATGGCTGCGGCGGCCTGCTCGACGTAGTTCGATCCGCGCCGCCCGCGGTCGACCGGGATGCCGCCCATATCGTGCATGAAGCGCGTCATCGGCCATTTGAACAGCGTGTGCTTGCCCATGAAACTCGGCCGCAGGCCCAGTTCGTCGATGGCGCCGAGGAAATAAACGAAGTCCCAGTTCGACGTGTGCGGCGCCCCCAGGAAGACGAACTTGCGCACGGCGGGCCGTTCCCCGCTGATGCGAAATCCCTTCCACCGGTAGAGCGCGAGGATCGCGCGCCGGGCGATGCGCGAAAGGACCGAGGGCCCGGTCACATCCGGAACACGCCGAATTTCGGCTGGTCCGGGATCGGGGCTTCGAGCGTCGCCGCGAGCGCCAGGCCCAGGACGTCGCGCGTCTGTACCGGGTCGATCACCCCGTCGTCCCACAGCCGCGCGGTGGCGTAATAGGGATTGCCCTCGTTTTCATAGGTCTCGCGGATCGGTGCCTTGAAGGCTTCCGCTTCCTCGGGCGTCCAGCGGTCGGCATCGCGGTGGACGGTGGCGAGCACGCTGGCCGCCTGTTCGCCCCCCATCACAGAGATGCGCGCGTTGGGCCAGGTGAACAGGAAGCGCGGCGAATAGGCCCGGCCGCACATTCCGTAATTGCCCGCCCCGAAGCTGCCGCCGATGACTACGGTGATCTTGGGCACCTGCGCGGTGGCGACCGCGGTGACCAGCTTGGCGCCGTGCTTGGCGATCCCCTCCGCCTCGTACTTTCCGCCGACCATGAAGCCGGAAATGTTCTGCAAAAACAAAAGGGGAATGCCCCGCTGGCAGGCCAGTTCGATGAAGTGCGCACCCTTCACCGCGCTTTCCGAAAACAGCACGCCGTTGTTGGCGAGGATCGCCACCGGCATGCCCCAGATGTGGGCGAACCCGCAGACGAGCGTGCTGCCGTAGTTCGCCTTGAACTCGTGGAATTCCGACCCGTCGACGAGGCGCGCGATCACCTCGTGCACGTCGTAGGGCGCGCGGACGTCTTCGGGAATGATCGAATAGAGCTCCTCGGCGTCGAATTTCGGCGCTCGCGGAGGCGATGAATTCAGCGTTGCGCCTTCGTTGCGGCCAAGATGACTGACGATGTCGCGCACGATCGTGAGCGCGTGCTCGTCGTTCTCGGCCAGGTGATCGACCACGCCCGATTTTCGCGCGTGGAGGTCACCCCCGCCCAGGTCCTCGGCCGAAATCTCCTCGCCCGTCGCGGCCTTCACCAGCGGCGGACCGGCGAGGAAGATCGTGCCCTGCCCGCGAACGATCACCGACTCGTCCGACATCGCCGGGACATAGGCGCCGCCCGCGGTGCAGCTGCCCATCACGCAGGCGATCTGCGGGATGCGCTCGGCGCTCATCTGCGCCTGGTTGTAGAAGATGCGCCCGAAGTGGTCGCGGTCGGGGAAGACTTCGGCCTGATAGGGCAGGTTGGCCCCGCCGCTGTCGACCAGGTAGATGCAGGGCAGCCGGTTCTCGCGGGCGATCTCCTGGGCGCGCAGGTGCTTCTTGACCGTCATCGGATAGTAGCTGCCGCCCTTCACCGTGGGGTCGTTGGCGGCGATCATCACCTGCCGGCCGGAAACGCGACCGATGCCCGCGATCATCGATGCACCCGCCACGTCGCCTTCGTACATCCCGTTGGCAGCAAGCTGGCCGATCTCGAGGAACGGCGAGCCGGGGTCGAGCAGCCGCTCCACCCGTTCGCGCGGCAACAACTTGCCCCGGCTGGTGTGGCGCTCGCGCGATTTCTCCGACCCGCCGAGCGCGGCCTCCGCCACCCTGGCGCGCAGGTCCTGCGCCAGCGCGCGGTTGTGGCTGCTGCGGGCCTTAGCCTCGGCGCTTTCGAGATCGAGCCTTGTGCCTAGTACGGGAGCGCTCACGCCGCCTTGGTCCTTCCCAATATCCGGTTTCAGGCGTGACTAGACGCCCCGGCCCGGTAGGCCAAGGGGCGCGCTATTTCATCGCCAGGTGCTGCGCCATGAACGGCAGGACGAGGTCGGAAAACCGCTGGCCGATCTTGTCGGTGTGCGTGCCGGGATAGACTTCGAACGAATTGGCGATCCCGAAGGCCGCGATCTGCTCGCTGATCGCCTGGTCCTGGGCAGCGAGCCCGTCCTTGTCGCCGACGTCGCTGGCGATCGCCTTGTAGCTCTTCAGCGCCGCGATGTGCCCCGGGACCATCGCCAGCGGCGAGTTGGCCGCCCATTTGGCGATCACCAGTTCGTCCACCTTGCCATCCGCGCCGAGCGGGAAATCGGCATGGAACGGCGGGTTCTTGGGGTTGGGGCTCCACGCGGTCATCGAGGCAAGGCCCGCGCGCATGCCGAAGCCCGACTGGTCGACCTGCGCGAAGGGCACCTTGCCCATCGCCGCGGCGGTCTCGACCGTCTCGCCGCGCGGGGTGACGCAGCAGGCGCTCTGCGCCCAGATCGCGTCGAACACGCCCGGATAGCTCATCGCGGTGACCCAGGTGCCGTATCCGCCCATCGAATGCCCGGCGAGCCCGCGCCCGGCGGGCCTGGCGATGGTGCGGTAATGGGCGTCGACATAGGCGACCAGTTCGGTCGCGATCCATTGGCGGAAGTTGCCCGTGGTGACCGAATCGGAATACATCGAGCCGCCCATGCGGGTGAGCGTGTCGGGCACCACGACGATGAATTCGCGCCCGGCCGCAGCATTGTCGGCCACCGCCTTGGGCACGTTCATGTAGTTGTAGAAATTGCGTCCGTCGATCGCGAAGCCGTGCAGGTAATAGACCACCGGATAGCGCCGGTCCGGCTCCTTGCCGTAGCTCGGCGGCAGGACGACCATGACCTCGCGGTCGGCGCTGTTGCCCTCGAGATTGCCCTCCAGCGACTTGCCGTGGACCCTGGGCGCTTCCACGGTGACCCCGGCCGGAATGGCCGGGGCCGGCGCGGTGATGTTGACGAAGGCCGGGCGCGCGGGCCCGCCTGCCGCGGGCGGGCCGGCATCCTGGGCCAGCGCCGCACCGGCGGAAAAGACGAGAACGAAGGCGGCGGCGAGGAAACGCATCAGCGGGCTTTCTCCAGGTGCCTGGCCATGAACGGCAGCAGTTCGCTGCGGATACGCGCGGCGATGCGGTTGCCGTGGTCGCCGTCGTAGGTGGTCCAGGTATGCTCAACGCCGAAGCGGGTCAGTTCTTCGTGCAGCTGTTCGTTCTGCGCGAGAAGGAAGTCCTTGTCGCCGATGTCGAGCGCCACGGCATCGAAGCTCTTCAGCGCCTGCAGGTGGCTGGGCACCCAGGCGAGCATGGCATTGGCGGCAAGCTTGGCGTTGACCAGCGGATCGACCTTGCCGTCGTCGGTCATCGAGGTGTCGATGAACAGCGGCGCGTTGGCGGGATCGGGTGCCCAGGTCGCCAGCGTGGAGATACCGGCAAGGCCCCCGAAGTCCGCCTTGGCCGCCTCCTCGTCGGTCATGGCCTTTGCCTTGGCCATCGCTTCGGGCGTCACGCTCATGGGCGAAAGGCAGCACGCGCTCATCGCGAACAGGCTGTCGAAGGTTTCGGGATAGGTCATCCCGATGCGCAGCGTGCCGTAGCCGCCCATCGAATGCCCGGCGAGACCACGGCCCGCGCGGGTGGGAATCGAGCGATAGGTCTTGTCGACCCAGGCGACGAGATCCTTGCCGACCATGTCCTGGTAATTCCCGACCGTGGGCGAATTCGAATAGAACCCGCCCCTCAGCTTGGAATGTCCGTCGGGCATGACGAGGATCACCTCGTTGCCCGCCTCGGCCGCGCCCTGCACGGCTTCCTCGAACTTGGCCATGTCCTGGTACATCTGCGGCGTGGCCCAGTAGCCGTGCAGGAAATAGACCACCGGGTAGCGCTTGGCCGGGTTCTGGTCGTAGCCCGGCGGGGTAACGACGAGCACGGTGCGCTCGGCGCTGTTGCCTTCGACGTTACCTTCCATCGCCGGGCTGTGCATGGTCGCCCACGTCAGGCGCGCCTTGTCCTGCGCGGTTGCCGGCGCGGCAAGGGCGAAGCTGGCGGCGGCGGCCAGCACGACAGGCAGAAGTCTCATCCGGTTTCCCCTCCCAAGGATTCAGGAGGGCACTGTCCGGAATTAGACGGGGCTTGTCGAGTAACTAAGTGTCGCGTGCCGTCTGCCGGCTCACACCCCGATCAGTTCGCGCCCGATCAGCATCCGGCGGATCTCGTTCGTCCCGGCACCGATGTCGAGCAACTTGGCATCGCGCAGATAGCGTTCGACCGGCCAGTCGGTGGTGTAGCCCGCGCCGCCCAGCGCCTGGATCGCCTCGCCCGCGGCGCGGAAGGCGTTTTCCGATGCCAGCAGGATCGCGCCGGCCGCATCGAACCGGGTGGTGCGCCCCGCGTCGCACGCCCGGGCCACAGCGTAGGTATAGGCGCGGGCCGACTGCAGAGCGACGTACATGTCGGCAACCTTGGCCTGCATCAGCTGGAAGGCGCCGATGGGTTTGCCGAACTGGGTCCGTTCGCGGACGTAGGGGATCACCGTGTCGAGGCAGGCCTGCATGATGCCCAGTTGCACGCCCGAGAGGACCACGCGCTCGTAGTCGAGCCCGCTCATCAGGACCTTCACGCCCTGGCCCACGCCGCCCAGCACGTTTTCGTCCGGTACGTTGCAGTCGTCGAACACCAGTTCGCTCGTCGGACTGCCGCGCATCCCCATCTTGCCGATCTTCTGACCGGGGGCGAAGCCGCCCATGCCCTTTTCGATCAGGAAGGTGGTGATGCCCTTGCTGCCCGCATCGGCGTCGGTCTTGCCGTAGACCACCAGCGTATCGGCATGGTGCCCGTTGGTGATCCAGAACTTGGTCCCGTTGAGCACGTAGCCGCCCTGCACGCTTTCGGCTTTCAGCTTCATCGAGACCACGTCCGAACCCGCGCCCGGCTCGCTCATGGCGAGCGCGCCGACGTGCTCGCCGCTGATCAGCCGCGGCAGGTACTTCGCCTTCTGCTCGGCGTTGCCCCAGCGGGCGATCTGGTTGACGCACAGGTTGGAGTGCGCCCCGTAGCTCAGACCGACCGAAGCGCTGGCGCGGCTCACTTCCTCCACCGCGATGACGTGCTCGAGATAGCCCAGGCCCAGCCCGCCATCCTCTTCCTTCACGGTAATGCCGTGTAGGCCCAGTTCGCCCATCTCGGTCCACAGTTCCTGCGGGAAGCGATCCTCGCGGTCGATCGCCTCGGCCAGCGGAGCGATCCGCTCGTCGGCGAAACGGGCGACCGTTTCGCGGATCATCTGGGCTTCGTCGGACAGGCCGAAGTCGAAATCGGGAGTGGCGCGCATGACAGGTTCCTTTACCCCGGCGCGCATAGCCGGGCGGGGTGCACGGCGCAAACCGGTTGCGCATGAAAGCAAAGGCCCTGCCGCGCCCCCCCTTTTCGCGAACATTCGCTTCGGCTAAATGACGAATCAGACGGGATCGCCAATGAAATCGCCTGAAGCTGCCTGGCCCATCGGGACGCCGCCTGCTGCCTCGCATTGCGGCGAGGCGGAGCGTGCCCGCGTCATCGCCAGCTACGGCGTCGACGCGCTGGTCGACGATCCGGAACTTTCCGCCATCACGCGCTTCGCCGCGCACTTGTGCGAAACGCCGATCGCGCTCGTCAGCCTGGTCGAGGAAACCCGCCAGCTCTTTCTGGCGCGCGACGGGCTCGATGCCACGGAAACCCCGCGCGACACCTCGTTCTGTGCCCATGCCATGCTGCTGGGCAGCGCGATGGTCGTGACTGACGCGCGCGAGGATGCGCGGTTTGCCCAAAATCCGCTGGTGACCGGGCCGCCGCACATCCGCTTCTATGCGGGCCAGCCGCTGATCGCGCACGACGGCACGCCGCTGGGCTCGCTCTGCGTGATCGACAGCGAGCCCCGGCCGCACGGGCTGACCGACCTTCAGCGCCACGGGCTCGAGGTCCTTGCCGCGAGCGTGATGCGGCGGCTGCGCGGGCAGCGCGAGGAACTTGCCTCCGCGCGCGAGCACGACGCCAACGAGGCCCGCTTCAGGGCGCTGGCGGATTCCATCCCCGACATCGCCTGGTCCGCCGGGACCGACGGACGGCCCAACTACTTCAACCGCCGCTGGTTCGAATATGTCGGCGTGGAGCAGGATGACCTGTCCAAGAGCGGCGTGGATTTCTTTCACCCCGACGATTACCCCACGATGCGCGCGGCGTGGGAAAAGTCGGTGGCCGACGGGACGCCATTCGAGCACGAGAACCGCCTGTTGCGGCACGACGGCGACTATCGCTGGATGATCAGCCGCGCCGTACCGATGCGCGACGCCGACGGGCAGATCACCCAGTGGTTCGGCACCCTCACCGACATCGACGAGACGCGCCGCCTGTCGGAATCGCGCGACCTGCTGGCGAAGGAGCTGTCGCACCGGATCAAGAACATCTTCGCGGTCGTGGCCGGGCTCGTCAGCCTGTCGGCGCGCAGCAGGCCCGAGCACAAGCCCTTTGCCGACGAGTTGACCGACACGATCCGCGCGCTCGGCCGGGCGCACGATTTCGTCCGTTCGAACGAAGGGGGCGCGCGCGACAGCCTGCAGGGACTGCTCACCGAGCTGTTCGCTCCCTATGGCACAGGCGAGGCGGCGCGGGTGCGGATTTCGGGTCACGACTGCAATGTCAGCAACCGCGCCGCCACGCCGCTTGCCTTGGTGTTTCATGAACTGGCGACCAACTCGGCCAAGTACGGCGCACTGGCCAACCCGGGGGGCCATGTCGACCTGACGCTGGAGGACGGCGGCGAGCAACTGCATCTCCACTGGGTCGAACATGGCGGCAAGGTGCCCCTCACCGACCCCGAACCGGGCTTCGGCTCGCGCCTGGTCGAAATGAGCATCACCGGTCAGCTCGGCGGATCGTGGGAGCGGCATTTCGAGCCAGGCGGCCTGGTCGCCGACCTGCGGTTCGCGATCTCCTCGGTCTGCGACTGCGACTAGGCGGCGGACTCGGCGGCTGGCCCGGGCCGCGTTTCGCGCAGGCGCAGGAAGATCGGCAGCGCGGCGAGCGCCACGACGGCGATCATGATCCCCGGCACCTGCGGCCATCCGGTGCGCTCGACCAGCCACTGCGCCGCCCACGGGGTGAGCCCGCCGAACACCGCAGTCGCCAGGGTGTAGCCTATGCCCAGCCCACTCGCCCGGCTGGCGTGGTCGAACTGCTCGCCGCAGGCGATCGCGCCCACTGCGCTGACCCCGCCGGCGACCAGCGCCAGCACCACCGCGCCCAGCAGCGCCTCCCCGGTCGAGCCGCTGGCCATCAGCGTGAAGAGCGAGATCGGCAGGACCGCGCTGAGCAGCGCGAGCGCGACCAGCGCCGGCTTGCGGCCGAACCGGTCGCTCAGCAACCCGACCAGCGGCGTGACCAGAATCACCGCGACGGCGGCGATGGTCGACAGCCAGAGCGCCGCCTCCTCGCCCACCGACGCCGTGGTTTCCAGGAACGCGGGCACGTAGCCGATGCCGACGTAATAGGTGATCGAGCCGAGCGAGGAAATGGCGAAGGCACGCAGCAGCGCCGGGCGCTGGTGGGTGATCGCGTGGTGCAGCGGGCGCGCATGGAGCGCATCGTTGGCGTGAAGCTCGAGCCAGTCGGGCGATTCCTCCATCGCCCGGCGGGCGAACCACACCCCTCCGGCCAGCACGGCGCCGAGCAGGAAAGGAATGCGCCAGCCCCAACTCGCCAGCTCCGCCTCGCTCGTCAGGCTGACCGTCAGGGCCGAGACACCCACAGCCAGCAACGCGCCGACCTCGCTCGACGCGGCCGCCAGGCTGGCGATCAGCCCGCGCCGCCGGGGATTTGCGCCTTCGAGCAGGTAGGCGATGACCCCGGTGTACTCGCCGCCGACCGACAGGCCCATCACGCAGCGCAGGGCGAACAGCAGCCACGCCGCGACGATGCCGACCTGGCCATAGGTGGGCAGGAGCGCGGTCAGCAGCATGGCGAAGGACATGATCGCCATCGAGATCAGCAGCATCGGCCGCCGGCCGTACCTGTCGCCGATATGGCCGAACACCGCCGCGCCGACCGGCCGCATCAGGTAGGCGAGCGCGAAGCCCATCAACGTGGTGACGAGCGCCCCTTCGCCGCCGCCGAAGAACACCCGCGCGAGCACGGTCGAGAAATAGAGATAGAGCGTGAAGTCGTACCATTCGACCGCGGTCGAAAAGGTGGCGACGGCGAGCGAGGCATTGGAAACGCGGTGACCGGATTCTGGCGGGCGGGCGACCATCCGTCCCAGCCTAGTCGAAGCCGACCCCGTTGGGCCACCCCTGCGCGGCGAGGCCCATCACCTTGAACAGATCACCCATCTGATCGGGCGCGGTCAGCCGGTCCATCGCGGCGTGGAGCTCGTCCCGGTACTGCGGGGCGAACTCGGCCAGCGCCTCTGCCCGGCCCTCGATCCCCAGCGCCTTGAGCCACGCCCCCTGCGGCACGGTGCCGAGCCAGCGCGCGTCGCGGCTTTCGGCAATCCGGGCGAGAGAGGCGAAATCCACGTGCGCGGTCAGGTCCGCCTCGCCGGGATCCGCGAACGGGTCGACCTTGCGATGCGCCTTGACCGCCTGGAAGGTCGAGCCGGTGCGATCCTCGTCGTGTCCGTAGTCGATGAACAGCGCCGCCCCGCCCTGCGCCGCGAGCCGCCCGGCGACCTCGTAGACGATCGCCGCGGCGGCGGGGCAGGTCTCGATCAGCGTGCCTTCGGGCAGCGAACGGCGCGCTTCCGGCACGGCGGCGTCCATCGGCCGGGGGCCGGCCATGCAGGCGAATTTCTCGCCCTCGGGCACGACCACCAGTTCGCGCCACCCGGCGGCGGTCTTGAGCAGCTGGCTGATCGGCAGGGCGTCGAGGAACTCGTTGGCCACCAGCAGCAGCGGGCCGTCCATCGGCACGCGGCTGAGATCGTCATGGAAGATCGCGCCGGGCACTGCCTGGAGCTGGATTTCCTTGAGCGCCACCGACCCTTCCACGAAGTGGACCTCGGGCTCCAGGCCATAGCGCTTCATCGCCCGCAGGGCATCGCGGGCGAGCGTGCCGCGCCCGGCCCCGAGTTCGACATAGAGCGCCGGGCCGCTGCGGCCTGCGCGGATCCACATGTCGGCGAGCCACAGGCCGATCAGTTCGCCGAACATCTGGCTGATCTCGGGCGCGGTGATGAAGTCGCCCGCCTCGCCCAGCGGATCGGACTTGGAATAGTACCGGGCGTTCGCCTCGGCCATGTAATGCGTCAGGCTGATCGGCCCGGTGTTGGCGATGAGCCGGCGGAATGTTTCCGCGAGCGGGCCGTCCATCACGCGGCGGCGGGAGCCGCCGTGCCCGATGCGAGCGGCGGGCGGCGCAGCGCCCAGACGATCATCGCGATACTGGCAAGGATCAGCGGGATCGACAGCCACTGCCCCATGCTGAGGCCGGTCTCGTAGGCGAAGCGGGTCAGTTGCTCGTCCGGCTGGCGGAAGAATTCGACCACGAAGCGCGCGGTCGAAATGAGCGCGGCGAACGTACCGACCAGCACGCCGGGGCGGAACCGCGCCCGGGTATTCCAGAACAGCGGCAGCATGACGACGATGATCAGCAGGCCTTCGAGTGCCGCCTCGTAAAGCTGGCTCGGGTGCCGGGCGACATTGCCGCCGCCGGGAAAGACCATCGCCCAGGCCAGCGGGCTTTCGACCGCCCGGCCCCACAGTTCGCCGTTGATGAAGTTGGCCAGGCGGCCGAACAGCATGCCGAAGCCGATGTTGACGGACACGTAGTCGCACACTCGGATGAAGTTCAGGCCCGCGCGCCAGCAGACCCAGCCGATGGCGACAAGCGTGCCGATCAGGCCGCCGTGGAAGCTCATGCCGCCGTCCCACAGCCGCAGCAGGTCCCACGCGATGAACTGGTCGCTCGACCAGCCGAGCCACAGTTCCGGCTTGTAGAACGCCGCGTAGCCCAGCCGGCCGCCCAGGATCACGCCCAGCGTGACGTAGAAGAACAGGTCGTCGACATGGCGCTGCGCCATCGGTGCGCCGGGCGCCTTGATCATCCTCGACAGGTGCCAGTAGGCCGCGAGGATGCCGCCGAGATAGGCCAGCGAGTAATAGCGCAGGGTGAAGAAGCCGAGCTCGATCCCGGGCTTGAGACCGAGGGACTCCCATTGGATCGCTTGGCTGGCGGGCATCAGGAAATCGAGCATCGGTAAGGCTTCACCCCGGTTTGTTGCCGCCCCTTTGGCACAGCCGCGCGCCCCGTTAAAGACTTGGCGCCGCGATTCAGGCCTGGCGAAGGGCGCGGCCCGGATTGCATGAACGGCGCTTTGCCCTATGTCGAACGACATGCGGAGCATCGCCAACCAGCGCGACGTGATCGACCGCCGCGCGCTTGCCGCCGCGGTGGCGCAGGCCGTGGCCGACCGGGGCATGCCCGCCGCGCGCCCCCGGGTCGTGGAGCTGCTGCGCAACGCCCTGCACCACGGCCGTGCGGAGCTGGCCCGGCGGCTCGCCGAAAAGCCGAGCGCCGGGCACGAGTGCGCCAACGGGCAGGCCTTTCTGGTCGACCAGCTTATCCGCGTGATGCACGACCACGTCATTGCCGATGTCTATCCGGCGGCCAACCGCTCGTCGGGCGAACGCCTCGCGCTCGTGGCGGTGGGCGGATACGGGCGCGGCGAGATGGCGCCGCACTCCGACGTCGACATCGCCTTCCTCACGCCCGGCAAGGCGACCGCCTGGTGCGAACAGGTGATCGAGGCGCTGCTCTATTACCTGTGGGACCTGGGCCTCAAGGTCGGCCATTCCAGCCGCTCGCTCGACGAAATGGTGCGCATGGCCAGGGGCGACCTGACGATCCGCACCGCGATCCTCGAAGGCCGCTACCTGTGGGGCGACCAGGCGCTGTACGACGAGGCGGCCCGCCGGTTCTGGAACGACGTGGTGCCCGGAACCCAGGCGCAGTTCGTGTCCGAGAAGCTGGCCGAGCGCAACGAGCGGCACAAGCGCATGGGCGACAGCCGCTATGTCGTCGAGCCCAACGTGAAGGACGGCAAGGGCGGTCTGCGCGACCTGCAGACGCTGTACTGGATCGGTAAATATCTGCACCGGGTGCAGGTGGCGGCCGAACTGGTCGACGCCGGGCTGTTCACGCAGAAGGAATACCGCACCTTCCGCCGGGCGGAGAACTTCCTGCTGGCGGTGCGCTGCCACCTGCACACTATCACCCGCCGGGCGGAGGACCGGCTGACCTTCGACCTGCAGCGCGAGGTCGCCCGGCGGATGCAGTTCGCCGACCGCCCGGGCAAGAGCGCGGTCGAGCGCTTCATGCAGTACTATTTCCTGCAGGCGCGCCACGTGGGCCATCTCACCGGCGTATTCCTGGCCCACATCGACGAGGAAATGGCGTCGAAGAAGAAGGCCCGCGGCCTGCTCGCCGGTTTCCGCCAGAGGGCCCGATCGCTCAAGGGCTACCGGGTGTTCGGCGGGAAGATCGGCGCGCCGAGCGACGACTGGTTCCAGAAGGATCCGGTGCGCCTGATCGAGGTGTTTCAGCTGGCCGAGGAGCACTCGCTCGAGGTCCACCCCGAAACGATGCGCATGGCCGCGCGCGACGTGAAGGCGATCGACCAGAAGGTGCGCGACGATCCGCGTGCCAACGCGCTGTTCCTCTCGCTGCTGACCGGCCGCAAGGACCCCGAGACCGTGCTGCGGTGGATGAACGAGGCGGGGGTGTTCGGCCGCTTCGTGCCCGATTTCGGCAAGGTCGGCGCGCAAATGCAGTTCGACATGTACCACCACTACACGGTCGACGAGCATACCATCCGTGCGATCGGGCTGCTGGCGGCGATCGAGCGCGGCGAGCACCGGGAAGACCATCCCCTGTCGAGCGAGATCCTGCAGCAGATCCAGGGCCGCCGGATCGTCTATGTCGCCACCTTGCTGCACGACATCGCCAAGGGGCGTGGCGGCGACCACTCGGTCCTGGGCGCGCAGGTTGCGATGGAGCTGTGCCCGCGCCTGGGCATGAGCGAGGACGAGACCGAGACGGTCGCCTGGCTGGTCGCCAAGCACCTGCTGATGAGCGCCACCGCCTTCAAGCGCGACCTGGCCGATCCCAAGACGATCCTCGACTTCGTTGCCGAGGTCGAGAGCCTGGAGCGCCTGCGCCAGTTGCTGGTCCTGACGGTGGTGGACATCCGCGCGGTCGGCCCGGGCATCTGGAATTCGTGGAAGCGGCAGTTATTGTCGGAACTGTTCGAACTTGCGGAGGAGCAGCTCCGGCTCGGCCACAAGCGGCACGGCCGCGAGCAGCGCGTGGCCGCCAAGAAGGAGCGCGTGCGCGACCTGCTCGGCCCGCGGGACGAGCTGATCGACCAGCTCGAGAGCCGGTTCGACGACGCCTACTGGATCGCCGAGCCCGAGGACATCATCGCCCGCAACTTGCCGGTCTATGCCAACGCCAAGGATACCGACGCTCGGCTGACGATCAGCACCGAATACTATCCCGCGCGCGGCGCCACGCTGGTGACCGTCATCGGCGACGACCATCCCGGCCTGTTCTTCCGCATCGCCGGGGCGATCCACCTGGCCGGCGGCAACATCATCGACGCGCGCATCCACACCAACCGGGTCGGCAAGGCGGTCGACAATTTCCTGGTGCAGGATCCGCTCGGCAAGCCCTTCCGCGAGGACAGCCAGCTTGCCCGGCTGAGGACGGCGATCGAGGATGCGCTGGCCGGCAAGATCGAGCTGGTGCCGCAGCTCGCCAAGCGGCCGCTCGCGCGCAACCGGGCCGACAGCTTCGAGGTGCGCCCGCGGGTAACGTTCGACAACAAGGCCTCGGGCCGTTTCACGGTCATCGAGGTCGCCGCGCGCGACCGGCCGGCCCTGCTCAACCGCCTGGCCCGCGCGCTGTTCGAAAGCCGGCTGATGGTCAATTCGGCCCACGTCACCAACTATGGCGAGCGGGCGATCGACACCTTCTACGTCACCGACCTGCTGGGCGGGAAGGTCGAGACGGCCGATCGCCTGCGCGCGATCGAGCGTGCCCTGCTCGACGCCGCGAGCGACGAACGCCAGCGCAGCGCGGAAGCGGCCTGAGCTCGCTCAGAGCGCGTCGAAGTAGGCTTCCATCCGCCGCCGCATCGCTTCGTCGGGCATGGCGCCGCGGGCCGCGCCGAGGTTGTCGTCGACATAGGCCACCCGTGCCATGCCCGGGATCGCGATCGGCCGCGAAGGGTGCGAGACGACATACTTGAGGAACACCTGCGCCCAGCTCGCCGCGCCGATTTCCGCCGCCCAGCCCGGCAGCTCCTTGCCGGCCACCGCCTCGAACAGGCGGCTGCGGCCGAACGGCAGGTTGATCATCGGCGCCACGCCCCGGTCGCGCGCGAGCGGCAGGATCGCCTCGGCCGCGTTGCGGTTGTCGAGCGCGTAGTCGACCTGGATCGTGTCCATTTCCTCGGTTCGCAGGACCCGCGCGAAATCCTCGTACTGCGGATCGAAGCTGGTGGTGATGCCCAGCGCGCCGATCCGCTTGGCCGCCCGCAGATCGCGCAACAGGGCGAGCGAGTTGGCCACGTCACGCAGGTTGTGCACGGCGATGAGGTCGATGTAGTCGGTGCGCAGCGCCGCGAAGCTGCGGTCGAGCACCGCGCGGCTCGCCGCCGGGTCGGCCCCATCGACCTTGGTGGCAAGATAGAGCCTGTCGCGCAGGCCCAGTTCGCCAACGATCCGGCCGACCACCTCCTCCGCCTTGCCGTAGGACGGGGCCATGTCGATCACCCTGCCGCCCAGCTCGGCGAAGCGGGCGACGGTCGCCCGCAGCGTCGCCCAGTCTTCCTCGGTTGCAGGATCGGAATAGCGCCGCGCGGTGCCGATGCCCACGACCGGCAATTCGACCCCGCGGATCGGCCTTGTCACGAAACCGGCGCCGTCCTGCGCCTCGGCAACGCCGCTCGCCACGCATCCCGCCAGCAGCGGCAATGTGGCGGAACCGGCAAGGAATCGGCGGCGGTCGAATAGGGTCATCGTGCTCTCCCAGGTTAGGCCATCGTTAGCATGCGATGCGCCTCATCCCCAAGAAACTCTCGCTTCGACGCCCGACTCGCACCGCGCGTCGATTAGGCCTAGGGCCGGGGTCGATGGTTAACCTGAGCGACAGGTTCCGCCCGCGACGGCGGTTGGGTGAGGCGCAATTGCGCCAGGGGAAGGGACGTACGCTCGCAATGTCATTCATGGGATTATTCCCGTTCCGCGCGGCCGATCTGGCGATCGACCTCGGGACGGCCAACACTGTCGTTTACCTGAAGGGCCACGGGATCGTGCTGGCCGAGCCTTCGGTCGTCACGCTCGAGACCTTGCAGGGAATGCGCCGGGTGCGGGCCGTGGGTGAAGATGCCAAGCTGATGATGGGCCGCACGCCCGACAACGTCGAGACCATCCGTCCCCTGCGTCATGGCGTCATCGCCGACCTGGAAGTGGCCGAGGAGATGATCCGCCACTTCATCGCAAAGGCCAAGACCAATGCCGGCGTGCGCCTGCGCGGCAGCCCCGAAATCGTCCTGTGCGTGCCGGCCAATTCCACCAGCGTGGAGCGCCGCGCGATCCGCGATGCGGCTTCCAATGCCGGCGCCCGCCAGGTCAGCCTGATCGACGAGGCGATGGCTGCGGCGATCGGCGCCGACCTGCCGGTGACCGAGCCGTTCGGCAGCATGGTGGTCGACATCGGCGGCGGCTCGACCGAGGTCGGCGTGCTGTCGGTCGGCGGCTTGGCCGTCACCCTTTCCACGCGCATCGGCGGCGACCAGATGGACGAAGCGATCGCCAGCTGGGTGCGGCGCAACCACAACCTGATCATTGGCGAGGCGACGAGCGAGCGCATCAAGCTGGAAATCGGCGCCGCCACGATCAGCGGCGAGCCGCGCACCATGGCGGTGCGCGGGCGCGACGTGGTGCGCGGCCGCCCGACCGAGACCTTCATCAACCAGGAAGAGATCGTCGAGGCCCTGCGCGACACGGTCAACCAGGTGGTCTGGACCGTTCGCGAGGCGCTCGAGGCCACGCCGCCGGAGATCGCGGCGGACATCGTCGAGGGCGGCATCGTGATGACTGGCGGCGGAGCGCTGCTGGCCGGGATCGATTCGGTGATCGCCGAGGCCACCGGCCTGCCGGTGACCATCGCCGACGATCCGCTGATGTGCGTCGCGCGCGGCGCCGGCCGGGCGCTGGAAGACGCGCCCTATCGCGGGGTGCTGCACGCCGCCTGAGGCTGCGCGGATTTAAGCTTGTGCCAACGCCGCGAGCCGGTGGTGGAACTGGCGCGATAGCGTTTCGTTCTGCGCTGCATGGCAGGCCCTTCACCTGACGTCGGCACCGCGCCTGAAGACGGTTTTGGACCTGAAGCAGGAATCGCGCCCGACGGTATTTCCGAGCGCGAGGTTACGCCCGCCCGCGGCCTGCCGCGGGGCGCGGTGGCGCTCGGCCTGCTGGGCTCTTTGCTGGTGGTCGCGCTCGCGGGCGCGTTCGGCGGGCAAAGCTCGCCGCCCCTGGTGGCGAAGACCGAGCTGGCAGACCTCTCCGTCAGCACGCCCGCCATCCTGCGCAGCGGCATGTTCTTCGAAACCACGGTGGATGTGACGGCGCACGCCGATCTGGCCGATGCCACCATCGCGCTGTCCCCCTCGTTATGGCGCAGCATCACCATCAACACATCGATGCCTCAGGCGGGCGAAGAGGAGTTTTCCGACAAGCTCTTCAAGCTGCACTATGGCCCGCTCGCGCGCGGCGAAGCGATCCACCTGAAGCTGGACGGCCAGGTCAACCCGGATCTGTTCCTGGGCAACCGCGGCGACGTGGCGCTGTTCGACGGCGAGCGCGAGATCGGCCGGATCGCCGTGCGCGTGAAGGTCCTTCCCTGATGGATATCGTTCTGCGCGCAACGGTGATGTTCGCCATCGTCTACCTACTGTTGCGCCTGCTCGGCAAACGCGAGCTGGGAGAGCTGGCGCCGTTCGAGCTGGTCTCGCTGGTGGTCATCGGCGATCTGATCCAGCAGGGCATCACGCACAACGACTTCAGCCTGACCGGCGCGGCGCTGGCGATCGGCACCTTCGCCTTCTGGACGCTGGCGCTCGGCTGGGTGACCTTCCTGTTCCCCAAAACCGAGCGGTGGCTGGAAGGCGAGCCGCGGGTGATCGTCAGCAACGGCCGGATGCTGACCGCCAACATGCGCCGAGAGCGGATTTCCCAGAACGAGCTGTTCAGCGAAATGCGCCTCGCGGGCATCGCGCGGGTACGCGACGTGGCCTGGGCGATCCTCGAGCCCAACGGCAAGATCAGCTTCATCGCCGCGGGCGACGAGCGGTCGGATCAGAGCGACACCCAGGAGGGCGGCTAGGCCCGCCCCGCCTGTGCGGGCGCGCGCCTATCGCCCGGCAAGGACAGCGGGTTTGGCGCGGCTGACCTCGACCGTCGCCTGGGCGCGCAGTTCGCCGACGCGGACCAGGACGTCGCCGTCAGGCGCCGGGTCCTCGACCACCAGCTTGACCCACAGCGCGTCCTTGTCCTTGAACCAGGCGGTTCCGCCTGCCGCGCGCAGGGCGTCGAGGCTGGCGACTTCGGCCCCCTCGGCCGCGGTTTCGAAGCCGGGCAGGCGGGCGATCACGAACGAATCCTTGTCCATCTCGCGCAGCGACAGTGCCATCGCGTCGCGGCCGGTCTCGATCGTCACTTCGGCGCCGCTGCCGATCGTGGTCTCGCCGCCGTATTCGTAGCGGCGCCCGTCGCGCACCAGGATGACCGGCTCGGCGATCGGGCGGTTGCCGAAATCGGGGAAGTCCCCGCTGATGTGGAAGCGGCCCATGTCGCCCTTGCACACCGCGGCGTTCCAACTCGCCTTCATTTCGCAGGCGCCTTCCTGCGCGGCGATGCCGTTGTCGATCACGATGGTCGCGCCCGGCGTGCCGGTGACCGAACCGTCCTTGTCCTTGAAGGCGGCGCTGCGATAGGCGGCGCGCCCGCCCCAATCGCTCGCCCAGCGCTTCTGCAGCGGCGGGAAGCTGACCGGCTTGGCGTTCTCGAAAGTCAGCCCCTCGACCGAATTCTCGGTGCTCATGCCGAAGCTGGTGAACAGCAGGTACGACAATGCCCCCGCGTCGCGCAGGTCGTTGGGCACGTAGTTGACGAACTTGGTGTTCACCACCTCGTGCAGGTAGTCGTAGTATTCGTAGCCGCGGATCGGGAAGTCCGCCGCGACTGCGGGCAGGCTGCGGCCATAGGCGATTTCCTCGGCCCGCTCGGGATTGCCGACGTTGGCCGTCTCGCCCACGAACAGCGAATCCACCACCTTGGAGGTGTAGGGCGCGCGGTTCGCCGCGCCCGATGCGTGGGTATAGCCGATCGCGTTGTCGGCCAGCTTCAGGTTGGTGAACAGGTGCATCTCGCCGCGCGCCCAGATGCCGCCGTTGCGGTTCTTGTAGGCGGTGAAATCGTCGATCACCGAAGGGACTAGCGGGCTCTTGGGATCGGCCGGGTCGGCATGGCTCATGTGCCCCGCGCCGCCCACGTTGAATTTGCCGTCGGGCGCAGGGCCGCGGTCGAACATCATCCCGTCGAAGTTGGAATGCGCGACGTTGCCCTTGAACTCGCGCAGCTGCATCCGCCGCGGCCAGGTGGCCTTGCTCAGCTCGGAACCCTCGAACTGGCCGGTGGGATGCTGCGGCAGCGCGATCCAGAAGCCGATCGAATCCGACCCCGCGGCCACGTTGTCGCGGTAGATGTTGCCCGGGTTGGTGATCCAGAACGTGCTGGCGGTGTTGTCCGACGGGATCAGGATGTTCTTCGAGGCCTGCCCCGCGGTGCCCTGATGCGCCAGGGTCAGGTTCGTCGGCTCGCACGGCAGGGTCGGGTGGCACTTGGTCTGGATGCCCAGGTTGCGCACGTACTGGTTGCCGGTCTCGATCCCGTCTTCCAGGAAGAAGCAGTGGCCCACGGTATTGAAGGTCACGTTGTTCTCGACCGTCAGGTTGTTGGTCCCATGCACCGTCACGCAGCGGCTGTAGGTGTCGTGGATCGACGAGTTCTTGATGTACTGGCTCTTGCCTTCGCCCAGCAGGTGCCAGTGGATCGGATAGCGGGCGAGGTGCAGGTGCTGGCCCATGCGGTTCAGCTCGATGCCCGAGACGTGCATCTTCGAGCCGACCATGGCCATGATGTGCCCGCCGAAATAGTTGCTGTCGGCGTCCTCGGACGCCTGGATCTTGATGTTGCGGGTCAGCATGCCGACCTCGCCGCGCTCGTCGACGCCGAACGTGATCTCGCCGAAGTGCATGTAGTCGAGCGGGCGGTCGAGCGTGATGGCGTTGCCCTCGATCGCCGCGATCGTGCGGCGTTCCGCCTGGCGCGGGTTGAAGTCGGTCGAAGCGAGCACGATCGTGTCGCCCTTGCGCCAGCCCGAGGCGTCGAGCACCGCGATGGTCGTGGCGCCCTTGTCCGCGGTGCGGCTGAGCTTGGTCCAGGAATTGCCGCGGTCGCCATGCAGGTTGAGCGTGCCGCGCATCGCCAGGATGCCGCGGTCGCCCATCGTGTTGACGTCTTCGCCCGGCACCTTGTCGGTCAGGGTTATGGTGGCGTTGTGCTTGTAGGGCTTGGCCTCGGTGCCGATCTGCAGCTCGCCGCCGCGCAGGTAGATCCAGTCGGTCTGCAGTTCGATGTCGCGCGTGTCGGCGAAGGTCAGCTTGCCGTCGACCGTCAGGCTGCGCAGCGGGGCAGGCTCGACGTCGAGCAGCACATCCATGTCGCGCGCGATGACCACCGCGTCGCCCGCCGCCGGGACCTTGCCGCCCGGCCAGGCGGCCGGGTCGGACCAGCGCACCGTCTTCCTCGCGCCCGTTGCCGGGGCCGGCTCCATCGCGGCGTGATCGTGCGCCTCTTGCGCCGCGGCCGGTTGGGCCAGGCCCAGCAGCACGGCGGCCGGAAGCAGCAGGATGCGGCGCAGGTTCGACTGCATGGTCATGGCGATGTTTCCCTCTCGCGAGGCCGGGCCCCGCTTCCCAAAATCCGGCCTGAGTTTTGCAGGGCGGTTTGTGCCAGTCAATCGAGCAGGTGTATCAATCGGTCGCGGCCGTGCGCTCGCCGAACAGCGCGGTCCCCACGCGCACGTGAGTGGCACCCAGCATGATCGCGGTCTCGAAGTCGCCGCTCATGCCCATGCTGCGCGCGGCCAACCCGTTGTCGCGCGCCAGCTTGTCGAGCAGGGCGAAGAACGGGGCGGGTTCGATGCCCAGCGGCGGCACGCACATCAGCCCGGCGACCGGGATGTCCGCCACGCGGGCCTCGGCCAGCAACGCGGGCAGGTCGGCAATCGCGCAGCCGCCCTTCTGCTCTTCCTGCCCCACATCGACCTGGATCATGCATGGCACCCGGCGCCCGGCCCGGTCCATCGCCTTGCCCAGCGCCGATACCAGGCTCGGCCGGTCGAGCGAATGGATGCAGTCGAACAGCGCCACCGCGTCGTCGGCCTTGTTGGACTGCAGCTGCCCCACCAGGTGCAGTTCGACCTCGCGGTGCCGTTCGCGCAGAGCCGGCCACTTGGCCTGCGATTCCTGCACGCGGTTCTCGCCGAACACGCGTGCCCCGGCGTTTATCAAGCGCTCGATCAACGCGCCGTCGTGCATCTTGCTGACCGCCACCAGCGTGACCTCGTCCCGCTCGCGCCGGGCGATCCTGCAGGCGTGGGCGATCCGCTCTTCGACGGCGGCGAGACGGGAGGCTGCGGTTTCCATCGGGCCGCGCTATAGCGCCCCGATGCCCGCGCGCCAGCCTCTGCCGTTCCTCTGGCTCCTGTCCGACGAACGCAACGACGCCCGCCTGGAGCGCGCGCTGCTGCGCCGGCCGCGCGGCTCGGGCTTCATCTACCGCCACTATCACCTGGCCGATGCCGAGCGCTTCACGCGGTGGCAGGGGCTGCGGCGCATCGCCCGGGCGCGGGGCCATGTCTGCGTGCTGGCCGACAGCGCGCTGACCGCGCTCGAATGGGGGGCCGACGGGATCTACGGCCCGGCACGCGCGCTCTATCCCACGCGGGACTTGCTGACCCTGGCGACCGCCCACGACCTGCGCGAACTGGCCGCCGCTAACCGCGCGGGGGCGGACGCCGTGCTGCTCTCGCCCGCCTTCCCTACCCGCTCCCATGCCGGCACCCCCGCGCTCGGCCCGGTGCGCTTTCGACTGCTGGCCGCCCGCGCCCGCATGCCGGTGATCGCACTCGGCGGAATGACGGCGGAGCGCGCGCGCGACCTCGCCTGGCCACGCTGGGCGGCGATCGACGGACTTTCTTGACCGGGACTCCCGGCTCTGCGATTCTTCCGCCCGGACAAGGGATCGGCACGATGGCAACCAGAGCAGCGAAGGCCCCACCGGCCGACTGGCGCGCGGCGTTCCGCCGTGCGTTCCGGCGCGCGATGCAGATGGCCGGCGGCGCGGCGCTCTATGCCTTCACCGGATTCCTGGCGCTGGCGCTGCTGTCCTACGAACAGACCGACCCCTCGTTCTCGACCGCCGCGGGCGGGCCGATCGCCAACTGGATGGGCGGCCCGGGGGCCTGGGCGGCCGACATGGCGCTGCTCGGCTTCGGTGTCGTCTCGGTCCTGCTGCTGGCACTCAGCTGGGTCGCCGCACGCAAGCTGTGGCGCGACGCCGACGAGGAGGAGACCCCGCACGGCCGCAAGTGGTGGGTCCCGCTGCTGCTGCTGTTCATCGGCATGGCCCTGCTCGGCACCGTCCTTTCGCTGATGACCGACACCGGCGAGAGCTCCGGGTTGCCGGCCGGCTGGGGCGGGCTTGCCGGCCTGCTCGGTGCCGGGAGCATCGAGGCGATCGCCGGGCGCCTGCCCGAAGGCGCCCAGGTCTGGGTCATCCTGGCCGCCGGCCTCGCCTGCCTGGCGGGCGGCGCCACGCTGGTCGGCAAGGTCTTCGCGTTCGACTGGGTGCAGTTGCTGACCCTGCCCGACGCGCTTCGCCGCATCCCCTCGCTCCCGCGCGAGGAGAACCCGTTCAAGCCCAAGAAGGAGCGCCGCGTCCGCCAGGTGGAGGCCGAGGACGAGGACGAAGCCGACCGGGCCCCGCGCCGGCCGACCGAGATCGTCGATGCCAAGGCCGCAGCCCGCCCGGCGATGAAACCCGGCAAGCAGGCGAGCCAGAAGGACCTGTTCGCCGATTACGAACTGCCCGGCCTCGACCTGCTGAACGAGGCCCCGCCCGACAAGGCCGCCAAGCTCGACAAGCTGGCGCTGGAGCGCAACGCCCGGCTGCTCGAAACCGTGCTCGACGATTTCAACGTCAAGGGCGAGATTCACGCGGTTCGCACCGGACCGGTGGTGACGATGTACGAGCTGGAGCCGGCCCCCGGCATCAAGGCCAGCCGGGTGATCGGCCTGGCCGAGGACATCGCCCGCAACATGAGCGCGATCAGCGCGCGCGTATCCTCGATCCCGGGCAAGACGGTGATGGGCATCGAGCTTCCCAATGCCGACCGCCAGACCGTCAGCTTCAAGGAGCTGGCCGCGTCGGAAGCTTTCGAAGGCCACAAGGGCGCGCTGCCGATGATCCTGGGCAAGGACATCGCCGGGGAGCCGATCGTCGCCGACCTGGCGGCCATGCCGCACCTGCTGGTCGCGGGCACGACCGGCTCGGGCAAGTCGGTCGGCCTCAACGCAATCCTGCTCAGCCTGCTCTATCGCTTCACGCCGCACCAGCTGCGCCTGATCCTGATCGATCCCAAGATCCTCGAACTCAAGAGTTACGACGACATTCCCCACCTGCTCTCGCCGGTCGTCACCGACCCGGCCAAGTCGGTTCGCGCGCTCAAGTGGGCGGTCGAGGAAATGGAGCGGCGCTATCGCATGATGAGCGATATCGGCGCGCGCAACATCGGCGGGTTCAACGAGCGGGTCGGCTCGGCCATTGCCAAGGGCAAGCCGCTCGGCCGCCGGGTCCAGACCGGCTTCGACCCGGAAACGGGCGAGGAACTCTACGAGGAAGAGCAGCTCGACTACCGCGTCCTGCCGCAGATCGTGCTGATCGTCGACGAGCTGGCCGATCTCATGGTCACGGTGGGCAAGGAGATCGAGGTGCTGATCCAGCGCCTCAGCCAGAAGAGCCGCGCGGCGGGCATCCACCTGATCATGGCCACGCAGCGTCCGTCGGTCGACGTCATCACCGGGGTCATCAAGGCCAACCTGCCGACCCGCATCAGCTTCCACGTGACCAGCCGGATCGACAGCCGGACGATCCTGGGCGAGCAGGGAGCAGAGCAGCTGCTTGGCAAGGGCGACATGCTCTACAAGCCGAGCAGCGGCGCTCTGACCCGCGTGCACGGCCCGTTCGTCAGCGACGAGGAGGTCGAGCGGGTGGCCAGCCACTGGCGCGCGCAGGGCGAGCCCGACTACGTCGACAGTGTGACCGAGGAACCCGAGGACGGCGGGATGTTCGGCTTCGAGGACGACCTTACCGCGAGCGACAATCCCGAAGAGCGCAAGTACCGCCAGGCCTGCCAGGTGGTGTTCGAGGCACAGAAGGCCAGCGGCTCGTGGCTCCAGCGCCAGATGGGCGTGGGCTACAACACCGCAGCCAAGTGGATCGAGCGCATGGAGGAAGACGGCTTCGTGGGCCCGGCCAACCATGTCGGCCGCCGCGAGATCTACCGCGACCGCGACGGCAACCCGCTCTAGGCTGCTCCCCGACAATGTGGCCTCCAAGTCACATGTCACGAAAGTGCAACACGGCTGCGAATTCGGCCCTGTCTAACTTTTCGTATCTGTTACGGAATCCTTCGCGCGCGTAATTTTCCTCTTCCACCAAGAGGATTACCGCAATGCGTCATCGGTCCGTGTTTCTCGCCAGCGCAGCTACCGCTATCGTAGCCAGTGTCGCGTTTTCGCAACCCGCGTTCGCCCAGGACGGGGTCGAAAGCGAAGCGTCCGTCGAAGGCGAGGAAATCCCGCAGAACCAGATCATCGTGACCGGCACCCGGCGCAGCGACCGCACGGTGGCCGACAGCCCGGTCCCGATCGACGTGATCGGCGGCGAGGCGCTGACCGATTCCGGCTACACCGAGGTCAACAAGCTGCTCAACCAGCTGGTCCCCAGCTTCAACTTCCCGCAGCCGTCGCTGACCGACGGGACCGACGCCCTGCGTCCCGCCACCCTGCGCGGCCTCGCGCCGGACCAGACGCTGGTCCTTGTGAACGGCAAGCGCCGCCACACCTCCGCGCTGCTCAACATGAACGGCTCGGTCGGGCGCGGTTCGGCGGCGGTCGACCTCAACACGATCCCGCCGCTCGCTATCGAGCGGATCGAAGTGCTGCGCGACGGCGCCTCGTCGCAATACGGTTCGGACGCGATTGCCGGCGTCATCAACGTCCAGCTGCGCAAGAGCACCGGCGCGCGCGCTCAGGCGACCTACGGCAAGTACATCACCACGATGGACGACGTGCTGCAGCAAGGTGCGCCGCTCTATGGCGCCAATGGCCAGCCGACGCTCGACACCACTGCCGGTGCCGGCGGGGTCTACCTTCTCGAGGGAGGGCCGGAGCGCAAGCGGCGTGACGGCGCAACCCTGACGCTGGCGACCAACTTCGGCGTCGGCCTGGGGCAGGACGGGTACCTCAACCTGACCGCGCAATATCAGGATCGCGACTTCACCGACCGGTCGGCCGCCGATCCGCGTCAGCAGTACCCCAACATCGCCACCAATACCGCCGACCCGCGCGAAAAGACCTTCGACCGGTTCAACCACCGGTTCGGCGACCCGAAGACCAAGGACTTCAACTTTTTCATGAACTGGGGCTACGACCTGTCGCCCTCGATGGAGCTCTACGGCTTCGGCAGCTACGGCCTGCGCGAGGGCAACAGCGCGGGCTTCTATCGCCGCGCCAACGACGCGCGCAACCGCAACTTCTCCGCCTCCACGACCACCTTCGTGCCCTATTTCGCCGACGGTTTCCTGCCGCTGATCACCAGCGAGATCGAGGACTTTGCGCTGGCCGGCGGCCTGCGCGGCGATCTCGGTTCGTGGAACTTCGACCTTTCGGCGGTCACCGGGTCGAACGCCTTCCAGTTCGGCGTCATCGACACGTTTAACGTCAGCTTCGGCAACGCCAGCCAGAACTCCTTCGACGCGGGCAAGCTGGTGGCCAAGCAGACCACGGTCAATTTCGACCTGCAGCGTGATCTGGAGATCGGCATCGGCACGGGCACATCGTTCGCGCTGGGCGCAGAATACCGCGACGAGAACTTCCAGATCCAGTCGGGCGATCTGCAGAGCTATGCCGGCGGACTTTTCGCAGGGGCCCCCTTCTTCGGTGCCGCGGGCGCCCAGGTTTTTCCCGGCTTCCGCCCCGCAAACGAAACCGATGCCAGCCGCGACAGCTGGGCGGTCTACTCGGAAATCGAGACCGATTTTGCCGACATGCTGACGCTGCAACTCGCCGGCCGTTACGAGAAGTTCTCCGACTTCGGCGATACGCTGAACGGCAAGGCAGCGGCGCGCTTCGAACCGGTTGACGGGATCGCCCTGCGCGGTTCTATCTCCACCGGCTTCCGGGCGCCGAGCCTGCACCAGCAGTATTACTCGACCACCTCGACCAACAACGTCAACGGCACGCTCGTCGACATCCTCACGGTGCCCGTGAACGATCCTGTTGCGGTGGCTCTGGGTTCCAAGCCGCTGAAGGCGGAGGAGTCGCTCAACTGGTCGGGCGGTCTCACCTTCTCGATGATTCCCGGGCTGAACATCACCGCCGACTATTACAACATCCAGATCGATGACCGCATCGTGGTAACCGAGACGCTGCAGGACCCCACGACCACTCCGGCGACGCCGCGTTGCTTTGGCCCCGTCACCAAGCTGCTGTGCGCTGCCGGGTTCAACAACGTCACCTCGGCCCGTTTCTTCATCAACGGCATCGACACCAAGACCAAGGGTCTCGAGGTCGTGGCGAATTATCGCGTGCCCGATTTCGGCGCCGGGCGCTTCAACCTGACGGCGGGCTACAACTGGAACAAGACCTCGATCACCAGTGTCGCGGTCCTGCCGACCCTGCCGGGCCTGACCCTGTTCGGGCGCCAGGAAAGCCTGCGCCTGACCGAAGGCCAGCCGCGCAACAAGGTCAACTTCGGGCTCGACTGGGATTCGGGCATCTTCGGCCTGACCGCCCGCGCCAATCGCTACGGCAGCGTGCTGATCCCGGGTGTCGACGCCGCCCGCGACCAGCGCCTTTCGCCGCAGTGGGTGGCCGACCTCGAGGTCCGCGCCCAGGTGCTCGAGGCGATGGAACTGGCGGTCGGCGCGAACAACGTGCTCGACAGCTATCCCGACCGGGTCCTTTACGGCGTGGTCAACGGGCAGAACTACGGCCTCAACGGCTACTTCCTGCCCTACAGCGCGTTCTCGCCGGCCGGGTTCAACGGCCGCTATGTCTACGGGCGGGTGAGCGTCGACTTCTAGCTCGCGCGAAACAACCGTGTCCGAAGGGGGCGCCGGAGCGATCCGGCGCCCCTTTTCGTTCGCCCTGCGGCGCGCGTTTGACTTTGTCCGCGAATGTGGCAGCCTTGGCGGCGAGAGAGGGAGGCAAGCATGGCTAGCAAGTACGAGGCCGAGGTCTATCGCTGCATGGACCCGTCCATCGCGCTGTACGACAAGGTGTCCGACCCGCTGCACAAGGCGATCCTCAAGAACTACTGCCGCCACGTCCACCTCGAAGGGGCGGGCATGTTCGAGGAGATCACCGCGCCCGACATGATGGCGCCCGACCCGGTCTATCACATCACCTGGGGCGACACGCCGTTCCAGGTCCACGGAACGCAGGGCGTCCACGACTTCTATGCCGGCATCGGCGAAATCGTGCTGTGGAATTCGGGCGACAAGGTCGCGGTGGCGGACTGGGGCATCGCCGACGAGATGTGGTTCCACCAGATGAGCACCGGGGCCGAACTGGCCAAGGTCGGCCACGCGGGCCTGAAGGACGATGGGCTTTACCTCGTCCACTCGCTGCAGGCGTTCATCTGGCCCTACGACGAGAATGCCCGGCTCAAGGGCGAGCACCTTTACGAAGACAAATCGACTCTCAAGATCGAGGAGATCGACCCGGCCGAGTTCATGCCCGCCGCGCGCGTGCGGGACATCCACGTCGAATGCCTGGCCGAGCTCGAGGATCGCTGGGGCCCGGAATACTGGATCTGGACGAAATGAGGGGACGACCGACGATGCGCACCGCTTTCCTGACCGCCGCCACCGGCACCGCCATGCTGGCGGCAGCGCCCGCATCGGCCCAGTGGGTTGCGTCGTGGACCGCCGCCCCGCACGCCCCGCTGGGAACGGAAGGCCCGTTTGCCGCCGCCGAGTACGACAACGTCACCCTGACGCAGGTCATCCGGGTGACCGAGGGCGGCACGAAGTTGCGGGTCAAGTTCACCAATCGCTATGGCCCCGCCCCGCTGACGATCGGCGCGGCGCGCATCGCGCAGATCGACGATGCGGGCAAGGAAGTGCCGGGGACCGGCCGCGTGCTGACCTTCGGCGGCGCGGGCGACGCGGTGATCCCGCGCGGCGCGCCCTTCGTGTCCGACGAGGTGGCGATCGACCTGCCCGATCTCGCGCGCATGAAGGTCGAGCTGTTCCTGCCGAACAAGACCGGGCCCTGCACCTGCCACCTGACGGGGGTGGACGAACTGGCCGTCAGCCCGCCGGGCAATTTCGTCGGCAAGGCGTTCGAACCGGTGGACCGCAAGCAGTTCCGCGCCTTTCTGGCCGGGGTCGAGGTCTTCTCGCCCGACGCCAGGGGGACCATCGTCACCTACGGCGATTCGATCACCGACGGCGTCGGCGCCTCGCCCGGCAAGAACCGCCGCTGGCCCGACGTGCTGGCCGACCGGCTGCAGGCGGCGGGCAAGGAATGGGCGGTCGCCAACCAGGCGATCAGCGGCAACCGCGTGCTCAGCCCCGGCATGGGCGAGAGCGCGCTGGCCCGCTTCGACGAGGACGTGCTGAGCCTGCCCGGCGTGAAGTACATGATCGTGTTCGAAGGCGTGAACGACATCGGCAACGCCTTCGGCCCGCAGCGGGCCAACAGCGGCCCGCCAAGGCTGACGATAGACCAGCCGAAGATTTCGACCGAGCAGATGATCGCGGGCTACCGGCAGCTCATCGCCCGCGCGCACGAGAAGGGCATCAAGGTCATCGGCAGCCCGATCGGCCCCTACAAGGGCGCGGGATACTGGAGCGAGGAAGGCGAGGCCGCGCGCCAGGCGATCAACGACTGGATCGTCAACGGCGGCGCGTTCGACGCCGTGGTCCGGCTCGACACCGCCTTCGCCGACCCGGCCGACCCGCGCCAGATGCGCGAGGGCTATCACATGGGCGACCACCTCCACGGCAGCGACGCGGGACTGAAGGCCGTGGGCGAGAGCATCGACCTGGCCCTGTTCGACTAAGCGCCGGCGAAGGGCGATCCGCCCCCCACAGTGCCTCGGCGCCGGTCGCTCATGGAATGATGGGGGCGGCGGCGCGGGCTGAGGGGACTGGCTCCGCGCCGCCGTCGGGTGTGGCGAGTGGGCCTACTTGAGGCCTTCGCCGGTCATCGCGGTGGTGCCGTCGATCACGGCCCGGTTGGTGGCCTGCACGTCATCGGGCGAGGAGATGAAACCGATCTTCGCCAGCAGGCCGTCCTTGCCCCAAGCGCCAGCCCAGGCTCCGACGAATTCCTTGAGACCCGGAATGGCCGCGAGGTGCGCCTTCTTCACGTAGATGTAGAGCGGGCGGGCGCCGGGGTATTCGAAGGTCGAGATCGCCTCGTAGGTCGGCATCACGCCGCCCATAGGCAGGCCCTGGAGCTTGTCGGCATTCTCTTCGAGGTAGGAGTAGCCGAACAGGCCAACTGCGCGGGGATTGCTCTCGATCTTCTGCACGATCAGGTTGTCCTGCTCGCCCTGGTCGACATAGACGCCGTCCGAACGGACTTCGGTGCAGATTTGCTCGTGCTGCTCCTTGTTGCTGTCCTTCAGCGCCTTCATCGCCGGGTCGCTGTCGCAGCCCACGGTCAGGATCAGTTCCTTCAGCGCGTCGCGCGTGCCCGAGGTGGAGGGCGGGCCGTAGACGAGGATCGGCTCGGCCGGGAGCGACGGGTCGACGTCCTTCCAGGTCTTCGCCGTCTGGTCCTTGCCGAACGGCTTGGCGGCGATCGCCTTGTAGACGATTTCGGGCGTCAGGTTCATCTGGATTCCGCCCTTCGCGCTGGCGAAGGCGATCCCGTCGAGGCCGACCTGGATTTCCAGCACGTCGGTCACGCCGTTGGCCTTGCACTTTTCGAACTCGCTCGCCTTCATGCGGCGGCTGGCGTTGGCGATGTCGGGCGTGTTGGCGCCCACGCCCGAGCAGAACAGCTCGATCCCGCCGCCGGTGCCGGTCGATTCGATCAGCGGCGACTTGAAGCCCGCGTTGTCCTTGGCGAAGGCCTCGGCCACAGCCTTGGCGAAGGGATAGACGGTGCTCGAACCCACGGCGCGTACAGAATCGCGCGTTCCGCCGGCGGACTCGCTACCGCAGGCAGCAAGGGCGAGGGCGGAAATCGTGGCGAAGGCGATGGTCTTGGTCAGTTTCATCGGGGTGATCCCTGTTGGAGTTGCCGCGCGCTAGGCGCGGTTGGTGACAGTGGTGTGACAAATCAGAAATCGACCTGGGCGCGGACGCCGAAAGCATCGACGCCGTAACTGCGCTCGCCGCCGGCCGCGGGAATGGCCGCATCAGAATACTCCATGCGGCCGTAGTTCGCCATCAGACGGGTATAGGCGGTCGGCGTCCACACGATCGCCACGCCGAAGCCGTCCTGCTTGCCGCCGACGATGCCGGCATCGTTGAGGTCGAGGTAATCGTAGCGCAGGTTGACCTGCACCGCGCCGATCCCGCCGCTCCCGACCGGGTTCTTCGGGTTGATCCGGTCGAACGTGCCGCCCTTGTAGCCCCGGGTATCGCCCCTGGTCAGGAAATACCCCACCTCGGCATAGCCGCCGAAGAAGGTGGGGTTGGGGCCAGCGACTCGCTCGACGCTTTGCCAATGCGTTTCGCCGGTGAGGTGCAGGGGGCCGGTGATATAGGCCGCTTCGAGCCCGTAGCCGCTCTCGCTTGTCGCGTTGATGGAACCGGTGTCGATGAAGCGGATGTCGGGGGTGTGGATGAACGGGCGGACGCGGTAGCGGACGGAGGTCGCGCTGTCGTTGAGGTCGCGGAAATGCGCCGAGCCGCCAAGATGAAGCTGGCCGCCGCCAAGCTTGGGCGCGAAGACGACGCGGCCGTTGTACCCCAGAGAGTTGTTCTCGTCGTTGTTGAGGTCGGCCAGATTGTCGCTGAAGACGCCGCCCTGCACGATCACGTCGCCTGCGGCATAGGCGGCGCTGATCCCCAACCGACGTTCGTAACCGAACGCGTTATTGATCGCGGCCCGTTCGGTGAACGAGGTGAACAGGTCGCTGGTCAATTCCTCGAGACCGAATGCCGGCTTCTGCTGGCCGACGGTCAGGGTCAGCGCCCTGGACGCCTGGTAGGTCAGGTAGAAGTCGGTAATCTCGACGCTGCTGTTCGCCACGTCGATTTCCGCGCGGTAGCCGAAGCCGCCGGGGACTTTGCCCTCGAAGCCCAGATAGGCGCGGCGCATCTCGCTGCCGAAGCCGGTGCTCTTGTCGGTAATGCCGGCGGGGCTGCCTACGGTACCGGCGTCGATCTGCATCCGGCCGCGCGGCTTGAAGGTCCAGCCGCCATCGGACTTGTATTCCGGGGCGCCTTTCCAGCTAATTTCGGTGGTAGGTGCGGCCTCCTTGGCCGCAGCCGCGACCGTGACCGTGACCGCGTTGGCCGAAGCTGCCTCGGCCGCGCTCGCCTTGGCATTGGCCTGGTCGAGCTGCGCCTGCAGCGATTCCATGCGCGCCGCCATCTGCGCCATCTGCGCCCGCATGGCGGCCAGCTCCTCGCGGATCGCCGCGTCGCCGTTCTGCGCGGCGGCGGGCACGGCCCAGCTGCACGCGGCCGCAACGGCTAGGATCGAGACGCCTGTTCTGTTCGCCATGTTTCAACTTCCTGTTGCGGATGTGTCCGCCGCGTGTCGATCGCGGCCGGTAAGTCGGCTTTGTTACGGGCGCATGACAGCGCCGGCCGCTTGCTGGCCTGCCCTCCGAAACCGTATCGAAAAGCAGCCGGGCATTGCGCAAAAGAGGTTGCAACTGTAACGGCCCGCACAGTCAGGAGAACCGTTCCATGCGCATCGGCTGCCCCAAGGAAATCAAGAACCGCGAATACCGCGTCGGGCTCACGCCGGAAAGTGCCAAGGAACTCGTGCGCCACGGCCACGAGGTCTGGATCGAAACGGGCGCGGGCCTGGGCATCGGCTCGGCCGACGGAGAGTACAAGGCCGCCGGCGCCACCATCGTCGACGCGCCGGACAAGCTGTTCGCCGAATGCGAAATGATCGTGAAGGTCAAGGAGCCGCAGGCCGACGAACGCGCCATGCTGCGCCCCGGGCAGATTCTGTACACTTATCTCCACCTCGCACCCGATCCCGAACAGACGGCGGAACTCGTCAAGTCGGGCGTAACCGCCATTGCCTACGAAACCGTCACCGGGCCGGGCGGCACGCTTCCGCTGCTCAAGCCGATGAGCCAGGTTGCCGGGCGGATGAGCATCCAGGCCGGCGCCACCGCGCTGGAGAAGGCGCACGGCGGGCGCGGCGTCCTGCTGGGCGGCGTACCGGGTGTGATGCCGGGCAAGGTCACCGTGATCGGCGGCGGCGTGGTCGGCTTCAACGCCGCGCAGATGGCCGCGGGCCTTGGCGCCGACGTGACGATCATGGACCGCAACCCCGAAGTGCTCGAAAAGGTCGGCACGCATTTCGAAGCGCGCGCCAAGACCCGCTTTTCCAACCAGGCCAACCTGGAAGAGGCGGTGTGCGAGGCGGACCTGATCATCGGCGCGGTGCTGATCCCCGGGGCCGCGGCGCCCAAGCTGGTCACTCGCGACATGCTCAAGTGCATGAAGCCGGGCGCAGTGCTGGTCGACGTGGCGATCGACCAAGGCGGCTGCTTCGAAACGAGCCGGGCGACCACTCACGACAACCCGACCTACGTGGTCGACGAGGTCGTCCATTACTGCGTCGCCAACATGCCCGGCGCGGTCAGCCGTACCAGCACCTACGCGCTCAACAACGTCACCCTGCCTCACGCGCTCAAGATCGCCGATCTCGGCTGGCAGGAAGCGATGCGGCAGGACCCGCACCTGGCGCAGGGGCTCAACGTCCATGCCGGCCGGGTGACTTACCCCGCCGTAGCCGAGGAACTGGGTTACGAGGTGCTGGCCATCGAGGACGCGATCGGCTGAGGCCGCGCCGGCCTGTCGGGACCGTAAGTTTCCTTACCTGCCGGTCGGTTAACCGTATTTAAGGCCCGCTGCGTTAACGCGAGACGATGGCGGGTTGGGACTTCGTGCGGATCTGTGCGCTGCTGGCGCTTGCCAGCCTGCTCGCCTGCGCGCGCCCGGCCTTCGCCGCATCCCCTTCACCCCTGCCCGCCGCGCAGGCAGCAGCCTGCCATGCCTCGTCCGATACCTCGCTCGAAATGCGCGACCTCGCCCGCGTCGAGTGGACATGCCGCCAAGGGGATTGGAGCAACGGCGCGCCCGTCGCCTGGCTGAAGTTTCCCGCCGGCAAGCTGGGCAAGCCCGCGACCGAGTTCTCCAGCCGTATCACCGTTTTCCGGGCCATCGAGATCGCCGCCGTCGACAGAGACGGCAACGTCCGGTCCCGGCAATACACCCCCGAAGATGCCGAAGCGGTCGTCGACGGGGCGGTCTTCCGCCTCGCCATGCCCGAAGCGCCGCCCGGCAATGCCTTCTGGGTCGTGCGCATCGAACGGCCGCATTCGCTGACGGTGCAGAGCGAGGCGCGCATTTCGCATAGCGACTACCGCTCGCAAGGGTCGCTTCTCGCCATCGCGATCCTGACGCTGGTGCTCGGCATGCTGGTGACGCCGCTGCTGTTCGACATCAATTTCTACGTCGTGCTGCGCGAACGTTTCGTGCTGCTCCACGCCGGGATGGTGATCGCCATGATCGCCTATCTGCTGTTCGCCGGCGGCCTGATCGCCCTGGTGGCGAAGGTTCCGATCACGCTGATGGCCGTCGCCTCGCCGCTATCCTGGGCGATCGGAGTCGGGCTGGCCGGCTTCTTCATCCGTGCCTTTCTGGAGGAGGACGCGCTGTCGCGCACCTCGGCCAGGGTCCTGACCTTCACTGCCTGGTGGACGGTGCTGGTGCCGGGGTTCGCCGCGTTGCAGCTCGATGCGACGCAGCCGATCGACAACCAGCTCTACTTCTACAGCTTCCTTCCCGTCATCCCCGTCTACAGCATCATAATCCTGCGCGCCGCCTTGCGCGGCAGCCGCTCGGGCCGTTTTCTGGCCGCGGCCTGGGCGCCGATCATCATCGCGTCGGCCGAACGGCTGCTCCGCGGCCTCGGCGTCTACGTGGGCCCGTCCTCGCTCGATCACACGATGTTCGTGGCGATGGGTATCGAGGTCATCATCATCGCGCTGGGCGTGGCCGACCGCTTCCTCTCGCTGCGCCGCCAGCGCGACATGGCTGTCGACGAAGCCCGCGTGCTGGAGGAACTGAGCGAACGCGATCCGATGACCGGGCTCTACAACCGCCGGATGCTGGAGGACCGCTTCGCCCTGCTGCGCGCCGAGGGCTTCACGACCCTGGCCATCGTCGACCTCGACCGGTTCAAGTCGGTCAACGACACGCACGGACACGGCATGGGCGACAAGGTGATCCAGGCCGCCGCGCGCGCCCTCGATCCGGACGACGACGTGCTCGCCTTCCGCCTCGGCGGCGAGGAGTTCCTCATCCTGATGCGCGGGGCGGACGTTACCCAGCGGGCAGAGCGGCGCCGGCAGGGCATCCCGGCGCGGATCGCCAACGAAGTCGCGGGGCTCGACCGCATGGTCACCGCCAGCATGGGGCTGATCGAGGTGCCGCGCAACGCGATGCCCAATGCGACCTTCGCGCAGCTCTACGAGCGGGCCGACCGCCTGCTCTACGAAGCCAAGCAGACCGGGCGCAACCGCACCGTGAACGAACGCATGCGGGTTTTCAGCCAGCGGCGGACTGAACGGCGCAAATCGGCGGAAGCCGCCTAGCCGGTAGGCAGAAACGGGGCGGCCACATCGGCCGGTACCCGCAGGAGCCGACCGCTTGCGGCATCGATCATCGCCCAGGTCGTCTTCGCACTGACCAACACCCTGCCCGTTCCGTCACGGAAGGTGGTGTACCGGTCGAAGCGCGCGCCCGAGGGGCCTTCGCGTATCTCGGTCGTGCCGGTGCAGGTTTCGCCTTCGCGGATGTTGCCGCGATAGTCGATCTCGTGGCGGGTCACGAACCACGCATAGGCATCGACGTCCTGCGGCCGCGCGACCGCCCGCCAGTGAGCGGTGGCCAGGTCCTCCATCCACTTGAGCCAGACCGTGTTGTTGACGTGGCCGTTGACGTCGATGTGCTCGGGCCTCGCCGTGAACTCCAGGGTCCAGGACGCCGTCAAAGCGGGACCTTCATCTGCCACAGGATGAAGGCGACCTCCTCGGCCGTCTCGCGCAGCGATTCGAACCGTCCCGACTTGCCGCCATGCCCGGCGCCCATGTTGGTCTTGAGCAGCAGTTCGTTGGTATCGGTCTTCATCTCGCGTAGGCGGGCGACCCACTTGGCGGGCTCCCAGTAGGTCACGCGCGGGTCGTTGAGCCCGGCGGTGACGAGCATCGGCGGATAGTCCTGCGCCCGCACGTTGTCGTACGGGCTGTAGCTGCGGATGAGTTCGAACGCGGCGGCATCCTCGATCGGATTGCCCCATTCGGGCCATTCGCCCGGGGTCAGCGGCAGCGAGGCATCCAGCATCGTCGCCAGCACATCCACGAACGGCACGTGGGCGACGACCGCTCCCCACAGCGCGGGATCGGAATTGACCACCGCGCCCATCAGTTCGCCCCCGGCCGAGCCGCCGGAGATCGAAATCTTTCCTTCGGCGGTCAGCCCCCGCTCGATCAGGCCCTTCGCCACGTCGACGAAGTCGGTGAAGGTGTTGATCCGGCTTTCCAGCTTGCCCGCCTTGTACCACGCGCGGCCCATGTCGTCGCCGCCGCGGATGTGGGCGATGGCATAGGCAAAGCCCCGGTCGACCAGGCTGAGGCGCGTGGTTGAAAACCCCGGCGGGATCGAGATCCCGTAGGCGCCGTAGCCGTAGAGATGGAGCGGGCCGCCCGCCTGCCGGTCCTTGCGGTACATGACCGAGACCGGGATCGTCGTCCCGTCGCGCGCGGCGATTTCGAGCCGTTCGGTCGCGTAGAGCGAGCGGTCGTAGCCGCTGGGAAGTTCCTGCCGCTTGAGCAGCGTCAGGTGGCGCGCGGCGACATCGTAGTCGTAGGTGCTCGCCGGGCTGATCATGCTCTCGTAGGAGACGCGCAGCACGGTCTGCTCGTATTCCGGGTTGGAGCCCAGGCCGGCGCTGTAGGTCGCTTCGGGAAAGTCGATGGGCTCGATCCGCGCAGGATCGTCGTAATATCGCACCTCGACCCGGTCGAGGCCTCCGAGACGGCCGTCGACGATGTAGAAATCGCGGAACAGCTCGAAACCGGTCAGGTAGAACGCGTCGGAGCCCTCGATCAGGGTCTGCCAGTTGGCGGGTTCGGCGAGCGGGGCGGTGGCGAGGCGGAAATTCTCGTGCGTGTCGTTCGTGTGGACCCACACCGTGCCGTCGCGCACGTCGACGTCGTACTCGACCCCCTTCGCGCGCGGACGGACCAGCCGGGGAGGCTGGGTCGTGTCGCTGCTGGGCACCAGCCAGCATTCGGACGTTTCGTGGTCGCCGGCCGAGATGATCAGCCAGTCTTCCTGCGCGCTGAGCGAGGAGGAGACGCGGAAGCCCTCGTCATCCTCGTGATAGAGCTCCACGTCCTGCGAATTGGGCGTGCCCAGCCGGTGGATGCGCGCATTGTCGGTGCGCCAGTTCTCGTTGGCCAGCGAATAGACCAGGCCGGTGTCGCCCTCGACCCAGACCAGCGCCGAAAGCGTGCCGGGGATCTCGTCCGGCAGGTGCTCGCCGGTCGCCAGGTTCTTGATCCGGGCGGTGTAGCGCTCCGACCCGTTGTCGTCGATCGAGTAGGCAAGCAGTTGCCCGTCTTTCGAAACGGACAGCGCCCCGAGCCGGAAATACTCCTTGCCCTGCGCCATCGCGACTTCGTCGAGCAGGAGTTCGTCGGGACCGCCGGCGACGGGCTTGCGCCACCACTTTTTGTATTCGGCGCCTTCCTCGTATTCGATCCAGTAGAGCCAGTCGCCGTCCTTCTGGGGGACCGAGGTGTCGGCTTCCTTGATCCGCGCGCGCATTTCCTTGAACAGCGCGTCCACCTCGCCCTGACGGTCGCCCATGCGGGCTTCGAACCAGGCATTCTCGGCGTTCAGGTGGGCCAGGATCTCCGCATCCTTGACCTCGGGATAGCCGGGATCGCGCAGCCAGGCGTAATCGTCGTCGAGGGTGAAATTGTGATGCGAAACGCGGAACGGCTTTTTCGCGGCGACCGGGGGAGTGGTAAGGGCCATCGCCCGGCTCTATAGTTGCAGGCGAAAGGACCGCAACCGATGTTGATGCATACCCACGAAGCCCGCCTGGATGCCTTGCGCAAGGAACTGGGCCGGCGCGGGCTCGATGGTTTCGTCGTTCCCATCTCCGACGAGCACATGAGCGAATACGTCGGCGCCTATGCGCAGCGCCTTGCGTGGCTGACCGGATTCGGCGGATCGGCGGGGACCGCCGCGGTCCTCAAGGACAAGGCGGCCATGTTCGTCGACGGGCGCTACACCCTGCAGGTGCGCGACCAGGTCGACGGCCGGCTTTACGAATACCGCTCCGTCCCGCAGGAGAGCATCGGCGAATGGCTGGCCGACAACGCGGGCGAAGGCGCGCGGATCGGCTACGACCCCTGGCTCCACACGCGCGGCTGGGCGAAGGCTGCGGCCAAGGCGCTGGCCGAGGTCGGCGCCGAGCTCGTGCCGGTCGATACAAATCCCATCGACGCGGTGTGGGACGACCGGCCGGTCCCGTCCGAAGCCCCGGCCATGGTGCACGAAACGAAATACGCGGGCCGCTCGAGCGCCGAGAAGAGGGCCGAAGTCGCCGAGTTCCTCAAGGCGAAGAAGCTCGACGCGGCGGTGATCAGTGCGCTCGATTCGGTCGCCTGGCTGCTCAACGTTCGCGGCGCGGATGTCGAGCGCACGCCCGTCGCGCTCTCGTTCCTGCTGGCCCATGCCGACGGAACGGCGGAATGGTTCATCGCGCCGGACAAGGTGCCGCCCGCGGTCGCGGCGCATCTCGGCAACGCGGTGACGATCCGCCCGCGCGAGGAATTCGAAGGGGCGCTCCAGGCGCTGGCAGGCAAGCGCGTCGCCGCCGATCCCGACCGTGCCGTGGCGGCGATCTTCGCCGCGCTGGAAGGCGCCGGCGCCGAAGCGGTCGCGCTGACCGATCCCACCATCCTGCCCAAGGCGATCAAGAACGAGGCCGAGCAGCTCGGGCATCGCACCGCGCAGGCGCGCGACGGCGCGGCGGTGACGCGGTTCCTGCGCTGGCTGTCGGTCGAAGGGCCCAAGGGCGGGGTCGACGAGCTGTCGGCCGCAAGCCGCCTGCAGGCGTTCCGGGCCGAGGATCCGCTGCTCAAGGACCTGAGCTTCGACACGATCAGCGGCGCCGGCCCCAACGGGGCGGTCGTCCATTACCGGGTGAGCGAGGAGACCAACCGCCCGCTCGAACCCTCGAGCGTCTACCTGGTGGATTCGGGCGGCCAGTATCCCGACGGCACGACCGACATCACGCGGACCGTGTGGATCGGGCCGGGCGAGCCGGGCGCCGAGGTGCGCGACCGGTTCACCCGCGTGCTCAAGGGGCACATCGCGCTCGCCATGCAGACCTTTCCGCAGGGCACCAACGGGTCGCAGCTCGACACGCTGGCGCGGCAGTTCCTGTGGCTGGCGGGGCTGGATTACGCCCACGGCACCGGCCACGGCGTCGGCAGCTTCCTGGCCGTCCACGAAGGGCCGCAACGCATCGCCAAGGCGGCGGGCGGCCAGGCCGGCACCGGGCAGGAGCTGATGGCCGGGATGATCCTGTCGAACGAGCCGGGCTACTACAAGACCGGCGAGTACGGCATCCGGATCGAGAACCTGGTGCTGGTCGAGCCGCGCGAGATCGCGGGGGCGGAGGGCGAATGGCTCGGCTTCGAGACGCTCACCCTGGTCCCGATCGACCGGACGCTTGTGGATCAAGCGCTTCTTTCGCCCGCCGAGCGGCAGTGGTGGAACGATTACCACGCCCGGGTCCACGAAGTGCTCGCGCCGCGCCTCGCGGGCGAGGACCTCGAGTGGCTGACCGAAGCCTGCCGGCCGCTGTGAGCGGGCACCGCCTCGAGACGCACCCGATCCATCTGGGCCGGGGCGCCACGGCCGAAACCCAGCCGGAGTTCCCGCACGACGAGCGGGCGATGGACTGGTACATGGATTACGGCACCCGCACCGCGGCCGACGGCGCGGAGGGGCGGCTGGTGTCGATGTTCACCTTCGCCGAGGACTGGACGAGCTGGGAAATGCACCCGTCCGGCGACGAGGTCGTGCTGTGCACCGCCGGCCGGATGACGCTGCACCAGGAATTTCCCGACGGCCGCACGCAGACCGTCACGATCGGGCCGGGCGAATATGCAATCAACCCGCCGGGCGTGTGGCATACCGCCGACGTGGCGGGCGAGGCGACCGGCCTGTTCATCACCGCCGGCTTGGACACGCAGCACCGCCCCCGTTGACCGCCGCTGACCGTCTTCCGCGTCGTGCGCGTTTCCGGCGCATGAACGCGGCGTCCAGCATTGGACAATTCGCGACACTTTAGACCGGGCGCGGCATATCCCTGCGACATTGCGGGGGTAGACCCCAATGCACAGAGCAACGGCTGCCGGGCGATATCCCTCCCCCCCCTTCTGTCCGGCGGTCCGTTGCTCTACCATAAACCCGATACCGGAGTGCAGCCCATGACCAAGTTCACCCTTTCGCTGATCGGCGGCGTCGCCGCCCTGGCCTGCGCCGCCCCGGCGCTGGCGCAGGACCGCGCCCCGCAGCCCGACATGACCCGCGCCGCCGTGCAGGAACGCAGCCAGCAGGCCTTCGAGCGCATGGACGCCAACAAGGACGGCAAGATCGACGCCGCCGACCGCGAGGCGCGCCAGAAGGTCCGCTTCGACCATCTCGACGCCGATAACAACGGCCAGCTCAGGTTCGCCGAAATGACCGCCAAGCGCGAACGTGCACAGGGCGCTGCGGCTGCCGGCCAGCGGGCCGAGCGCGGCGGCAAGCGTGACGGCGCGCGCATGGCCATGCGCGGTCACCGCGGCCCCGGCATGATGATGCGCGGCGGCACGGCGGCCGATGCCGACAAGGACGGCGCGATCACTCTCGCCGAATTCCAGGCCGCGGCGCTGGCCCGCTTCGACAGCACCGATGCCGACAGGAACGGCACTGTGACCGCCGCGGAGCGCAAAACGCAGCGCGACCAGATGCGGCAGCAATGGCAGCAGCGACGCGCCCAAAGCGCCAGCTGAACGATTGGAGGGGGCATGACATCGTGACCACGGAACAGGCGCCCACCCGCCTGCTCCTCGTCGATGACGAGCCGAGCCTGCGCGAGCCCCTGGCGGACTATCTGGTCCGCCAGGGGTTCGTCGTGCGCCAGGCCGAAGACGCGGCCAAGGCGCGCACCGCCCTGCGCGAGGAGACGCCGGACCTCGTCCTGCTCGACATCATGATGCCGGGCGAGGACGGGCTTTCACTGTGCCGCCATCTGAGCGAAGCCCGGCAGATCCCGGTCATCCTGCTCACCGCGCGCGGCGAGCCGATGGACCGCATCGTCGGCCTCGAGATCGGCGCCGACGACTATGTGCCCAAGCCCTTCGAACCGCGCGAACTGGTGGCCCGCATCCGCTCGGTCCTGCGCCGCTCCCATCGCCCGCCGCCGCCGGGCGACGAGGACGCGCTCTACGAATTCGACGGCTGGAAGCTCGATCCGCTCAAGCGCAAGCTGACCGGGCCCGACGGCACCGTCGTGCCGATTTCCTCCGCCGAGTTCCGCCTGCTCGTCGCCTTCCTCAGCCACCCGCGCCAGGTGCTCGACCGCGATCGCCTGCTCGACATGGTGCAGGGCCGCGAGGCGCATCTGTTCGATCGCGCGGTCGACAACCAGGTCAGCCGCCTGCGCCGCAAGATGGAAGAGGACACGCGCGAGCCCCGCCTGATCCAGACCGTCTGGGGCGGCGGATACCGGCTCGCGGCAGACGTCCGGCGTCTCCCGTCCGAGGGCGATTGATGGCGCGCCTGCTGCCGCGCAGCCTGCTGGGCCAGATGCTGCTGGCGGTCGGCGTTGCGCTGCTCGTGGCGCAGGGCATCGGCGGGGTGCTGCTGTGGCGCGCGGAAGAGCGCCGCCGCGAATTCGGCGCGATGAACGGCCTGGCCTTCCAGCTCGTGGCCGAGCCGCGCGTCGATTTCCGCTCGGACCGTTTCCGCGGATCGAGCGAAACCGGCCGCCGCTGGCGCCGCTTGCGGCTCGAAAGCAGCGATGCGACTCCGTTGCGCCCCGGGGAGGTCACCGATCCGCGGCGTGAAACGGTCCTGGCCGAGATACTCGCCGAACAGGGCGTCACCGTGGGCGATCTGGTGGTGCTTCACCGGCCGGTCCACAGGGACAGCTACGTCCAGCGCCGGCTGCAGGAACGCTCGCGCTGGCGCAGCGACGAGGACTGGAAGGACGGCGATCTGATCGTCGCGGGGTTGCGCAAGCAGGGCGAGGACGGCTGGCTGATCGCCCGCGTTCCGGTTCCCATGCCCGAGCCGCGTGCGCTCGGTTCGGTCATCATGCAGACGCTGCTGCTCTACGTGATCCTGGTCGGCGGGCTGGCGCTGCTGCTGCGGCGCATCACCCGTCCGCTCGCGGCCCTGACCAGGCGGCTCGAGACCTTTGCCGAAACGCGCGAGACCAACGGCCAGCTCGAACCCAGCGGCCCCGAGGACACCCGCCGCCTGATCGCCGCGCACAACGCGATGGAAGAGAGCATCGCCGCCCTGCTCGACGAGAAGGACGTGATGCTCGGCGCGATCGGGCACGATCTGAAGACTCCGCTCGCCGCCCTGCGGGTGCGCATCGAATCGGTCGAGGATCCGGTCGAGCGCGACCGGATGGCCCGGTCGATCGAGGACATTTCGGGGACCCTCGACGACATCCTTTCGCTCGCCCGGGTGGGCCGTCCGGCCGATCCGCTCGAGCGGACCGACCTGCGCGCTGTGGTGGCCGACGTGCTGGCCGAATTCGAAGACACCGGCGAGCCGGTCACCCTGGCCGACGGGCCACGCATCGTCCTGCCGCTGCGCGCCACCTGGCTGCGGCGGGCGCTGCGCAACCTGGTCGGCAACGCCGTGCGCTATGGCGAGAAGGCCGAGATTTCGCTCGACGTGGACGGCGCCTGGGCGGTCGTGGTGGTCGACGATGTCGGCCCAGGGATTGCGGCGGACCAGATCGACGCGATGCTCGAACCGTTCACCCGCGGCGATGCCTCGCGCAACCGCGCCACCGGCGGCGCGGGGCTTGGCCTGACGATCGCGCGTGCCATTGCCTCGCAGCACGGCGGGCGCCTGGTGCTGGCCAACCGGCCGACCGGCGGGCTGCGCGCGGAACTTCGGTTACCGATGAAACGTTAACCGCTGTCGATAGGCGGCTTCGCCTGCGACCCCATGCCCGTGTAGGCGCGCGGGAAGAGAACAACTCCCTATCGGAGGGTCGCATGCGCTTTACCTCGACGGCCGCCGCGGCGGCCCTGCTGGCCGGTTGTGCCACCGTTCCCGACGCCGCTGCGCCGCCGATTGTGGTCGCGCCCGGCCCCCTGCCGGCCAGCGTCACCAGCGAATTGCCGCGTAATGCCCGGCCGACGCATTATGCGATCGAGGTGGGGCCCGATGCGCAGCGCCTGACCTTCACCGGCTTTACGGCGATCGATCTCGAGCTGTTCGAAACCAGCCGCGCAGTCACGCTCAACGCCGTCAAGCTGAACCTCGCCAAGGCCACGCTGACCCCGCTGGCCGGCGGCACGGCCACCCCGATGGCCATCTCGCTCGACGAGGGCAAGGAAACCGCGACCTTCACCGCCCCGACCGACCTCGCGCCGGGCAAGTATCGCCTGGCGATCGACTACAGCGGCAAGATCGGCACCCAGGCGAGCGGCCTTTTCGCGCTGGATTATCCCGACAAGCGCACCGGCAAGCCTGCCCGCGGCCTGTTCACCCAGTTCGAGACGCCGGACGCGCGCGAGTTCGCCCCGCTGTTCGACGAACCGAGCTACAAGGCGACCTTCAGCCTGTCGGCCGTGCTGCCGCAGGGCGAGATGGCCGTGAGCAACATGCCGATCGAGAGCGAGGAAGCGCTCGGCGATGGGCGCAAGCGCGTCCGCTTCGCAACCACGCCGCCGATGTCGAGCTATCTGCTGTTCTACGCGCAGGGCGATTTCGAGCGGCTGGCGGCCAAGGCGGCCGACGGCATCGAAGTGGGCATCGTGGCGCCTGCCGGCAGCGGCGACACCATGCGCCCGGCGCTCGAGTATACCTTGCCGCTGGTCGGCTATTTCAACGATTACTTCGGGGTCGATTACCCGCTGCCCAAGCTCGACAACGTCGCCGCACCGGGCAGCTCGCAGCAGTTCGGCGCGATGGAGAACTGGGGCGCGATCATGACCTTCGAGGGCAGCCTGCTGCTCGACCCCAGGCTCACCAGCCCCTCGCGCATCGCCTACCTGTACACGACCATCGGCCACGAGGTCGCGCACCAGTGGTTCGGCAACATCGTGACGATGGAATGGTGGGACGACCTGTGGCTGAACGAAAGCTTCGCCAGCTGGATGGAATCCAAGTCGACCGACCACTTCCGGCCCGAATGGTCGGTCCCGGTCGGCAAGGTCGCCGGGCGCGAGACCGCGATGGCGACCGACGGGCTGGCCAGCACCCGCCCGATCATCGTGCGGGCGCGCACTGCCGACGAAGCCGACCAGCTGTTCGATGCCATCGCCTACCAGAAGGGCGAGGCGGTCCTGACCATGCTCGAGGCCTACGCCGGCGAGGATGTCTGGCGCGACGGCCTGCGCCGGTACATGCGCGCGCACCAGTTCGGCAACGCGCGGACCGAGGAGCTGTGGCAGGCGATGGAAGCGGCCGGGGCCAAGGGCCTGGTCGCCGTGGCCGACAGCTTCACCCGGCAGAAGGGCGTCCCGCTCGTTGCGGCGACGGTGCGGTGCGAAGGCGGGCGCAGCGTTCTCGGCCTGACCCCGGGACAGTTCAGCCGGGACGAGAAGGACCGGGTGGCGGCCAATCCCAACAGCTGGCTGATCCCGATGAGCGTGAAGGCGGCCGACGGATCGCTCCACCGCATCGTGCTCGACGGCAGCCGCGATCTCGACCTGCCCGGGTGCGGTCCGGTGATCGTCAACGGCGGGCAGATGAGCTATTTCCGCACGCTCTATGCGCCCGAGATGCTGGCCGCGCTTACCGCGAAGATCGCCGCGTTCGACCCCGTCGACCAGCACGGCCTGATGCGCGACAACCTCGCCCTGGCAGAGGCGGGATACCAGCCCTACGGCCCGGCGATCGACCTGCTGGCGGCGATCCCCGCCGATGCCAATCCGGTGGTCGCCAGCGCCGCGCTGGCGGAATGGGACAAGTTCTACTCCGGGCTAGATGAGCAGGCCGACAAGGCCGAACTCGCCGCGGTCGTCGGTACCCACTGGACGCCGCGCCTCGGCGCCTTGGGCTTCGATCCGATCGCGGGCGAGAACCTGCGCGATACCGAACTGCGGGCCACGCTGATCGCGCTGCTGGGCGAAATGGGCGAGGAGACCGTCGCGGCCGAAGCCGACCGGCGGCTGGCGCTGCTCGCGGCCGATCCGCGCGCGCTCGACGGGCCCATGAAGCAGACCTGGCTCGGCATCGCGGCGCGCAATGCCGATGCGGCCCAGTGGGACTTCCTGCGCGGGCTTGCCGGCAAGGCCGCCACCAGCACCGAGCGCGACACGCTTTTCGCGCTGCTCGGCGCGGCGGAGGACGAGGCGCTCGCCCGCAAGGCGCTGGCCCTGGCGATGAGCGAGCAGGTCGGCGCGACCAACGCCGCGCAAATCCTGCGCCGCGTCTCCACGATCCATCCCGACCTGGCCTACGACTTCGCGCTCGCCCGGCGGGCGGAGGTCGAGGCCCTGGTCGACGATTCGTCCAAGCCCGGCTTCCTCGCCGCGCTGGCCGACGGGTCGAAGAACCCGGCGATGATCGGCAAGCTGGAGGCCCTGCGCGCCACGCTGCCCGATACGCAGCGCGCCTCGGTCAACCGGGTGCTGGCGCGCACCAAGCAGCGGATCGCGAGCGGCAAGGTGGCAAGCGAAGCGCTGGCCCTCTGGCTCGATGTCAACGCGCCGCGCCTGGCCGACGCCGCGCCTAGCGCATCAGCCCGCCGATGAGGTTGCGCACGAACCGCCCCACGTAAGGCCCGGCGAGCTCGGTCGCGATCGTGCCCGCGGCCGAGCTGGCGGCGGTCTTCATCGGGTTGGCGCGCGACTTCTTGCCCAGGATCGCGCCGGCGGCGATCGACGCGCCCGATCCCAGCGCCGCGCCGGCGGCGCGTTTCGCCGCCTTGCCCCAGATGCTGGTCGACTTGCGTTCGCGCTTGCCGACCTCGGTGCGGCTCGTCGCCTCCACTTCCTCGGCCGTCTCGGCGGCATCGGTCGCCTTCTGCGCCAGCACTTCCTCCGCGCTCTCGCGGTCGATCCGCTCCTCGTACTTGCCGCCGTAGGGGCTGACCGACTGGATGATCGCCCGCTCCTTGGCGTCGAGCGGGCCGAGCCGGCTGCGCGGCGGCCTGATCAGCGTGCGCTGGACGATCGAGGGAGAGCCGTCCTCCATCAGCGTCGAGACCAGCGCCTCGCCGGTCTTGAGCTGGGTGATCGCCTCGGCCACGTCGAGCTCGGGATTGATGCGGAAGGTTTCCGCCGCGGCGCGGATCGCCTTCTGGTCGCGCGGGGTGAAGGCGCGCAGCGCGTGCTGCACCCGGTTGCCCAGTTGCCCGGCGACTTCCTCGGGAATGTCGATCGGGTTCTGCGTGACGAAGTAGACGCCCACGCCCTTCGAGCGGATCAGCCGCACGACCTGCTCGATCTTGTCGAGCAGCGCGCCGGGCGCATCGTCGAACAGCAGGTGCGCCTCGTCGAAGAAGAACACGAGCTTCGGCTTCTCGGGGTCGCCAACCTCCGGCAGGGTCTCGAACAGTTCGGCCAGCAGCCACAGCAGGAAGGTCGCGTAGAGCTTGGGGCTCTGCATCAGCTTGTCGGCCGCCAGCACGTTGATCAGCCCGCGGCCCTTCTCGTCGACCGCGATGAAATCGGTGATCTCGAGCGCCGGCTCGCCGAAGAACATCGCCCCGCCCTGGCTGTCGAGGCTGAGCACCGCGCGCTGGATCGTCCCGACGCTGGGCTTGGTGACGTTGCCGTAGCGCGCCGACAGCTCGCTGGCGTTCTCGCTGGTATGCGCCAGCATCGCGCGCAGGTCTTCGAGGTCAAGCAGGAGCAGGCCCTGTTCGTCGGCGAAACGGAAGACGATGTCGAGCACGCCCTGCTGGGTGTCGTTGAGGTCGAGCAGGCGGCCCAGCAACAGCGGCCCCATCTCCGACACCGTCGTGCGGATCGGGTGGCCCTGCGTGCCGTAGAGGTCCCAGAACACCACCGGGTTGTCGCTGTAGGCATAATCGGTCAGGCCGATGTCGCGCGCGCGCTGCTCGAGCGAGGCGGCATGCTTGAAGGTGGGCGATCCGGGCATCGCAATGCCCGCAAGGTCGCCCTTCACGTCGGCCATGAAGACCGGGACCCCCTCGGCCGAAAAGCTCTCCGCCAGACCCTGCAGCGTCACCGTCTTGCCCGTGCCGGTCGCGCCCGCGATCAGCCCGTGGCGGTTGGCGCGCGCGAGTTCGAGCGCCTGGCGCTCCCCGTTTGCCGCCAGTCCGAGGAAAATCGAGGCCATGTCCGCTCCGTCCGTTGGTCTGCCGCAGGATGTGGCGCACCGCGCACCGCGCGGTCAAGGAATAGACTTGGGCCGATTTCCGGCTAGAGCGGCGCAATGCCGTCCGGCGAGCCTTTCATTCTCCTCGACGATGCCCGCAGCGAAGACGCGGCGGGCGCGCACCTGTTCGAACATCCGCAGGCAGTCTTCGTCGCCTGGCGGCCCGAGGATGTCTCGCGCGTGCTGGCCGAGGCCGATGCGGCGCGCGCGGCGAGCGGCGGCACGCTAGCGGGCTACATAGCCTACGAGGCGGGCCTGGCGCTCGAGCACCGGCTGATGGCGCTGGCCGGCAAGCGGACCGGTGCCGACGGGCCGCTGGTCTGGTTCGGCCTGTTCGACCGGCCGCAGACCATCGCGGCGGATGCCGTCGAAGGCTGGCTGGCGGAACGCGGCGGGCAGGGGCAGGCCTCGATCGGGCCGCTCGATCCGGCGATCTCGACCGGCGCCTACCTCCAGGCGTTCGAAACGCTGCAGGAAGCCATCCGCGCGGGCGACATCTACCAGGCCAACCTCACCCTGCGGCTGGTGGGCGCGGCGCGCGGCGATCCGGTGGCGCTCTACCGCGCGATCCGCCCGGCGGCGAACGCGGGCTACGGCGGGCTGATCTTCGACGGCGCTCACTGGCTGCTGAGCTTCAGCCCGGAACTGTTCTTCAGCCTCAAGGGGCAGGAAGCCAAGTGCAAGCCGATGAAGGGCACGCGCCCGCGCGGCACCGACGCGGCCGACGACGAAAGGCAGAAGGCCGAACTGCAGACGTCCGAGAAGGACAAGGCCGAGAACCTGATGATCGTCGACCTGCTGCGCAACGATCTCAGCCGCGTGGCGCAGGCCGGCACGGTGCGGGTGGAAGCGCCTTTTGCGGTCGAGACCTATCCCACGCTGCACACGATGACGACCACGGTGCGCGCCCGGCTTGCGCCGGGGAAATCCGCCGTCGACATGGTTCGCGCGCTGTTCCCCTGCGGCTCGATCACCGGGGCGCCGAAGATCCGCGCCATGGAACTGATCGACGCCGTCGAGCGCGATGCGCGCGGCCCTTACTGCGGGGCCATCGGCCGGATCGGCCCGGCGGGCGCCGACGGCAGCCTGGATGCCGCGTTCAACGTCGCCATCCGCACGATCCGCCTGACCCCGGGGGAGAACGACAAGCACCATGCCGTGCTCGGCGTGGGCGGGGCCATCGTGGCCGACAGCGACGGCATGGGCGAATGGCGCGAGTGCCTGATCAAGGCTGGGTTCGTGCGCGGCAGGGCCGGCGGGCACGACCTGATCGAATCGATGCGCTTCGACCCCGACAGCGGCATCGAGCTGCTCGAACTGCACCTGGAAAGAATGAAGGCGAGCGCGGCGGAGCTTGGTTTCAGCTTCGACCGGCACGAGGCGCGCAACCGCATTCACGCGCTGTGCTTCGAGCTGGAGAGCCCGGCCAAGGTGCGGCTGATCTGCGCGCGCAGCGGCGCCTTGGCGCTGGAGGCCCAGCCGCTCGGCACGCAATCGTCCGGGGCGGCCATGCCCGATCCGGCACGCTGCATCGCGCTGCCCCTGCCGGTGGTGAGCGGCGACTGGCGGCTGCGCCACAAGACCACCGACCGCGGCTTCTACGAAGCGGCCCGCGCCGTGGCGCAAGGGGCAGGCGCGGACGAGGCGCTGTTCGTGCGCGACGACGGGCTGGTCACCGAGGCCTGCCATTCCAACCTGTTCGTCGAGCGGGACGGGATGCTGCTCACTCCGCCGGCCGGGCTCGGCCTGTTGCCGGGCGTGCTGCGGCGCAAGCTGCTGGAGGAAGGGCGGGCGCGCGAAGCCGAACTGAGCCTGGGCGACCTGGCGGGTGGATTCCTGCTCGGCAATTCGGTGCGCGGCCTGATGAAGGCGGCGCTGGCATGAGCCAGCCGCATCTCAGCCAGGCGATCCGCCGGATCGAAGCCTCGCCCACCACGGCCATGACCGACCGGGCGACCGACCTGCGCGAAGCCGGGCGCGACATCATCTCGCTCTCGGTCGGGGAGCCCGACTTCGCCACCCCGCCGCACGTCATCGCCGCGGCCAAGGATGCGCTCGACGCGGGCGACACGAAATACACTCCGGTCGCGGGGACGGCCCGCCTGCGCAAGGCGGCCGCGCTGCATTTTGCGCGCGACCTGGGCATCGCAGCCGATCCCGCCGACGTGATCGTCAGCGCGGGCGGCAAGCAGGCGATCTTCGAAGCGCTGGCTGCGACGCTGTCCGACGGGGACGAGGTCATCGTGCCGTCGCCCTGGTGGGTCAGCTACCCGCAGATGGTGCGGTTCTGCGGCGGCAGCGTGGTGCCGCTGCGGACCGATGCGGCGCGCGGTTTTCGTTTCGATCCGGCCGAGGTCGAGGCGCTGATCGGCCCGCGCACCCAGTGGCTGATGCTCAACAGCCCCGGCAATCCGACGGGCGCGGTCTATTCCGCCGAGATGCTGGCCGGAATCGGCGAGGTGCTGCGCCGGCACCCGCAGGTCCTCGTCCTGTCCGACGACATCTACGCCCCGCTGATCTACACCGGCGAACCGCATGCCACGCTGGCCGCCCTGTGCCCCGATCTCGCCGACCGGGTCTGCACCGTCTCGGGCGTCAGCAAGAGCCATGCGATGACCGGCTTCCGGATCGGCGTGGCCACCGGGCCGCGCTGGCTGATCGCGGCGATGGCGAAACTGCAGAGCAATTCCAGCGGCAACCCCGCCTCGATCAGCCAGGCGGCGGCGGTCGCCGCGTTCGAGGGGCCGCAGGATTTCCTGCTCGACTGGCGCGAGACCTTCCGCCGCCGGCGCGACATGGTGGTCGCCGCGGTCAACGCGATACCCGGCCTGTCCTGCCCGGTGCCCGACGGCGCGTTCTACGTTTTCGTGGACGCGAGCGCGCTGATGGCCCGCTTCGCCGATGATGGCGCACTGGCGCTGCACCTGCTCGAACACGGCGTCGCGGTCGTCGCGGCCAGCGCCTTCGGCGGAAAGGACGGCTTCCGCATCAGCTTCGCCGCCGACGACGCTGTGCTCGAAGAGGCACTGCGGCGAATCGCGGAGGCACTGGCATGACCGACATTCCCATCCTGTTCGAAGACGGCGAGGCGCTGGTGATAGACAAGCCGGGCGGGCTGCCGATCGAGACGCCGCGGGCGGGCGGCGCGTCGCTGGAAGACCATCTCGAGAACCTCAAGCTCGGCTTCCAGCGCCCCCCGGTCGCGGTCCACCGGATCGATACCGACACCTCGGGGTGCCTGCTGCTGGCGCGCAACCCCAAGGCGCTCAAGCGGTTCTCCCGCGCCTTCGAGGACCGGACCGTCGGCAAGCGCTACCTCGGCATCCTGGCGGGCGTTCCCGCCGAGTCGGAAGGCACGGTGGAACTCTCGCTCAGCAAGATCAGCAGCGCCGAAAAGGGCTGGCGGATGATCCCGGCGAAGAAGGGCAAACCCTCGCTGACGAATTGGCGCGTCGTTGCTGAATTCGACGGCCGCGCGATGGTAGAATTTCATCCTCAGACCGGCCGCACCCACCAGATCCGCGTCCACGCGGCGAGCGGGATCGGCCTGCCGCTGCTCGGCGACCCGATCTACGGCGACGGCGCGGGAGCGTCCCGCACGATGCTCCACGCCGCCGGGCTCGAGATACCGCGCGAGGGCAAACCGCCGGTGGTCGCCGCCGCGCCCCTGCCGCCCGACTTCGCCGCGCTCGGTTTCACCGATGGATGAGACGGTCGAACGGGCCCTCGCGCTGGCGCAGGAAAGCTTCATCGCCGCCTCCGGCCCCGGCGGGCAGAACGTCAACAAGGTGGCGACCGCGGTGCAGGTGCGGCTCGACGTGTTCGCCCTGCGGCTGACCCCGCCGGTGTTCGCTCGCCTCAAGGCGCTGGCCGGCACGCGGATGACCGCCCGGGGCGAGATCGTGCTGACCGCCCGCAGCTTCCGCACGCAGGAAGCGAATCGCGAGGACGCGCGCAAGCGCCTCGCCGCGATGGTCGAGGCCGCGCTGGTCGAGCCCAGGACGCGCGCCAAGACGCGGGTCAACCGGGTGGGAAAGGAGCAGCGCCTGCAATCCAAGAAGGCGCGCGGCACGGTCAAGGCCAACCGCGGCAAGGTCGACTGGTAGCCGCTTGCGCTTGACTTTTGCCCGTCCCTGACGCAATGGCGCGCCCGGATGGGCGGCCATGCGTGCCGCCCTTGGTTTTTCGGGGCCTCGCGCCCTTCACGAGACATTTGGGAATAGAACGATGGCGAAGCCCGCAACCATCAAGATCCGGCTCAACTCGACCGCCGACACCGGTTTCTTCTACGTCACGAAGAAGAACCCGCGCAACACGACCGAGAAGATGAGCTTCCGCAAGTACGACCCGATCGCGAAGAAGCACGTCGAGTTCAAGGAAGCCAAGATCAAGTGAGCTTAACCGCCGGAACCTTCGGGGTTCAGTGGCGGTTCAATGCCCCGTACCTAAGCACGGGAGCATGACGATCTTGCATTCACCCATTCGTAAACCCCTGCGCGCCGCGATTGCCGGCGCGCTGGCCGTTGCCCTGCCCGCCGGCACCCTCCTGGCGCCCACCGCGCCCGTCGCGGCGCAGCAGCAGGGCTCGCTCGACCAGGTGGTCTCCGCCCTGCGCGGCATTTCCACCATGAAGGCCGATTTCACCCAGACCGACCGGTCCGGCAAGTCGCTGCGCGGCGTGCTGACGCTCAAGCGCCCGGGCAAGATCCGCTTCGAATACGCCAAGGGCACCGACATGCTCGTGGTGTCCGACGGCAAGGCGATCTCGTTCGTCGACTACGAGGTCAACCAGGTCCAGCGCTGGCCGATCGGCAACTCGCCGCTCGGCGCCCTGCTCGACCCGAACCGCGACGTGAAGCGGTTCGGCAAGCTGGTTCCGACCGGCAATCCCAATGTCTATTCGATCGAGGTGCGCGATCCCAAGAAGCCGGAATACGGCGTGATCACGATGGTCTTCGTCAAAGATGCCTCGGCGCCCGGCGGGCTCGAGCTTTCGAGCTGGGTCCAGCTCGATGCGCAGAACCAGCGGACCACCGTGCGTCTGTCGAATCAGCAGTACGGCGTGGCGGTGGCCAACTCGGCATTCACCTTCCGCGATCCGCGCCGTTCGTCCCGTCGCCCGGGTTAAACGCTTCGCCCCCGATTTGCCCCGCTGCTGCGACAAATTGAAACGGACCATTCATTACGCAGCAAGGCAGCGGTGCGTAATTAAAGCATAACAAGACGGCGGGAGGCGGGTTTCCCCCCTGTTGCCCTGGCCTCGAAATGCCGCCGGCTTGTGATAGCGTGACGAACGCTCAAGATGAACCCCCGCCGCAATGCCCCCGCGGCGGGGGTTTTTCGTATCCGGGCATGCCCGGGCCGATGGTCGAACCGATCTCGCCCTCCCCGGGGCCGATGCCCTTCTCGCCTTGAAGGCGCGCCGCCCGCGCCCTAAGCCGCGCGCATGCTCTCAATCGCCAGCTGGAACATCAATTCGGTCCGCCTGCGCATCGATCAGGTCGCGCGGTTCCTTCAGCAGGAAGCGCCCGACGTGCTGTGCCTGCAGGAGATCAAGTGCCGCGAGGAGCAGTTCCCGGGCAAGGCACTGGCCGACCTCGGCTACGTCCACCAGGCGGTCCACGGGCAGAAGGGCTACCACGGTGTCGCCACGGTAAGCCGCGTGCCGTTCACCGAGTTCGGTCGGCACGACTGGCAGGACAACGGAGAGGCCCGCCATGTGGGGGTGGAACTGCACGGCAAGGGCAAGGGCCTGATCCTCGAGAACGTCTACATCCCTGCGGGCGGCGACATCGCCGACCGCGAGGCCAACCCCAAGTTCGGCCAGAAGCTCGACTTTCTCGAGCGGATGACGCGCTGGGCCGAGGCGATCGACCGGCCAACGCTGATCGTGGGCGACTTCAACATCGCCCCGCTCGACTGCGACGTCTACGACCACAAGGCGCTGCTCAAGGTCGTCAGCCACACCCCGCTGGAAGTCGAGACGCTCGGCCGATTCCGCGACGCGCACGGCTGGGAGGACCTGGGCCGCACCTTCATTCCCGCGCCGGAGCGCAACTATTCGTGGTGGTCCTATCGCAGCTACTGGCGCCAGAAGGACCAGGGGCGGCGGCTCGACCATATGTGGACCAGCCCCGACCTCAAGGCGCAGGCGCGCAGCTATCGTTTCGTCGAGGAAACCCGGCGCTGGGACCAGCCGAGCGACCATGTGCCGATCGTGACGGAGCTCGACCTCTGAGCGAGGGGCCATCCCCGGCCCGGCGCGTGGCCCAGGCGATCGACGCGCTGCGCCACGGCTGGCCGCTGGCGATCGGCGAGGCGCCCCCGCTGCTGCCAGTGGAAACCGCGCCGGGCAGCGCCAGCGCGGGCCATGCACTCATTTCCGCAGCGCGTGCAGCCACACTGAAGTTGGCCAACCAGCCCGAGGCGGCCGATGCGCATACCCCGGTGCTGATCCGCGCGGCCGAACCGCTCGACCTGGCCGCCGCGCGCCCGATCGCGGACCCGGCGCTCGACCTCGACGCCCCGCTCAAGGGCCCCTTCGTGGCAGACCCGATCGCCTGGCGTGCAGAGGCCGAGGCGGCGATGGAGTTGGCCCTGCTCGCCGGGGTCCTGCCCGCCTTCCTGGTCGACCCTGCGCCCGCGCGCGAGGCGGTACGGGTCGAACCCGGCGACCTTGCCGCATGGCGCGACACGACCGACCTTGTCATCGCGACCCGCGCGCACCTGCCCGTGGCGGCGCAGGACGATGCCGAGATTGTCGCCTTCCGCAGCCCCGACGACCTGCGCGAGCACGTCGCGCTGATCCTTGGCCGCCAGTCCGCCGACCGTGCGCCGCTGGTGCGGCTCCATTCCGAATGTCTGACCGGGGACGTGCTCGGCAGCCTCAAGTGCGATTGCGGCCCGCAGCTCGACGGAGCGCTCGCGGCGATGGCCGGCGAGGCAGGCGCGGGGGGCTGGGGCGTGCTGCTCTACCTGCGGCAGGAAGGGCGCGGGATCGGCCTGATCAACAAGCTGCGCGCCTATCGGCTGCAGGACCAGGGGCACGACACGCTGGAAGCCAACCGCCGGCTCGGCCTGCCCGACGAGGCGCGCGACTTCCCGGTCGCGGCGCGGATGCTCGAACTACTCGGAGTGCGCGAGGTGCGCCTGATGACCAACAACCCGGCCAAAGTGGCGGCGCTGGAAAGCGCCGGCGTTCGCGTGATCGAACGGGTGCCACATTCGCTGGGCGCCAATCCGCACAACGCCCGCTACCTCGCGACCAAACGCGACGCGGCGGGGCACATCCTGTGATCGTGCGCGTGGAAAGCCCCGGGGATGCGGCAGCCATCCACGCAGTGCACACAGCCGCCTTTGCCGATCATCGGCACAGCGAAGGCGCCGAACCGGACATCGTCGATGCTCTGCGCGCCGCTGGCGATCTCAGCCTGTCTCTGGTCGCCGAGATCGACGGCGCCATGGCGGGCCATGCCGCGTGGTCCGAAGCGGTGCTGGCGACCGGGGAACCCGGCTGGTTCGCACTAGGACCGATCGGCGTAGTGCCCCGCCTGCAGCGTTGCGGAATCGGCAAGGCGTTGATCGCCGCGGGAGACGCGATCCTGCGTGAGCGCGGCGCGAAGGGCGTCGTGCTGGTAGGGGATCCGGCCTATTACGGCAGGCTGGGCTTTCGCCAAGATACGGCGTTGTTTGTCGATGGCCCGCTGGCGGATTACTTCCAGGTGATGCCATTCGTGGACGACGTTCCGGCGGCCTCGGTCGGCTTTGCGCCGGCCTTCGGTCAGGTCCGCCTGCGCGACACCGACGCCTAGCGCAACTGGCTGTCCTTGCTGCCGCGACGGTTGATGGTCGAGTGGACGACCGCCGCATCGCGCCCTGACTGGCAGGCGACGCAGGTGCGCACGCCCGGCACGGCTACGCGCCGACCCTTGGGGATCGGTTCGCCGCATGCATCGCAGTGGGTCGCGCTTTCGCCCGTGGGCATACGGGCACGCGCGGCAGTCACCGCATCCGTCACCGTGTCGTCGATCTGATCTTGCACCGCGCCATCGCGGGTCCAGCCACCGGCCATGTCTGCAGTTCTCCTTGCCGGATAAACCGACAAGGGGCGCGCCGGGTTCCGCTCAGCGGCGTACGAAGCTTGTCAGGCCGGGGCCGAGGGCGTTTTCGCCCAGGCTCAGCTCCTCGCCCGACCAGTCGGCGACGAAGGCCGTGTTGCGGCTGATGCCAGGCGCGAGCCGGGCATCGTTGCCCACGATCGTCAGCCCCGTGCTCGGCTGCTCGACCCCTTCGGCGGCCACGGCGATGAACGCGGAGTAATTCTCCTTGTCCTTGCCCTGGACGAACAGGTTGTTGCTGATCTGGCCGATCGCGCCGTCGGGCAGGTCGATCATGTAGTTGGTGGCATGCCCACGGGCATCGTCGAAGCTCGATCCGGCCACGTCGACGCGCGCCGCGCGGCTCTTGAGATAGTGCCCGCCGGCGCCTTCCTCGAAGCGGCTGGCGGTCACCCGCAAGTGGCCGATCGAACCGGTGTAGATCGAATGCGCGCAGCCCGATTCGTCCTCGCAGTTGCCGAGCCGCGAGAAGGTCGAATGGTCGACGATCAGGCGGATGCCAGCGTCGTGCGAGGTGAGGATGCCCTGCTGGCTGTCGCGAAACCAGCTCTGCGCCACCGTCAGCTGGCCGTTTTCGAGACGGATGCCCGCGCCGTTGTAGTCCGGCACCTTGATGTTCTGGAACACCAGGCCGGCGACTTCGGCCGACCTCCCGCGCAGCACCAGCGCCGCCTTGCCTTCGCAGGCGACCCCGTCGAACACTGCGGCGCCCGGTTCGGCGGCCAGGAAGGCGATCTCGCCCGCGTCCTGCACCGCGCACTGGGCGTAACGGCCCGGGGCGATGGCGATCGTGCCCTTGCCGCCGCCGATCGAATCGACGGCTTCCTGCAGGCGCCCGAAGCCCTTGCCCGTTTCCACCACGGTGAACGGCGCCGTCCCCTGCGCGAGTAGCGCACCGAAGGGAATGGCGGCGACGGCGAGGGCCGCGACCGCGCCGAGCAGCAGCAGCGAAGGGCGATGGAGCGGAGCCGGGAGCTGGTTTTCCATGCCGCCGGCTTAGCGGAAACTGGTAAACGACTTCTTAAGCTTTGCCGCCCGGCCCGTCCTTGGGCGGTCGGCCCCGGCGTGCGGTCTCGCCGACCGGCACCTTGATCCCGCGCCGCGCCAGTGCCTCGCGCAGCAGGACTTCCAGCTCGGCATTGACCGAGCGGAAGTCCTGCGCCGCCACCCGCTCGATCGCCGCGTGAAGCGCGGGATCGAGGCGGAGGGCAAAGGCCTTCTTGGCGGACGCGTTCGGCAAGCGACTACTGGTAGAGCGAGCCGGCGTTGACCACCGGGTTCACGTCGCGCTCGCCGCACAGCACGACCATCAGGTTGCTCACCATCGCCGCCTTGCGCTCGTCGTCGAGGTGGACGATGTTGTCCTCGCTCAGCTTGGCGAGCGCCATCTCGACCATCGAGACCGCACCGATGACCAGCTTGGCGCGGGCGGCGATCACCGCTTCGGCCTGCTGGCGGCGGAGCATGGCCCCGGCGATCTCGGGCGCGTAGGCCAGGTGGGTCAGCCCCGCCTCGTCCACTTCGATCCCGGCCACGTGGAGCCGCTCGTTGAGCTCGGCCTGCAGTTCGGCGCTGACCACGTCGGCACTGCCGCGCAGCGTCGTCAGGTCGTCCTCGCTCATGTCGTCGTAGGGATGGCGCGCGCCCACGGTGCGCAGGCCAGCCTCGATCTGGATGTTCACGAACGCCTTGTAGTCGTCGACGTCGAACACCGCCTGCGCCGTATCCGCCACGCGCCAGACCACGTTGCACGCCGCCTCGATCGGGTTGCCTCGCAGGTCGTTGATCTTGACCCGCTCCGAATGGATGTTGTGCGCCCGGACCGACACCTTCTTGCGCATCATCCACGGCCAGATCCAGCGCAGCCCCTGTTTGCGGTCGGTTCCCTTGTATTCGCCGAACAGCGTGATCACCGCCGCCTGGTTGGGCTGGATCATGTAGAAACCCGTCACGACCAGCAGCGCGAGCACGAACGACAGGATCGCGCTGGCCAGCCAGCCGCCGACGAAGACCCCTGCTTCGTTGAGGCCGGCGAAGGTGAGGAACGACCACACCGTCCAGCCGATCGCCAGCAGCAGCAGCGCCAGCATCACATAGCCGTTGAACGTGCTCGCGGGGCCTTCGCGGCTCTTGGTCATTGCCCTGTTTTCGATCGACATGACGAATCTCCCTCAAGAATAGTGATATCATATTTATATCACTGCGAGGGACGGTCAAGCGAAACCGGGAGCCGTCTCGGCGAAGGTCGTTTCAGGCCCGACGGATGACTTTCAGGAAGGTCTCGCCGTAGGCTTCCAGCTTCTTCGCCCCGACGCCGGAGATGGAGCCCAGGGCAGCCAGCGTGGCAGGGCGGGCGGCGGCCATCTCGCGCAGCACGGCATCGTGGAAGACGACATAAGGCGGGACCTGGGCCTCGGCTGCAAGATCGCGGCGCAGGTCGCGCAGCGCTTCGAACAGCGGATTGCCGACCGGGTTGGGCGTACGGTCGCGCCCGCGGCGGGTCTCCTTACGGGGCGGCTGGACGATCTCGACTGCCCGTTCGCCCTTGAGGATGGCCTTGGCATCGCCCGCCAGCCGCAACCCGCCGTGCTCGGTGGCGACGAGGCTGCCGCGCGCCTGCAAGGCCCGTGCGACTGGCTGAAGCATTCGCGCCTCGTCTTCGCCTTCTATGATGCCGAACACGCTCAGGCGGTCGTGCCCGCGCTGCGCGATCCGTTCGTCGGTCGCGCCGGTCAGGACCTTCTGCAGGTGCCCGAAGCCGAAGCTCTGCCCGGTGCGGTAGACGGCGCTGAGCAGCTTGCGCGCCAGCTCGGTCGCATCGAACACGGCAGGCGCCTCGAGGCAGTTGTCGCAGTTGCCGCACCGCTCGGGCGGGTCCTCTCCGAAATGGCGCAGCAGCACGGCGCGGCGGCAGCCGGCGGTCTCGATCAGCGCGGCCAGCGCATCGAGCCGCGCCGCTTCGCCCTGGCGGCGCGCTTCGTCCACCTCGCCAAGCCGCTGGCGTGCCTGCGCGAAATCGCCCGCTGCCCAGAACATCAGCGCCTGCGCCGGGTCCCCGTCGCGCCCGGCCCGGCCGGTTTCCTGGTAATAGGCCTCGATCGACTTGGGGATGCCGGCATGGGCGACGAAGCGCACGTCGGGCTTGTCGATCCCCATGCCGAAGGCGATCGTGGCGACGATCACCATGTCCTCCGATGCGACGAAGGCGGACTGGTTGTGGGCCCTCACGCGCGGATCGAGCCCGGCGTGATAGGGCAGCACCGGCCGCCCCGTCGCGGCGGCAAGCTGCTGCGCCAGTGTCTCCACCTTGGCGCGGGTGGGCGCGTAGACGATGCCGGGCCCGGGCTCGGCTCGCATCAGGCCGGCAAGTTGCGCGGTCAGGCTGCCGCGATGCGCGATGGCATAGCGGATGTTCGGCCGGTCGAACCCGGCGACGATCAGCCCTTCCTCGCCGATGCCGAGCTGGTCGAGGATGTCGGCCCGTGTGCGATGATCGGCGGTGGCGGTCAGCGCCAGGCGTGGAACGCCGGGGTAGCTGTCGAGCAGCGGGCGCAGCAGGCGATAGTCGGGGCGGAAGTCGTGGCCCCATTCGCTGACGCAGTGCGCCTCGTCGATCGCGAACAGGCAGATCGGCGCGCTCGCCAGGAACTCGCGGAAGGCTGGCTGGCTGGCGCGTTCGGGCGCAACGTAGAGCAGGTCGAGTTCACCAGCGCGGTAGGCGTCCTGCGTTTCGCGCCAGTCGGCGTCGGCACTGGTCAGCGTGGCGGCACGGATGCCGTTGGCGCGGGCAGAGCGCAGCTGGTCGTGCATCAGCGCGATCAGCGGCGAGACCACGACGCAGCTCCCCCGCAACATCGTTGCCGGAAGCTGATAGGTCAGCGACTTGCCCGCGCCGGTGGGCATGACGGCCAGCGTCGAGCGCCCGGCCAGCACACGTTCGACCACCTGCGCCTGGACGCCGCGGAAGTCGTCGAAACCGAACAGGCGGCGCAGCGCCTGGCGGGCCTGCTCGATCGGGGCGTCCTCGTCGGCCATCGCAGCCCTGTGGCAGAACGGCGCCCGGGGCGAAACCGGCCCAAGGCAAAAACTGGGGAGGCCACAATTTTGCCGTTTTCCCGCGCTGCGCGCTGGGCTAGGCAGGGCGGGCCGCGGGCACCGCCCGCGCGCTCCCCGATGACCAGAGGAATTGATTCATGAAGAAGCTCGCCCTTACCGCCGCCTCGGCCTTTGCGTTCGCGCTCGCCGCCTGCGGCAGCGCCGACGACGCCTCGGAAGACGCGATGGCCGACACCGTCGAAATGCCGGCCGACGAAGCCATGGCCGGCGCCGCCGACCCGGTCGCCGAGACCGCCGAAGCCGATGCCGCCGTCGACGCCTCGGCCGATCCTGCCGACCCGACCGCCGCCGCCGGCGATGCGGCCGAAGCTGCGGCCGCCGATGCCGCCGCCGCGGCGGAAGCCGCCACGACGGCTGCCGAAGAAGGCATGTGAGCCGGGCCGGAGCCAATCCGGACCCGAAGGGCGGGGCGTTCGCGCTCCGCCCGCTTGCCGCCGCGCTTGCCCTTGCCGCCGGGCTGGCTGGCTGCGGCCAGAACGACACTGATCCCGGGCCGGGCGGAGTGACCGTGGGCGAAGCCCGCGCGCTGGACGAAGCGGCAGCGATGCTCGAGGAGCGGCGCCAGCCGAAACCCGCCGCCGAGGCGAGCGGTGAGTCCGCACCCGAAGCTGCCGCGCAATCCGATACGGCCGACTGACGAATTGCCGGGAAACCGGCCGCGTGCTAGACGTTTCAGCTGAAACTATGGCCAGCGTTATCGACCCCGACGGCGACTTTTCCGCGATCCCCTCGGTCCCGCACGAGGTCTTCACCGCGCCGCTCAGGCGCCCGGAGCATATCGGCGAGGACTGGCTGGAGCCGCATCAGCGGCAGTACTCGTCCGAGGATGACGCGATCTGGAACGAGCTGTTCGCCCGCCAGATGGATATCCTGCCCGGCCGCGCCTGCAGCGCCTTCATGGCCGGGCTGCAGAAACTGCATCTCAACCGCGGCGGCGTGCCCGACTTTCGAGACCTGTCCGAAGAGCTCGGCCGGCTGACCGGGTGGAGCGTCGTGCCCGTGCCGATGCTGATCCCCGACCACGTCTTTTTCTGGCACCTGGCCAACCGCCGCTTCCCGGCGGGCAACTTCATCCGCACGCGCGAGACGTTCGACTACATCCAGGAGCCGGACGTGTTTCACGACGTGTTCGGCCATGTCCCCTTGCTGACCGACCCGGTGTTCGCCGACTACATGCAGGAATACGGCAAGGCCGGCTGGAAGGCGATGCGCCACAACCGGCTCAAGGCGTTGGGCGCGCTCTACTGGTATACGGTCGAATTCGGCCTGATGCTGGAGGGTGACGACCTGCGGATCTACGGCGCCGGCATCCTGTCCGGCCCGCGCGAGGCCGTGTTCGCGCTCGATGCGAAGTCGCCCAACCGGATCATGCTCAACGTCGACCGGGTCATGCGCACCGACTATGTAATTGACGACCTTCAGCCGACCTATTTCGTGATCGAGAGCTTCGAGGATCTCTTTCGCCAGACGGTGGAGCGCGATTTCGACCGGCTCTATCGCAATCTTGGCGCAGGCTTCACCTACGCCAATTCGGCCGTGATCGACGTCGACAACGTGCTCAATCGCGGCACCCAGGAATATTTCCTGCGCGGCGGCCGCGGCTCGAACGCCGACCCCGCCTGAACAAAAAACGGCCCCGGGTTTCCCCGGAGCCGCTTCTTTGCATCTGTGATCCGAAGACTACGTCGGATCGGTGGTGGTGCCAGCGGCCTGGTCGGCAGCTTCGCCGGTCTCTTCGGCGGCGTCGGCAGCGTCTTCGGCCTGATCGGTCATCGCGTCTTCCTGCGCGTCGGTGATCTGGCCGGCGTCTTCCATCGCCTCAGCCTGCTCGTTGACGACTTCGGCAGCCTGCTCACCGGCATCTTCAGCGGCATTTTCCTGCGGGCCGTCGCAAGCAACGACACCAAGACCCAGCACAGCGGCCGATGCGATCGCAATGATCTTCTTCATAACTGAAATTCCCCTTCATGTGCGGGCCTTGAGCTGGTTGCTTCGGGCCCGTGTTGAACCGTGATTCCTCCCGGTCGCCGCACCCTTAGCGCAAGTAGGCGGGGCGCAACAAGTTAAGCGAGGCAACCACGAAAGCTGCTCCCACCAGCGTCAACAACACGGCAGACACGGTATAGGTTCCGGCCACCAGGCTCGGTTCGTCGAAAAGTGGCGAAATTATGAAGGCTCCCAGCCCGGCGCCCAGCACCCCGGCGAGCAGTTCGATGAAGACCCCACGCGAGGATTCCACGCGCCAGATCACGCTTGCGACCCAGCCGGCGACGGCGCCCGCGACGATGATGAACAACAAACCCATGATTATTTGCCTGTATCTCAGGCCGACTCAACCAAGCCCGAGGGCTGCGGTTCCGGGGATACGGGGTATTCCGGCGCTCTCTAGCGTAGCGATAGCCAGGCTATGGCGGCGGCGCCGATCACGATGCGGTACCAGGCGAACGGGGCGAAGCCGTGCCGGCTGACATAGGCGACGAACAGGCGGATGACCGCCAGCGCGACGACGAACGAGACCACGAAACCGACCGCGATCTCGCTCCAGCCGACGGTCAGTTCGCCGGCCGTCAGCCGCTCGCCCTTGTCGATCAGTTCGAGCGTCGTGGCGCCCATCATGGTCGGCACCGCCAGGAAGAAAGAAAATTCGGCCGCCGTCTTGCGGCCCACTCCCATACCGAGCGCGCCCATGATCGTGGCCCCGCTGCGGCTGACCCCCGGGATCATCGCCAGGCACTGCGCGAGCCCGACGCCGAGCACCTGGCGCAGCGGCAGATCGGCCACGGCGACATCCTCGCCCGGGCGAACGACGCGCTCGATGCCCAGGATCGCGATGCCGCCGATCAGCAGGGCCCAGGCCACGATCATCGGGTTGGCCAGCATGTCGTAGATATGGTCCTTCAGGATCAGTCCGATGATCGCCGAAGGCAGGAAGCCGAGCAACACGTTGCGCGCGAAGCGCAGGCCTTGGGGCTCCAGCTTCAGCACGCCCCGCGCCGCGCCCCAGAAGGTGCCCCAGTATTGGTACACCACCGCCAGGATCGCGCCGAGCTGGATGACGACGTTGAACATCGCCCATTCCTCGGCATCCCAGCCGAACAGCTCGGTGGCGAGGATCAGGTGCCCGGTGGAGGAAACCGGAATGAACTCGGTCAGGCCCTCGACGATGCCGAGCAGGATTGCGGTGAGGGTCAGTCCCATTGGCGGGCGCTCAAGACGAGACGGGGCCGCAAGTCAACGGCCCGCTACCCCGCTCGTCCGATTTCCTTGCTGCGCGACTACCAGATGTGAACGCGTTTCTCGGGCGGGAGATACAGCTCATCGTCGGGCGTGACGTTGAACGCCTTGTACCAGGCATCCACGTTGCGCACGATGCCGTTGACGCGATAGCGATCGGGCGAGTGCGGATCGGTCAGGATGATCTGCCGCAAAAGCTCGTCGCGCCACACGCCCCGGTGCGCCACCGCGTAGCTGAGGAAGAACCGCTGGTCGCCGGTCAGCCCGTCGATCACCGGGGCTTCCTTGCCGTCCAGCGAGAGCTTGTAGGCGCGATAGGCCATCTCCACGCCGGCGAGATCGCCGATGTTCTCGCCCAGGGTGAGGCGGCCGTTGACGCAGAACTTGCCGTCATCGAGCGGGCAATAGGCGTCATACTGCTTGATCAGATCGCCCGCGCGGCTCTCGAATGCCTCGCGGTCCACGTCGGTCCACCAGTTGCGCAGGGCGCCGGTACCGTCGTATTTCGAGCCCTGGTCGTCGAACCCGTGGCCCATCTCATGCCCGATCGTGGCCCCGATCGCGCCGTAGTTCACGGCCGGATCGGCCGAGATGTTGAAGTTCGGCGGCTGCAGGTACCCGGCCGGGAACGTGATCGAATTCATGCTCGGGCTGTACGACGCGTTGACCGTCTGCGGGACGTAGGGCCATTCCTTCCGGTCGACCGGCTTGCCGATCCGCGACACGCTGTCGGCCCGGTACCACTTGGCCGCCTGCATCGCATTGGCGAGCGGCTGGCCGGCGCGGATCTCCAGACCGTCATAGGTCTTGAAGGTATCGGGGTAACCGATCCGCGGATCGAACGCGGCCAGCTTGGCCTGGGCCTCTGTCTTGGTCGCCTCGGTCATCCAATCGCTGTCGGCGATGTTCAGCGCCATCGCCTTGCGCAGATTCTCGATCAGGTCGATCATCGCCGCCTTGTTCTCGGGCGGGAAATAGGTCTGCACGTAGCTCTGGCCGAGCAATTCGCCGATGGAACCCTCGACATATCCTATCGCGCGCTTCCAGCGCGGCTGCTGTTCCTGGCGCCCGTTCAGCATCTTGTCGAACATGGCGAAGCGGGCATTGTCGATGTCGCTCGGCATGATCGCCGCAGCGCCGTCGATGAAGTGCGCGGCGAGATAGGTCTTCAGGGTCGGCAGCGGCGTTTCGGTGAGCAGCTTCATCATCGCCGGCAGGCCCCCGCCGATCCCCGCGAGATATTCCGGGGTCAGCTTGAGAGTGGCGATTTCCTCGGCCGTGGGGGGCATCTGGTTGGCGAGGAAGGTCGCCTGGCCGGGCAGTCCGCCTGCCGCAAGCACGGCATCGGTCGGGAACGCGGGAACCAGCGCCTTGAGCTCGGCGGCGGTCAGGACGTTATAGGTCAGGTCGCGGTTGCGCAGCGCCTGGGGCGCCCATTCGAGTTCGGCGACCTTGTGCTCGAAGGCGTAGACCGCCTCGGCCGCGGCCTTGGGATCCTGGTAACCGGCCTTGCCGAGCACGAACCCGAGATAGTCGCGGTAGGCCTGCTGGATCGCACGGTTCTTCTCGGTCGGCTCGAGATAGTACTCACGCCCGGGCAGCCCCATTCCGTTGAAACCGATCGAGGCAGCGTACTGCATCGGGTTCTTCGGATCGATCGTGACCCCCGGCGCGATGAGCGCGGGGAAGCCCGGCTCGGCCGAAAGCGCCATCAGCGCGGCCAGATCGGGCGCGTCGGCGATGCGTTTGAGATAGGGCTGCGCCGGGGCCATGCCGGCGGCGTCGATCGCCGCCACGTCCATGTAGGCCTGGTAGGCATCGACCACGCGGCGCTCGTTGGTACCGGGCGCGGGATTGTCGGCGATCAGCTTGTCCACCAGCTTGCGCACGTTGGCACGCGTGTCGTCGCGCATGATCGCGGTCACGCCCATCGAGGTGAAGGCCGGCGGGATGGGATTGTCGCGCAGGAACTTGCCGTTGACGTAGTCGAAGAAGTCGTCGCCCGGATCGACCGACGGGTCGAGCTGGGTCAGGTCGACGCCCCAGGTGCCGGTGGTGATCTCGGGCAGCTCGCGCTGCTCCTGGGCAAAGGCAGGCCCCGAGACGAGGGGATGGGCAAGCGCGATGGCGGCTGCGCCGGCGGCGAGGATTGTGCGGATCATGTGCGGATCGGACCCCTTGGATAGTGTTCCATGCCCCATAGCGCAGGGCGGGCGCGCTGCGGCGCCATTCGTCGGTTCGTTTTGCGGCTTGGTCGATGAACCGGACCTGAGACCGGCTCAGGCGATCTCGCCGTCGGTGAACTGGAGCGCGGCGAGGCGCGCATAGAGGCCACCCGCAGCCTGCAGCACCGCATGGCTGCCCTGCTCGACGATACGCCCCTCGTCCATCACCACGATCCGGTCGGCGGCGCGGACGGTGGCGAGGCGGTGGGCGATGACCAGCGTGGTGCGCTCCGCCATCAGCCGCTCCAGCGCCTGCTGGACGAGCCGCTCGCTCTCGGCGTCGAGCGCGCTGGTCGCCTCGTCGAGCAGCAGGATGGGCGCATCGCGCAGCAGCGCGCGGGCGATAGCGAGCCGCTGGCGCTGGCCGCCCGAGAGGCGCGCGCCGCCTTCACCCAGGAAGGTGTCGAGACCCTGCGGCAGCGCGCGCAGGAAATCGGCCGCGTTGGCTGCTTCGGCCGCCTGCCAGATCGCCTCCTCGCTCGCATCCCATTCGCCGTAGCGCAAGTTGTCGCGCGCGCTGGCGGCAAACAGCGTGCCGTCCTGCGGCACCAGGGCCATGCGGCGGCGCACGTCGGCCGGGTCGGCACCGGTCAGCGGCACACCGTCGAGCCGGATCGTGCCGAGCTGCGGATCGTAGAACCGCTCGGCCAGCTGGAAGATGGTCGACTTCCCCGCGCCCGAGGGGCCGACGATGGCGACGGTCTCGCCCGGCTCCACCGTCAGGGTGAAGTCGGCCAGCGCGGCGACTTCGGGGCGGGTGGGATAGCGGAAAGTGACATGGTCGAACGCCAGGCTCCCGCGCGGCGGCTCGGGCAGCGCGGTCGGCCGGGCGGGCGGGGCGATCTCGGGGCGGACCTGCAGCAGTTCGTTCAGCCGGCTTGCCGCGCCTGCCCCGCGCAGCAGGTCGCCGTAAACCTCGGTCAACGCGCCGAACGCGCCGGCGACGAAAGCCCCGGTCAGCACGAAGGCAGCGATCGTGCCGCCGGTGATCTGCCCTTCGGCCACCTGCACCGCACCGCGCCACATCAGCAGCGTGATAGAGCCGAAGACGAAGGCGATGATCACCACCGTCATTATCGCGCGCAGCGTGATGCGCCGCCGGGCGGTGTCGAACGTGCGCTCGACGATGTCGGCGAAGCGGCCCTGCTCGCGCGTCTCCTGGTTGAAGCCCTGGACGATCTTCATCGCGCCGAGCACTTCGGAGGTCATCGAGCCGATGTCGGCCACCCGGTCCTGGCTTTCGCGCGAGACGCCGCGAATGCGCCGGCCGAACAGCGCGATCAGGGGGATGACCACCACAACCACGGCCACCAGCGCCGCGGTCAGCTTGGGGGCAAGGACCAGCAGATAGGCGACCCCGCCGATCACCAGGATGGCGTTCCTGAGGGCAACCGACACCGTCGTGCCCACGACCACCTCGATCTGCGCGGTGTCGGCCGTCATACGGCTGGAGATCTCGCTCGGCGAGTTCTCCTCGAAGAAGGCGGGCGACTGGCGCAGCAGGTTGCGCTGCACGGCCAGGCGGATGTCGGCCACCACGCGTTCGCCCAGCAGCGAGACGAAATAGAACCGCAGGCCGGTGCCGACTGCCAGCACCAGCACGATCATCAGCATCAGTTCGAATGCATGGGCGATCTGTGCTACGTCGCCGCCCCGCGCGAAGCCTCGGTCGATGATCACCTTGAAGTAGGCCGGGATCGCCAGCGTGGCGGCGGCGGTCACGCCCAGTGCGATCAGCGCCAGCACGACCATGCGGGGGTATTGCGCCGCGGCGCGCCAAATCATCCGCAGCGGCCCGAGCGACCGGGCGGGTTCGACGTCGGGCTTCTGCGGGCGGCGGGCCATGGCCGCGGCGCCTAGCGCAAGCGCGCGGCCGATTGAAGGGCATTGGTGAGGCGCGGGCACCAAAAGGCGTTTGCCGCATTGCAACATCGCCGGTTTCACGGCACGGTGCGCTCTGGATCGTCGGGCGGAACACCGCCAACCCAACGGGGACAGCCTACTTGCTTTATCAAGCCTATGAATTCCAGCGCGCGCTGATGGCCGGCGCCAGCAACCTTGCCGCCATCGGTGCGCGCATGCTCAGCAACCCCGCGCTGCCGATGGGCTACTTCGGGATGGGCCCGGCGATGGCCAGCGCGCTCGAGGTGTTCGCCCACGTCTACGAGGATCGCGGCAAGCCGGAGTTCGGCATCGATGCGGTCGAGATCGACGGCAAGACCCGCAAGGTCGAGGAAAAGGTCGCTTTCGAAAAGCCGTTCGGCAGCCTGCGGATGTTCCGCCGCGCCGGCCTGCCCAAGGATGCGCCCCGGTTGCTGATCGTCGCCCCGATGAGCGGGCACTACGCCACCCTTCTGCGCGGCACGGTCAGGCGCATGGTGGAACGCCACGAGGTGTGGGTCACCGACTGGGCCGACGCCAAGATGGTCCCGCTCTCGGCAGGCTCTTTCGATCTGGACGACTACATCGACTACCTGATCGAGTTCCTGCGCTTTATCGGCGAGGGGACGCACATGCTGGCCGTGTGCCAGCCTTCGGTCCCGGCTTTCGCTGCCACGGCGATCATGGGCGCCGACGGCGATCCCTGCCGGCCCAAAAGCCTGACGATGATGGGCGGCCCGGTCGATACGCGGGCCAGCCCGACCAGCGTCAACGACGTGGCGATGGACCGCCCGCTATCGTGGTTCAGGGCCAACGTCATCGCCACGGTCCCGGTCGGCTACCCCGGCGCGGGGCGCAAGGTCTATCCCGGATTCCTGCAGCTCGCCGGCTTCCTGTCGATGAACATCCAGAGCCACATGATGAGCCACTACGAGATGTTCAAACACCTGACGCTGGGCGACACCGAAAGCGCCGGCGCGACCAAGCGGTTCTACGACGAATATCTTTCGGTCTGCGACATGACCGCCGAATTCTATCTCGAGACGATCGAGGAGGTGTTCCAGAACCATTCGCTGCCGCGCGGCAAGTTCGTCCATCGCGGCAAGCCGATCGACCCGGGCGCCATCCGCGACACCGCCCTGCTGGCGATCGAGGGCGAGAACGACGACATCTCGGGCATCGGCCAGACCAGGGCCGCGCTCACCCTGGCCGAGCACTTGCCGGAGGCGAGGAAGAAGTACCTCCTCGCCCCCGACGTGGGGCACTACGGCATCTTCAACGGCAGCAAGTGGCGCACCCGGATCGCCCCGGTGGTCGAGGACTGGATCGCCGCCAACCGCTGACCCGTCAGGTCGACGGGCTGACGGTGGAGACGAGCTGGACGTCGAACACCCCCGGTGCGCCGCCCAGGCGGCAGGTGGCGGAGACCGTCTTCATGTTGTTGCCATCGGGCGCGGTGGTCGGCCAGCGGATCGTGTCACCGGCCATCCAGGTGCCGACGGTGGGATAGCTCGCGGCAAGGCTGTCGATGATCGTCAGCACCCCGTCGTGATAGGCGAAGCGCCCCGTGTGCCCGCTGTTGTTCAGCTCCGGGGCCGGACCCGGACCGTACGCGTGCCAGGCGAAGCTGTTGATCGCGTTGCCGTCGTCGATCATCACGTCCAGGTCGATCCCAGGCACCAGCGCCCGCCGGTCGAACTGCCCGGTGTTGCCCGTGTCGCGCAGTACCTCCCACATCACCGCCCCGCGCGTCGGCACGCTGATGTTGTCGATCCAGAACCCTGGCAGCGGTCCCTGCCCGGCGGTCACCGGCAAGGTGACCGTCTGCTCGCTCACCGCGTTGCGCCCGAGCCGGCGCTCCTCGTCGTACAATGGGCGGGCCATGTAGCGGTTGGTCCCGGTCGCCCCGCGATAGGTCATCGGCGGCGCGCCGGGGACATCGGACAGGGGCATGGCCGCCAGGCCGTACCATGCACCGATGCGGTTGGGCATTGCTCCGGTCACGGTTACGGTCTTGCGAGTGATCGTCGTGGGCTGGGTCGCCAGCATGGCGCCGAACGTGCGCCAGGCGGGGAACACCCCTTCGCCGGTGCTGTCACCGACCAGAGGGGCATGGTGGAGCTTGCGGTCGATCCCGCCCATGATCGTCACCATCCGGCGGTTGCCGCCGTTCATCGCCAGCTGCACGCGGTTGCTCTGCACGTCGATGTCGAGCTGCGGGACGGCGGCCCATCCCTCGGGCGCGGCCGGGCAGCCGTTGACGAAGTGGACGAACAGCGTGTCCTCCACCGTCACGCGGCAGGAGTTGTTGTTGATGCTGGCCGTGTTCTTCAGCACGATCGGGACCGGGGCGTCCTTGCCGTTCTCCAGATACCCCCCGGTCAGCGTCACGTCGGCGCCGTCGATCTCGATCTGCCCGATCTCGATGTGGGGCGTCTCGATGCGCACCGCGCAGCCGCCGCCGAAATGGTGGAAGCCGTTGATCAGGTTGCTGACGCGGCCCCCGTTGCAGGCGCCCAGGCGGACCCCGCGGGTGGGGCCGGTGGCCGTTCCCGACCAGGTATAGCCGGACGAGACGGTGTCGATCACCAACCCGTCGCCCAGGCCCGGCAGGTCGATCAGATAGTCGGTCCCGCTGGCCCGCACCTCGGCATAGATGCGCGTGATGCTGACGTTGTCGCAGTACAAGGGGGCCTTCTCGATCAGCGTCGACACGCCGTCGCAGCGAATCTCGCGGAAGCGATAGGATCCGGCGAAGCGGAACCCGCGGATGCCGTTTGTGCTGCTCCCGTCGAGGCTCAGGTTCTCGAACGTGCTCGAGCCGATGCCGGGATAGGGGACGACCCAGTCGGACGGCGCAGCGGGATCGACGTTGCACCAGAACAGCACGCCCTGGCGGCAGTTGCCTTCGGCAGCCATCGTGCGCCGGGCGCCGGTGCCGTCGTGATAGCGGCCTTGCGGATGGGTCATGAACCGCAGGGTCCGCGTCGGCCCGACCGGTTGGTAGCCGTAGACCGCCGAGCCGCCGTCCAGCCCGACTCCGATCGGGATGCGAATCGATGCGCCCAGCACCACCGCGCCCTTCAGGCCGTCGAAGCGCAACGTGCCGCCGCCGTTGGCGGCGATGCGGTCGACCACTGCCTGGAAGCGCGGCGCCTGGTCCGCCGGGTCACCGACCAGTTCGCCCCATTCGCCGAACTCGTGGTGGGCGGTGATGCCGTACTCGCTGGCCTGGCAGACGCGTTCGGGCGGCTTCGTCCAGTGCCGTCCGGCCGCGTCGGTGAAGGCGAAGCCGAATTCCGCCTCGATCGCTTCGGGCGGACTATCGCTTTCGACGTAGATGCCGCGATCGGCGGTGAGAATGGCGGCATCCAGGCCCGAGGGGTCGAGCGCCATGGTGCGCGCCCGGTCGAGCGCCGGGACGCTGGCCCGGGTGGCCGCACGAACCGCCAGCCCGCGCGCGGTGACGTCGAGCGCGTTCACTGCGACACCCGATAGGCGAGCGTGCCGGAGGTGAGCTCGACGGCGAGGTAGAAGGCGGCGCCGTCCTCGGTCTCGAGCCAGGCCTGCTCGGTGCCGGGCACGGCGTACTGCCCCCAGGGCTGGCCGGCGATGCGCAGCGCCTGCCGGGTCGCGCCCCCGTCGGTCGAGCGCAGCAGGGTGGCGGTGCCCTGCCACGAGCCATCGAGCGTCACGCTGACCACGCGGCCGGCAACGGCGGCAAAGGGGCCGGCGATCATGCTGCCGGTCGCCTCGCCCGTCAGCGGCGGCGGGGAAGCGACGACCGCGTCGAGCGTGACCGGCAGGGGCTGCGCGGCGGTGACGGCGGCATAGTTGCCAGCCGGATCGGCATATCCGACCGCATAGGCCGGAGCATAGCCTGCGGGCGTTTCGATGGGTGTGGGATCGGACATTCACGGACCTCGCTGCGAATCGGAAGGTCCGGTCTAATAGTAACCCGAATTGCCTGTAGGAAAGCTAAAAGATAACCGATGAGGTTAAGAGCGATCTGACGCTGGATCGCTCTCGTGCGCCCCGCCGAACAGCCGCCGGATGACATTGCGCGCCTTGATTAGGAGCCAAACCGTGAGCGCCAGCACCGCGACGGCGATGCCGCCCGCGACCAGCGGGTTGGCGAAGGCGAGATACAGCAACCCGGCGCTCGCCACGTCCTCCGCGGTCGAGACCACGACGTTGCTCACCGGTTCGGGACTGGTGTTGACCACGGCGCGCGCGCCTGCTTTGCCGCCGTGCGCCAGCAACGCGCCCCCGCCGCCGAGCAGGAAGGCGATGGCCTGGGTCGCCGGGTCGCCCGGATCGACCAGCGCCAGCGCCAGCATCGCGCCGCCGACCGGGCGGATGAAGGTGTGCACCGCATCCCAGATCGAATCGAGCCACATCACCTTGTCGGCGAAGAATTCCGCCAGCGCCGCCAGCGCGGCGGTGCCCATGACCCACGGATTGGCCAGGACCTGCAGGCTTTCCAGGTGTTCGGGCAGCGGGACCACGCCGCTGCGCATGGCGATGCCGGTGGCCAGCACGGCCAGGTACAACCGCCAGCCCGACAGCAGGCTGACGCTGGCCGCCACGCCCAGGATTTCCACGATGCCCATCCGCCCTGTCTCCTCGCCTTGCAGCGCCCGGAATACCACAATCCGCCCCCCGCGATATCCCGCGGCGCGCGCGGCGCATGATCACCGATTGATTAACCACGGCGATGCTAGGGCGGCGCGATGGCGAAGGTGAATCACACGGTCGGCTGCTGGCTGGCGCGCGTCCTGCGCCCGTGGCCTGCAATCCCGCTGGCGGTCGTCCTGCTCGGCGCGCTCGAGCTTGCCGTGGCGGACCGCAAATACGGCGTCTTCACCGGCGGCTTCGGCATGTCGAGCGCGGTCGACCGTCCCGGCGAAATCCTGGCCTTTGCCGCCGGCTATGGCGTGGCCCAGGCCCTCGCCGCGCTGCTCGCCTGGTGGCTGGTCGACCGCCTGACCGGAAGGCGGCGCGATGCCGCGACGATGCTGCACTTCCTCTTCGTCTACCTCGGCCTTTCGCTGCTGGCGCTGACCGCGCAGTACCAGCTCCACAGCTATTTCAGCGATGCGGTCGACTTCGCGCTGATCCAGCGGCTCGGCGGCGGAAGCCTGTCGGACGCGCTGCTGTTCGGCAAGAACGAGATCGCGCTGGGAATTCTGGCGCTGCTCGCCGTCGGTGGGACATGGTGGGTGCTGGGCAAGCTGATCAGGCGATTCATTGACAGGTCCGCCGCGCCTTTCGGCGGGCCGCCGGGATTGCGAACCCTCGCTGCGCTGGGCACCGCGATGGCCGCCGGGCTGCTGACAATCCCGCCGCTCAGCGAGGACGCGACCCGCGGACTCAACCGCACCTTGGCATGGAACGCCGCGATGAATCTCGGCGCGCTGGGGACCGACTTCGACCGCGACGGCTACGGCCTCGTCGGCCTCCACCGTGACCCACATCCGCTCGATTCCCGGCGCCACCCGCTGGCGCTGGACGTGCCTGGCAACGGCGTGGACGAGGATGGCTACGGCGGCGACCTGGCACTCGTCCCGATCCCCGCCCCGCGCCCCGCCGCCGGCGATCTCGGCCGCCGCCCGCACGTGGTGATCGTCGTCCTCGAGAGCACCCGGGCAGACGCGCTGACCAAGGTCATCGACGGCAAGCCCGTCGCCCCCAACCTGCAGGCGATCGCCCGCCGGGGCGGAAGCATCGCCCCCAGCTACAGCCACGTCGGCTTCACCACCGAATCGCTCAAATCGATCTTCTCGGGCCAACTCGTCCCCCGGTCGGGCGACCCCAGCCTGTTCAGCGAACTCAAGGCGGCCGGCTACCGCGTCGGCGTCTTCTCCGGCCAGCCGGAGGATTTCGGCGGGATTTCCGAGACCGTTGCCATGCGGGGCAATGCCGACGTCTTCGTCGATGCCGAAACCCTCAAGAGCGAGCGCGCCTTCAGCTTCGCCGCCCAAGGCTCGCTGCTGGTCGACGAGGGCAAGCTGCTGCGCGAGTTCGACCGCCGCCTGGGCGCTCCCGAGGGCTGGCGCCAGCCGACGATGCTCTACGTCAACTTCCAGTCGCCGCACTTTCCCTACGACCATCCGGGCGTGGGCCAGCGTTTCGCCCATCCGCCGATCGCGCGCGGCGACATAACGCAGGCCAACCGTGAACGGGTGGAGCGGACCTACTGGAACGCGGTGGCCCATTCCGACGCCGCGCTCGGCGAACTCGTCTCCCGGCTCGAGCGGCTGGGGGTGTGGGACGACACGATCATGCTCGTCACCGGCGACCATGGCGAAGCGCTGTTCGAGGACGGCTTCCTGGGCCATGGCCACGTGATCGAGCGCGCCCAGTTCGCGACCTTCCTGGCCAGCAACCGCCCGCTCGGCGGGCTGCGCGCCCCGCTCGCGATCAGCGACTATCGCGGCGTGCTGCTCGACCTGATCGCCGGCCGTGCGCCGCGCCAGCCGGCCGCGCGCCCATTCATGTACATCGGCGAACTCGACCGGCCGACCGCGATCGGCCTCGACGACGCGGCTCTGGGCTTGGTCTCGCTACGGCTCGACACCGGCGAAACCTGCTTCCGCGCACGCGGCCGCTGCCATGCTTGGCGCGCCCTGGAAGGCGCGGAGAAGGCGGCCGCGGAACGGCTCGTCGCCCGCTGGGGCTCCGAGCGCTGGGCGGTCAGGAAACGCTGACCGCCGGCTCGCCCGCCTCGGGCGGCCGCGTGAACCGCGCGCGCTGCGGCGGCGATTCGGTCCGCCGGATATAGCTCCACAACGCGATCTGCAGGCCGACGAGGATGAAGGCATAGGGCTGGAAGGCGATGCCGACGAACAGCGAGCCCACGAGGTACGACACGTGCGCCTGCTGCAGCGAGGTCGCCAGACCCCAGCGCCAGTCCCCGCCCTGACCGCGATTGGCCTTCTGCTCGCGGCGGAAGCGCCAGCGGATCCGCTCCATCTGCCACAGTCCCAGCAGGTGCAGCCAGAGGAACAGGATCAGGCCCGGCCAGCCCTGTTCGCCCAGCATCTCGAAATAGGAGTTGTGATAGGCGCGCGCCTTGTCGGTCACCTTTTTGAACTTGACCTGCGGATTGCCCGGAGGGCCTTCGACGGCGCGGGTGTAGTAGGTGAAACTGTTGCTGCGATAGGCATCGAACCCGCCGCCGAGCGGCTTCTGCTTCACGTAGTCCAGCGTCCAGAGCCACACCTGCACGCGGGTGGAGGCGGAGGAATCGCCCTCGTGGTTGGCGATCGTGCCCATGCGGTCGAGGTAGCTCTTGGGCAGGAACGGGACGGCAACGACCAGCCCGATCGCGGCTAGCCCGGCAAACAGCAGCTTGTGGCGCGAGGACCGCCAGATCATCAGGCCCACCACGGCCGCGCAGACCAGCCCGGTGCGCGCGGCGAGGCCGACGGGGATCAGCAGGCTGGCGAAGATCACGCCCGCCGCGAACACGGTAACCCGCCAATCCGGCCGGAAGATCGTCCCGTGGCGCGCCAGAAACAGGGAGAGCGGAATGAGGCTGATCGCCGAGGCCGAGAGGATCGAGCTTTCGTAAAGCCCGTTGTCGCCCGGCGCGAGCAGCGCCAGGGTGCCGTAGCCGCCGCCGCCCAGGATCGTCTTGATCCCGCCGTTGATCACGATCGTCCCCAGCGAGAGCACCACCACCAGCACCGCCGCCTCGATCCGCAGCTTGGTCCGCAGCGCGAGCGGCAGGAACATGCCGAACAACAGCGATTTCCAGACCCACTCCCATTTGACCAGCGCCTCCACCGGGAAGTCCGCCCGCATCGTCGTCCAGTAGCAGTAGACCAGCAGCACCCCGATGAGCACCTGCCGGAACGCAAACCGGCTGCCCTCCTTCCGGTCGAGCGCAATCCACCCGCCAAACGCCGCGAGGAAGGCGATCAGCGATACCGGCACCGATGTGACGAGCCCCCAGCCGACCTTCTGCGGGGCGACGATGTCGATGTAGATATACAGCAGCACCCAGAAGAACGGACGCTTGAGGCCGAGCACGAGGACAAGGCCGATGAAGCCGAGAAGAAACAGGTCGAGCATCAGCGCGTGCCCTGACCCGGCACGTCGACCGGTCCCTCGGGAGGCCCATCGGTCGCATCGGCCGGGCGGTGCCAGGGCTTGCGCGCGGCCGGGGGGCCGGCCTCCTCGTCAAGCTCGTCGCGCGACAGCAGGCGCCACAGCGCCAAGCCCATCAGGCCGTGCGTGAGCAGCAGGGTGGCGATGTCGATCAAGCCGTATCCCCGGAAAGGCGCAGGTGCCGCGACATGCGGCCTGATAGCGCCGCCGGGTTGACGCGCCGTTAAGCTTGCTGTGGCACACCGACTGCACGATGACCCGCGTGCTCCACGTCCTCGACCACTCGCTGCCGCTGCACAGCGGCTACACTTTCCGTACGCGGGCGATCCTGCGGGCCCAGCAGGATGCCGGCCTTCAGGTCCGGGCGATCACCGGCCAGCGGCACAGCGAGCAGGGCCCGGCGGTCGAGGAGATCGACGGCCTCACCTTCCACCGCACCCCGGGATTGGCGACCGGCCCTGCCGCGCTGCGAGAATGGCGCGAGATTTCCGCCCTTGCCCAGGCGACCGTCGCGCTCGCCCGCGAATGGCTGCCCGATGTCCTGCATGCCCATTCCCCCGCGCTGTGCGGCATGGCCGCGGCGCGCGCGGCCAAGGTATTGGGCATTCCGCTGGTCTACGAAATCCGCGCCTTCTGGGAAGATGCCGCAGTGGGCAACGGCACGGGGCGCGAGGGATCGGTCAAGTACCGGCTCACCCGCGAGCTCGAAAACCGGGTGGTCGCCGGGGCCGACGCCGTGATGACCATCTGCCACGGCCTGCGCGACGATCTCGTCGCGCGCGGGGTGCCGGCTGGGAAGATCGGCATAATGCCCAACGGGGTCGACCTCACGCTGTTCGGCGCGCCGCCCCCGCGCGACGAGGCGCTCGCCCGCGCACTGCATCTGGGGGCCGGACCGGTGATCGGTTTCATCGGCAGCTTCTACGATTACGAAGGGCTCGACGACCTGATCGCGGCGATGCCCGACTTGGTCTGTCGCCATCCCGGCGCGCGGCTGCTGCTGGTCGGCGGCGGACCGATGGAAGGCGCGCTACGGGCGCAGGCTGCCGCGAGCGACGTCTCGTTCGCGATCCACTTCGCCGGCCGCGTGCCACATCACGAGGTCGAGCGGTACTATTCGCTGTGCGACGTGATGGCCTATCCGCGCAAGCGCAGCCGGCTGACCGATCTCGTCACCCCGCTCAAGCCGCTCGAGGCTATGGCGCAGGGCACCCTCGTCGCCGCCTCGGACGTGGGCGGCCACCGCGAACTGATCATCGACGGGCTGACCGGCAAGCTGTTTCCCGCCGACGATCCCGCGCGGGCCGCCGCGGCGCTGGCCGACCTGCTCGATGCCGCCGCCGAATGGCCCGTCATGCGCGGCGCGGGCCGGGCGCACGTCGCCGCCCATCACGACTGGGCGCGCAATGTTCGTCGTTATCAGGACGTTTACCAAGCGCTGCTAGACCGGGCAGGTTCAAGCCGGATACGGGCCGCCGCCTAGGGCGGATCGTGGCGTAGACAGGGATTTATTCGTGGCGATCTCCATTGCCGATCAAGGACTTCCGGCGAAGGCTGCCAACAAGGCGCCGATCAGCACGCATCCGCTTTTTCCGGCGATCGTGGCGCTATGGTTTGCCGCCCTGCTGGGGCTGGGCAGCCTGATTCTGCCGACGATCCTGCTCGAACGACTGGTTACCGTGACCGGCCTTTCCTCGCTGGTCCCGCAAGCCGCGCCGCCGCTCGGATTTACCGCCCGCGCGGTGCTGGCGCTCGCCGCCTCGGCAAGCGGGGCGGTGCTCGGCCTCGTTGTCGCACGCCAGGTCGCGCAGAACCACGCGCCCAAGCCCAAGGCCCGCTTCGTCGATGCGGATTCGCGCGAATTCCGGCCGATTTCGGCGCACGACGAATTGGGCGAGGAAGGACTCGGCGACGCTATGGGTCCGGTCTTCGGCCAGAAACGCCGCGCCCTCGCCATCGCGGAAGACGGCAGGCGCAGCGAATTCCTCCAGCACGCGCCGCTGCCCGGCGAAGCGTCCGACGCGCGCATCCCGCTCGACCTGCCCGAAGAGGCGCTCGAGCTGGGCGACTATGCCGAAGACGACGACCCGCAATCCGATCAGGACGAGATCATGACCAACGGCTCCGACTTCCACTCTCCCGACCGCACCCCCACCACCGGCCCCGAGCGGACGGACCGCTCCGAACGGCAGGAATTCGCCCCGCTCGGCGCTTTCGCCAACGAGGCTGGCCTGGACGAACCGGACGAGGACGAACTGGGCGAAAATGAGCTGGGCGAGGCCATCGCCGGCGACGCCCTGCCCTTCGCGGCGCCCTCCCTGCGCCGGCAGCAGGGCGTGCCCAATTTCATGTCCGACTCGTTCGATATGGACGAGGACGAGCCCGTAGACCCTTATATCCCGTCCGGAACCTTCGGGTCTCCGGCGACCGAAGCCTCCGCGCGCCCGTTTGGTTCGCCGAGCGCGCCGGCCGACCCGGCCCTGGCCGCGCAGTCCGACCGCCCTGAGTCCCCCGCCGCGCCCGTCCCTCCGCGCCTCGCGGTGGTGGCGCCCGAGCCGCTCGCCGCCGCGATGGCTGCCGCCGTCGCCGACGGCCGCCCGCTCGACGATCTCGGCCTGGTCCAGCTTGCAGCACGTCTCGGGGCCTCGCTCGAGCGGCGCCGCGCCCAGCGCGAAGCGGCGAGCCACGATACCGCCCGGGTGCAGGTATTCGCTGCGAGCCCCGAGGATTTCGACGCTGCCGCGGCGGAAGACGCTGCCGCCGCCCGCGCCAGCTTCTTCGCTCCTGCCCAGCCCGAGATCGCACAGGCCGCGTTCCCGCAGCCCTTCCAGCCCGACCTGCCGGAGGCGGACGCCTACGCCGTCGACGAACCTCTGCTGGCGCGCAAGCCGATCGCGCTGAAGGGCATTTCGTTCGGTGATGACGAAGAAGAAGACGAGGACGAAGCCTACTCGGCCTCCTTCGAGATGCCCGGCCAGCCCGCCCTGCCCGACGACGACTTCGCCTATGGCGAGGGGGAAGAGGATTACGAGGCCGAGGTAGCGGCAGCCTACGGCGACGAAGCCGAGGCGGATGATTCCGACTACAGTTCGCTGCTCGCGATGAAGAACCCGTTCCAGAAGAAGCCCGAGTTCGTCCGCATCGAAGATCCGGAATTCGAGGACGAGGACGGCTTCGAGACCACGGTGACCTTCCCCGCCGCCAGGCAGCCCGAGCCGGCCCCTGTCCGTGCGTTCGATCCGCCCCCGTCGGTGAGCTCCGCGCACGCGGCTCCCGCCGATCCCGGCGACGCCGAGCGTGAACTGCGCGCCGCGCTCGCCACGCTGCAACGGATGAGCGGCGCGGCCTGAACGGCCAGCGCTCTTCCACACCAGATTACCCCTGAATTGCCGTCCCCGTCGCGCCCATGGCGCGGCGGGGCTTCGCGCTTGCAAAAGAACCTTCGTTTCCCCAAGGCAGAATTTCGCGACATTTCCGGATGCCCTCAGCTAGAAAGGGGCGACTTTCGTTACGGCTGCGGCCGTGGCCAGGGAAAGTCGAGACGACGAGCACGAGGACGTTGAGTTGATGGATTACCCGCCGCCGCAAGGCCTGTACGATTCGCGCAACGAGCATGATGCCTGCGGCGTGGGCTTCGTCGCCCACATCAAGGGCAGCAAGTCGCACGCCATCGTCGGCCAGGCGCTGGAGATCCTCGCCAATCTCGACCATCGCGGCGCCGTCGGCGCGGATCCGCTGCTGGGCGACGGGGCCGGCATTCTCGTGCAGATCCCCGATCCGCTCTATCGCAGGTGGGCCCAAGGTGCCGGCCTCACGCTCCCCCCGCCGGGCGAATACGCCGTGGCGATGTGCTTCATGCCGCAGGAAGAAGCGGCGCGCGATTTCATCACCGGCCAGTTCGAGAAGTTCATCGCCAAGGAAGGCCAGCACCTGATCGGCTGGCGCGACGTGCCGGTCACGCTCGACGGACTGGGCAAGGCGGTCCTCGAATCGATGCCGATGATCCGCCAGTGCTTCATCGGCCGGGGCGAAAACTGCGCCGACCAGGACGCGTTCGAACGCAAGCTGATCGTCATCCGCAAGCAGACGCAGAATCCGCTCAAGGCGCTGGCCGAAAAGCACCGGATGCCGGCGATCGAGCAGCTCTACATGCCGAGCTTCTCGAGCCGCACGGTCGTGTACAAGGGGCTGTTGCTGGCGAACCAGGTCGGCAGCTTCTACGACGATCTGCGCGATCCCGACTGCGTTTCGGCGATCGGCCTGGTCCACCAGCGCTTTTCCACCAACACCTTCCCCAGCTGGCGGCTCGCGCACCCTTATCGCCTGATCGCGCACAACGGCGAGATCAACACGGTGCGCGGCAACGTGAACTGGATGAACGCCCGCCGGCGGACGATGGAATCGGAACTGCTCGGGCCCGATCTCGACAAGCTGTGGCCGATCATCCCGCACGGCCAGTCGGACACCGCCTGTCTCGACAACGCGCTCGAGCTCCTGCTCCTGGGCGGATACAGCCTTGCCCATGCGATGATGATGCTGATCCCCGAAGCGTGGGCCAAGAACCCGCTGATGGATCCGGCGCGGCGCGCGTTCTACGAATACCATGCCGCGCTGATGGAGCCGTGGGACGGGCCGGCCGCGGTCGCCTTCACCGACGGGCGCCAGATCGGCGCCACGCTGGACCGCAACGGCCTCAGGCCCGCGCGCTTCTGCGTCACCCGCGACGACCTGTGCGTGATGGCCTCCGAGAGCGGCGTGCTGCCGTTCCGAGAGGCAGACATCGTGCGCAAGTGGCGCCTCCAGCCCGGCCGCATGCTGCTGATCGACTTCGAGCAGGGCCGGATCATCGAGGACGAGGAGCTCAAGGCCGACCTCGCCAATGCCGAGCCCTATGCCCGGTGGCTGGAGCAGGCGCAGTACAAGCTCGAGGACCTCGAGGCGATCGAGACCGACCGCGAGGCCGTGCGCGAGCACGACGTCTCGCTGCTCGATCGGCAGCAGGCGTTCGGATACACCCAGGAAGACCTGGCCAAGTTTCTCGAGCCGATGGCGCTCAATGGCGACGATCCGATCGGCTCGATGGGGACCGACACGCCGCTGGCCGTCCTGTCGGACCGCAGCCGGCTGCTGTACGACTACTTCAAGCAGAACTTCGCGCAGGTCACCAACCCGCCGATCGACCCGATCCGCGAAGAACTGGTGATGAGCCTGCTGAGCATGATCGGGCCGCGCCCGAACCTGCTGGGTCACGAGGCCGGCACGCACAAGCGGCTCGAGGTCGACCAGCCGATCCTGACCAACACCGACATGGAGAAGATCCGGTCGGTCGAGGCGAGCCTGGACGGCGCGTTCCGCACCGAGACGATCGACATGACGTGGGACGCCAAGAGCGGGGCCGACGGCCTCGAAATGGCGCTCAAGGAAATGTGCTGGGCGGCGACCGAGGCCGTGCTGCAGGACCGGAACATCCTGATCCTGTCCGACCGCGCGCAGGGCGCGGACCGCGTGCCGATGCCCGCGCTGCTGGCGACCGCCGCGGTCCACCATCACCTCGTGCGCCAGGGCCTGCGGATGCAGACCGGCCTCGTCGTCGAGACGGGCGAGGCACGAGAAGTGCACCACTTCTGCGTGCTTGCAGGCTACGGCGCCGAGGCGATCAACCCCTACCTCGCGTTCGAAACGATCGAGTGCCTGCGGAGCGAGAAGTTCCCCGAGATCGACGCTCGCACGGCCGAGAAGAACTACATCAAGGCCGTCGGCAAGGGGATCATGAAGGTGATGTCCAAGATGGGCATCTCCACCTACCAATCGTATTGCGGGGCGCAGATCTTCGACGCGGTCGGCCTGTCGAGCGAGTTTGTCGAAAGGTATTTCACCCGCACCGCGACGACGATCGAGGGCGTGAGCCTGCGCGAAGTGGCCGAGGAGACCGTGCGCCGCCACGCCGCGGCGTACGGCGACAATCCGATCCTTGCCCACATGCTCGATGTCGGCGGCATCTACCAGTACCGGCTGCGCGGGGAGGACCATGCCTGGACCCCGACCAGCGTCGCCAGCCTGCAGCACGCGGTGCGCGGCAACAAGTGGGCCGACTATGAGACCTTCGCCAAGGCGATCAACGAGCAGAGCGAACACCTGCTGACGATCCGCGGGCTGATGGACCTGAAGCCGGCCGACAAGCCGATCGATATCTCCGAGGTCGAGCCGGCCGAGGAGATCGTCAAGCGCTTCAGCACCGGGGCCATGAGCTTCGGTTCGATCAGCCGCGAGGCGCACACCACGCTGGCCATCGCGATGAACCGCATCGGCGGGCGCTCGAACACCGGCGAGGGTGGCGAGGAGTCCGACCGCTTCAAGCCGATGGACAACGGCGATTCGATGCGCTCGAAGATCAAGCAGGTCGCCAGCGGCCGCTTCGGCGTGACGACCGAGTACCTGGTCAATTCGGACGACATCCAGATCAAGATGGCCCAGGGCGCCAAGCCCGGCGAGGGAGGGCAACTGCCCGGCCACAAGGTCGACAAGACGATCGGCAAGGTGCGCCACTCGACCCCCGGCGTCGGCCTGATCAGCCCCCCGCCGCACCACGACATCTACTCGATCGAGGATCTCGCGCAGCTGATCCACGATCTGAAGAACGTGAACCCGGTCGCTCGCATTTCGGTCAAGCTGGTGTCCGAAGTGGGCGTCGGCACGGTCGCCGCCGGCGTGTCCAAGGCGCGGGCCGACCATGTCACGATCTCCGGCTACGAGGGCGGCACCGGCGCATCACCCCTGACCTCGCTGACCCATGCGGGCAGCCCGTGGGAAATCGGCCTGGCCGAAACTCAGCAGACGCTGCTGCTGAACGACCTGCGCGCGCGGATCGCGGTGCAGGTCGACGGCGGCATCCGCACCGGGCGCGACGTCGCGATCGGCGCGCTGCTGGGTGCAGACGAGTTCGGCTTCGCCACCGCGCCGCTGATCGCGGCCGGGTGCATCATGATGCGCAAGTGCCATCTCAACACCTGCCCGGTCGGCGTCGCCACGCAGAACCCGGTCCTGCGCGCGCGCTTCACCGGCCAGCCCGAACACGTCATCAACTACTTCTTCTTCGTGGCCGAGGAACTGCGCCAGATCATGGCGCAGATGGGCTTCCGCACGGTGCAGGAGATGATCGGCCGGGTCGACCGGATCGACACGCGCCAGCTCGTCAGCCAGTGGAAGGCCAAGGGCGTGGATCTCACGCGCCTGCTGCACCAGGTCAAGCCGCCCGCCGGGCGCGAGCTGTTCCAGACAGAGCACCAGGACCACGGCCTTGCCGCAGCGCTCGATAACGACCTCATCGCCGCATCCGGCCCGGCGCTCGAACGCGGCGAGCCGATGGTGCTCGACCGCGAGATCCGCAACGTCAACCGGACCGTGGGCGCGATGCTCTCGGGCGAGATCGCCAAGAAGTACGGCCACGCCGGGCTCAGGCCCGACACCCTGCGGATCAATTTCACCGGCGTGGCCGGACAGAGCTTCGGCGCCTGGCTGGCGCACGGGGTGACGCTCGACCTCACCGGCGATGCCAACGATTACGTCGGCAAGGGCCTGTCGGGCGGACGCATCGTGGTGCGCCAGCCGGCCGGGGTCGACCGCGAGGCGAGCGAGAACATTATCGTAGGCAACACAGTGCTTTACGGCGCGGTCGCGGGCGAGGCGTTCTTCAACGGCGTGGCGGGCGAGCGGTTCGCGGTGCGCAATTCGGGCGCCGTCGCGGTGGTCGAGGGGACCGGCGATCACGGCTGCGAATACATGACCGGCGGCGTCGTTGCCGTGCTCGGCAAGACCGGGCGCAACTTTGCCGCCGGGATGAGCGGCGGGGTCGCCTACGTCTATGACGCCGATGGCACGTTCGAGCAGCTGTGCAACCTGGCACAGGTCGAGCTGATGAAAATCAGCGCCGAAAGCGATGACGAATCCGACCACTTCGACAGCGAAAACCGCCCGCAGCAGCGCGGCCGCGGGGTCGAGGACATGGGCATGGGCGACATGCTGCGCCACGATGCCGAGCGCTTGCGCATCCTGATCGAGCGCCACAAGCTCCACACCGGCAGCAAGCGCGCCGCCATGCTGCTCGACGACTGGGACAACACGTTGACAAGGTTCGTGAAAGTCATGCCCAAGGATTACGCCCTGGCCCTCAAGCAACTCGAAGCCGAGCGCGAAGAAGCCGCCTCGGTCGCGGCCGAGTAGGAGCGGGGACGATGGGCAAGGAAACCGGCTTTCTCGAACTCGACCGGCAGGATCGCACCTATGCCGACCCCGCCGAGCGGGTGAAGCACTACCGCGAATTCGTCGTTCCGCATGACAACGAGGCGCTCAAGAAGCAGGCTTCGCGGTGCATGAACTGCGGGATACCGTACTGTCACAACGGCTGTCCGGTGAACAACCTCATCCCGGACTGGAACCACCTGGTCTACGAGAACGACTGGCTCAACGCGCTCGAGAACCTGCACTCGACCAACAATTTCCCCGAGTTCACCGGCCGGGTCTGCCCCGCCCCGTGCGAGGCGAGTTGCACGCTCAACATCATCGACCAGCCGGTGACCATCAAGTCGATCGAGTGCGCGATCGTCGATCGCGGCTGGAAGGAAGGCTGGATCAAGCCGCAGGTCCCGCAGGAGAAGACCGGCAAGCGCGTGGCGGTGGTCGGCAGCGGCCCGGCGGGCCTGGCCTGCGCCCAGCAGCTCGCCCGCGCCGGCCATTCGGTGACGGTGTTCGAGAAGGCCGACCGGATCGGCGGACTGCTGCGCTACGGCATCCCCGACTTCAAGATGGAAAAGCACCTCATCAACCGGCGCGCCGTGCAGATGGAAGCCGAAGGGGTGATGTTCAAGACGAGCACCGAGGTCGGCGTCGACGTCTCGCTCAAGTCGCTGAAGGAGAACTTCGACGCGATCGTGCTGGCCGGCGGGGCCGAGGACGCGCGCCCGCTCGACATCCCGGGCGCGGAGCTGCCCGGCGTGCGGCTCGCGATGGAATTCCTCACCCAGCAGAACAAGCGCAACGCGGGCGACGACGAAGTGCGTGCCGCGCCCCGCGGTTCGCTCACCGCCACCGGCAAGAAGGTGATCGTCATCGGCGGCGGCGACACCGGCAGCGACTGCGTGGGCACCAGCAACCGGCAGGGGGCCGAGAGCGTGGTCCAGATCGAGATCATGCCCAAGCCGCCCGAGATGGAGGACAAGGCGCTGACCTGGCCCGACTGGCCGATGAAGCTGCGCACCTCGAGCAGCCACGAAGAGGGCGTGGAGCGCGACTGGGCGGTGCTGACCAAGGAAGTGATCGGCGAGGACGGCAAGGTCACCGGCCTCAAGTGCGTCCGCGCCGACTGGTCGCAGGGCAAGCTGGAGGAAGTGCCGGGGAGCGAATTCGTCATCCCCGCCGACCTGATCCTGCTGGCGATGGGCTTCGTCGGCCCGCGCAGGACCGGGATGCTCGACCAGTCGGGCGTGGCGCTGACCGATCGCGGCAACATCCGGGCCGACACCGACAGCTACCTGACGAGCGAGGAGGGTGTTTACGCCTGCGGCGACATGCGGCGCGGGCAGAGCCTGGTCGTCTGGGCGATCCGCGAAGGTCGCCAGGCCGCCCGCGCGGTCGACATGGCGTTGATGGGCCAGTCGGAACTGCCCCGCTGATTCGCGGCTGAAGGGCGGCCGCCCCGTCGGCCGCTCGCCCGCGTTTATCGGCGACCCGGCTCAAATGACTTGCGGGACTTTCGCATTGGCGGGTAGGCGGACGCTTCCTTCGTGCCCGCATGGGCGCCAGTCTTGATGGGAGTTTGGTTCGTGGGTCGTAAGATCGGTCTCATGCTGGGCGTGGCGGCGAGCTGCACCTTGCTCGCAGCGTGTTTCGGTGGCGGGGACGATTCCTCGCCTTCGCCGACCCCGACGCCGACCGCTTCCCCCACCCCGTCGCCGACGCCCACGGCGACCCCTACGCCAACCGCCTTCGGCTTCGCATCGGCGTTCACCTCCGTGGTGTCGAACACCTCGTATTCGTACGCCTTCTTCACGCCCACCGGCGGGGCGGAAACGTGGAACGACGGTTCGCGCCAGAACGGCGCCAGCTCCATCGCCTATGCCGTTTCGCCCGAAAGCGTGTCGTTCAAATGGCCCGACACGGCGGTGCTGGTCGATTTCGCCGCCGCCGACCGGACGAGCGCGACGCCCATGCTGCGCACGTACCGCAAGGGCACCAATGCGATCGCGCTCGAGCTGCCGTTCGCCCATATTCTCCGCGCATCCTACGAACGGGTCGACAGCTTCACGCGCGACGGAGTGGCGGGACTGCTGCGGAGCAACCGCGTCACCCTGTTCTTCAACCAGGTCACGACCACCGCGGCGATCGCGGCGGATCTGTTCTACACGGGCACCGCGCAGGTGACCGGGGGGACCCCGAAGGTCAGCCCCGACGGCATTTTCAGCGCGACGCCGGCCACCTTCAAGGTGACGGCCAGCGACAAGAAAATCGCCGGCACGCTTCAGATCGTCGAGACGGTGGGCGGCGTTGCCACGGTCCGGGCGGTCCTTCCGCTCACGGCCACGCTGGCAGCAGGCGACAGCTTCAACGGCACGATCGACGACACGACCTACGGCTTCAAGGGTGCGTTCTCCGGCGCCCTGGCCGGCCCGAACCGCGAAGAGATGCTGCTGGTCTTCAACGTCACGCATACCGACGGCCGGGAGTTCATCGGCTCGCTGGTCGCCGACTGACGCCCCATGCCCGGGCCGGTCGCGCAGGATCAGGGATCGGTAACCGAGCCGCGCGCCATGCGCGGTCAGCCGGGCATTCGGTGATGGAAGTCCGGCCGCTTCACCCGCTGTTCGCCGCCGAACTCGTGGGCGCCGATCTGACCGTGCCGCCCTCGTCCGAACTGGTGGACACGGTAGAGAGCGCGATGGCGCGTTTCGGCGTCCTGGCGATTCGCGATGCGCGCATCACCGACGAGCAGCACAAGACCTTCAGCCGCGCTTTCGGGCCGCTCGAAATCCCCAGCCGCGTGCCCGGCGCGGCGCGGCCCGTCGGCACGCGAGTGGTCACCCCGGGCATGTTCATGGCCGGCAACCTCGATCACAACGGGCAGATCATCCCCTACGGCTCCGACCCCAAGAGCCTCGCCAAGGGGGCAGAGCGGTTCCACACCGATTCGAGGCAAATGTTCTTCGCACCTGCAACGCAACTTTTTCATTCGACGTCGCCAGCATTGCAATTGAGCAACAGCCGTCTGGACAAAAGTTAACTCCTAGAGCCGCTTGGAGGGACCGATTATGTCCCTGCCGGTGGCCAATCCCGCAATGACGCAGGTGCGAAATGGTTCCCGCGACACATGAAATCGGTGCTTTTTCTGCGAGTGTGAAGGCCCGCGGGGCGCTTTCGCTTGCGCCGCGAGACCCGGCTGCAAGGTTCCGGCAAGCCGCGCCCTTCCTGTCCGACGCTGCTTGTGCCATGGGCGGCGCGCCCAGAATACGAGAAGCATTGAGATGAGTGAGATGTTCCGGATCAGCCTGCCCGACGGATCGGTGCGCGAAATGCCTTCCGGATCGACACCGGCGGATGTCGCCGCGGCGATCGGGCCTGGCCTCGCAAAGGCGGCTCTGGCCGCCCGGGTCGACGGGGAGCTGCGCGATCTCGCGCGTCCGTTCGACGGTGATGCCGAGCTCGCTCTCGTGACCAGCCGCGATGAAGCCGATGCGCTCGAACTGGCGAGGCACGACTATGCCCACATCCTGGCCGAAGCGGTCCAGGCCCTGTGGCCGGGCACGCAGATCACTTTCGGGCCGGCTACGGACGACGGCTTCTACTACGACGTGATGGCCCCCGCCTCGCGCGATCCCTTCTCGGTCGACGACCTTCCGGCGATCGAGGAGAAGATGCGCGAGATCATCCGCGCCGACAAACCCCTGGTGCGTGAGGTCTGGAGCCGTCAGCAGCTGATCGAACGCTGGCAGGCCGAAGGCGAGACGTTCAAGGCCGAATGGGCCGCCGGTCTGCCCGAGGGCGAGGAGCTGACGGTCTACTGGTCCGGCACGCCGAACGGCGCGGGATCGTGGCTCGACATGTGCCGCGGGCCGCACCTGCCGAGCACGGGCAAGCTCGATCCGCAGGCCTTCAAGCTGATGCGCGTGGCAGGTGCCTATTGGCGCGGCGACCAGAACAATGCGCAGCTCACGCGAATCTACGGCACCGGCTGGCTCAACAAGAAGCAGCTTGATGCCCACCTGCACCGGCTGGAGGAGGCGGCCAAGCGCGACCACCGCAAGCTCGGCCGCGAAATGGACCTGTTCCACCTGCAGGAAGAGGCGCACGGCAGCGTCTTCTGGCATCCCAAGGGCTATCTGATCTGGCGCGAGCTCGAAGCCTACATGCGCCGCAAGATCGACGCCGGCGGCTATCGTGAGGTCAAGACCCCGCAGGTCATGGACGCGCGCCAGTGGCAGCAGTCGGGCCACTGGGGCAAATATCGCGAGAACATGTTCGTGATCCCCGACGAGGTGCCCAATACCGAGGACGAGGGGCCGCTGGTGTCCGACGACGCGCAGTGGATGGCGCTGAAGCCGATGAACTGCCCGGCGCACGTGCTGATCTTCCGCCAGGGCATCAAGTCGTACCGCGACCTTCCCTTGCGTATCTACGAGAACGGCTGCTGCCACCGCAACGAGCCGCACGGCGCGCTGCACGGCCTGATGCGCGTGCGCCAGTTCACGCAGGACGACGCGCACATCTTCTGCCGCGAGGACCAGATCGTGGCCGAAGTGCGCAAGTTCTGCGAACTGGCCGACGGGATCTACAAGGACTTCGGCTTCACCTACGCGGTCAAGCTCGCGCTGCGGCCCGCCCAGCGCTACGGTTCCGACTCCGACTGGGACAAGGCCGAGGCCGAACTGCGCCAGGCGGTGGTCGATGCCGGCATGGCGACCGACGAGTACGGTTGGGAGGAACTGCCCGGCGAGGGCGCGTTCTACGCACCCAAGCTCGAATGGCACCTGACCGACGCGATCGGCCGCACCTGGCAGGTCGGCACGATCCAGTCGGACCGCGTGCTGCCCGAACGGCTCGACGCGAGCTATGTCGGCGAAGACGGCGAGAAGCACCGCCCGGTGATGCTCCACCGGGCGATCTTTGGTTCGTATGAGCGCTTCATCGGCATCCTGATCGAACACAACGCCGGCCGCCTGCCGGTCTGGCTCGCGCCGGTCCAGGCTGTGGTGGCGACGATCGTCTCCGATGCCGACGGATATGCCGACGAGGTCTCGACCAAACTCAAGGCCGCGGGGATCCGCGTCGAGACCGACCTGCGCAACGAGAAGATCAACTACAAGGTGCGCGAGCACAGCCTTGCCAAGGTTCCCCACCTGCTGGTCGTCGGCAAGCGCGAGGCCGAGGAGGGCACCGTCGCTCTGCGCACCCTGGGTGCCGAGCACCAGAAGGTCATGTCGCTGGACGATGCGATCGCCCTGCTCAAGGGTGCGGCCACCCCGCCGGACCTGACCTAGTTGCTGCTCGGGCTCGAACCGTGGCAGCTGGCGCTGGCCCTCGTGGCGGCGCTGGTTGCGGGGTTCGTGCGCGGGCTTGCAGGATTCGGGCTGGCGCTGCTGCTCGTCCCCGTGCTGGCGCTGGTCCTCGCTCCGGGCGAGGCGGTGGTTACCGGCAACTGGCTGGGGCTGTTCGTCGGCCTGGCGGGATTGCGTGCGACGGCCGCGGCGGCAGAGAAGTCGGCGCTGGTCATCTCGGGCGCGGCGCTGGTGGCGATTCCGTTCGGCGTGTTTGCCCTGGCAGCGATTTCGCCGGGCATCGCGCGCCTGCTGATCGCCGCGATCGCCATCGGCGCCTTCGCCGCCGTCCTCGTTCCTCCGAAGGCCGAGGGCGTGCCCGGCAGGGCGGCAACGCTCGCCACCGGCGCCGCCTCGGGGCTGCTGACCGGGTTCGCCGCGATGCCGGGGCCCCCGGTGATTCCGTACTACCTGCGGCGAAGCGTCCAGCCCTCGGCGGCGCGCGCTTCGATGATGGTGGTGTTCCTGGTCACACAAGGTGCGGCGGTGGGGATCGCGCTGATCCTGCAATTGGCCACCTGGCGCGAATTCGCGCTGGCGCTGGCGCTCTATCCCGCTGTCTGGCTGGGCAATGCCGCCGGCAGCCACGCGTTCGGCAGCGTCGAAGCCACGGCCTGGCGGACGATCGCGGCCACGGTGCTCGGCGGATCGGCGCTGGGCGCGGTCTGGAAGCTGGCGGCCGCCTAGAACGGCAGGGCGCGGCCGGCGAGGACCAGCGCGAGGCCGCAGCCCGATACGATCAGCGCGCGCGCGAAGTCGGCCGAGCGGTCGGCGATACGGCGGCTGAGGTGAGCGGCGCGGGCCATTTGCCGACTCTCCGCCGTAATCCCTAACAAGTCGTTAACGCGGCGCGGCGGGCGCGTGCTGGCTGGCGCAATGGAAGCTTCCGCCGCCCGACAGGACCGCGTCGGCCGGAAGGCCCACGGTCGCCCGGCCGGAAAAGAGCGCGGCGATCGCCGCGACTCCGTCGGCATCGTGCTGGGTGCCGTAAGTCGGCACCACCACCACATCGTTGCAGATGGCGAAATTCATGTAGCTGGCCGGCTCGACGTCGTCCGCCGCCTCGACCAGGCCGGGCGAAGGAACGTCGACCACCGCAACGCCGAAATCACGCGCGCGATTGCGGGCATCTTCATAAACGGCGGCATTGGGATCGCCGTGCCCCGTCGGTAGCGGGATCGCCAGCGTGTTGGGCGCCACGAACCGCGCCAAGTTGTCGACGTGCCCGTCGGTATGATCCCCGGCGAGACCCTGGCCGAGCCACAGGATGCGATCGAAACCCAGGTCGGCCCTGAGCCGCGCCTCGATGTCCGCCCGCGAAAAGTCGGGATTGCGGTTGGGATTGAGCAGACACTGCTCGGTCGTGACCACGAGGCCCGTCCCGTCGCTGTCGATCGCACCGCCCTCCAGCACCCAGTCGGATGCTGCAAGATCGAGCCCGGCCGCGCGGGCGAGCGATTCGCCAACCTCCTGGTCGCCTTCCATGTCGTCGTACTTGCCGCCCCAGCCGTTGAAGCGGAAACGGCGGGCAAAGCGGCGGCCGGTCTCGTCGAACAGCACGATGGGCCCGGTGTCGCGCACCCAGATGTCGCCATAGGGGTGCCGCTCGAGCCTGACCTGCGCGGAGACCAACGCCTTCGCCCGGGCCTCGTTGGCGGCGTCGTGCACCACCAGCCGTACTTCCTGACCCGTCTCGGCGACCGCGTTCGCATAGGCAGCGATCTGTTCCTGGGCGGGGACGGTGAACTCCTCCCACAGGTCGGCGCGGTGCGGGAAGGCGATCCACAGCCAGTCCTGGGGCGCGAATTCGGCGGGCATGGGGAGGGTTCGGGGGAAGGTACTGGCCATCGCCCGCCCTTGGCAAAAGCGCCAGCAAGCCACAAGACCTTGCCCCGCGCCGCGCGGCCATGCAGGGGTTGCCCGATGGCAGGCGAGACGCAAGCGGACTGGGCCGGCGCTCTTGAACGGGCGCGTAACCATGCTCCGTTCCTCGCCCAGGCGCTCGACAGGCGGCCCGACATTGCCGCCCTGCTTGCCCGGGGACGTGTCGATCAAGCGCTCGAACTGTCCGAAACGCCCGCCGAGCAGGTCGATGTCTCGCTGCGCCGGCAACGGCTGGCGCTGGCGGTCACGCTGGCCATCGCCGATCTGGCCGGCGCGTTCCCGCTGCTGCGGGTCACGCACGAACTGTCCGCTTTCGCCGACCGGGCGCTCGATGCCGCCATTAGCGAGGCCATCCGCCGCCGCGTGCCCGAGGCGCAGCCCGCCGGCTTTACCGCGCTGGCGCTGGGCAAGCACGGCACGGGCGAGCTCAACTTCAGTTCCGACATCGACCCCATCCTGCTCTATGATCCGGCCACCCTTCCCCGCCGCGAGCGCGACGATCCGGGCGACGCGGCACAGCGCTATGCCCGCACTATCGTCGAACTGCTGACCGCGCAGACGGCCGACGGCTACGTCTTCAGAGTCGACCTGCGGCTGCGTCCGGCCTCGGAAGTCAGCCCGCTGGCGATCCCCTTCGCCGGCGCGCTGAGCCATTACGAGAGTTCCGCGCTGGCGTGGGAGCGCGCCGCCTTCATCCGTGCGCGCGCCTGCGCAGGCGACGTCGCGGCAGGCGAGCAGTTCCTGCAGCAGATCGCCCCGTTCGTCTGGCGGCGCAGCCTCGACTTCACCGCGATCGAGGAAATCCGCCGCCTGACGGCGCGCATTCGGGAAACCCATTGCGGACCGGCCGAGCCGGGGCCGGGCTACAACGTCAAGCAGGGGCGCGGCGGCATCCGCGAGATCGAGTTCTTCGCGCAGACCCACCAGCTCATCCACGGCGGCAGGCGGCCCGCGCTGCGGCTGCGCGGCGTGCGCGCTTCGCTCGACGCGCTGGCCGCCGAGGGGATCGTCAATCCGGACGACGCGCAATTGCTGGGGCAGGCATACGACCGGCTGCGCACGGTCGAGCACCGGCTGCAGATGGTCGGCGACCGGCAGACCCACGCGCTCCCCGGCGACGCGGCGGGAATCGAGAACGTCGCCCTGCTCGACGGGCTGGGGAGCGGCGAAGAACTGCTCGCGGGCCTGCGTGACATCACCGCCGAGGTCGCCGCCCGCTACGACGCGCTGTTGGGGACCTACCAGGACCGCGCCCGTCCGCCTGCCGCCCCGCTGGAAGGAACGGCGGCGATCGAAGACCGCTTCGACCGCTGGCGCGACACGATGCGGACTCTGCGCAGCGCAGAAGCCCGCGCCGCCTTCGCCGCCCTGCGCCCCGTCCTGGCCGAGGCACTGGCCGCCGCGCCCGAGCCCGAGCGGGCGACGCTGCGTCTGGAAAGTGTGATCGAGCAGGTGCCGACCGCGATCAACCTGTTCCGCCTGTTCGAGGCGCGCCCCGGCCTGCTTGACCAGGTCCTGCGCGTGGTGACGCTGGCCCGCCCGCTGGCCGACGAACTCGGCCGCCAGCCGGGCCTGCTCGACGCATTGATCGACGCCAGCGCGCTCGACCTGCCGGGATCGGTCCAGGACATCGCCGCCCAGATGCGCGCCGAAGGTGGGAGCGGCCCGGGAGGAGGAGGCGGCGCCGACTACGAAAGGCAGCTCGACGCGATCCGCCGCGTAGTCGCCGAACAGCGGTTCGCGCTCGGCGTCCAGCTGGTCGAGGCGCGGCACGATCCGATTGACGTCGCGGCCGGCCTTTCGCGACTGGCCGAGGCGGCCTTCGAGGTCGGCGCCGCGGCGGCGGCGGACGAGTTCGCCCGGGTCCACGGCCGGATTGCGGGGAGCGAGCTTGTCGTCCTCGGGCTCGGGCGGTTCGGCGGCGGTGCGCTGACTTCCGCATCGGATCTCGACGTGATCTACTTGTTCAACGGCGCGTTCGGCGAGGAGTCGGACGGCGCTCGCCCGCTCACCGCCTCGCTCTATTACAACCGCCTGTGCCAGCGGGTGACCGCCGCGCTCAGCGTACCGACCGCCGCGGGCGCGCTCTATGACGTGGACACGCGCCTGCGCCCGCAAGGGGGGCAGGGCCCGCTCGCCGTCAGCTTCGAAAGCTTCGCCAAGTACCAGCGCGAAGACGCCTGGACTTGGGAGCACATGGCGCTGACGCGGGCCCGCCCGGTGTTCGGATCGCCGGGCGCCCGGGCAGAGCTGCAGGCGATTATCGACGCACAATTGATGCAACCGCGCGACCCGGCGGTCCTGCGCGCCGACGTCCTCAAGATGCGGGCCGAAATGGCCGCGCACAAGCGGCCCACCGGACCGCTGGATGCCAAGCTGCAGCGCGGCGGGCTCGTCGATTGCGAGTTCATCGTCCACTACCTGCAACTGCGCGAACGCAAGGCCTTCTCCCCCGACCTGGGGCCGGCGATCGAGGCGCTGATGGGCGAGGGACTGCTGCCCGGCGACTTCCGCGCGCGATATGATCTGCTTAGCCGCCTGCTCGTCGCTGCCCGCCTATTAGCGCCCGATGGCGATGTACCGCCCGGCGCCGCGGGCGATGTGCTTGCCGCCGCCTGCCGGGTCCCGGACATGCCGGCGCTCTTGCAAGCCGTGCGCGAGGCGCGCCATTGCGTGGCCGAAACCTGGACCGACACCTTCGGCGAACCCCTGGAGACACCGGAATGAGCGAACTTCCCGACGTGGGCGACACCCTGCCCGATATCGCACTGGAGACCGCCGACGGCGGCACGGTGCGCCCGGCGGACTTCCGCGGCCGCAAGCTTGTGCTGTTCTTCTATCCCAAGGACGACACCCCGGGCTGCACGACCGAGAACCTGGATTTTTCGGCGCTGGCCGGCGAATTCGAGAAGGCCGGGACCGCGCTGCTGGGGGTGAGCAAGGACCCGCCGGCCAAGCATCTCAAGTTCGCGCAGAAGCACGGTCTGGTCGCCCCGCTGGCTTCCGACGCGGCGGAAGGCGGCTTGTCCGACGCGCTGGGCGTCTGGGCCGAGAAGCAGAATTACGGCCGCACCTACATGGGCATGGTCCGCACGACCTATCTCGTCGACGCCGAGGGCCGGATCGCGCGGATCTGGCGCAAGGTGAAGGTCAAAGGCCACGCGCAGGAGGTGCTGGAGGCGGCCCGGGCGCTATGATGCCGGGCGTTGGGGCCGCGATCCGCGGCGCCCTGCTGGCCGGCGAGCCGCTGGCCAAGGTCAAGGCAGCCAGGGCCACGGCGCGCGACTGGCGGCGCGGGCGGCTGGCGTTCGATTTTGTCGCTCTGCTGCCCGACCGGCCCGTCTGGCCCGCCGCGCTGGAGCTGCGCCCGCCGGCCGAAATGCCCAAGCGCGGCAAGGGCGGATCGGAACGCAACCGCGTGGCGCTGTGGCATTCGCTAGCGCACATCGAGTTCGTGGCGATCGACCTCGCGCTCGACATGGCGGGTCGTTTCGGCGCCGAAGGTGGGCCGGCTTTCGTCGGCGATTTCCTGTCGGTCGCGGCCGACGAGGCGATGCATTTCGCGCTGATCGAGCGGAAGCTGCGCTCGCTGGGGTCGCATTATGGCGCCCTGCCGGCGCACGACGGGCTTTGGCAGGCGGCATTCGACACCCGGCACGACCTGGCCGCGCGTCTGGCAGTGGTGCCGCTGGTGCTGGAAGCCCGCGGACTCGACGTGACCCCGCAGATGATGGAGCGGGTGCGGACCGGGGGCGACATTTCGGGGGCGCTAATCCTGCAGCGAATCCTTGACGACGAGATTCGCCATGTAGCGATCGGGGCCAAGCATTTCCGCGAGACGAGCCTCAAGCGCGACGAACCGCCACGGGAATTTTGGCAAAATCTCGTAGAAAATCATTTCGGAGGGCGGCTGAAGCCTCCATTCAACGACTCGGCGCGTCTCGCAGGCGGTTTACCGCGCGATTGGTATACAGGCATTGCCTGATTAACCTTTTCCCGGTCAAACCTTCAACAACGAGACGGGCGGGGGGTTCCGACCATCTCAAAATTTTTTCTCCGGGCCTCGCCCGGATCGCGGCTTGCTGGCGCAAAGCGAGGGGCCGCACAAACATGGACGGGACAATAGGTCGCATGCTCATCAACCGTACTATCCGCGCTACAGCCCTGCTCGCCATTGCCGGAATGGCCATCGCCACCGCCCCGGCCAGCGCGCAGGAAACCGCCGCCACCACCCAGATGTCGGGTTCAGTGAAGGGCGAAGTAACCGGATCGCTCGGCAACGGTGACAAGGAATTCAGCCAGCTCTTCGCCAGCTGGAAGCAGACGGAAGCCCCGGCCGGTTCCGTTCTCGCCCCGGTCCAGTCGGTCTCGGTCCCCTCGGCAATGCCGCTGACCGCCGCCACCATGACCAGCAGCTTCGGCATGCGCACCCACCCGGTGCTCGGCGGCCGCCGCTCGCACAAGGGCATCGATCTCGGCGCCCCGACCGGCACCCCGGTCTACGCCACCGCCGACGGCACCGTCGCGATGGCCGAATACTATTCCAGCTACGGCAACTACATCCAGCTCCAGCATGGCGGTAACATGGAAACCCGCTACGCCCACCTGTCGGGCTACAACGTCGCCGCCGGCCAGAAGGTTCGCAAGGGCGACCTCATCGGTTTCGTCGGCTCGACCGGCCGCTCGACCGGCCCGCACCTCCATTACGAAGTCCGCGTCGACGGCGATGCGGTCGATCCGCGTCCCTACATGATCACCCCGCAGATGGCGCTCGCCGCTGGCGTCGGTGGCCAGGGCGGCGACTGATCCCTGATTTAAGCACTGCTTGGACGGCAGGAACAGAGGCGGCGGGGCGACCCGCCGCCTCTCTTCGTTTCAGCCTTCTGCCAACAGGCGGTGGGCCATTGCACGCACCTCGGCGCCCATGTCCTCGCGTTCGAGCGCGAGCGCCAGGGTGGCCTCGACGAACCCCGTCTTGCTGCCGCAATCGAACCGCCGCCCGGCGAAGGTGACCGCGTGGAACGGCTGGCCGCCGATCATCCGCGCCATCGCGTCGGTCAGCTGGATCTCGCCCCCGGCACCCTTCTCCTGGGCCTCAAGCACGCGCATGACCTCGGGCTGCAGAATGTAGCGGCCGGAGATGATCTTGTTCGACGGGGCACTGTCCACCGGCGGCTTCTCGACCAGGCCGAGGACCTGCGTCAGCGTGGCCGACACGGTCTCGCCCGGCGCGATCACCCCGTAGCTCGAGACCTCATCGCGCGGGACCTCGAGCACGCTGATCAGGTTGCCGCCGACCTCCTCGTAGGCTGCAACCATCTGGGCCATGCAGCCCGGCGCGCCGACCATCAGCTCGTCGGGCAGGATGATTGCGAAAGGGTCGTCGCCCACGATCGCGCGGGCGCACCAGATCGCATGGCCGAGGCCCAGCGGGACCTGCTGGCGCACGGTGATGATGTCGCCCGGGGTGAAGCGGGTGGCATCGAGCGCCGACAGGTCCTTGTCCCGCCCCGCCATCGTCGCCTCGAGTTCATACGCCACGTCGAAATGCTCGACGATCGCCGTCTTGCCGCGCCCGGTGACGAAGATCATCTGCTCGATCCCCGCCTCGCGCGCCTCGTCCACCGCGTACTGGATCAGCGGCCGGTCGACGATCGGCAGCAATTCCTTGGGAATTGCCTTGGTGGCCGGAAGGAAGCGCGTACCGAGCCCGGCGACGGGAAACACGGCCTTCTTGATGGGCTTGCGGGTCGTCATGGCCGCATCGTCTGCTGGCCGGCCCGGCTTTCGTCAATGGGCGAGAACCAATTCCCAGCGGGCGCGTTGGCGGATTCGAAAAGGAGACCGTTCATGGCTTTGCTCAAGATGCTCGCGCTCGGCGCGCTGGGATACGTCGGTTACCGCTACCTCGAGCAAAAGAATATCGGCCCGGCCGCATTCGCCAATGGCCAGGGCAACGACGAGAACACCACCAAGGTGCGCGATGCCGGCCCTCACGCGATGGCCGATTCCCCGGGCCGCGAATGGACGAAGGAAGACCAGGCCAGCGACGAGAGCTTCCCGGCGAGTGACCCGCCCGCCAACTACTGAGGCAATCTAGCGCCGTTCGCCTTCCCCGGCGTTGGCCACGATCCAGAGGCGGATCGCCCCGGCAAGGCCCGGCGGCGTATCCGCCTCGATTCGTTCGGCATCGATCCGCGCGACCAGCGCATTGAGCGGCACCCCATGCGCCGCCGCCGCATCGCGCAGCAGATCCCAGAAGAGCGGCTCCAAGCTGATCGACGTCTTGTGTCCGGCGATCTCGACCGAGCGCTTGACCGGCGGGTGATAGGGCGTGCCCGTCACCTGTCTGGGCCGAGCATGGCCTCGGCGCGAACGATGCGGTCGTAATCCTCTGCGCTTACTGCACCGTTGCCGACCGCGGCCTCGCGCAGGGTCACGCCGCGCGCATGGGCATCCTTGGCGATCGCTGCCGCCCGGTCGTATCCGATCGTCGGTGCGAGCGCGGTGACGAGCATGAGCGAGCGCTCCACGCCCTGCGCCAGGTTGTCCTCGCGCGGTTCGAGCCCGGCCAGAAGGTGCTCGGTGAAGCTGATGGCCGCATCGGCCAACAGGTCGGCCGATTGCAGGAAGGTGTAGCCGAGAACCGGGCGATAGGTGTTCAGTTCGAACTGGCCCTGGCTGGCGGCGAACTGCATCGTGCCCTGGTTGCCGAACACCCGGGCGCAGACCTGCGTCAGCGCCTCCACCTGGGTCGGGTTGACCTTGCCGGGCATGATCGAGGAGCCCGGCTCGTTGGCCGGGAGCGCCAGTTCGCCCAGCCCGGCACGCGGGCCGGAACCGAGCAGGCGGATGTCGCAGGCGATCTTGTTGAGGCTGGCGGCAACGGTCGCCAGCGCGCCGTGGGCGAAGAGCAGCGCGTCGGAAGCCGCCAGCGCCTCGAACTTGTTGGGCGCGGAAACGAACGGGTGGCCCGTCGCCTCGGCTATGGCCCGGGCAACGCCTTGGGCGAACCCGGCCGGCGCATTGAGCCCGGTGCCGACTGCCGTGCCGCCTTGCGCCAGTTCGGAGAGCCCCGGCAGCGCCGCCTGGACCCGCGCGATGCCCGCCTCCACCTGCCGGGCGTAACCGGAAAATTCCTGCCCCAGCGTCAGCGGCACGGCATCCTGCGTGTGCGTGCGCCCGATCTTGATCAGGTGGTCCCAGCCGGCGGCCTTGCCTGCCAGGTCCGCCTGCACGGCCCGCAACGCCGGCAGCAACCGCCCGTTCAGCGCACCGACCGCCGCGACGTGCAGCGCCGTCGGGAAGGTGTCGTTCGACGACTGGCTCATGTTGACGTGGTCGTTGGGATGGACGGGGCTCTTTGCGCCCAGCTTGCCGCCGAGCGACAGGTTCGCCCGGTTGGCGATAACCTCGTTGGCATTCATGTTCGACTGCGTGCCCGAACCCGTCTGCCACACGACCAGCGGAAACTCGGCGTCGAGCCTGCCTGCCGCGACGTCGGCCGCGGCCGCCTCGATCGCCTCGGCCAGCCGCCCTTCGAGCAGCCCGAGTTCGCGGTTGGTCCGCGCCGCGGCGCCCTTGATGGTGCCCAGGGCATGGACGATCGCGGCCGGCATCCGCTCGCCGCCAATGCGGAAATTGTCCTTCGATCGCTGCGTCTGCGCGCCCCACAGCCGATCGGCCGGGACGGCGACGTCGCCCATGGTGTCGCTTTCGATGCGGGTTTCGCTCATGGGCGCAGGGATAGCCCATCCGCCGCGTGGGACCCAAACTTTTTGGGGTGGCTGGCGGCGCGGGGCTTACCTAGACCAGGAGGCGATGGACGAGGGCGTGGAGGCACTGACCGAGAAGGAGAAGGAAACGCTCCGGCTGGTCGTGCGCGGCTATGACGCCAAGGCGATGGCGCGCCACTTCGGCCTGTCGATCCACACGATCAACGAACGCCTGCGTCACGCCCGCCGCAAGATGGAAGTACCAAGCAGCCGCGAGGCGGCGCGGCTGCTGTTCGAGGTGGAGGAACAACACCCCCAATTCCTTGCGGACAAGGAAATGGGGGAAGACGCCGCCCCCCGCGCCCTGCCACCCGCCGGTGACCGAAAGGCGCGACCCCTTCGCGCCTCGATCATCGGAGGACTCATCATCATGTCGCTCTTGCTCTCAACCATCCTGTTCCTTGCTTCGCCACCGGTCGAAGCCCCGCGCGAGGCCGCGCTCGCCCCGCGCGCGACGACCGATCCCGCCATGCTGGCCGCCTCGCCCCAGGTCGCCGCGGCCCTCGCTTTCCTCCGGCTGGTCGACGCCGGCGAGTGGGATGCAAGCTACGCGAAGACCGGCCCGGCCTTCCGCACGCTCAACAGCGCAAAGGTCTGGGCCGATACCAACGAGAGCGTCCGGGTGCCATTGGGCAAGGTCGTGTCGCGCAAGGTGGTGAGCGAGGAGATGGTCCCCGCGCCGCCGTCGAGCTACCAGATGGTAAAGTTCGAGACGACCTTCGCCAACAAGGCCGACACGCTGGAGACGCTCACGCTGGTGCGCGATGCCGAGGGTTGGAAGGTCGTGGGCTACATCGTCGATTGATGGCGGCGAAACGGCGACGGCAAGGCCGCCGCCCAGGCCCGCCATCAGTACATGTGCTGCCCGCCGTTCATGCTCATGGTCGAACCCGTCACGAAGCCCGCATCGTCGCTGGTCAGGAAGGCGACGCCGCGGGCGATCTCCTCGGCATGGCCCAGGCGGCCGACGGGGATCTTGGCGACGATCTTCTCCAGCACCGCTTCGGGCACCGCGGCGACCATGTCGGTGTCGATGTAGCCGGGCGCGATCGCGTTGACGGTGATGCCGAAGCGCGCGCCTTCCTGCGCCAGCGCCTTGGTGAAACCGTGGATCCCGCTCTTCGCGGCGGCATAGTTGACCTGGCCATACTGGCCCGCCTGCCCGTTGATCGAGCCGATGTTGACGAAGCGGCCCCAGCCGCGCTCCTTCATGCCGGCGAAGGTCGCCTTGGCCATGTTGAAACAACCGCCCAGGTTGATCCGCAGCACGTCGGTCCAGTCGTCGTAGCTCATCCGCAGCAGCGTGCCGTCGCGGGTGATGCCGGCGTTGTTGACCACGATCTCGATCGGGCCGACTTCGGCTTCGATGCGGGCGCACCCGTCGAGCGTTTCCTGGTGATCGCCCACGTTCCAGCGATAGGCGGCGATACCCGTCTCGTCGGTGAAGGCGCGGGCCTTCTCCTCGTTACCGGCGTAATTGGCGACGACCGTGCGCCCCTGCTCCTTGAGCGCTTCGCAGATGGCCCGGCCGATACCCCTGGTGCCTCCGGTTACGACAGCAACGCGTGACATATCTGTTCCTTTCGCTGGCATTCTCTCCACCCCGGCGCTTACGCGGGCGGGGGACAAAGGCAAAGAAAAACCCCGCCGAAGCGGGGTCTTGCCGATGCCGGAGATGGAGAGCGGACAGCCAACTGGGCCCCCGCCTCCCGATATCAGAACTTGAACTGGGTGCCGATATAGACGGCCTGGCTGTCCTTGGTCGTCGGATCGGCCAGCGGCGCCAGGCGGTCGCGTTCCTGCTGGTAGCGGATGCCCGCGGTCACATCGAGGTTGCGCGTCAGGCGATAGCTGCCGCCGACGTCGACCGACTGCGAGCCCAGCGCATCGCGGGTGCGCGGCGCGGTGCCGGCGGTGTTTTCCTGGTCGAGTTCGATCCGCGGGGCCAGCCGGCTCGGCTTGTCCTGCGCGCCGGGCCTGGGACGGAAGGTGGCGAGATCGGGAATCTCGGCATCAGACAGCTTGCGGTTGAGGACCGACGGCTGGGCGAAGCTTTCGAGCCCGCGCGAAACGCCCAGGTTGTAGCGCGTGGGCGCGATGCGCAGCGCAGCCGGGCTGCCGGCCACCTGATCCATCGCCGCGGCGATCGCCGAACGGACCTGGATGGCCTGCGCAGCTTCCTGGTCGACGCGGACCGCCACGGTGACCGAGCGGTTTTCGCGCTGGGCCATGCCGGCGGGTGTGAAACGGATCATGCGCTTGTCGGCGCGGGTCTTGGCCACCAGCGCGGCGACGCGCGGATCGACCGAGGCCGGGGTGAAAGCGGCAATGCTGGAGACGATGCGGCCGGGCCCGGCGTCGAGTGCGTCGAGCGCGAGACCGGCGGTGGGCAGCGCAGCCAGAGCGAACGCACCAAGCGCGACGCCGGCGGCCATGCCACCCGTCCTGCTGCCTTTGCGTCGCCTGTCCATGACTGCTTCCAGCCTCCTCTTGCGAGAACCGATCGGTGCCGATTCCTAATGGTCACGCGCCTTAATGGCTGCTGACCGACTCCCCATGACAAGGGCGGAGAGACTCGCGACTCTCCACACCGTCGACTGTTCACGATAGGCGCGGTTCCCGGCATGACCACCCCAAACGTGAAATAGCGGGCTGTTTTTTTTGAGTGTTGCGCCAGACCCACAGATTCCCGACCCATGCCCGTCACTTCCGGCGCGGGTTAAGCCCGGGTTCACGCCGCGGCGGGCCATTCGGGGGCCCAGGGCGTGCCTGGCCGCGCCACCTTGCCGCCGCTGGCGACGAGGCTATAGAGGCGCTCACCGGCCCCGCGGGGGCACGAACCGTTTGACAGGACCGACGATGGCTTTCCCGACACTCTCTGCCGCTTTTCGCCCGCTGCCCCGCCGCCTGGCGATCGTCGGCATGCTTGGGCTGGCGCTGGCCGGCTGCGGCCGCAAGGAAGAAAGCCGCGCGGCCGAGGTCGCGTCGGCCTCCGTCACCACGATCGGCGTCAATTCCTACCTCTGGCGCGCCACGCTCGAGACCCTCAGCTTCATGCCGCTGACCCAAGCCGACAGCGCCGGCGGCGTGATCGTGACCGACTGGTATGCCAACCCGCGCAATCCGGGCGAGCGAGTCAAGGTTTCGGTCTCGATCCTCGACCAGGACCTGCGCGCCGATGCGATCCGCGTCGCCGCCAGCCGCGAGGTCAACCAGGGCGGCGCGTGGACGGCCGCCCCGGTGCAGGCCGCCACGGTGCAGAAGCTCGAGGACATCATCCTCACCAAGGCCCGCGATCTGCGCCGTTCCGACATCGGCTAGTTTGCCCTAGGGGGCCTGAATGTCCGACCAAAGATTCGATCCGTCACAGGCTGACGGCCGCTGGCAGCGTGCCTGGGACGAAGCGCAGACTTTCCGCGCCAACGACGCCCGCGCCGAGGCGGAGGGGCGTCCGCGCTTCTACGCGCTCGAGATGTTCCCCTATCCCAGCGGGCGCATCCACATCGGCCACGTGCGCAACTACACGATGGGCGACGTGCTGGCGCGCTTCAAGCGCATGACCGGGCACGAGGTGCTCCACCCGATGGGCTGGGACGCCTTCGGCATGCCGGCGGAGAACGCGGCCATCGAGAAGAAGGTTCACCCCGGTGAGTGGACCTATGCCAACATCGCCACGATGAAGGCGCAGTTGAAGCGGCTGGGGTTCGCGCTCGACTGGAGCCGTGAGCTGGCGACCTGCGACCCGGACTATTACGGCCACGAGCAGGCGCTGTTCATTGACCTGTTCGAAGCCGGCCTGGTCTATCGGCGCGAAAGCACCGTCAACTGGGATCCGGTCGATCAGACCGTGCTGGCCAACGAGCAGGTGATCGACGGCAAGGGCTGGCGCAGCGGCGCCCCGGTCGAGAAGCGCAAGCTGGCGCAGTGGTTCCTGAAGATCACCGACTTCGCCGACGAGCTGCTGGCGGGGCTCGGCGAGCTCGAGCACTGGCCCGACAAGGTGCGCCTGATGCAGGAGAACTGGATCGGCAAGAGCACCGGCCTGCAGTTCGCCTTCGACCTGTCGAACGGCGAGACGCTGGAGGTCTACACCACCCGGCCCGACACGATCTTCGGCGCGAGCTTCGTCGCCGTGGCACCCGACCACCCGCTCGCCCAGGGCGTGGCGGCAACCAACTGCGACGCGGCGAAGTTCATCGAAACCTGCCGCCAGGGCGGGACGACCGAGGCCGAGCTCGAGACCGCCGAGAAGCTGGGTTTCGACACCGGGATCGGCGCGAAGCATCCGTTCACCGGCGAATGGCTGCCGGTCTTCATCGCCAATTTCGTGCTGATGGATTACGGCACCGGTGCGATCATGGCGGTGCCGGGCCACGACCAGCGCGACTTCGATTTCGCCAGCAAATACGGCCTGCCGATCGTGCGGGTCATCGCCTCCACCCCCGAAGCGGCCGACGCGCCGCTGACCGAGGCCGAGGCGGGCGACGGGGTCTGCGTCAACTCCGGGTTCCTCGACGGTATGTCGGTGGCCGAGGCAAAAGCCGAGGTGGTCCGCCGCATCGAGGGCGAGGGCCGCGGTGCCGGCAAGACCGTCTGGCGGCTGCGCGACTGGGGCGTTTCGCGCCAGCGGTACTGGGGCACGCCGATCCCCTTCATTCACTGCAAGGCCTGCGGCGTGGTGGCGGTGCCCAAGGACCAGCTGCCCGTGGTCCTGCCGCAGGATGTCGACATCTCGGTGCCCGGCAACCCGCTGGTGCGCCACCCGACCTGGAAGCACGTCGAGTGCCCGAGCTGCGGCGGTGCGGCCGAGCGCGAGACCGACACACTCGACACCTTCGTCGATTCCAGCTGGTATTTCCTGCGTTTCGCCAGCCAGCCGGCAGACCGGCCGTTCGACCCCCAGATGGTGGCGAAATGGCTGCCGGTCGACCAGTACATCGGCGGCATCGAGCATGCGATCCTGCATCTGCTCTACGCCCGCTTCTGGACCCGCGCGCTCGCCCGGATCGGCGAGATCGCGGTCAAGGAGCCCTTCGCCAGCCTTTTCACGCAAGGGATGGTGACGCACGAGACCTACAGCCGCCGCGAAGGCGACCGCGACGTCTATTTCACCCCCGCCGAGATCGAACGCAGCGGCACCGCCGCGACGCTCCGGGCCGACGGTGCGCCGGTGGAAGTCGGCCGGGTCATCAAGATGTCCAAGTCGAAGAAGAACACCGTCGACCCGGATACCATCGTCGATACCTACGGCGCCGACGCGGTGCGCTGGTTCATGCTGTCGGATTCGCCGCCCGAACGCGACCTGCCGTGGTCGGAAGCGGGCATCGAGGGTTGCTGGCGCTTCGTCCAGCGGCTGTGGCGGCTGTTCGGGCAGTACGAACCGGGTGCTCAGGGCACTAATCAAGCGCTCGATCGGCAGGTTGCGAAGACCGTCTTCGCGGTTGGCGAGGATATCGAGGCGCTGTCGTTCAACAAGGCCGTGGCGCGGATTTACGAACTGACCAGCGCCGCCGAAAAGGCCGCGCCGGGCGCCAGCCGCAACGCGGCAATCCGCACGATCCTGCTCCTCGTCGCCCCGATGATGCCTCACCTGGCCGAAGAAGCCTGGGCCGCGACGGGCGGTACGGGCCTCATTTCCGATGCCTACTGGCCCGTGGCCGACCCCGCCCTGCTGGTCGACGACGAGGTGACCATTGCCGTGCAGCACAAGGGCAAGCTGCGCGACACGCTGACCGTCGCCAAGGGCCTGCCGCAAGCCGAGCTCCAGGCGCTTGCCTTGGCGAGCGAGAAGGTCCAGCGTTCGCTCGATGGGGCGGAAGTTCGCAAGGTGATCGTGGTGCCGGACCGGCTGGTTAACATCGTGACATGAGGAAAGCGCTCGCCTTTCTCCTGCTCGTCTCGCTCTCCGGTTGCGGCCTCGCGCCGATGTACGACGGCGGAGGCAGCGGGCAGGTCGCCCAGGGCCTCGCCGCGGTCGAGGTCGCACCGATCGAGGGCAAGGCGGGCTGGCTGGTGCGCAACGCGCTCAACGACCGGCTCGGCCAGTCGGGGCAGTCGCTCAGCCCGCGCTATCGGCTCGACGTCGTGCTCGACGACAAGCTCGAGGGCCTCGGCCTGCTGACCGATGACAGCGTGGGGCGCGAACGGCGCACCCTGCGCGCCCGCTATCAACTCGTCGACCTGTCCAGCGAAGCCATCGTGGTCGATTCGACCGCCGGGTCGGACGCCGGGATCGACGTGGTCTCGAGCGAATACGCCACCATCGCCGCCGAGGACACCGCGCTCGAGAACCTGGCGAGGGAAGTGGCCGACCGCATCATCGCCAGGCTTGCGCTGACCTTGCGCGCGGCTTCGTGAAGGTCACCCAGAAGGACTTCAAGCAACATGCGCCGCGCGCGGCCCGCGATGCCCGCGTGGCCTATTTCTGCGGCCCCGACGAATCCGGCGCCTCCGCCGCGGCCGAGGCGTTGGTGGCACTGCTCGACGATCCCGGCGAGCGGGTCGAGCTGTCGGGCGGGGATCTGCGCTCCGACCCGGTGCGACTGGCCGACGAGGCGCGTTCGACCTCGCTGTTCGGCGGGGCGCGGCATATCTGGGTACGCGGCAACGGCGACGATGCCCATGATGCCGTGAAGAACCTGCTCGACACCTTCGATGCGGGCGATGGCGACGGCGCCTGCCCGGTCGTCGTGGTCGCCAGCTCGTCGACCGACAAGTCCCGCACCGCCAAGCTGCTGGAAAAGCGCGGCGACGGCCTCGTCGCCATGTTCTACCCGCCCGATCTGCGCAGCGTCGCCCACGAGGTGCGCCAGATGTGCGGCCCGCTCGGCCTGCGGGTGAGCGACGACATCTGCGAGCGCGTGGCGCGCGCGGCCGGGCTCGACCTGCGGCTGGCACGCTCCGAGCTCGAAAAGCTGGCGCTCTATCTCGATGCATCGGCCCAGTCGCCGCGGCTGGTCGACAGCGCGGCGCTCGACGCGATCGGGGCAAGCACCGAAGAGGACGGGTTCATGCCGCTGGTCAATGCCGTCCTCTCGGGCGAGGCCGCCGCGATCCCGCACGAATTTCACCGGATGCGCGAAGTGTCGCTCAATCCCGTCGGGCTTCTGCTCGCCTTCGAGCGGCGCGCCGCGCAGCTCGCCGGCCTCGCAGCGCGGCTCGGGCGGGGCGGCAACGTTTCGGCGTTCATCCAGGCCGAACAGCGTGCGCACCGGGTGTTCTGGCGCGATGCCGGCGATCTCAAGGTCCAGCTGGCATGCTGGCGAGGAGAGCGGCTCGACCGCCTCGTGCGCCGGCTTGCCGAGACCCACCGCATGCTCCTCGCCAACAGCCAGGCGGCCGAGACCTTGCTGGCTCAGGAACTGGCGGAGATCGCGCGCAAGGCCTTGTCGCAGCGAGGGAACCGCTGACCGTGTCGGGAACGTAACACGAGCGGCTGCGTCCTGCCCGGCGGACCTTTGCGTAGTTGCAGCAGGTCGCCACCAAGCGCTAGGAGCCGTGCGTCACGCTGATTATGGACATGAACGCGCCATCGCCAATCGCTCAGGATGCGGGGGTCCGCGCGCGGGCGCCGGCCAATGGGCTGGCGCGTCCGCTCGAAAAGCGCCGGCTGCAGTTTTACGTCGCGCAGATCTTCGTGGACGTCTGCATCATCCTGCTGGCGTTCGTCATGGCCAGCCAGATCTACGTCGGCGAGCCGTTCGAAACCCCTTTCATGCTGCCGGCCAATCTGCTGTGGCCGATCTATCTCACCATCGCGATGTACAATCGCACCTATTCGCAGGATTCGCTGCGCGACTGGCGCAAGGGAATGCAGCGAGCACTGACGGCTCTCCTGATTTCGGGCGGCCTGCTCAACTTTTTCGCCTTCTTCGCCCGTATCAACGCTGAGTTCTCTCGCTTCGGGTTCGTGATCGCCTCGGTCTTCATGATCGTGCTCATCATGCTGTCCCGGCGTGTGCTGGTATCGATTTCACAGCGGGTGTTCGGGCCCAACCCGCTCAATCTGCTGGTGATCAACGCCGGCGGCCCGCCGGTGAACCTGCCCGATGCCTACCGGATCAACGCTGCGGAGCAGGGTCTGGAGCCGCGGCTGGACGATCCCCACTCGCTCGACCGTTTCGCCCGTTACGTCGCCAACATGGACCAGGTACTCATTACCTGCCCCGACGGCGACCGCGTGCGCTGGGCGATGGTGCTGAAGGGCGCCGGGATTCACGGCGAAGTGACCAGCGACTACATGAACGAGATCGGCGCACTCGGCGTGATCCGGCGCGAGCCCGATGGCCTGGCAACGTTGCTGGTGGCTACCGGCCCGCTCGGCTTTCGGGCGCGCATCCTCAAGCGCACGCTCGACATCGCGGTCTCGCTCGGCGCCCTGCTGGTGGCGCTGCCCATCCTCGCGGTAGCGGCCGTGCTCATTAAGCTGGAGGACGGGGGGCCGGTGCTGTTCAACCAGCGGCGTATCGGGCGGCGCAACCAGCTTTTTTCGATCCACAAGCTGCGCTCGATGAGCGTGGCCCGGGGGGATGCCGACGGCAACACCTCGGCCAGCAAGGGCGATGTCCGGGTCACCCGGATCGGTGCGTTTCTGCGCAAGTCGAGCATCGACGAGCTGCCCCAGCTTTTCAACGTGCTCAAGGGTGACATGAGCCTGGTCGGTCCGCGCCCCCATGCGATCGGCTCGCTCGCGGGGGAGAAGCTGTTCTGGGAAGTCGACGAGCGGTACTGGCATCGTCACTCGCTGCGCCCAGGCCTGACGGGCCTTGCGCAGATCCGCGGCTTCCGCGGCGCGACCGACAAGGAATCGGACCTGACCGGGCGCCTGCAGTCCGACCTCGAGTACCTCGCCGGGTGGACCATCTGGCGCGATATCTCCATCCTGTTCGCGACCTTCCGGGTCCTGGCCCACGACAGGGCATTCTGACCGCGGCCTTGTACGCGGCGCGGCGCACGACCATCTAGCCGGCGTGAGTGAAACCCGGTTCCACACCCTTCCCGACGGACGCGAGATTGCCTTCCGGCACCGCGCTGGCGAAGGTCCGGCGATCGTTTTCCTGCCTGGCTACATGTCCGACATGGCCGGCACCAAGGCCGCCGCGCTGTGGCACCACGCGGGCGAAACCGGCCGCGAGTGCCTGCTGCTCGATTACTCAGGCTGCGGCGAGAGCAGAGGCGATTTCGCGGACGGAACGCTCTCGCGCTGGCGCGACGAAGTTGTCGGCCTGATCGAAGCGAGGATAGCGGGCGACGTGGTACTCGTCGGCTCGTCGATGGGCGGGTGGCTCATGCTGCTGGTGGCCGGGGCGCTAGGCCTCCGGGTCCGGGGTATGGTGGGCATCGCCGCCGCACCGGACTTCACCGACTGGGGCTACGACCCGGATCAGAAGGCCAGGCTGGCTGGCGGCGAGACGGTGCTGGAGAACAACCCCTACGGACCCGAACCGACACCGACCCACCCGGCGTTCTGGGCAGACGGTCAGGCGAACCGGGTCCTGGACGCTCCGATCGATTTCGCCGGGCCGGTGCGCCTGCTCCACGGGCAAGACGATACTGATGTGCCGCCCGCCATTTCCCTGCGCCTCGCCGCCTGCCTTGCATCCGCCGACGTCCAGGTGACGCTGGTCAAGCAGGGCGACCACCGCCTGTCGCGTGACGGCGACATCGCGCTGCTGCTGCGCACCGTCGACTCGCTATCGGAGGCCCCATGATTCCCTTGTCCGTCCTCGACCTCGTCACCGTTCGCGAAGGCGCCACGGTGGGAGACGCCTTGCGCGAAACCGGCGAGCTGGCGCATACCGCCGAAGCGGCCGGTTACCGGCGCTTCTGGGTCGCCGAGCACCATGCGACCGAGGGCGTTGCCGGCGGCGCGGTGTCGGTGGTGCTGGCGCATGTCGGGCACTGCACCTCGACCATCCGCATCGGATCGGGCGGGATCATGCTGCCCAACCACAATCCTTTCGTCATCGCCGAGCAGTTCGGCGCGCTCGACGGACTGTTTCCCGGGCGCATCGACCTCGGCCTCGGCCGCGCGCCGGGTGCCGCGCCGATCCTGGGACAGGCGCTGCGCAAGGACCTGGGCCGGGCGGCCGAATTCTTCCCGCAGGACGTGGTGGAACTGCGCGCGCTGCTGACCGGCGACATCGACTTGCCGATCACGGCGACGCCCGGCCATGGCTCCCAGATCGAGCTGTGGATGCTCGGCTCCAGTCTGTTCGGCGCCCAGCTCGCCGCGCGACTGGGCCTGCCCTATGCCTTCGCCAGCCACTTCGCGCCCGATCATCTCGACGCAGCGCTGCAGACCTACCGCGAGCAGTTCAGGCCCTCGGCCGCGCTCGACCGCCCTTACGTCATGGCGGCGATGGGCGTGCTGGCCGCCGAGACGGACGAGGAAGCCGAATTGCTCATGTCGAGCCAGGAGCAGTCGTTCGTGCGCCTGCGCACCGGCAATCCGGGCAAGCTGCCGCCGCCCATCCCGAACTATCGCCAGTCCTTGCCCGAGAGTTCGCAGGCCATGCTCGAACGACTGGCCGTCGCCCGCGCGGTCGGCTCGCCGCAGACCGTGGCCGAGCGGATCGGCCGCTTTGTCGAGCGAACCGCGGCGGACGAGATCATCGTTTCGGGGGCGACGTTCGACCCCGCCAAGCGCCGGCGCTCGCTCGAGCTTACGATGCAGGCGCTGGGCCAATGAGAAACCGCCAGGGCCATCGGTTCTCCCAACCACAGGCCGGTTGACCGGCAGATTGCCCTTGAACCACAACCGCGAGCGGTGCAGAGGCGCGACCGACAGGTTATCGTTTCAATTGTAACGATGTGAGGATGACGATGGCGGCGCGATCCGGGAAAGCCACGACCGACGAGGGATCAGGCACCAAGCTGACCAAGGGACAGGCCGCGCTGGCCCGCGACCTGCAGAACCGGATGACCGCCTCCGTCCTGCCCGGCGAGGCCGCTCCCGGCGACGAGCACATGGCCGAAGCGGCCGCCTTCCTGTTCGCTGCCGCGCGGGTCCGCACCCCCGACGAACCGTCGATCCTCATCGGCACCGCGCACGAAGAGCGGCGCTTCATGCGGATCGCCGTGGTCAACGACGACATGCCCTTCCTGGTCGATTCCATCGCCGCCGCGATTTCCTCGACCGGCCTCGCGATCGACCTGCTGGTCCACCCCATCGTGGCCGTCCGGCGCGACAAATCGGGCCGGCTGGTGTCGTTGCCCGATGGCGAGAACGGCGCGGGCGAATTGCGCGAATCGATGATCTATCTCGAAACCGCGCGGGTCGATGCCAAGGAGCGCCGCAAGCTGGAGCAGGCGCTCGAAAAGGCGCTGGTCGACGTGCGCGCCGCGGTCGCCGATTGGCCCCGAATGCGGGCCGCGATCCTCGATGATGCCGACCGGCTGGCCGATCTCGAAGGCGCCGCGCTCCTGCGCTGGCTCGGCGAGGGAATGCTGACCCAGCTCGGCCACCTGACCCGCCACCGCGACGGCAGCCGCTCGGCGATGTTCGGCATCTGCCGCAAGAGCGCCCGCGATCTCCTGGCCGACGAAAGCTACGACCGGGCGTTCGACTGGTTCGACCGGCAGGACGGCGGGCGTACCGTCGCGCCGCTCATCATCAAGGCCAACCGGCTGAGCAAGGTCCACCGCCGCGTCCCGCTCGACCTGTTTATCGTCCCGCTGATCGAGGACGGCCGCGTCGAAGCGCTCTCGATCCACGCCGGGGTCTGGACCAGCGCCGCCCTCACCACGCCGCCGGGCGAGGTGCCCGTCCTTCGCCGCCAGCTGGCCGCGATGATCGACCGGTTCGAGTTCCCTCCGTCGAGCCACGACGCCAAGGCCCTCGTCCACGCGCTCACCGCGCTGCCGCACGATCTCGTCATCGGTTTCGCCGAGCCGGACATCGCCCGCGTCGCCACGGCGATGATCGCGCTGACCGACCGGCCGCGCCCGCGCGCCGCGCTGGTCACGTCCGCACTCGGGCGGCATCTCTTCGCATTCGTCTGGCTGCCGCGCGACATGCTCTCCACCCAGGTGCGGCTGCGGATCCAGGACCTGCTGGAGGAGGAAACCGAGGCCGACACGCTCGACTGGAGCCTGATGGTCGAAGGCGGCAATCTGGTTCTGCTGCGCTTCGTGCTCGACTTCAGGGGCCATGAGAACGTGCCCGACGGGAAGGCCGTGGACCGCCGCGTGCAGGAAATGCTGCGCGGCTGGGGTGAGGCCGTGGAGGCCGAACTCGACGGCTTCGAGCCCGGGCGCGCCGCCGCCCTCGCCAGCCGGTTCGCGGAAACCTTCCCGCAGCATTATCGCGGATTGTACGGTGCCTCGGGCGCGGCCGACGACATCGAGCGGCTGCGCACGCTGCAGCCCGGCAATCCGGACACCCCGATGGGCCGCGATGTGCGGCTCTATCGCATGGGCACCGACGATCCCTGCGAACTGCGCCTGAAGATTTACCAGCTCGGCAATTCGATGCCGCTGTCCGCCGCGGTGCCGGCGCTGGAGAACTTCGGCTTCAGCGTCATCTCGGAATTGCCGAGCGAACTGACCGGCGCCGAACGGGTCACCATCCACGATTTCAAGCTCGGCCTTTCCACGCCGGAGGAAGTCGAGGCGATCATGGCCCGCGCCGGCGCGATCGAGAATTCGATCGCCGACGTGATCAACGGGCTGGCCGAGGACGACGTGTTCAACCGCCTGGTCATCGCGGTCGGCCTGGACGCGCGCGAGACCGGCTGGCTGCGGGCGCTCTATCGTTACCTGCGCCAATCGGCGATCGCCTATACGATCTACACGGTGGTCGACGCGCTGCGCCGTGCGCCCGACGTGACCCGGGGCCTGATCGCCCTGTTCCGGGCCCGCCACGACCCCACGTTCGATGGCGACCGCGCGGCCGCCGTGGCCGCGGCGGAAGAAACGATCCGCTACGGCCTGTCGCAGGTCGCGGCGATCAACGACGACCGCCTGCTGCGGCTCTATTGGCGGACGGTTTCCGCCATCCTGCGGACCAACGCCTTCGCGCCCGCGGCGCGCGAGGCGCTGGCCTACAAGTTCGATTCCGCGCTGGTCCCCGGGCTGCCCAAGCCCGTGCCCTGGCGCGAGATCTGGGTCTATTCGCGCCGGGTGGAAGGCATCCACCTGCGTGCCGGCCCCGTCGCCCGCGGGGGCCTGCGCTGGTCCGACCGGCGCGACGATTTCCGCACCGAGATCCTCGGCCTGATGAAGGCGCAGCGGGTCAAGAACGCCGTCATCGTCCCGACCGGGGCCAAGGGTGGCTTCTATCCCAAGCAGTTGCCCGATCCGGCGGTCGATCGCGACGCGTGGTTCGCGGAAGGCAAGGCGAGCTACCAGCTATTCATCCGCACGCTTCTGTCGGTCACCGACAACCTTGACGGCGACAGGGTGGTGCATCCCGAGTGCGTCCTGCCCAACGATGGCGAGGATCCCTATTTCGTGGTCGCCGCCGACAAGGGCACGGCGACGTTCTCCGACGTGGCCAACGCGATCGCCGAAGAGAAGGGCTTCTGGCTGGGCGACGCCTTCGCCAGCGGCGGTTCGAACGGTTACGATCACAAGGCGATGGGCATCACCGCGCGCGGGGCCTGGCTTTCCGTCCAGCGGCATTTCCTCGAAGCGGGCATCGACGTGCAGACGCAGCCCGTGCGGGTGGTGGGCTGCGGCGACATGTCGGGCGACGTGTTCGGCAACGGCATGCTGCTGTCCAAGTCGCTCAAGCTCGTCGCCGCCTTCGACCACCGGCACATCTTCATCGATCCCGATCCCGACCCGGCCACAAGCTGGACCGAGCGCGAGCGCCTGTTCGGCCTGCCGCGGTCGAGCTGGGCCGACTACGATGCGAAGCTGCTCAGCAAGGGTGGCGCGATCTTCGCGCGGACCGAGAAGTCGCTTACCCTGAGCGCGGAAGCCGCCGCGGCCCTGGGCACCGAGCAACGCGACTTCGACCCGGAAAGCCTGATCCACACCCTGCTCAAGGCCGACGTCGACCTGTTGTGGTTCGGAGGCATCGGCACTTACGTCCGCTCGAGCCAGGAAACCGACGCGCAAGTCGGCGATCCGGCCAACGATTCACTGCGCGTGAGCGCCCTCGACGTTCGCGCCAGCGTGATCGGCGAAGGGGCGAACCTGGGCATTACCCAGGCGGGCCGCATCGAGTTCGCGCTGGCCGGCGCGGGCGGCAGCGGCGGGCGGGTGAACACCGACTTCATCGACAACTCGGCCGGGGTCGATTGCTCGGACAACGAGGTCAATATCAAGATCGCGCTGCAGGCCGCCAAGGTGGCCGGCAAGCTGACCGAACCCAAGCGGACAAAGCTTCTGGCCGCGATGACCGACGAGGTCGCCGAACTGGTGCTCGAGGACAACCGCTTGCAGGCGCTGGCGCTTTCAATCGCCGAGACCGGGGGCGCCAGGGCGGTTGCCAGCCAGACGCGCCTCATCGAGACGCTGGAGGACATCGGCGACCTCGACCGGCGCACCGAAGGCCTGGCCGAGGGCGAGGCTCTTGCCCGGCGGGCCACCGACGGCCGCGGGCTGACGCGGCCCGAACTCGCGGTGCTGCTGTCGAACGCCAAGCTTGCCCTGCAGGACGCGATCGAGGCGAGCGACCTGCCGGCGGATCCTGCGGCGGAACCCCTGCTGCTGGGTGACTTCCCGCCGCAGATGCAGGGCCCGTACAAGAAGCAGATCCTGAACCACCGGCTGCGGACGGAACTGGTTGCCACGGTGGTGGCGAACAAGATCGTCAACCGCCTGGGCCTCGTCCATCCGTTCGAACTGGCCGAAGAGGAAGGCGCGAGCCTGGCATATGTCGCCGCCGCCTTCGTCGCGACCTGCGAGCTCCTCGGCCTCGATGCCGTCTGGGACGCGCTCGACACGGCCGCCATGCCCGAGGATGCCCGCCTGCTGCTGTTCGACCAGACGGCGCTCGCCACGCGCAGCCATATGGCCGACCTCCTGCGTGCCGGCGGTGCTGCCTCGCCCGCCAAGGCGATCGCCGACTTGCGGGCCGGAGTGTCGGAACTGGAGCGCAACGTTGAAGCGCTGCTGGCCGAAGACACGCGCGAACATGCGGACCGGATCGCGCAGGAACTGGGCGGGCTGGGCGCGCCCGATGCGTGCGCCCGGATGGTCGCCCGGCTGTTCGCCACCGATGGCGGCATCGGGCTGGCTTGTCTCGCCCGCGACACCGGCGTTTCCCCCACCAAGCTGGCGCAGGCCTTCGTCGACCTGGGCGCCCGGCTTGGCCTCGACTGGGCCCAGTCGGTCGCCGCGGTCATGAGCCCGTCGGACCCGTGGGAGCGGCTGCTCGTTGCCGGCCTGGCGCGCGATTTCCAGCAGATGCGCTCCGACTTCCTGCGCGGCGTCGCGCGGCAGAGGGCCGGACGCAAGGATCCGATGGACCTGGTCGCCGACTGGGCCGACAAGCGCGCACCGGCGATCCGCCAGTTCCGGGCGATGGTCGGCCGCGCGCAAGGGGCGGTGCCGGTGGCTCCGGCCATGCTGGCGCAGATCGCCAGCCAGGCGCGCAACGTGCTGCAGCGCTAGGCTGGGATTAGGCGACGGGAGGGCGACGGGTCGCCGGCCGGAGCGGCCGCGTCACCCCGCCTTCGCGGCGCGCACGCCGATGATCATCGGGTAGCTCTCGTCCTTGACGTCGAGCCGGCTGGCATCGACGTCTTCGACGGCCAGGCCCTCGAGAAACGAGACCGCGGCATAGACATTGCCGAACGTCTCGATCTGCAAGTTCGTCTCGCCGAAGACCTCGCCGAAGATCTTCAACACGCTGTGCCTCGTCATCGACCAGTACCAGATATCGCGGAATTCATCCCGGCATACGGTCGCGACGCCCGGCACCGTCGCGAGGAGAACCCCGCCGGGGGCAAGGCCGTCGTGCAGTTCCTGGACCGCCGCCTTCACATCGTAGATCAAATGAAGGGTCTGCGTGACGACCTGGCAATCGAACGTCCCGGGCGACAGCGTTCCGGGCCGGCTGAGATCCCCGATGATGGTGGCGCCCACGGCGGTTTCGTCGACATGCAGGACATCCTGGCGAGTAATCCCCGCGCCGAACATTCTGCAATAATCGTCGGAGCCTATCTCCAGCGTCCGGCCCTTCAGGTCGGCGGCATTTTTCCGAAGGAAGCCTTCGATGTAGTGGCGATCCACCGGCGCGCCGCGGTCGTAGCCGAAGTGCGGGCTGATCGGCCTAACCTGCCCGAAGTCGCCGAAGTCGACCTTGCCCGTGGCGGGTTTGTCCCACTGCGACAGCCGCTTCAGGGCGGATCGAACCTGTGGCGGAAGGACCCGCCGCGCGAAACTCTTGACCGTCACGGTATGTGTTTCCTCAATGGCTACGCCGGCCGGCGTGCCGCGATGCCCAGGACTAACGGGAAAGCGGGATCGACGCCATCGAGCCAGGCGGCATCGATATCCTCCACCGCCAGGCCCTGCAGGAAGCTGGTTGCGGCATAGACGTTTCCGAACGACGTGACCTCGACGTTCCCCTCGCCGAACTCCCGCTCGAACATACGCCTTGCGCCGTCGGGAGTGGGCGCCCAGAATCCATCGGCTCCGGCCGTTTGCACGCCCCCCGCGACACCCGGCAGCGTCGCCAGCAGCACCCCCCCGGGATTGAGACGCACGCGCGAGCGGGCAATGAGGCGCTCCAGTTCGAGCGGATCGTGCGCACCGTGATGCCAGGCGATGCAGTCATGGCCATCGGGCGCTGATGCCGGCTCGTACTCGAACTTCGCCGCGACTTCGCGCACCCGATTTGCCCCGCTCGGCTCGGCTTCGAACGTATAAGCGAAATTGCCTTCCGGCAGGGCGGGGGCAGGTTCAGGGCGCAGCCATTCGATCCGCCCGCGCATCGCGCCGGCGTGGCGCTGGAAGAACTTGTCGATGTAGAACTGGTCGATCGACGTCCCCCGGTCGCGGCCGAACGCCGTTCCCACGGGCCGGCGCCGTGCGAGATCGCCGAAATCCAGCTTCTGCAAGGTCGGCAGATAGCCCGACAGGCGGCTCTTGATGAACTGGATGGCCCGGGCCGGCAGTAGCTTGCGTACGATCTGCCACAGGCTGGCGATGAAAGCCGCGAACGGCGCCGCGCGGTAGGCTTCCAGTTTGCCCGGCGTCTCCCCAGTCGGGTCCTGGGCTTGGGCTAGCGACCAGGAATTCGCCACGATCATCCGCAGGGCGCGCTGGCCCTTGCGGTAGGCCCGCATCCCTGCTCCGTCCGATTCGCTCGGCCGATGGCGCTCCTGCACGGCGAGGGCCGATTCCATCATCGCCGCATGGCGCGCCGACAGGTTTCCGGGATGCGCGCGGTATTTCGCCACCAGGGCGGGATCGCAGGCGAACGGATAGTTCCTCGCAAGGCGCAGGTAAAGGTCGTAGTCTTCCGCCAGGCTCAGTTTGTCGTCGAACCCGCCGACGGCCAGCAGCGCCGTGCGGTCGAACAGTGCGGAGCCCAGCATCAGCACCCCGTTGCCTTCCAGCAGGTCGTGATAGGCATCGCGGGCCATCGCGATGAAGCGCGGGCCGCCCGTGGCGACGAGATCCTGGTCGACCGGCAAGTGCGCCCCATAGGCGACCGCCGCACCAGGGTTTTCCGCCATGCATGCCAGGCACGCGGCGATGCCATCGGGCAGCAGCACGTCGTCGCTGTCGAGAAACAACACATAGTCGGCGCGCGCGGCGGCCAGCCCCGCATTGCGCGCCCGTGAAGGTCCGAGGTTGTCCTGCCGCAGCAGCCGCACGCCTGGAAACTGAGCGACAACGGTCTCCGGATCGTCGACCGAGCCGTCGTCGACGACGATGACCTCATCGGCGGGCCTGCTTTGCGCGGCGACTGATGCCAAGGCATCGCGCAGGTACGCCGCCCGATTGTAGACCGGAATGACCACCGCGACGGAATGGGGCGCAGAGGCGCCGCCATGCCGCAGGGCATCGGGGGCACCGGAAACCGGAATGGAGTCCTGAGCTCCCATGCGGCGATGAAGTCCCGCGCTGCCGCAGCCGTCCAGGGCCGCTCTGGGCTATTACGTAGGTAGCTATACCTACACAAGCGACAGACCGCACCGATCCGGTTGCAGTCCCGGGGCGAGACAGACAGGTGCGGGCGGTCGATTGCGTTGCCGCCCGCGCGCTCGTAAGATCGGCCGCTTCCAGGCGCAGCGAGAGTTACGGGCGGGGTATCTGTTGAATCGCATGCCCCCCGCATCTCCGATCGCGCGGTTACGGACCCGGGGCGCCCAGCTCGTCGGCGGGCCGCTGGCGCCGCTCCTGCGCCGCAGCGCCTACACGCTGCCGCTGGTGGCGCTGGCCGGCCTGGCCGCGGGAATCTTCGAAGGGATCGGCATCACCTTCATCATCCCCCTGCTGGGGATGCTTACGCCCGGGGGGATACCGGCGGAGCTGCCGGGGCCGTTGGCGGAGGTGGGCAAGGTGCTCGCGAGCCAGGACCGGGAGACCCGGCTGCTCGTGTTCGGCGCCGCTATGATCGGCTTCATCCTGCTGAAGGGCATCGTCCAGGGGCTGAACGAGAGCTACATCTTCCACCTCTACAGCCGCCTCGCGAACGATGTCCGCCAGGCGCTGTGCACCAAGCTGCTGGCGCTGGATTACGATTTTCACCTGCGCCACGAGCGCGCGCGGTTGCTCCACATCGTCCTCAACGAAAGCTGGAATGCGGCGCAATCCTTCCGGCAAGCGTTGAAGATCGTCCCGGCCCTGGCGATGCTGGCGGTGTTCGCTGTCATTCTCTTTCAGATCAGTGCTCCGCTCGCCCTGGTGGCGGTTGCCGGGGCGGCCGCGATCCAGGGCTGCCTGATGGCGCTCGAGTGGCGTCAGCGGAAGCTGAGCCCGGCCATCTCGAATGCCCAGAAGTCGATGGGCGAGCGGATTTTCGCCCTGATCGGGGGGATGCGGGCAATCCGGGTCTTCGGTCAGCAGGAGCGCGAGCTTGACAGGTTCGCCGCCACCTCGGTCGCCGTGCGGAAGAAAATGGACCGGGTCTACACGGTGTCGGCCGCCGCGGGCCCGCTGATCGAGGTTCTGGTCCTGCTGGTCTTCGTCGCGATCATGATGACCGCGGTCGCGCTGCAAACCCCCTTGCCCACGGTCATCGCCTTTCTCGTGCTGCTGAGCCGCTGCCAGCCGCTGGCACAGGTGGTCAGCCGGGCGCGCGTCGACATAGCCGCTCTTACCCCCGCGGTCGACGAAGTCAGCTGGGTGCTGGCGCAGGAACCGGCCGCTCGGCCGGCGGCCGCGACGCATGAGGTCCGTGCGATCGACGCACCCATCCGGTTCGAGGGTGTCTCGTTCGAATATCCGGACGGTTTCGCCGCGCTCCACGATGCCACCTTCACGATTACACCGGGCGCGGCGACAGCGCTGATCGGCCCTTCCGGCTCGGGCAAGTCGACCCTCGTCAGCCTTCTTTGCCGGCTGATCGAGCCGACCACGGGCCGCATTCGCCTGGGCGAGCAAGACGTCGGGAATTTCGCCGCCGATGACTGGCTCTCGCACGTCGGCATCGCGGGGCAGGACATCGATCTTCTCGACGGCACGATCGCCGACAACATCGCTTACGGCAAACCCGACGCGACCTGGGACGAGATACGGCTCGCGGCGAAAACCGCAGGCGCGCTGGGTTTCATCGAGAACACCGCCAAGGGGTTTCAGACCCGGGTCGAGCTTGGCGCGCAGTCGTTTTCGGGCGGGCAGCGGCAGCGCATCGGCCTTGCCCGCGCACTGGTGCGGCGGCCCGATCTGCTGATCCTCGACGAAGCCACCAGCGCGGTCGACGCAATGTCCGAAAGCGAGATCATCGCCCTGCTCAAAGAGCACCGACATTTCCGCAGTGCGCTGATCATCAGCCATCGCAAGAGCACTCTTGCGGCGTGCGAGTTCGGTGTCGTGCTCGATGGCGGCAGGGTCGTCGAGGCGGGGCCCCTCGGTTCGCTCGATTATTTCCGCACGACGATGGCCTGATCGGTGCCCGCCCTTTCGCCTTCCGCAGCAGAGAATGACAACCCGTGCGGACGATCCATAGGGGCCGGCTGGTGGGCTCTGCGCGCGCCCGGACGTTTTGGCAGCTGGATTGCCGAAAGACACCCGCAGGCAGGACACGGCTCGGTACGGGTGACAATGAAGCTGCTCGACATTCTGGGCGACCTGCTGCGTCGCGGCAGGCTCACCATACTGTGCTATCACGCAGTCCAGGACCTGTCGGAAAATCCGTTGCTGCGCGATTACGGCGTCCCTCCCGGTGAACTGGCGGCGCAACTCGACCAGCTTGCGCGCAGGGGTTTTTCCTTCGTCGGCCCCGATCGCCTGATCGAATACCTTGCGCACGGCGTGCCGCTGCCGCGCAGGGCAGTGATGGTGACATTCGACGACTGCTACGCCGAACTGCTCGACACCGCGCGCGACATCCTGTCCCCGCGCGGTATCCAGGCAATCGCCTTCGCTGTGACCCGGCGCATCGGGCGGGCGAACGCATGGGACATGGAACGCGGGGCAGGCGAGCTGAGGTTGCTGGACGCAGACGGCCTGCACAACATTCGCGCCGAGGGGATCGAGATCGGCGGTCATTCGCGGCACCATGTCGATCTCACGACAGTCGAAGGGTTAGACCTGCAAGCCGAAACTCGCGGCGCCGCCGACGATCTGCAGGCGCTCGGCTTTCCCCGCCCACGCTTCTTCGCCTATCCCTATGGCAGCAACGATGTCCGTACCCACCACGCGCTGGATGAAGCAGGCTACCTCGCGGGTTTCTCGCTGCGAAAAGGCTTCGTTCGGCGCGAAGGAGGGCGGTTCGACGTGCCGAGGGTCGAAATCCTGCGCCGCGATGCCGGCTGGCGGTTCGCCCTGAAGACCGCGATCCCGCGCGCGGCGGCCCTTTTCGGCCTGCGGGCCAGGGCGCTTGGCGCGATGCGGCGTGCTTTTCTCGGCACTGCGGCGAAAACGCCTTAGCGCGTCGCCTCCCGCCGCAGCAGATGGATGAGGCCGGTCTTCCGGGCCACATTTCCCGCCAGCCGCCGCGCTGCATAGTAGGCCCCGAAAGCAGCCGGGTAGCGCAGTTCGCGCCGTCCCCTGGCGATGGCACGATGGATGCGGGGATCGTCGCGCTCCGGATGTTCGGCAAGATAAGCCTCGAGCCAGTCGAAGTAACGGACACGCCACCTGCCGTCCGCGCCCGGTTCGGCAGACTGGGTGCAGCTTGCGGCATGGGTCCGGTAGTCGTGCCAGATACGGCGCGCGAAGATGACGCCGCTCTCCAGAAAGACCTTCGAATGGAACACCACGTCCTCGTAAAGCCCAGGGAACGTGTCCTCCCAGCCGCCGACCCGCTCGACGATGTCCCTGCGGACCATCGCGTCCGTCGGGTTGAGCGCGCGGCCCAGCGGATAGAGGGCAAGCAGCGCTTCGGGCGGATTGGAGGCGCGGTCGAAGCGGTGACCGGAAAAATATTCGCTGTCCTCGCCGCCGTCCCAGCTGCGCCAGAACCTGTATCCGCCGCAGACCATCCCGACGGCAGGATTGGCATCGAGCAGCGCGACCTGTTCGCCGACCTTGCACGGCAGCCACCGATCGTCGCCGTCCATCGCCGCGACGAACACTCCCCGACACTTTGACAGGCCCAGGTTGCGGGTGGCGCTCATGCCGCGGTTCGCGTGACCCGGATGATCGACGTAGATCAACTGGCCCGGATGACGGGCGGCATAGCCGCGGGCGATCTCGCTACTGCTGTCGGTGGAGCCGTCGTCGGCCAGGATCAGTTCGAAATCGCGGAAGTCTTGACCCAGCACGCTTTCGATCGCCTCTGCCAGAAAGCGCCCTTCGTTCAGGAAGATGCAGATGATCGATACCCGGGGCGCTGCCATGACGCTTCCTACCAACCCGGAGCTCGGCCGTCACCGTGGGCTGGCATCAGGTACCGTGACTGTGCCGACGATAGAGATCGTGCGAGCCGGCAGCCCGCTTGACCTTGAGCCATGCGCGCAGGACCGTGCTGCGCAGCCATGGGCGCAGCAAGCCGCTCGTCGCGCGACGTTCGGCCTGCAGCCTGGCGAGGATGGCGGACTTTCCGACGACATCCCTGGGCTGCAGATAGGCCTCGAACCAGTCGAGGAAACGCTGCCGCGTAGCGACGAATTCGTGCCACTGGATCTGCGCCGTGTTGCTGCGTGCGTGAGCCCGGTAATCGAGCCAGACGGAGTCGGTGAACAGCACCCCAGTGGCCAGAAACGCCTTCGAATAGAAAGCCTGGTCCTCATAAAGCCCGCGGAACGTATCTTCGTAGCCCCCGATCTCCTGCGCTATCGACCGGCGGATCATCGTCTCCGTGGGATTCTTGGACCAGCCCAGCGGGTAGACGGACAAGGTCGTCTCGGGCGGAAACGACAAGCCATTGCCCGGGCCCGACAGATGGATTTCGTCGAACCCGCCGTCCCACTCGCGCCAGCGGTTGTAGCCGCCGCAGATCATCCCCGCCTCCGGGTGCGCGTCGAGCAGGGCGACCTGTTCGCCCAGCTTGCCGGGCCTGAACCGATCGTCGCCGTCGAGAAACGTGACGAACTCGCCCCGGGCATTGGCCAGGCCAAGGTTGCGCGCAGCGCTCATCCCGCGATTGGCGTGGCCCGGATGCTCGAGATAGCGCACCCTCGCGGGATCCATCCGCGCCGCGTCCTGCGCGATCCGCGTGCTCCGGTCGGACGATCCGTCGTCCATCAGCAACAGCTCGAAATCGTGGAATTCCTGCCCCAGCACGCTGTCGATCGCCTCGCCCAGGAAGGCTTCCTGATCGAGAAAGATGCACACTACCGAGACGCGCGGACTTTGCACGGCGGGGCCATAGGCCCGGCGTGCCGGACTGTCACGCTTATCGCGGACACCTCTCCCGCAGCCGCTGACAGGGCCGGGAAAGACCGCCGAATACCTTGACGCACGCACGGAATTGCCCAAGCACACGGGTGATGAAGAGCGCGGACATCGTGATCGTGGGCACCGGCCATGGCGGGGCACAGACGGCAATCGCCCTGCGACAACAAGGGTTTACCGGATCCGTCACGATGATCGGGCGCGACGCCAATCCGCCCTACGAACGGCCGCCGCTTTCCAAGGAATACCTTGCCGGTGAGAAGCCGTTCGAACGGATCATGATCCGGCCGGAGGGTTTCTGGCATGACAAGGAGATCGATCTGCGCCTCGGCATCGCCGTCACCAAGGTCGATCCGCAAGCCAGGGTCCTGACGATGACCGGCGGCGAGACGATGGGATATGGAACGCTGATCTGGGCCGCGGGCGGCGACGCACGGCGGCTGTCGTGTCCCGGAGCCGATCTGGGCGGCATCCACACGGTGCGCGACCGCGCCGATGTCGACCGGATGCGAAGCGAACTGGGGGCGGGATTGACCCGCGCGGTGGTGATCGGCGGCGGCTATATCGGGCTGGAAGCGGCAGCGGTGCTGCGCAAGCTCGGTTGCGAGGTGATCCTGCTCGAATCGCTCGACCGCGTGCTCAGCCGGGTCGCGGGGGAGGACCTGTCGCGATTCTTCGAAGCCGAGCACCGTGCGCACGGGGTCGACCTGCGGACGAATGCGACGATCGAGGCGATCGAGGGAGACGGCGACCGGGTGACCGGGGTGCGGCTCGCGGGCGGCGAGGTGATCGAATGCGACATGGTCGTCGTCGGCATCGGCATCGTCCCCAGCGTCGGGCCGCTGATCATCGCCGGGGCGGCGGGCGCGAACGGGGTGGACGTGGACGACCTGTGCCGCACCAGCCTGCCCGGCGTCTATGCGGTGGGCGACTGCGCGGCGCATGCCAATCCGTTCGCCAACGGCTCGGTCATCCGGCTGGAGAGCGTGCAGAACGCGCACGACATGGCGACCACCGCGGCCAAGGATATCTGCGGGAATCCGGAGCCTTACCGCGCCACACCCTGGTTCTGGTCGAACCAGTACGATCTGCGGCTGCAGACGGTCGGCCTGTCGGCGGGGCACGACGCAACCGTGCTGCGGGGCGACCCGGCGAGCCGCAGCTTCTCGGTCGTCTACATGCGCGAGGGGCGGGTCATCGCACTCGATTGCGTCAATAAAACCAAGGATTACGCACAGGGTCGCAAGCTGGTCGAGGCCAATCTGGCGGTCGATCCCGAGCTGCTCCTCGACGGCGACATGCCGCTCAAGGACCTACTTTAGGCGCGCGCGCGCCCACTGCGCCGCCTCCGCAATCACCGGGTCAGGATCGTCGCAGAGTGCCGCTACTTGCGGATCGAGCGCTCGATTCCCAGTGTTTCCGGCCGCGATCAGGCAGTTTCGCACGAACCTGCCGCGTCCGACGCGCTTGATCGGCGAACCGGAGAACTTCGCGCGAAATCCGGCATCGTCGAGCGCCAGCAATTCGGCCAGGTCCGGCGCCACCAGGTCGGCGCGCGGGACGAAGGCGGCGTGGCGGGCGGCGGCATCGGCGAACTTGTTCCACGGGCACACTGCCAGGCAGTCGTCACAACCGTAGATGCGCGTGCCGATCGCCTCGCGGAACTCGTGCGGGATCGGGCCCTTGAGCTCGATCGTCAGGTAGGAGATGCAGCGCCGCGCATCGAGGCGGTAGGGCGCGGGAAAGGCATCGGTCGGGCAGGCGCGCTGGCAGGCGTCGCAACTGCCGCAGCGGTCGGGGTGCGGCGCGTCGGGCTCCAGCGCCAGGGTCGTGTAGATCGCGCCGAGGAACAGCCACGAGCCGTGCTCGCGGCTGACGAGGTTGGTGTGCTTGCCCTGCCAGCCGATGCCGGCCGCCTCGCCCAGCGGCTTTTCCATCACCGGCGCGGTGTCGACGAAGACCTTGAGCTCGGTTCCCGGAGCTTCGGCCACCAGCCAGCGCGCCAGGGCCTTGAGCGCCTTCTTGACCGTGTCGTGATAGTCGCGGCCCTGGGCATAGACCGAGATCTTCGCTTCGCCCGGCGTGAGCGGATCGATTTCGGGCGCGTAGCTCATGCCAAGTGCGATCACGCTGCGGGCGGCGGGCCACATGGCGTTGGGGCCGCGGCGCACGTCGGCCTGCGCGGCCATCCACTCCATCTCGCCGTGCATACCTTCGCCCAGCCACTGGTCGAGCCGCCGGCCGCGCAAGGGATCGTCCATCGCGGCGGCGACGCCGAAGGCGACGAACCCGAGCGCGCGCGCCTGCGCGGCCAGAGCCTGCTTCAGATCGTGGGTCGCCGCCCCGTTAACCAAGTTCCGCCTTGCTCCCGTTAAGCCGCGCGGCCTACAGCCGCAGCCACAATGCATGCAGCGCTAGGCCAGACCGACCCCGCCCGCAACGCGGGCACAGCTTCTCTGGCGATAGAGGCGCGCGGGCTGGTCAAGCGGTTCGACGGCACGCTGGCGGTCGACGGGGTGGATCTGAGCGTGCCCGAAGGCGCGATCTACGGCATCCTGGGCCCCAACGGCGCGGGCAAGAGCACTACGCTCAGGATGCTGCTGGGCATCATCGATCCGGATTCGGGAATGCGCCGCGTGCTGGGCCACGAACGGCCGCAGGACATCGCCCGGCTGATCGGTTACCTGCCCGAGGAACGCGGGCTCTACCCGTCGATGAAGGCGGACGAGGCGATCGCCTTCATGGGCGCGCTGCGCGGTCTGCCTTTGGCCGAGGGCCGCAAGCGCGGACGCGCGATGATGGAAGCCCATGGCCTGGGCCATGCGCTCGATCGCCAGATCCGCCAGCTCTCCAAGGGCATGGCGCAGACGGTGCAATTGCTCGGCACGCTGGTGCACGAGCCGCGCCTCGTCATCCTCGACGAGCCGTTCAGCGGGCTCGACGCGCTCAACCAGGGCAAGCTCGAACGGCTGATCCGCGATCTCGCGGCCAAGGGCACCACGGTCATCTTCAGCACCCATGTCATCGCCCATGCCGAGCGTTTGTGCGACGACGTGGCGATCATCGCCGGGGGCAAGGTCCCCTACGCCGGTTCGGTCGATGCCGCGCGCGACCGGATCCCCGCGCAAGTCCGGCTGGAGACGGCGACCCGCGACGGCCCATGGCGCGCTGCCTTGCCGCCGGGCAGCAGGGAGGAAGGCAATTTCTGGCACTTCCCGCTGCCCGATAGCGGGATCGAGCCGCTGCTGCGCGCGCTGATCGAAGGCGAAGCCGGCATCCTCTCGCTCTCCATCGAACGGGCGGGGCTGCACGACGCGTTCGTGGCCATCGCCGGCGAGGCGGCCGCGCGCGCCCTGGCCGAGGAGGCTCCGGCCGAGAGCGCCGGAGGGTTCACACGATGAGCGATCCCGCCCCCAAGGCGCGCCTGTCGATGCTGGCCGCCGCGCTGGTCATCGCCCGGCGCGATTTCCTGGCCGTGATCCGCAGCCGCACGTTTTTCTTCTTCCTGCTAGGGCCGCTGTTTCCGATCATCGTGGGCCTGCTGGCCGGGGGGGTCGGCAGTCAGCTGGCCGAAAGCACGGGAGTCCCGCGCATCGGTGTGGCGATGGAAGCCGGGCAAGGCCTGGCGATGATCACAGCGCGCGATTCGCTGGTAAGTCTCGGCCATCTCGACTTGCCTGAGATGGTGGAAGTCGCCGTCCCGGCGCCGGGCGAGACCTACGATGCGGTGGCGGGCCTCGACAGTCCCGACCGCAACATCGCCGCCGTGTTGACCGGCACGATCGAGCGCCCCTTGCTTACGGGTCCGGCGGAACGGCTCGACCACTGGCGCGGCGACGTGGGGCTGATCGCGGCGACTGCGCAGGGCAAGGGTCCGCAAACCTTTCCCAACGTGGCGATGCAGCCGCGCCAGACCAGCAATGCCGACACGACCCGCGCGCTGCTCAGGACAGCGCAGGCCGGGCAAACGCTGCTGTTTCTGCTGATCATGCTGCTGGCGGGCATGGTCCTGTCCAACCTGGTCGAGGAGAAGGCGAACAAGATCATCGAGATCCTGGCCGCGGCGATCCCGATGGACGCGGTCTTCATGGGCAAGCTGTTCGCCATGCTGGCGGTTTCGCTGGTCGGCATCTCCGTATGGGCGACGGTTATCGCCGGGCTGTTCGGCGTGTCCGAGATGGGCGGGCTGATGGGCGGGATGTTCGATCCTGCCGGCCTGCCCGAGCCGGGTGTGGGCTGGCCGTTGTTCATCCTGTTCGGCGTGAGCTACTTCGCCATGGGATACCTGCTGCTGGGCACGATGTTCCTGGCCATCGGTTCGCTCGCGACCACCGTGCGCGACGTCCAGACGCTGTCGATGCCGGTCACCATGGGCCAGGTCCTGCTGTTCTTCTTCGCCAGCTACGCGATGGCCCACAGCGGGGAGCCGGTCGAATGGGCAGCCATGGCGTTCCCGCTGTCCAGCCCCTTCGCCATGCTGGCGCGCGCCGCGCAGTCGCCGCAGGTCTGGCCGCACTTGGTGGCATTGGCTTGGCAGGCGCTGTGGGTGGCGATCGCGATCCGCGTGGGTGCGCGGCTGTTCCGCAAGAGGGTGATGAAGTCCGGCCCGCAAAAGGTCAGGAGAAGGCTGGGCCTCGCGGCGCTCGTGGCGGCCCTGTTCAGGAACGGTTCGCGCACCACCCCGTAGGAGGGACTGTCATGACCCACACTGCAAGCACCCGCCGCACCCTGCTCGCCTGGCTCGGCGCCGGAACGGGCGCGACCTTCCTCGCCGCCTGCGGCTCCTCGCCCGCGCAGGCCAAGACCTTCAAGGTCAGCTATACAGACGCGGAATGGAAGAAGCGCCTTACCCCGGACCAGTATCAGGTCCTGCGGCATGAGGCGACCGAGCGCCCCTTCACCTCGCCGCTCGACAAGGAAAAGCGCAAGGGCACGTTCCTGTGTGCCGGTTGCGCCAACGAACTTTATTCGAGCGCGACGAAGTTCGATTCGAAAACCGGCTGGCCCAGCTTCTGGCAGCCGCTGCAAGGCGCCGTGGGCAGCAGGACCGACTTCAAGCTCGGCTACCCGCGGACCGAGGTGCACTGCGCCGACTGCGGCGGCCACCTGGGCCACGTGTTCAAGGACGGTCCCAAGCCGACCGGCCTGCGGTACTGCATGAACGGCGATGCGATGACCTTCCGCGCCGCGTAGGTCCGGTCAGCGCACGCGGTAGAGCTTCAGCGCGCCCTCCTCGAAACCCTTCACCGGTTCGAGCCACGCCGGCACCCGTCCGGCGATGATCCGGTCGGCCAGGTTGTCCGACCCGGCCTTGGCCGCGACCCACAGGTCGGGCGAACTGGTGCAGGCAACCACGTAGTCCGAATTGTTGGCGCGGATGATCGCCTCGCTCTCCGCAAGCGGCGCGGCGAATCCCTTGATCGTCTCGATCATCTTTTCCCGATTGCGGTGGTAACCGCTCATCACCGCGCTGTGCGGCGTGCGGGCGAGCAGTTCCGGGCCACGGTCGATCGTTGCGAACATGCGCGCGGCGGGCACGGCATTGAGCCGGTCGAAGTCGCAGCGCTGCGAACCCACCGTGCCTGGCACCTGGGTCTGCGTCAGCGCGCTGGAGCGGTCGAGCCGCTTGGTCGCGGCGCTGGCGAACATTGGCGTGGCGAACCCGATCAGCGCCAGCGTGGCGAGGATGCGGGTGGCCGGCGATCGCAGGCCGCGCGCCCTGGGCCACAGCCGCACGATCAGCAGCGCTGCCAGCGGAACGGTCATCAACTGCGCCGTCAGCCCGGCGCGCATGATCAGCAGCGAGAAGGCGCCCGCACCCAGCGCCGCCGCGGTGAACAGCGCGCGCTTGATGCGCAGATCGTCGGTCGCGCCGGTGCGCCATGCGCTCCACCCGGCGACGAGCGCGAGCGCGATGGTCCATAGCGTCATCGTGGCGATCGACACCGACTGCCCGGCGATCGAGGCGCTTTCGGCCATGTTGTCGAACCAGTTATTTTTCAGGAAGGGATCGAGCTCGAGCGGAGAGATCACGCACATGCCCAGCGGCACGAACAGCGCCGCGGCAGCCACCGCGCCGACCGGCAGGGTCGCCAGCAGGCGGCCCGTGGCCTTATCCTGCCTCGGCAGTACGCGCGACAACGCGGCGACCAGCGCGCCGCCGCCGAAGGCCAGGAAGTGCGGCCAGGTCGGCAGGTCGCACAAGGCGGTGCCGATTTCCGACAGCGGGCGGAAAACGGCGAACAGGACCGGAAGGGCGACCGCCAGCCCCGCCAGGAATGCCTCGTGCTGGCGCTTGCCCCACAGCCAGTAACGTAGCGCGAACAGGCCGCCGAAGACCGCCGTCATAGCAATGGATTCGAGCGAGATGATAAGCCCCGCGGCGGCGGCAACGCCCGCTGCCAGTGCGTGGCGATAGCTGTCCTTGAGCAGACACCATGCGACTGTCAGCGCGGCGATCGCCTGCCAGCCGTGATGGTCAATCCGGGTAGGCACGAAATTGGTCAGCAACAGAGGGAAGGCCGGGACCAGCACCGCAGCGACGAGCCGCGCCGTGCGGTTGCCGCCCAGTTCGCCAACGATCGCGGCCAGCAGGCGCATGGCGACATACATCTGCAGCAGCGGCACCACCGTCATGGCGACGATCTCTGCGGGCCTTTGGGCGAGGAACTGCTTGGCAATCACGAGCACGGCAGCGATCGGCAGGTCGACCAGCCGGACCCAGTGCATGTCCGCCCCGCGCGGCGGATCGAAGCGGTATTGCCGGGTGTCGAACCACCCCTGGCCGTTCACCCAGTCGCGCACCTGCAGCAGGCGCATGTAGTCGTCCGGGTCCTGCGTGGTGAAACTGCGCAGCGCAGGGAGCGCGAGCAGCGTCAGGCAGATCGCCAGCGCCAGCCAGGCCAGCCACAGCGGCGGCAGCCGGTATGCGCGCGCCGGCGCAGCGGCGGCCTCGCCCGGCAGCGAGAGTTCCGCCGCGGTCACGAGAGGAACTTGAGCACCCGGATGACGCCCATCTTGGTCGCCTGGCGGTGGGCCGAGACATCCTTGCGGGCGGCGATCTCCTGCCGGTTGCGGTGATAGTAGCGATAGGACTTGAGCAGCATTTCGCCGTTGGTCAGCGTCGGCTGCCAGCCGAGCACGCGCTTGATCGCGGCGGTATCGAACACGAACGAGCTGGCGATCATGCGATAGTGATAGGGCCCGAGCGGCGAGATGCGTAGCAGGTGGGCGAGCTTCATGGCCGCGATCATCGGCATCTGGGGCAGGCGCAGCAGGCGCGAGCGGCTGTCGGACCCGTCGATCACGTGCTGGAAAGCGCCGGCCATTGTCGGCACCGCGTCGGAGCCAATGCCGAAGACGTGGCTGCCTTGGCAGTGCGCGGCGCGCAGCATCGCGTCGATCAGGTCGGCCGCGTAGATGAACTGGTAGCGGTTCTCGCCGCTGCCGACGATCGGGATGCGGTTGTTGTCGGCGATGAACTCGAACAGGATCGCCAGCAGGCCAAGCCGCCCCTCGTCGATGATCGTCGGGCAGCGGATGGCGACCGTCTCGAACCGGTTGCCGAAGCTCTGGAAGATGGTCTCGCCTTCCCACTTGGTCTGGCCATAAGGCTCGCAGGGCTCGGGCTTGTCGTCCTCGCGCACCGGGCGGTCGAAACCGTGGCCCCACAGGCAGTTGCTCGAAAGGTAGACGACCTTGGGCACGCCCGCCTCGGCGGTCGCCTCGGCCAGCGTGCGCGTGCCGTCGACGTTGTGCGAACGCAGCTCGGCCTCGGTGATCGATCCGTGCGCCAGCAGCGCGGCGCAGTGGAACACCGCCTGCGGAACGCCGGCAGCGTAGATCGCATCGAGCGCGGCCCGGTCGCGGATGTCGCCGACCACGGCCTTCAGGCGCGGATGCGAAAGCTCCGAGGGCAGGAGGTCGATGCTGGTAACGGTGTGCCCGTCGTCGAGCAGCTTGCCAACGAGCAGCGATCCGAGAAAGCCCGAACCGCCGGTGACGAGATAATCGGCCATGAAACCCCCAGGTTGTCCGGCTTCATGGTCTGGCCGAACATGGTTAACGAAGCGTTGCGATTGCGGGCACGGGGGCGCTTACCCCTGCGCCCTGCCGACCGATCAGGCGACGACCGCGCGGCGGAAGACGAAGTGCCGCCGGATGAGCCAGTTGGCGGTGAAGCTGAAGCCGATCGCGATACCCTTGGTCAGCGCCAGGTGGAAGCCGGCCGCCGCCCCCGCGGTGACGATGAGCGTGGTCAGCAGCAGCCCGGCCAGCGCGGACAGGACGAACATCGCCTTCTGCCGCGTGCGGGCAGCGCCGCGCTCCGCCACGTCGCCGACGAACACCGCGCGGCTGGCGATCAGCCAGTGGGCACCGATGCCGACGATGTAGCCCATCGCCGACGCCAGCCCCGCCGGGGTGCCGGCGAAGACCAGCGCCGTGAAGCAGGCGATGTCCACCCCCAGCGCCATCCCGCTCGAGGCGAAGTAGCGCAGGAACGTGTCGCCGAGCAGACGGCGAACGAGGGCCTCCATCACGCCGCCTCGCGCCGGGCGGGCACGATGCGTTCGGGCACGGCGCGCACCGAGGCGAGCGCCGCGGCCTGGTCGGGCGTGGGCTCACGGGTCACGGTCGCATCGCCCTGCGCGATTTCCTTCGCCGGGATGACCTTCTCGGCCCCTTCGTCCCCAGCCTCGTGGTATTCCGCATCCTCGTTGACGCACCAGGTGTCGTAGACGCGGCTGCCGGCAAGGATGTTCTCGGCCGTGAGCATCGCGGTCATCATCGCGTGGTCCTGGTTGTTGTAACGGTGCATCCCGTTGCGGCCGACGAGGTGCAGGGTCGGGAAGCGGTCCTCCAGCTCGTGGCGCATCGCGGCGACGTTGGCGGCATAGTCCTCGTCGTAGACCGGATAGGCCTTCTCCTGGCGCACGACCGCACCGCCCTTGACCTTGGCCGGATCGACCAGGCCGAGGATCTCCATCTCGCGGGTCGCCAGCGCGACGAGCTCGTCGTCGGCCATCGACCACAGGCCGTCGCCTTCGAAGCAGAAGTATTCGAGTCCGACGCAGGCCATGCTCTCGTCGGGGATCATCTCCGGCGACCACGAGCGGAAGTTCTGCACACGGCCGACCTTCACCTTGCTGTCATGGATGTAGATCCAGTTGTCGGGGAACAGGTCCTCGCCCTCGACCATCAGCGCCACGGTCAGGAAGTCGCGATACTTGAGCTGGCTGGCATTGAGCGTGGTCTCGGGCAGCGGGTGAAGCCGCGCCGCGAGCTCGCGCATCGGCGCAGAGCTGATCGCATCCTTCGCGCGGACCACGACCTTGCCCTCGGGCCCGCTCGCGGTCATGCGCCAGCCGCCCTGGCCGTCGCTGGCGAGCTGTTCGAGCGCGTGGCCCATCAGCACCTGGCCCTTGCCGCTGGCCACGATCTTGTCGCGCGCGGCGTCCCACATCATGCCCGGGCCGAGCCGCGGATAGCGGAAGGTCTCGAGCAGGGTCTTGACCGCCTGCCCGTCGTTTGGGCGCTTGTTGAGGCCGAGCGAACGCTTGAGCCCGTCGACCACCGCACCCCAAAGCGAGAGGCCCTTGATGCGCTGGGCGGCCCAGTCGGCGCTCATCTCGTTGCAGGGCATGCCCCAGACCTTCTCGGTGTAGGTTTTGAAGAAGATGCCATAGAGCTTCTTGCCAAACTGGTTGCTGGTCCAGTCCTCGAAGCTGCGGATGTCCTTGATCGGGAACAGCTGCGACCAGGCGAAACTCGCCATGCAGGCGGTCGAGCGCAGGATGCCCAGGTTGTTCAGCGCTTCGAAGGCGCGCAGCGGATAGCTGTAGAACTTGCCCTCATAATAGATGCGGCTCATCCGCGGGCGCTGGATGAAATCGTCGGGCAGAATCTCGTTCCACAGGTCCACGACCTGCTGGCTCTTGGAGAAGAACCGGTGGCCGCCGATGTCGAAGCGATAGCCTTCGTGCTCCACGGTGCGGCTGATGCCGCCGACGTAAGTCGCATCCTTTTCGATGATCGCCACCGTCTTGCCCTGCTTGGTCAGCAGGTAGCCGGCGGTCAGGCCGGCCGGGCCCGCACCGATGATCGCAACATCGACCGCGATCTCGCCAGAAGTCTTACCGGAAAAGGTCATCTACGCCCCCGTCAGTTGATTTCACGGGGAGTGAAGGAAAATGGTTATGGCGAAGTTAACGCGCCGGTCCGAACCGGCGGAAATTTCAGGCGTTCAGTCCGGCCGGATGGACGCCCTGCACGAACGCGGCGGTGCGCGCCAGGTCGGCGAACTGCAGCAGGCTGTCGAACACCAGGCCGAACTGCCGGTCGTGGCGCCAGCGCACCTTGGTCTCGATCTCGGGCAGGCATTCGCTCGACAGGCGCAGCCGCTGGTCGATCGCCAGCCGGGCGTCGCATTCCACCTGCGCGCCTTGCAGCGAGATGTTCCTGAGCTGCGCGCGGAACCGGCCCGTCAGCCCCGATAGCTCGACCGGCATCTCCAGGTTCAGGCGGATCGGCCGCTTGGGCCATTCGCCCTTGCCCTTGAGCAGGCGCCCCAGATCGACCCGTTCCAGAAAGCGGAAGCCGGCGCGCGCGTCCTTCTGCCAGACCGGTTCGAGCGGCAGGCGGTCGCCGTTGGGCATTTCCAGCTCGAGCGCGCGATCGGCCGGCAGGTCGTGGAACAGCCGCATCGACACCCCGGTCGACGAGACGTCGCTCACCACGCAGAGGAATTCGCCCGATGCGCTCACCAGCTTGGCCGAGCGGATCAGCGGAGTGAACCGCGCCGCTTCTCGTTGCTCAGCCTCCGCCGCGGAGGGCGGATAATCGGTGAACGACCGGATTTCGCTCGCAGTCTGCGTCATCGAACGACACTTTCCATCTCGCCCCGCACCAGGGATGCGGGGTTCGGTCCCGAGACGGAAATGCCATGCTACCTCTTGCCGAACTTTTAACGCGGCACAGCGGATTTACCGGATTATAACCTATCGAAGGTTAGAATCGGCCGATTTTTCAATCCCATCCGTGGGCCAGAAAGTGCGTGGCGCAGCCTGCCAGGAAGGCGGCCCCGCGCGGCAGGACGGTTTCGTCGACCATCATCCGGCTCGAATGGATGGAGCAGCAGGTCTTCCAGTCGGCCCCGTCTGGCGCGACGCCCAGGAAGCACATGGCGCCGGGCACCTTCTCGATGACGTAAGAGAAGTCCTCCGCCCCCATGATCGGCGCGTCCAGGCGCAGGAACTGGCCGCCCATGCCGGTCGTGACCTTTTCCGCCAGGTCGACGGCGCGAGAATCGCAGATCGTCGGCGGGAAGCCTTCGGTGATCGTGACCTCGGCCACGCAATCGTGCGCGGCGGCGATATTGGTCACCACGCGGCGGATGTCGGCCTGCACCGCGGCACGCGTGCCGGGCGTGAGCGTGCGCATCGTTCCGCGCAGGGTTGCCCGGTCGGCGATGATGTTGTGCGCGCTGCCCGCGTCGAGCCGGGTGATCGTGACCACCGCCGCCTCCGCCGCATCGAACCGGCGGGTGATCATCGTCTGCAGCGCCAGCACGATCTCGCAGGCGACCGGCACCGGATCGCGCGTGTCGTGCGGCATCGAGGCATGGCCGCCGCGCCCCTCGATCGCGATGTCGATCATGTCGGCTGCAGCGAGCAGCGTGCCTGCGCGCCCGCCGACCGCCGCGTGCGGCGCATTGGGCATGATGTGGAGCGCGAAGGCCGCGTCGGGCAGCGCCATGTCGCTCCCCTCGCCGCCCAGCAGCCCCTCACGCAGCATGAAGCGCGCGCCGTGGAACCCTTCTTCCCCCGGCTGGAACATGAAGCGCACCTCGCCCGGGAGCTCGTCGGCCCGGGCGCTTAGCACGCGCGCGGCGCCGGCCAGCATCGCGGTATGGGTATCGTGCCCGCAGGCATGCATCCGGCCCGGAATGGTGGAGGCGAAATCGAGCCCGGTCAGCTCGTCCATCGGCAGGGCATCCATGTCGCCGCGCAGCAGCACGCTGCGCCCGGCCTTGCCCTTGTTGAGCACCGCGACGGCGCCGGTGCAGGTCGTCCCTTCGCGCCATTCGAGGGGCAGGTCGGCGAGTTCCGCCCGCACCTTGGCCAGCGTCAGCGGCGTTTCCAACCCCAGTTCCGGTTCGGCGTGGATCGCCCGGCGCAGGGCGGTGATGCGCGGCGCGATGGCGCGCGATTCTTCGAGCAGGCGTTCGGTCAGCATGGCGGGACCTTAGCGCCGACCGCTCCGGCCCGCCAGATGGCGGCGATTGCCGCGCGGCCGTGCGCCCTTTATGGCCCCGGCGATGATCGCCAACGCCATCCTGCTCTCAGCCGGCCAGGGCAGCCGCCTGCTGCCGCTCACCGCCGAACGGCCCAAGTGCCTGATCGAGTTCTCCGGCCGGAGCCTGATCGCCTGGCAGGTGGAGATGCTGGCCCGCGGCGGGGTCACGCGGATCGACGTGGTGACCGGTTTCATGACCGATATGGTCGAGGCGCATGTCGAATCTCTACGCCGCCGGGACGTCGAAATCGTCATCCACTTCAACCCGTTCTACAAGGTGGCCGACAACCTGGGTTCGTGCTGGATCGTGCGCGACCGGATGGCGGCTGGCGACTTCCTGATCCTGAACGGCGACACGCTGGTATCCGAGGAGATCGTGCACCGGGTCCAGGCCGGCTCCGACTGGCCGATCGCGGTGACGATCGACGTGAAGGACACTTACGACAGCGACGACATGAAGGTGCGCCGCGGCGACGACGGGCGTCTGCTGCGCATCGGCAAGACGCTGACCGCCGCCGAGGCCAATGCCGAATCGATCGGCTTCCTGGCCTTTCGCGGCGAAGGGGCCGAGCTGTTTCGCGAGGCGGTGCGCCAGGCCATGCGCACGCCGGAGGGCGTCAGCCACTGGTATCTCAAGGTGATCGACACGCTGGCCGCCGGCGGCAAGGTGGGCACCTGTTCGATCGAGGGGTCGGACTGGGCCGAGGTCGATTATCTCAACGACATCGAGGATGCGACGCTGCTGACCGACAGCTGGATCAGGCGGGGGGCACCGCGGGGCTAGGCTCGCCGGGCGTCAACCGGCGCAGCGCGCCCCAGGTCATCAGCCCGAGCGCCGCAGTCATCGCCACCGCGCCCAGCGCCACGTGCCAGCCGATCAGCGACGGATCGTCGCTCCCCGCCGAAAGGGCGATGGCCAGCGTCATCACCGCAACACCGATCATCCGCCCGATGAGCGCCCGGTGGACCTGCCCCGTCGAGTGCAGGACCGGCTCGAACGCCACGCTGGCGAGTTCCAGGCTGGCGGCCACGGTCAGCGGGATCAGGATCACGTAGGCCGCCTGGAAGTTCGCCCCGCCGATGATGTCGAGGATCGGGCGGCCGAGGAGGACCGCGAGCAGCACGACCAGCGCGCCGGCGCCCGCCGCCAGCGCGGAGGTGCTGATCACCAGCTTGCGGAAGTCGCTGAGATCGGCCGCGACCCGCGCGCGGTTGATCTCGGCATAGGCGGCGCGGGTCAGCAGGGTGGAGACCTTGCCGAGCCCCTGGCTGAGCTGCGCCGCCATGCGGAACAGGCCCGCGGCGCGGGTACCCAGCAGGTATCCGACCGCCAGCAGCGGGCCCTGCTTGAACGCCGCGTCGAGCGTGGCGCTGGCATAATTCACGACAAAGAACTTGCGGATCCCGGGGTTTTCGCCCTGCGCCTTGCGCCAGCCGGCCAGATGGCGCGGGGTGATCGCCTCAGGGCAGAGCCGCCGCGCCATGAACCAGTAGGCCGCGGCCTCGATCAGGTCGACCAGCGCCCAGGCGATCAGGAACTTGACCAGCGTCGGCCCGGTCAGCCAGATCGCCAGCGCCGCCAGCAGCCGCCCGGTCGGGACCAGCGCCTCGACGTAGACCGCGACGTCGAACCGGTCGAGCGCGCGGACGATCCCGGTCGGCGCGGAGACCAGCGCGAAGAGCATCGCGCAGGTGAACCAGAATGCCACGTCGCCGTAGTCGGGGTTGAGCCCCAGGCTTTCCCCGAAGCCGTAGATGATGACCCATGCCGCGGCGGTGCCCAGGATCGCGCCGATGAGGTCGAGCAGGCCCGCCAGCAGCCCGAGCCGCCCGAAAGCCGCCCAGTCCTTCGCGTGGACGTGCGCCGCGCCGTACCGCACCACGATGCGCCAGCTCTCGAACCCGGCGAGCGCGATCAGTGCCTGCGCCGCGCCGAAGATCAGCGAGAAGTGCCCGAAATCCTTCAGCCCCAGCGACCGCGCCAGGATCGCCAGGTAGATCAGGCTGCAGACGGCGCCGAAGCCCTTCCCGCCCAGCAGCCAGGCGGTGTTCGCCAGCATCCTGCGGAGCAGCGAAGGGGGCTCTTTGCCGGGGCTTGCGCTGTCTTCGGCCTTGGCGGGCATGGCATCTGCCTTTGGACGACCGGCTTGACGGGCGCAAGCAACGAAGCCTGTCACACCTTGCGCGAAGCCATCGCGCGACTATGGGCCGCGCGATGACGCACGACCCGCGCCCGGACCTCGCGATTCTGCTCGATCAGTTCGGTACCGGGGGCGTCGCGCGGGTCGCGGTGCTCGTCGCCAACGGCCTGGCGGCGCGCGGCCGGCGCGTGACGATCCTGGTCACGCGCGACGGCGGGCCGATCCGCGAGCTGCTCTCGCCAGAAGTAGAAGTCGTCACCCTGCCTTCGCCGGGCGCCCTGCCGCGCGGCATGCGGCTGATCGCCGCTGTCCCGGCGCTGGCGGCGTGGCTGCGCAAGGCGCGGCCGCGCGTGCTCCACTCGCCGGGCAATCACACCCACGTCGCCGCGTCGCTGGCAATGGCGCTGATGGGGGAGCGCGGCGCCGTGCGCTTCGTGCCCAAGATCACCAACCCGATCCTGAAGCCCGGCATGTCGGATCGAGCACGCAGGCGCCGCATCGGCTTCTATCGCCGCGCCTTCGCCCTGGCCGACAAGGTCGTCGTGCTTTCGCCGGGCGGCGTGGGCGAGCTGGCGCCGTTCGGGGCGGACATCGCGCAGCGCGCGCGGTTCCTCCCCAACCCCTATGTCCGGACGCTGGCCGCGCCGGTCGTCCATCGCCGTCCTGCCGGCCCTCCGATCATCCTGTCCGCCGGCCGTCTGTCACCGCAGAAGGACCAGGCCATGCTGCTGCGCGCCCTCGCCCGCATTGCCGACCGCCCGTGGCATTGCCGGATCTGCGGCACCGGGCCCGAGGAGGCGGCGCTGCAAGCGCAGGTGCAGGCCCTCGGCCTGGCGGAACGCGTCGAGTTTTCCGGCTTCACCAGCGCAATGGAGGACGAATACGACCGGGCGAGCGTGCTGGCGCTGACCTCGCGCTGGGAAGGCCTGCCGGCCGCGGTGATCGAGGCGATCGCGCGCGGCTGCCCGGTTGCCGCCACCGCCTGCTCGCCCGCGCTCGTCACGCTGTTCGACACCATCGGCAACCTGCCCCCCGTGCCGGTGGGCGACGATGCCGCCTTCGCCGAGGCGCTGACGACGGTCCTCGAGGGCAAGGCGCCCGCCGTCGCGCCCGAATTGGTGGCGGACTACGAGATCGAACGCTCGATCGACCTGCACGCCGCCCTGTTCGACGAGGTGACCGGCGGCTAGAACGCGGCCTTGATGGCGGCAGCCATCTGCGCGATCTGCTCGGGTTCGAGCGCGACCGCCTGCCCGAGCTGCGGCACGCCGGGCCAGCCGGCGTCGGCAAATTCCACCCCTTGCCACAACCGCGTCCCCTCGTAGCGCGGGATGACGTGGAAATGGACGTGCGGGTCGACCATCATCAGCATCAGGTAGTTGATCCGCTCGTACCGCGTGAAATCCCGCAGCGCGCGCTCGATCGCCGCGGTCGCCGCCTTGAGCTCCGCATGGGCCTCGGCCGGAAGGTCGCCGAACGCGGTCGCCTCGTGCTTCGCCGCGAGGATCAGGCTGCCGAGCGCCGGCTGCGCGGGGCGCAGCAGGACCACCCAGTGCGCGAATTCGTGCACCAGGGTTGCCGGCCAGCCGAACTTTGCGATCGTCGCGTTCATGCAGGGGCTCCTTCCGCCGCCAACCACGAGGTGATCGCCTGGCCGCGCTGCTGGCGCTGGATCGCCTGGCCGAGGCGTATCAGATGGACGGCGAAGCTGATCGCGGTCCAGACCGCGACAAGCACGATGCCGATGTCCGGTCGCTGCGCCAGCGTGGCGAAGAACAGGATCACCATGTTCGGGTTGCGCCGCGCCGTGACCAGGCGGAACCGGCTGTCGAACCGCCGCCAGACATGGATGTGGATCCCGCCGAACCGGGTGATGAACAGGCCCTCGATCACGCGCTGCAGGACATAGCCCGCGATCAGCGTGCCCTGGACCCACCAGAACAGGGTGTCCGACAGGCCCAGCCCCCAATGGACCAACCCGGTCGCCCAGAACCACCACCAGAAGGGCGGATGCACCAGGTCGATGCCGTGGTCGAACACGTCGCCCCATTTGCTGGACGTGATGGTGCAGCGGGCTAGCTTCCCGTCGACCGTGTCGAGCACCATGAAAACGAAGCCGGCGGCCATGCCCCACCAGTATTCGCCCCGGGCGAACAGGACCGTGGCGAGGACGCACAGCGCAAAGCCGATCGCCGTCACCGCGTTGGGCGACAGGCCGAGGCGGCAGGCGCCCCGTGTCAGCCACAACGCCAGTTCGGGCCAAAGGTACTTGGTGAGCACATCGGTCACGCCCTTGTAGGCGCCGAAATAGCTCGCCCGCTCGGCCGCGCGGCGCGTCTGCGCCGTCAGTTCGAGCACGAACGGGCGTTCGCGCTTGCGCAGCACCTTGTTCTCGATCTCTGCGCCGCTCTCGTATGCAATCGCCGAAACGTCCGCGGGCAGCGCGCCTGCGCCGCGCATTGCCGCCCGGACCGCAGCCGCCTCGTGCTCGTCGCGCGCATGGGCCAGCACCGGCACGCCGCCCAGGGTCAGGGCCGTGCCGGGATTGTCGGCCAGGTGGCTCAGCCAGGCCGGGTCGAACACGTGGTCGGCATTCGCCAGCACGACCGGTGCGCCTGTCCCGCCCAGCCCCGCCTTGGCGGCGATGCGGCGGACGCGCTCCCCGGTGTCCATGCCCCAGATCCGGCAGGGATTGGCGCCGACGGTTTCGATGGAGACGGCGGGCTGGCCGGGGGTCTCGGTTCGGAGGACGGCAGGGGACATGCGGCCTGCCGCCTAGCGCGTGGCGCGAAGAAAGACTAGCCAGCGCGGGCGGCGCGCGGGTAAGCGCTGTGGCGCGATGAGCGCCCCGATCACGACGTTCGACCGCCTGCCCCGGCCGCAATCGGGCGCAGCCGCGCGTGCGGCACCGCGCGGCATCGCCGGCCGCCCGCTGGTGGGCGTCATCCGCAATGCCCGCAGCCATCGCAACAAGGGACGGGTCCAGGGCCAGTCGCCGGGCGCCGAGATCGTTCTCGAAAGCACCGAAAAGCGCAGCGAACTGACGGGCGTTCTCGAGCGGTTCGCCGCCATGGGGCTCGACTACCTCGCCATTTCGGGCGGCGACGGGACGGTGCGCGACGTGCTGACCGCGGGCGCCGGCATCTTCGGCGATCGCTGGCCGACACTGATCGTCCTGCCCAAGGGCAAGACCAATGCCCTTGCCGCGGACTTAGGGGCTCCGGCCGACTGGCGGCTGGCGGATGCCCTGGCGGCTGCCGAGCGCGGATCCTTCGCCGAGCGGCACCCGCTCGTGGTGGCCGAGGCCGGCGACCCCAACGCGCGGGTCCAGGGCTTCATGCTCGGCGCCGGGCTGTTCACCCGGGCTATCGCGCTGGGCCAGCGGGCGCACCGCTGGGGCGCCTTCAACGCCCTGGCGGTCGCGGTCACGACCTTCTGGGCGCTCGGCCAAGCGTTCTTTGCCAGCAACGCCAACCTGTGGCGCCAGCAGGTGCCGATGCGCCTGACCGCCGGCGACGGCACCGCGCTCCCCGGCCCGGACGAGCGGTTCGTCATGCTCGCCTCCACGCTGGAGAATTTCGCCCTCGGCCTCAAGCCTTTCGGCACCTGGAAGGATGGGCTGAAGCTCGTGGCGCTCGATTCACCGGCGCGCCGGAGCCTTGCCTGGGTGCCGCTCATCGCCGTCGGCAAGCAGCCGCAGCCGCCCGGGCGGCACGGGTTTCACTGGCATCTGCTCGAGGCATTCGGGATGGAGATGGGCGCGCCGTTCATTCTCGACGGGGAGGCCTTTCCGGCGGGCGCGTATCGCGTTTCGCAGGGCCCGGTTCTGCGCTTCGTGGTTCCGTGAACGAAGCGCTCGAAACGCGCGTGGCCGCGATGCTGGCGCGCGAGGTCCGGCCGGAAGTCGCGGCAATGGCACGCAAGCTGGGCGAGGAAGCTGGCGCGCTGGCCGTGCTGTTCTACGGCTCGAACCTGCGCACCGGCTCGCTCGAAGGCGTGCTCGACTATTACGTTCTGCTGCCCGGCGCGCCCGAGAAGGGCCTGTGGCCGCGCGTCTCCTATCGCGAATGGCGTGCGGGGGAGGAAACGCTGCGCGCGAAGATCGCCGCGATGTCGCTCGCCAAGTTCGCCGCCGCCGCGAGGGGCGAGACGATCGACACCACGATCTGGGCCCGTTTCGTGCAGCCGAGCGCATTGATCTGGGCGCGGGACGAAGCTGCCGCGGCTGCGGTTCGCGAAGCCGTGGCCGATGCCGCGCGCACCGCCGCCCGGCTCGCCGCGGCGCTCGGGCCGGAGCGCGGGGAGGCGGCCGAGTACTGGGCCGCGCTGTTCCGCGCGACCTATCGCGCCGAATTGCGCGTGGAGACTCCCGGGCGCGAGGCGACGATCCTGGCCGCCAACCCGGCCCATTTTGCCGGCCTGCTGCCCGCCGCCTGGGCGTCGGCCGGCATTCCCTTCGCCGACGACGGTGCGACCCTCGCCCCGCGCCTGGACGAGCGCGCGCGGCAACGCACGCTGCGCTGGTGGCGCACGCGGCGGCGGCTGGGCAAATCGCTGAACCTGGCGCGGCTGGTCCGCGCGACCACCACGTTCGAGGGCGCGGCGCGGTACGGCGCGTGGAAGCTGGAGCGGCACACCGGCATCGCGGTGGCGATGACGCCGTGGCGCGAGCGGCACCCGGTCCTCGCCGCCCCGGGCGTGCTGTGGACCGTGTGGCGCGCGCGAAAGCGGGCCTCGTGACCCCGCCGGTGCTGATCCTCGCGGGCAGCCGCCCCGGCGCGCCCGATACGGTGGCCGCGGGCGAGGGCGTTCCGCACAAGGTTCTCGCGGTGGTCGAGGGGGAGACCCTGCTGGCGCGGGTGGTCGCGGCGGCGCGGGACTTCGGTGCGCCCGAGATCGCCGTGTCGGCCAATCACCCGGCGGTCGAGGCCGAGGCGCGCAGGCTCGGCGCCACGCTGCTGCCAACGGCGCGCGGCCCGAGCGAAAGCGTCGCCATCGCGCTCGAGCGCTATGCCGCGCCACTGCTGGTCACCACGGCCGACCACGCGCTGCTGCGCCCCGAATGGCTGCGCGCGCTGGTCGCCGGCACGCCTCCGGCGGCGGACGTATCGCTGATGCTCGCGCGGCGCGCAGCGGTCGAGGCGGCTGCGCCCGAGGGGCGGCGCACCTGGCTGACGATGGCCGACGGGCAATGGTCGGGCTGCAACCTGTTCCTGCTGTCGTCGGCCAATGCCGGCCGCGCGATCGCGACCTGGCGGCAGGTCGAGGCCGACCGCAAGCGCCCCTGGCGGATCGCCGTGCGGCTGGGGCTGAGCACGCTGTGGAGCTACTGGCGCGGCAAGCTGACGATGGCCCAGGCCATCGCACGGCTGGGCGAGCGGATTGACGTGACCGCCGCGCTCGTGGAAGCGAGCGACGGGCGCGCCGCGATCGACGTCGACAAGCCGGACGACCTCGAACTGGTCCGCCAGCTAGCGGCGCGGCATCACATGTAACGCATGTCGATGGCGATCGACTTGACCGATCCGCCGACCTGGAACGCCGTCTTCGACACGCTCGGCTTGCCGAGATTGAAGACGTTGATCGACGGATTGTTGGACATGCCACCGCCGTCGCTCGTCAGATCCGACTTGCCGTTGCCGTTCACGTCGTGGCGCACCGCGATGCCATAGGTCCCGGCGGCAGGCACCGGCATGCAGACGGTCATCGTTCCAGCGCGGGCGGGCACCTCGATCCGGTTGATCCACTTGCCCTTGGCCAGCCAATCCGACGCGGTGCCGCGGTAAAGCTGCACGCGCAGTTTGCCGCTCGTCGCCTTGACGCCGTTCACCGTCACGCGGACCGCGGGACCGGAGCCGCTGCAACGGCCCGGATCGTTGCCGATCTCGTTGCGATAGGTCACCGCGGCTGGCGCCGCTCCGGCAGCGGCCAGCCCGGACAGGGCCAGCGCGGCGGCGAGAGTGCGAAAGGCGGTCTTGCGGTTCATAACTGGAACTGACTCCGTCGAAATTTCAGGCGCGCCGGGGCGGCGTTGCGCGTAAGCGATTGGTCGAAAGATTGGCCCCGTGTCGCGCACCATACAGCAAAATCGCGCTTAACCGGCTCTGAACTGCCCGTTTCGGGGTGCTCCGTGCCCTTGCCACGGTGGAAAACACCCGCTCGCGGTTTTATCCGCGACTCGCGCACGGGTAAGGCGCAAGGCGAACGCAATGCCCGAACCGCTCATCTCCCCCTCGATCCTGTCGGCCGACTTCGCCCGGCTGGGCGAGGAAGTGCGCGCGATCGACGCGGCGGGGGCCGACTGGATCCATGTCGACGTGATGGACGGACACTACGTGCCCAACCTCACGATCGGGCCGGCGGTAGTAAAGGCGCTGCGGCCCCACACCGCCAAGCCGTTCGACGTCCACCTGATGGTCAGCCCGGTCGACCACTGGCTCGAGGCCTTTGCCGAAGCCGGCGCAGATATCCTGACCGTCCATCCCGAAGCCGGGCCGCACGTCCATCGCACGGTCCAGGCGATCAAGGGGCTGGGCAAGAAGGCGGGGATTTCCCTCAATCCCGGAACGCCCGCCAAGATGCTCGATTACCTTATCGAGGAGATCGACCTTGTGCTGGTGATGAGCGTCAATCCCGGGTTCGGCGGCCAGAGCTTCATCGCCAGCCAACTGCGCAAGATCGAGGCGGTCCGCAAGATGATCGACAAGACCGGCCGGGACATCCACCTGGAGGTCGACGGCGGGGTCGACGCGCAGACCGCACGGCAATGTGTCGATGCCGGGGCCGACGTGCTGGTCGCCGGCTCCGCGACGTTCAGGGGCGGGCCCGATCGATACGCCGCCAATATCGCCGCGCTGAAAGGGCGGGCGGCGTGAGCGACCGGGCCGTGCAGGAGCTGCTGCCGCTGGGCAGCGAAGCGCCCGGCTCGGCCGATACCGCCGACCTTTCGGAAGGCCTGGCCATACCCTTGGGCGATTCGCGCGACGAACCGCTGGCCCGCCGCGCGCCCGCCCCGGCGAAGCAATCGGCCGAGGCGGAGCGCAGCGAGGTGATCGAACCGCGCCGGGCGCTCGTCGTGACCGACTTCGTGCCGCCCGAGGTCACCACGGGTGAGCGGATCATCCGCCTGGCCTATCGCCTGGGCGTGCCGGGCCACTCGCTCGCCGCCCCGTTCCGCAAGAAGGCCGCGCCGCGGCTGCTGGCGACGGTCGAGAACCCGCTGCCGGGCGATCCGGTCGGCGGCACAGCGCTGCGCGCCGGGCATTTCCTGATCCACGGCGTGAAGGCGCCGATTGCGCAGCTCGATTTCTCGCAGTCCGCCCGCCCGACGCCCCCGTTCGAGCGGGCCGTGCACACCTTCGCCTGGCTGGCGGACCTCGAAGCCTGCGCCCCGCGCCCGCAGTGCACGCAGACCGCGGAACGTGTGCTCGCCGCCTGGCTCAAGGACAACCCCGGCCCGCACAAGGGCGCGGCGTGGAAGGTAGGCCACGCCGGTCATCGCCTGCTCAACTGGCTGGTCTTCGCCCCGCTGCTGCTGGGCGGTAACGACAAGCGGCTGCGCGCCAGGACGCTGGGGGCGGCGAGCGAAACGGCGCGCTGGCTGGACCGCAACGTCGGCAAAGCGGAAGACCGGCTGGCCGAAGTGGCCGGCTGGTGCGGCATCGTCGCCGCCGGACTGCTGATGCCCGAAGGCAAGCCGCGCCGCCTGTACGGCGAGGCCGGGCTGGTGCGCGCGCTGGGCGAACTGGTGGGCGACGACGGCGGCGTGCTCAGCCGCAGCCCGCTCGACCAGATGGAGGCGATCGCCCTGCTGACGCGCTTGGGGGCGTGCTATCGCGCCGTACGCCGCGATCCGCCGCAGGCGCTCGATGCCATGCTGAAGATGCTGGTTCCGCCGCTGCTGACGGTCATCCATGCCGATGGCACGCTGGGCAGCTGGCAGGGCTCGGGCGCGGTCGCGCAGGACCGGCTGCGCGCGCTGGTGACCGCCAGCAAGGTCCGCACCCGCCCGCTCAAGGATGCGCGGCAGTGGGGCTACCAGCGGGTCGCCGCCGGCAAGGCAGTGCTGGTCCTGGATGCCGCGCCGCCGCCGCTTGCGCGGCACACGCGGCACGGCTGCGCCTCGACGCTGGCGTTCGAGTTCTCGCACGGCGCCAATCGCCTGATCGTCAACTGCGGCGGCGCGGCAAGCGCGGGCGGCCTGGTTCCGATGCGGATCGAGCAGGGCCTGCGCGCCACCGCCGCGCATTCCACGCTGGTGCTGGGCGAGACCAACTCGACCTCGGTGTTGATCAACGGCAAGCTGGGGACCGGGGTGACCGAGGTCGAGGTCGACCGGCGCATGGCCGAAACCGCCAGCGCCGCGGCAACGCGCATCGAGGCGAGCCATGACGGCTACGTGAGCCGCCACGGGCTCGTGCACCGCCGGATCCTGATCTTGCGCGACGACGGCAGCGAACTGCGCGGCGAGGATCTGCTGGTCCCTGCCGGGAAGGCCAAGCGCGGCAAGATCGCCTACGCCATCCGGTTCCACCTGGGCCCCTCGGTCGACGCCAGCCTGACCGAAAACGGGCGCGGAGCGCATCTCGCGCTGGCCGACGGCTCTTACTGGCAGTTCCTCGCGCCCGGCGGCAGGCTCTCGCTCGACGAGAGCATCTGGGTCGACGGCGACGGCCGCCCGGTGCCGGTGCAGCAGCTGGTGATCGAAGGCATGGAGCAGCGCAGCGGCGGGAGCTTCTCCTGGCTGCTCAAGAAGATCAGGTAGAATGGCATGACCCAGGTAAGCATCAAGCGGGCGCTGCTGTCGGTGTCCGACAAGACCGGATTGGCCGATCTCGGCAGCAAGCTGGTGAAGGCCGGGGTCGAGCTGATCTCCACCGGCGGTACCGCTAGGGCGCTGCGCGAGGCCGGTCTCGACGTGCGCGACGTGTCGGACGTGACCGGCTTTCCCGAGATGATGGACGGGCGGGTCAAGACGCTCCACCCGCTGATCCACGGCGGCCTTCTGGCGGTGCGCGACGATCCCGAGCACGCCGCGGCGATGGACGCGCACGACATCGGCGCCATCGATCTCGTCGTGGTCAACCTCTATCCCTTCGAGGAGACCGTGATGCGCGGCGCAGACCGCGCGACGATAATCGAGAACATCGACATCGGCGGGCCCAGCATGGTGCGCTCGGCGGCGAAGAACCATCGATACGTCTCCATCGTGACCGACCCGGCCGACTACGAGGCGCTCTATGCCGAGCTGGCCGCGAACGACGGAGCGACCACGCTTGATTTCCGCAAGGCCATGGCCGCCAAGGCGTTCGCCGCCACCGCCGCCTACGATGCGATGATCAGCCAGTGGTTCGCCTTCGCCGACCAGGGCCAGCAATTTCCCGACATGATCGCGGTCAACGGGCGCAAGCTGGCCGAACTGCGGTACGGTGAGAACCCGCACCAGAAGGCGGCGCTCTACACTCCGGTCGGCCCGCACATCGCCGGGCTGGCGCAGGCCGAGCAGGTGCAGGGCAAGGAGCTCAGCTACAACAACTACAACGATGCCGACGCCGCGCTCGAGCTGTGTGCCGAGTTCAAGGACCAGGACCCCGCGGTGGTGATCGTGAAACACGCCAATCCTTGCGGCGTGGCACAGTCCGGAACGCTGCTGAACGCGTGGCATCAGGCGCTCGAATGCGACAGCGTTTCGGCCTTCGGCGGGATCGTGGCGGTCAACCGCCCGCTCGACGGGCCGACGGCGCAGGCGATCTGCGAGATCTTCACCGAGGTCGTCGTCGCCCCCGGTGCCGACGACGCCGCGCGCGCCGCCTTCGCGGCCAAGAAGAACCTGCGCCTGCTGCTGATCGACGACCTGCCCGACCCGCGCCGCGGCGGTTTGCAGATCAAGCCGATCGCCGGCGGCCTCCTGGTCCAGAGCCGCGACAACGGCGCGATAACGGCGGGCGACCTGCAGGTCGTCACGAAGCGGGCGCCGACCGGGCAGGAGCTCGCCGATTGCCTGTTCGCCTGGACGGTTGCCCGCCACGTCAAATCCAACGCCATCGTCTATGCCCGCGACGGCGCCACCGCCGGCATCGGCGCGGGGCAGATGAACCGGCGCGATTCGGCCCGCATTGCGGCGATCAAGGCGCGCGAGGCGGCCGAGACTTATGGCTGGGATGCTCCGCGCACGACCGGCAGCGCCGTTGCTTCGGATGCGTTCTTCCCCTTTGCCGACGGGTTGCTCGCCGCGGTCGAAGCGGGCGCGACGGCCGTGATCCAGCCGGGCGGCTCGATGCGCGACGACGAGGTCATCGCCGCGGCCGATGCGGCCGGACTGGCGATGGTTTTCACCGGAAGGCGCCATTTCCGGCACTGATTTCGGCGGGTCGTCGCAAGCGGAAAACGGTTCATCTTCGTTGCCGCGTTTCTGAACGTCAGGTGACGGCGCATTCAATCTTCGGCAACCGCTGCCCGGGTAGCCCGGTCTTTCATCGCAACACGAAAGACCTCCGCCATGGGCCTGTTCACATCCGAAACCTATCGTTCCTTCTTCCTCGGCTTCGGGGTGACCGCCATCGGTTTGGCTACGCAGATCCTGCCCAATCTGCTATGACGTGCAGATGCGTATAGTCCTCCCGCTCCTTGCCGCAGCACTTGCCCTCAGCGCCTGCAATGCCCCCGCCATCGCCGCCGAAAAGGCGGTCCAGGCCCCTGCGGCCAAACGGATCGCCAAGGAAGCCGGCGGCCTTAAGACCGCGATCTTCGCGGGCGGGTGCTTCTGGGGGGTGGAAGCCGTGTTCAGCCACACGAAGGGCGTGACCAGCGCCATCTCGGGCTACGAAGGCGGCAGCAAGGCGGATGCGGATTACGAAGCCGTGTCGAGCGGCCGCACCGCACACCGCGAATCGGTCAAGGTGGTCTACGATCCCAAGGTCGTCCGCTACGACCAGTTGCTGCAGATCTTCTTCTCGGTGGTCGCCGATCCGACCCTCAAGAACAACCAGGGGCCCGATCGCGGCCCGCAGTACGATGCCGCGCTCGTGCCGCTCAATGCCGAGCAGCGCGCAGTTGCCTCTGCCTATCTCGCGCAGATGAAGGCGAGCGGCGTCTGGAAAAAGCCGATCCGCACCTCGGTGGTGAAAGCCGGGCCGTTCTACGCGGCCGAAACCTACCACCAGGACTTCGCCAAGAAGAATCCCAACCACGGCTACATCCGCGCCTGGGACGCGCCCAAGGTGGCGGCGTTCAAGCAGATGTACCCATCGCTGTATCGGGACGCCTTCATCAGCGGCTGATTGGCAGGCGGCCCGCGCAACCCTATATCCCGCTCATGGCCGGCCATAATCACCACGAACACTCGGGCGACAAGCTCGTCGACGAAGCAGAGCGCGTGCTGACCGCCGCGGGCGAACAGTGGACCGGGCTGCGGCAGGATACCTTCGAAGCGCTGGCGGGCCAGGACCGGCCAGTCAGCGCCTACGACATTGCCGAGGACCTTGGCCGCCGGCGCGGCAAGCGGGTGGCGGCCAACAGCGTGTACCGCATTCTCGACCTGTTCGTGCGCACCAACCTGGCCAACCGGATCGAGAGCGCCAACGCCTATCTCGCCAACAGCCACCCCGGCTGCCGGCACGACTGCATCTTCCTCATCTGCGACGACTGCGGGAAGGCCGCCCATATCGACGACGACAAGCTGACCGGGACGCTGCGCGAAGCGGGCGCCCAGGCCGGTTTTTCCGACGTGCGCCCGGTGGTCGAACTGCGCGGCCTGTGCAACGAATGCGCCGGCTGAGCTAGAGCGCCTTTTCCATGATCACCCCCGGGACGGCGACACCTTCGGGCACAAGCCGGTCGACGCGCTCCACCACCCGGTATCCGCAAGCGGCATAGAGCGGCTCGCCCGCAAGGGTCGCCATCATCCGCGCGCGCACGAAACCCTCGGCGCGCGCCGCGTCCTCGCACAGCGTAATGATCAACCTGCCGATCCCGCGCCGGGCATGGACCGGATGGGTGTACATCGCCCGGATCCGCGCCGGCTCGCGCGCGGGATCGAGCAGGCGATCGTCGCGCAACGCGGACGCCCTGTCGCCACCGTAGAGCGTGGCGCGGCGGCTCCATCCGCCGCAACCCACGAGCATGCGATCCTCCTCGACGGCGAAATAGGTCCCGTCCCGGATCAGCGTGGTGTCGAGGCCCATCCCCGCATGGCTCGCGGCGATCTGCGCCGGATCGAGGAACGGGCGCTGTAGGTGTTCGATCGCCAGCTCCATCAGCGCGCCGATCGCAGGCAGATCGGCCTCGCGCGCCAAACGGGTAGCGAAGCCTGCCGCCATGCCTCAGCCGTGCTGCGCGATGGAGAGGTTGTTGCCTTCCGGATCGTTGAACCAGGCGATGCGGGTATCGCCGTTTTGCCACACGCCGTGCTCGTCCTGGCCGAAGCCCTCGTAGATCTGGAATGTCACGCCGCGCGCGGCGAGATCGGCCATTGCCGCCGTTATGTCGTCCACTTCCCAGCCGAGCACCGTGTGCGGGCCGGGCTCGTGCCCGGCGAGGTCGGTCAGCCGCAGCGTCGCGCCTCCGCCCAGGTCGAACACCACGCCGAACTGCTCCTCCGCCAGCATCGGCAGGCCGAGCGTATCGCGATAGAACGGTACGGCCTTTGCGCGGTCGGCGGTGAGGATGAATGCGACGGGGCGAGCGGCTGCGGGTAAGGTCATGGCGAAACTCCCTGGATGGCGCCCGGCGCGATGAAACTCCCGCGTGCGGCGCGAGTCAACGCCGTCAGGAAATCCTCACTGCCATGTCAGCGAGGTTTCATCGACAGGCCGCTTTCCCCGGTGTAAGCCGTATCGCATGAAATCAGGTCCCGAAACGCCGTTGCTCGATACGGTCGACAGTCCCGCTGATCTCCGCAAGCTCGACAAGAGCCAGCTCCGCCAGCTTTCCGACGAATTGCGCACCGAGATGATCGACACCGTCGGCAGCACCGGCGGGCATCTCGGCTCGGGCCTCGGGGTGGTCGAGCTCACCGTCGCGATCCACTACGTGTTCGACACGCCGGCCGACCGGCTGGTGTGGGACGTGGGCCACCAGGCCTATCCGCACAAGATCGTCACCGGGCGGCGGAATCGCATCCGCACGCTGCGCCAGGGCGGGGGCCTGTCCGGGTTCACTAAGCGCAGCGAGAGCGAATACGATCCGTTCGGCGCGGCCCATTCGAGCACCTCGATCAGCGCGGCGCTTGGGTTCGCGGTGGCCAACAAGCTGTCGGGCAAGCCGGGCAAGGGTATCGCCGTGATCGGCGACGGCGCGATGAGCGCGGGCATGGCCTACGAGGCGATGAACAACGCGGAACAGGCGGGCAACCGGCTGGTCGTGATCCTCAACGACAACGACATGTCGATCGCCCCGCCGGTCGGCGGGTTGTCCGCCTACCTCGCGCGCATGGTCTCGAGCAGCGAGTACCTCGGCCTGCGCAGCCTGGCCTCCAAGATCGCCCGCAAGTTCAGCCGCCGCGTCCATCACGGGCTGGAAAAGGCCGAGGAATACGCCCGCGGCATGGCGACGGGCGGGACGCTGTTCGAGGAGCTGGGCTTCTACTACGTCGGCCCGATCGACGGGCACAATCTCGACCACCTGATCCCGGTGCTGGAGAACGTGCGCGACAGCGAGCAGGGGCCGATCCTGGTCCACGTCGTCACCAAGAAGGGCAAGGGCTACGCCCCGGCCGAGAACAGCGCCGACAAGTATCACGGCGTGGTCAAGTTCGACGTCATCACCGGCGAACAGAAGAAGTCGAGCGGCGGCCCGCCGGCCTACCAGAACGTGTTCGGCGAAACGCTCGCCACGCTGGCCGAGACCGACGAGCGCATCTGCGCCATCACCGCGGCTATGCCGAGCGGCACGGGGGTCGACAAGTTTGCCCAGGCGCATCCTGCCCGCGCGTTCGACGTCGGCATCGCCGAACAGCATGCGGTGACCTTCGCCGCGGGCCTCGCAGCGCAGGGCATGCGGCCGTTCTGCGCAATCTACTCCACGTTCCTGCAGCGCGCCTTCGACCAGGTGGTGCACGACGTGGCGATCCAGAACCTGCCGGTCCGCTTCGCCATCGACCGCGCGGGCCTGGTGGGAGCGGACGGGGCGACCCACGCCGGCTCGTTCGACGTGACCTATCTCGCCACCCTGCCCAACTTCGTCGTCATGGCCGCGGCCGACGAGGCCGAACTGGCGCACATGACCTACACCGCCGCCGAGTACGACGCCGGCCCGATCGCCTTCCGCTATCCGCGCGGCAGCGGCACCGGAGTCGCGATGCCGGCCACGCTCGAGAAGCTGGAGATCGGCAAGGGCCGGGTGGTGCGCGAAGGCAACAAGGTGGCCATCCTCTCGCTCGGCACGCGCCTGGCCGAAGCGCTCAAGGCGGCCGACCAGCTCGAGGCGAAGGGCCTTTCGACCACCGTCGCCGACCTGCGCTTCGCCAAGCCGCTCGACAGCGCGCTGATTCGCCGCCTGATGACGACGCACGAAGTCGTGGTGACGGTGGAGGAAGCGGCGATCGGCGGCCTCGGCGCCCACGTGCTGACGCTCGCCAGCGACGAAGGCCTGCTCGATGCGGGCCTCAAGATCCGCACCATGCGCCTGCCCGACACGTTCCAGGACCACGACGACCCCACCAAGCAATACGACGAGGCCGGGCTGAACGCGCCGCACATCGTCGAAACGGTGCTGAGCGCGCTGCGGCATAACAGCGCAGGGATCGAGGAAGCGCGGGCGTAGAAGAAACGCCGCCCGGAATCAGTCGCGCTTCGGCTTGCCCTTCGGCTTGAACTTGGGCTTGAACGGCTTGCCGCCGCCACCGTCGCGCGGGGCCGGGCCTTCGTTCGACTGGCCCTTGCGGTGCACGCGCGGGCTCGGTTTGGCGTAATTGCGCCCGGGCGCGCCGCGCCCGGTGGCCTCGCGCTTGGGGCCGTCGCGGCGATTGTCGCGCGCCTGCTCGCGCGGGCCGCCCTCGGACTTCTCGATCCGGATCGTGTCCTCGGGATCCTCCGAGGTGGCCGTCCGCGCGATCGCGGCATCGAACTTGCCCGCCAGCGTGCGGGGAATCTCGACGAATGTCTCGTTCGGGCCGATGCGGATCGCGCCGATCTCGTTGCGGGTGATGTGCCCGCGGCGGCACAGCAGCGGCAGGATCCAGCGCGGATCGGCGTTCTGCCGGCGGCCGACCTCGAGCCGGTACCATACGCAGTCCTCGAAACCGGGGCGGTGGCGTTGCTGCTTGTCGGCCTGCCGCGCCTCGGGCGTGTTGGCGATCATCTCTTCGGGCTGCGGCATCTTCGCGCGGTGCGCGGCGACGAGCGCAGCGGCGATGTCCTGCGGCTCGCGCTCGGCCATCAGCCGCTCGGCCAGCGCGCGGTCCTCGTCGTCGAACTCGACCGGAGCCAGGAGATCGGCGAGCAGGCGCTCGCGGTCGTTGGCCCGGATCATCTCGGGCGTGGGCGCTTCGAGCCATTCGGCTTCGATCCGCGCGCCGCGCAGCATCGATTCCACCCGGCGGCGACGCGGATAGGGCACGACGAGGACCGCGGTCCCCTTCTTGCCTGCGCGCCCGGTGCGGCCCGACCTGTGCTGCAGGACCTCGGCGTCGCGCGGCACCTCGACATGGACCACCAGCGTCACGCTGGGCAGGTCGATGCCGCGCGCGGCCACGTCGGTCGCCACGCAGACCCGCGCCCGGCGGTCGCGCAATGCCTGCAGCGCGTGATTGCGTTCCGACTGGGAGTGCTCGCCCGACAGGGCCACCGCGGCAAAGCCGCGCTCGACCAGCGTGGCGTGCAGATGCCGGACGTTGTCGCGCGTGGCGCAGAACAGGATTGCCGTCTCCGCCTCGTGGAAGCGCAGCAGGTTGACCACCGCGTTCTCGATTTCGGACGGCGAGACGGTCACCGCCTGATAGGCGATGTCGCCGTGCCCGCGGTCGGCGCCCAGCGTCTCGATGCGCAGCGCGTTGCGCTGGTAGCGGGTCGCCAGCGCCACGATCGGGCGCGGCATGGTGGCCGAGAACAGCAGCGTCCGGCGCCCATCGGGGGTCGCGTCGAGAATTTCCTCGAGATCTTCCCGAAAGCCCATGTCGAGCATCTCGTCCGCTTCGTCGAGCACCGCCACGCGCAGGTCCGACAAGACGAGCGCGCCGCGCTCCAGGTGGTCGCGCAGGCGGCCGGGCGTGCCGACCACGATATGCGCCCCGTGGGCCAGGTTGCGCCGCTCCTTCGACGGATCCATCCCGCCGACGCACCCGGCGATGCGAATGCCGGCCTTGCCGTAAAGCCAGGCGAGTTCGCGGCCGACCTGCATGGCCAGTTCGCGGGTGGGGGCGATGACCAGCGCGAGCGGATTTTGCGCCGGCGGTAGAATGCCCCCTTCGCCGAGCAGTTCCGCCTCCATCGCCAGGCCGAAGGCGACGGTCTTGCCCGAACCCGTCTGGGCGGAGACGATCAGGTCGCGGCCGGCGGCCTCGGGCTCGAGGACGGCGGCCTGGACCGGGGTCGGGGCTTCGTAGCCGCGCTCGGCAAGGGCGGCGGACAGGATATCGGGAATAGAGGAGGCAAAGGGCATGTCGTTCAATCGCGATGGGGCCGCGAAGCCGCGGCCTGGAGGATATGGGTTCCGCTGTAGAAACGCGTGGAAGCCGCCGCATGCGACCGTGACGTGCACGGTCGCGACAGCGAAACGAGGAGCCCCCTAGCCGATTTTTGCGCGCTTGGCTCTAGCGCAATTGCATGACGCCCCTCAGCGCCCCTCGATGCCCAGCAGTTCGATGTCGAACAGCAGCGTCGCGCCGCCCGGGATCGGGCCCCGCCCGACGGGGCCGTAGGCCATCGCGGCCGGGATCGCGAGCTGGATCGTGTCGCCTACGCCCGCCATCGGGATCGCCAGTTGCCATGCCTTGATCAGGCCGCCGAGCGGGAAGGTCGCCGGCTGGCCGCGGGCGCGCGAGCTGTCGAACGTCTCGCCGTCGATGAAGGTGCCGACGTAGTGGACGCTCACCGTGTCGCTGACCGCGGGATGCGCGCCGGAGCCGTCACCCTTGACCCGCTTCCACAGCACGCCGCCCGGCAGCCACGACCACCCGTCGGACAGCTGCCGCGAGGCGAGCGCCTGTTGCTGCGCCATGTGCCAGGCCATGTCCTGGCTGCGATCGACCGCCGGCGCGTCCTGCGCCGCGGCGAGCGAGGGAAGCGCGGCGAGCGCGCAGGCGGCCATCAGCTTGCGCATCGTCAGACCTTGCCCGGGTGGACGCCGGCGGCCTGCGGTTCGGCCAGCTCGTCGGTGCCGGCGAGGCCGCGGTCCTCCAGCGTGTCGACGTGCATCCAGCGCTTCACCAGCGGGCTGACCGCCAGCACCGCCACCGATATCCCGATCGTGATCCAGCCGATCTGCGAATAGATGTCGAGCGTGAGGGACTTGGACATCTCGCCCCCTTCCCCGCCGGTCGCCTCGCCGATCTTGCCGGCCACGAAGTTGCCGACCGCGGTCATGTAGAACCACGCGCCCATGATGAAGCTGCCGAGGTGCAGCGGGGCGAGGCGGGTCATGGCCGACAGACCCACGGGGCTGAGGCACAGTTCGCCGGTGGTGTGCAGCAGGTAGATCAGGAACACGAAGACGACGCCGGTCATCACCGCCGGGTCGCCAGTGCCGGCACCCCAAACGAAGACGAGGAAGCCGAGGCCGACCTGGAACAACGCCAGCGCGAACTTGGCAGGTGCGCTCGGCTCCAACCCTCGCTTGCCAAGCCATTGCCACAGCCCGGCGAAGAACGGCGCGAAGATGACGATGTAGATCGGGTTGATCGACTGGAACAGGCTGGTCGGCACCCCGCCGCGATCGACGAACTTCTCGGTGTAGAGCGACAGCGAGCCCCCAGCCTGCTCGAACAGTCCCCAGAAGAGAGGATTGAGCGCAATAAGGAAGAGGATCGCGAACATCCTCTCGCGCGGTTCCTTGGGCAGCTTGAACGCCTCGTAGAGAGTGTACGCCAGCATCGCGAAGCCGAAGAAGGCGAGGATGCCGCCGATCACGTTCTGGTACTGGATCAGGAACCAGATCACCGCGACCGCGGCCAGGCCAGTGGCATAAAGCTTCATCTCGGTCGGGCTCGACAGCGGCACCGGCGGTTCGCCGCGGCCGCGCAGCGCGGGCTTGCCGATCACGAAGATGATCAGGCCGAGGATCATGCCGATACCGGCGAGGCCGAAGCCATAGGACCAGCCGATCGTCTCGCCGAGGTATCCGACCAGGATCGTGCCGAGCGCGGCGCCGACGTTCACGCCCATGTAGAAGATCGTATAGGCCGCGTCGCGCCGGGTGTCGGTCATGCGGTAGAGCTGGCCGACGATGACGGAGATGTTGGCCTTGAGGAATCCCGAGCCGACGATGATGAGAGCCAGCGCCAGCCAGAAGACGTTGATCGCGAAGTCGGATTGCTTGACGAGCGGATCGGCCACGCCCTGCATGCCCTCGTAGGCCATGAACAGGTGGCCGAAGGCGAGCACGATGCCGCCGAACAGCACCGCCTTGCGCTGGCCCAGCCAGCGGTCGGCGAGGTAGCCGCCGAGGACGGGGGTGATGTAGACGAGGCTGGTGTAGGCGCCGTAGATCAGGTTCGCCTTGCCGTCGTTGAAGAGCCAGAACTTGGTCAGGTAGAGGATCAGCAGCGCGCGCATCCCGTAGTACGAGAAACGCTCCCACATCTCGGCGTAGAACAGCACGAACAGGCCGCGCGGATGGCCGACGAATTCCTCGCTCTTGCGCGTGGCGATGAGGCCGCCGACCGCCAGGATCGCGAACAGCGAAACCGCCGCGATCGCGGCGATCCAATCGCCTTCATTCCACAGTGCCATGTCCTTCATTGCGACCGGTCCCCTTGACTTCGTTTCGTTGCCCGCCCCGCCGGGCCGGAAAGCGCGCACCCTAGACGAAGCGAAAGCGATGTGAAGCCGTTTCGTTGCAGGCGAAACCGGACCCTCGAGGGCGCTCGGGGGTTGACCCGCTCCGCTGTATTATGGCACTGAGGCACCGATGAGCGACGATGCCCGCCCGGTCTATCTCAAGCTGCGCGACTTGATCGCGGCGGCGATCATCGAAGGGCGGTACGGCGAGGGGGACATGCTCCCCTCGGTCCGCGTATTCGCGGCCGAACAGGGCGCCAACCCGCTGACCGTGGCCAAGGCCTACCAGCAGTTCCAGACCGACGGCCTCGTTCGGGTACAGCGCGGCGTGGGCATGTTCGTGGCCGAAGGTGCCGCCGCGCGGCTGCTGGAGACGGAAAGGCGGCGCTTCCTGGATGAGGAATGGCCAACTGTAAGGCGCCGGATGGAGCGCCTGGGGATCGCGGCCCGCGATCTGCTGGAACGGGCCTGACCGCGATCCGATAAACATATGTTGTACAGGCGTTGCGCTCCGCGCTGTAGTCTGGCAAGCTTGCGAAAATGGGTCGTGCGGAACCGCACAGGGACACAGCTTACGATGATCAGATCGGAACTCCTGCAGGCTCTGGCCGCCGAGAACCCGGATTTACGGCCAGAAGAGGTCGAGCAGGTCGTGACGATCTTCTTCGACGAGATCGGCAAGCGGCTGGCCGAAGGCGGCCGGGTCGAACTGCGCGGCTTCGGCGCCTTTTCCACCCGCGGCCGCGAGGCGCGCGCCGGGCGCAATCCCCGCACCGGTGAATCGGTCGACGTTCCGGCCAAGCGCGTGCCCTATTTCAAGCCGGGCAAGGAAATGCGCGAGCGCCTCAACACCGACTAGCGCCAGGCGCAGCCACGACGTTCGGGCCCGCTTCGGCGGGCCTTTTCGTGCCCGCTGCCCGAACCCAAAAAAAAAGGGGCGCGGACCCCGGGGGATCCGCGCCCTAATTGAGCAAGCCCCGACTGACGTCAGAACTTGCGCTTCAGGCCTACCGTCCACGTGCGCGGCAGGCCGGGCTGGCCGACCACCGTACCGGCCGAGGTCGCTTCGCCCTTGGTCAGGAAGTAGTACTTGTCGGTAATGTTCTTCACTTCGCCGTAGAGCTGCCACTTGTCGTCTGACGACGTGTAGGAGACGCGCCCGTTGAGCAGGAAATAGCTGTCGATCCGCGAGAAGGGCGTGTTCTCCGAGTTGGAGAAGACGTCCGACTGGTAGCTGCCGTCGGCCCGGACGCTGAGAACCGAGCCGGAGCCCATCTCGTAATCGTACTGTACGCCCGTCGACCAGGTCCATTCGGGCGTGAACGGCGTGACCGCGGTCCCGGGGATGCTGGTGTTGATCAGGTTCCCGTTCGGCTGGAGCGCGCTGGTATACTTGAAGTCGAGATAGGCCAGCGAGGCATCGATCGACAGGCCTTCGACCGGGACGGCCGAGGCCTCCAGTTCGAAGCCCTTCATCTCGGCGCTGCCGATGTTGTCCGGCCGGGCGCAGGGCTGCGGCAGGGCGGATTCGGGACAGGCCAGCTTGGTGCCCTGCACGTCCTGGTACTTGTTGAAGAAAACGGCGCCGTTCAGCCGCAGCCGGCGATCGAGGAGGTCGGCCTTGAAGCCGCCTTCGTAGGTCGTCAGCGTCTCGGGATTGAACGGCAGGGCCTGGTCGGGGATGAAGGGCCGTGGGTTCACGCCGCCGCCCTTGAAGCCGGTGGCGACCGAGACATAGACCATCAGCGCCTCGCTGAGGCGGTAGTTGGCCACCCCGCGCCAGTCGATGCGCGTGTCGGCAAAGGCCCCAAGCGTGCCGAAGAAGCCCGCCACCAGGCAGTTGGGCACCGCGAAGCTCGGCGGCCCCGGCGGACATACCGGAACGGTGTAGTCGGGATTGCGCCGGTAATAGACGTAGTCCTTCGATTCATCCGAATAGCGGATGCCGCCGGTCAGCGTCAGGGCGTCGGTAGGATGCAGGTTTAGGTTGAGGAATACCGCCTTGGATTTCGACGGGGTTTCGTCGGGGCCGTGGATGAAGTCGATCGTCGGGTTCACGTAGTTGAGATCGACGCGCGCTTCGTACTCGCCGTACTGGTCGAAGTAGAACCCGCCGACCGTGCCGTCGAGCAGGCCGTTCGCCACCTCGAAGTTCAGGCGCAGCTCCTGGCTCCAGGCATGGTGACGGTTGATGTTGTAGAGCTGCTGGACCGGCACCGGGGTCAGGTCGTTGTCGTTGCCCCAGGTCGATTCGTACTTGCGATAGCTCGAGATCCACACGACCTGCGCGTTGTCGCTGATGTCGTAGGTCAGCGTGCCGTGCACCCCCCAGCCTTCGAACGTCTGGCGCGGGATGGCGAAGAAGGGCTTGAACGGGGCCTGCGACGAGACCGGCGAGGCGTCGAGGAAGTTGGCATAGCTGATGTAGCGCGGATCGTATCCCGCCGGCGGCGTGTCGCAGCTATAGGCGCCATAAGGCACGAACTGGCAGCCCACGGTCACCGCCTGGCCGTTCTTGCCGACCAGCCAGGGCACCTGCGTGGTCGAATTGGGCGAGAAGCTCACCGCCGGGTTCTGCCCGGTCCCGTTGAAGCTGAATCCGCCGCCGGTCGGCCGGCCGGCCGCGATCAGGACTTCCGCGCCCGCATCGCCCCGCTGGCTGGTATAGTCGGCGGTGACGTAGATGTTGAGGTTGTCGACCGGATCGTAGTTCAGCGCGATGCGCCCGGCGGTCAGGTTGCGCCCGCCGACCTTGCCCATCGTGGGGAACTGGCCGATCGACTGGTTCGCCTTCACGTTGGAATTGGGGTGCGTGAGGCCATAGTCGATGAGATCGACATAGCCCTGGGTGCTGCGCGACATGCCGGAGATGCGCACCGCCAGCGTGTCGGACACTCCGAAGTCGGCAAAGCCGCGCACGCGGATATCGTTGAACGATCCGTACGACACTTCGAGCGAGCCGCTGTCGTTGCCGGTCGGCTTTTTGCCGAACAGCTTGATCGAGCCGCCGATCGAGTTCTTGCCCGCCAGCGTGCCCTGCGGGCCGCGCAGCACTTCGACCCGTTCGAGGTCCATCAGCTCGATCAGCGAGCTTTGCAGCGTCGGGATGTAGACGTCGTCGATGTACACGCCGACGCCGGGATCGCGGGCGTAGATGAAGTCGGTCTGGCCGACGCCGCGGATGTAGGCGATGAGGCCGGTGCCGCTCGCCTGTCCTTGCGGCTTAAGCACTACGTTCGGCGCCTGGGCCGCGATGGCGGCAACATCGGTCGCGCCGCGCGCCTCGAGCATTTCGGCGTTCACGGCGGTGATGGCGATTGGCGTGTCCTGCAGCCGCGCTTCGCGGAATTCGGCCGTGACGATGATTTCGTTGGTCCGGCCGGTGTCGGCCTGCTGGCCTTCGGCAGCATCCTGCGCGCTGGCCGGGCTCGCCATCGATGCGGCGAGCGCGATCGACGACACCAGAGCAAAGCTCTTGTATTTCATCAGTAATCTCCCTCCCGTGGACTCGTGGTCCGTTACATCTACTCAGGTACTAAGCGACCCTGCCCGGCAAGCCGGGCCTTCGAGCATGCATTTTTATCGGGGGTGCGACGGTATTGCGTCCGCCGCTACACACCTCTCCCACTGCCATTCATAAACGTATCCAAATGTAACGCAAGTGTATCGCGCACGATTCGAACAACGGGCTCGCTGCTGTCGTTTTGATGCAACAATGCCGCTGCGAAACCTTTTCGAAGATTCCCCGGTGGCGGACCGGCGGCTCGCCTGCCATGCGCCGACAGCGACGAAAAAAAGGGGCGCGGACCGGCAGGTCCACGCCCCTTCTATGGCAGGCCGGAGCGATCCGGCGCGGGTTGGCGCGGCTTAGAAGTCGCGCTTCACCGACAGCGACCAGGTCCTGGGCAGGCCGGGGACAGCGGTCACCGCGCCCAGCGACTTGGTGATGTCGCTGACGCTGAGGAAGTAGTACTTATCGAAGATGTTCTGCACTTCCAGCGCGAACCGCCAGTCACCGTCTTCCGTGGTGTACTGCAGGCGGCCGTTGCCGAGGAAGCGGCCGTCGATCCGGCTCCACGGCGAGTTCGCCGTCTCGGTGAAGATCTCCGAGCGATAGGTGCCGTCGAACCGGGCGCCCAGGGTGCCGGGCCCGATGTCGTAATCGTACTGGATGCCGAAGCTGTAATTCCACTTCGGAGTGTAGGGGAACGTCTCGTTGCCGGTGAGGCCGGCAGGCGCCACCGAGGCCTTGTCGTACTTGATGTCGATGTAGCTCGCCGAGCCGTCGATCATCAGGCCGTCGACCGGGTAGGCCGAGATTTCCAGCTCCGCACCCTTCACCTTGGCCTTGCCGACGTTGGTCGGCCGCAGACACGGCGACGACGGACAGGCCGAGAGGGTGAAGGTGATGTCGTTGTAGTCGTTGTAGAACACGGCGCCGTTCACCCGCACGCGGCGGTCGAGGAAGTCGCTCTTGAAGCCGACTTCGTAGGTCGTGAGCGTTTCCGGGTTGAACGGCTTGACTTGGTTGCACGGCGGCGACGGGATGACCGTGCCGTCGGGGTTGTAGTTGAACGGTCCGCACTCGCCGGTCGAAGGACCGAAGAACGGACGCGGGTTAACGCCGCCGCCCTTGAAGCCCGTGGCCACCGAGGCATAGGCGAGCAGCGAGTCGGAGAAGCGGTAGTCGGTGACGACGCGCCAGTCCCACCGCGAGCCCTTGAACTCGCCGTCGAGGTTGAAGATGCCGACCAGCAGGCAGTTCGGCTGGTTGCCGATGCCCGTGGGGCCGGCAACGGGCGCGCCGAGGAAGAACTCGCACGTGCCCGGGATCGTCCCGTCGGGATTGCGCCGGAAGTAGGTGTAGGTCTTCTCGTCCCACGAACGGCGCAGGCCGCCGGTGATGCTCCACGCCTCGGTCGGGTGCAGCGTCACGTTGGCGAACAATGCCTTCGAGGTCGACGGCGTCTGGTCCGGCCCGTGGATGAAGTCGATGCCGGCATAGTTCAGGTCGACGCGCGCGGTGTAGCTGCCTTCCTGGTCCATGTAGAAACCGCCGAGCGTGTAGTCGACGAAGCCGCCGCCAAGCTCGCCGTTGAGGCGCACTTCGGCGCTCCACGCCCGGTGATCGAGCCGGTTGTCGAGCTGGGCGATCGCCACCGGCGATGCGTCCTGATCCTGGCCGAACCAGCTGGTGTATTCGCGCCACGAACCGATGCCGACGAGCTGCATCGTGTCGCTGAGGTCATAGGTCGCGTTGCCCATGATGCCCCAACCGTTGAAGTCCTGGTTCTGCAGCGCGGAATAGGGCTTGAAGGGCGACTGCGTGGTCGGCTGCGTCGCGTCGAGGAAGTTGGCGTACGATACGAACCGCGGATCCCCGTCGTAGATCGCCGTGCTCAGGTTGTCGCAGCTGTACTGGCCCGCCGGCACGAAGCGGCAGTCGAAGGGAATCGGCTGGCCGTTCTTGCCGCGCAGCCAGGCGGGCTGGCCGGGGCCGGCGCCGGTCGCCGGATAGGGCTTGGTCGGATCGAACACCGGGTTGGTGGCGCTCTGCGGCTGGCCGGCGGCGATCAGCACCGTCGGCTGCGGCTCTGACCGTTCGCGGGTGTAGTCGCCGGAGATGTTGAATTCGAACCGGTCGCTCGGCTGCCACTTGAAGGCGATGCGCCCGGCACCGATCGACTGGCCGCCCTGCGTGCCGACCTTGGGATAGGCGCCGCGGGCGTTGTTCGCCGGAACGTTGCTGGTGGGGTGCGCGACGCCGTAGTCCAGAAGATCAACGTATCCGTCGCGGCCCTTGAACACGCCCGAGATGCGGGTCGCGAGCGTGTCGTTGATGCGGAAGTCGGCCATGCCGCGCACTTCGACCCGGTTGTACGAGCCATAGGTCAGCTGCAGCGAGCCCGAACCGTCGCCGCGCGGCTTGGCGCTGAACAGCTTGATCGCGCCGCCGATCGAGTTCTTGCCCGCCAGCGTGCCCTGCGGGCCGCGCAGGATTTCGATCCGGTCGAGATCCATCAGGTCGAGCAGCGAGCTCGACAGCGTGGGGATGAACACGTCGTCGACGTAGATGCCGACGCCGGGATCGAGCGCGTAGTTGAAGTCGGTCTGGCCGACGCCGCGGATGTAGGCGATGAGGCCCGAGCCGCCGTTCTGCGGCTGCGGGGTCAGCGACACGTTCGGCGCCTGCGCGGCGACCTGGGCGATGTCGGTCTGGCCGCGCGCCTCGAGCATCTCGGAATTGACCGCGGTGATGGCGATCGGCGTATCCTGCAGCCGCGCCTCGCGGAATTCCGCGGTGACGATGATCTCGTTGGGGCGGTCGGACGCCTCTTCCTCGGCCTGGTCCTGCGCGAATACGGGGCTGGTCCAGGCCGCAGCGAGGGCCAGGGTTGAAACGAATCCAAACTTCCTGACAGTCATTTGTGCTTCTCCCATCGGCGGATCGTTATTCGATCCACTCGTTTTTTCTCTCATCGAGTGAGCCCGGCAGCCGGTTGCCCGGCCGGCCGGTTATGTGCGGGGAATGCAGCCGGCGACCTCGGCCGCTCTCTCCTCTCTCTCAAGCACAACCCTAACGCCTGTTAAGAAGGCGACAAGCGGGCGGCACCGCCTGCGAATTTATGCGCTCGATCTGTCGCAAAATGGCAACAGGCTGATTTGTCGAAGAATTGTCGCAGAGTTGTCGCAGAGTTGTCGCAATATGTAATCGTGCTTGCCAACTCCGCGGACAGCCCGCAGCATTGTCGGCTCGGGAGGAGAGCCGAATGGAGACGAATATCCGCGCCGAAGGGCGGGGCTGGGGCGGCTACGAATTGCGGGTGCTGATCCTGCTGGGGCTGGCGTTCGGCTTCGCATATTTCGACCGCATGGCGCTGACCTTCCTCGCGCCGTTCGTGATCGAGGATCTCGACCTCAGCTTCGAGCAGATCAGCTGGGCCAACTCGGGCCTGTCGCTGACCTGGGCGCTCGGTGCCTTCGCCATCGGCCGCTGGTCCGACCTGATCGGCAAGCGCAAGCCGTTCCTGATCGGCGCGCTGCTGCTGTTCTCGGCGTGCTCAATCCTGTCGGGCCTGTCGTGGAGCTTCGAGAGCCTGCTCGCGACCCGGGTGATCATGGGCGCGGCCGAGGGGCCGTTCCTGCCGATCTGTCTTGCCATCATGGCCGCCGCCTCCGGCCCCAGCCGCCAGGCGCTCAACGCCGGCATCGTCCAGAACGTCTTCGGCCCGATCGTCGGCACCGCGCTCGCCTCCTACGCGCTGGTGCGCATCGCCGCGGCCTTCGACTGGCACGCGGCGTTCTTCGTCGCCGGCATCCCGGGGCTGGTCCTGGCCTTCCTGATCTGGCGCTTCGTCGACGAGCCGCCGCACACGCCGATAGCGGCCGACGCCGCTGGGGCGCGCAGCCTGCTGCCGCTCGGCCTGCTGGCCCATCGCAACATCCTCGCCTGCTCGCTGGTCAGCGCCTGCGCCGTCGGCTCGATCGTGGTCGGGTCGATCTTCATGCCGCTCTATCTCGACGGGCCGCGCGGCTACGACGACCTGACCTGGTCGAACGTGATGACGGTGGTCGGCTTCTGTCCCGCGGTCGGCGCCATCGTGGTCGCGCTGCTGTCCGACCGGATCGGCCGCAAGTGGCCGCTGGTCGCCTTCGTCAGCCTGATGACGATCGCGCCGCTCGCCCTGCTGTTCTACACCGGGCCGGTCTTCGTGCTGGCCGCGCTGATGTTCGTCAGCTGGATGGGGCTGGGAACCTTCCCGCTGTTCATGGGCGTGATCCCGACCGAGACCGTCGGCCGCGCCCAGGCGGCCACCGCGATGGGCCTGGTGGTCATGATCGGCGAGCTGTCGGGCGGCGTGTTCGGCCCGCCGATCGCCGGGCGGCTGGCCGACACCTATGGCCTCGACGTTGCGATCTGGATCCAGTTCGGGCTGGCGGCGGGGGCGGCCCTTGCGGCATTGTTCGTGCGCGAGACCAACCCGGTCGTTCTGGCCCGGCGCGGCGAAGGAGTTCCGGCATGAGCGATACTGCTGTCCGCAACGTCGAGACGACGATGAAATACGTCGTGCGCGGCGAGAAGGCGACCTTCCATCCCGGCGAACGGGACAAGTCCTACTGGCCGGTCGACGAGCACCGCGTGACCATCCACGATGTGCGCCCCGAGATCGGCGACCTCGCGCTCGAGCGCAACGGCTTCGTCGTCGCCGACGAGCCGACCGACGTGACGGACTTCACCGATCAGGCCGAACTGGCGCGCTACTGCACGCAGACCGAAGCGCTCGTGCAGCGCCTGACCGGGGCCGACAAGGTCGTCAGCTTCGGCCCGATGATCCGAACCAACAAGGCCGGCGCGCACGGCCACAACCAGCCGGCGCACGGCGCGCATGTCGACTACGGCCTGCGCACGGTGAGCGACTTCACGCGCGACATGCTCCCGCCCGAGGAGGCCGAGCGGCGCCTGCAAGGCCGCTTCATGCTGATCAACGTCTGGCGGCCGATCGTCGCGGTCGAGAGCACGCCGCTCGCCGTGTGCGACGCGCGCACCGTGCGGCGCGAGGACCTGTTCGACAGCGAGGTCGTCGGCGGCCTCGGCAGCTTCGAGCGGCGCTCGCTGTGGGGCTTCAACCTCGCCCACCGACCCGATCACCGCTGGTACTGGGTGCCCCGCATGCAGCCGTGGGAAGCGCTGGTGTTCAAGCTGTTCGACAGTGACGAGAATGCCGTGCAGTTCACCGCCCACTCGGCATTCGAGGACCCCGACACGCCGCCCGACGCCGCGCCGCGGCAAAGCATCGAGCTGCGCACGATCGCTTATATCTGAGCTCAGCATGACCCGCGCGGGGAGGCGATCGAACGGGGCGCCGATCCCCGGCAGGAACGCGGCCTGCGCACCCACGTTTGCCCCTCGTCATCGAACTGCCTGATGGAGGCCGGAATGCCTGTTCCACCCCTGCCCTGGGACGGCGGCTGTCGCTGCGGCAAGGTGCGCTTTCGCATCACCCAGGAACCGCTAGTCACCGGGGTCTGCCATTGCCGGGGCTGCCAGCGCATGACGGCCAGCGCCTTCTCGACGACGCTGACCTTGCCGGCGGACGCCCTCGAGATCGTCGCGGGTGAGCCGGTGGAAGGCGGAATGCATGGCGACCTGGCGCGGCACCATCATTGCGACTGGTGCAAGAGCTGGCTGTTCACGCGCATGCCGCCGGAGCTAGGAGCCGTGAACGTCAGGGCCACGATGCTCGACGATGCCGGCTGGTTCGTCCCCTTCATGGAAACGCAGACAGCGGAAAAGCTGCCGTGGGTCACCATCCCGGCACAGCGCTCGTACGAGCGTTTTCCCGATTCGAGCGAGTTCTCCGGATTGATCGAGGCCTATCGCGCGCAGGCCTGACCGGACTGCGCGGGCAAGCCCTGCGCTCCACCGGTCGACCCGATGCTTCCCATCGCGATGCCCGTGTTCGTCTGCGGGGCGTTCACCGACCATGACATTGCACCACGCGCGCACCGGCCGCGGAAAGCCCCTCCTCCTGGTTCACGGACTTGGCGGCAATCTTCACTCGTGGAGCACGATCGCCCCCGAGCTTGCCCGGCATCGCGAGGTGATCGCGATCGACCTGCCGGGGCACGGCCGTTCGCCCGCGGAGCCGGACAGCGGGACCTTTGCCGGACTGGCGCGCAGCCTCGACGAATGGCTGGAGCGAGAGGGGCTGGCGGGGATCGACATGGTCGGCAGTTCGATGGGCGCCCGGCTGGTGCTGGAAATGGCCCGCCGCCGCAAGTCGGGGGCCGTGGTGGCGCTCGATCCCGGCGGCTTCTGGCAAGGCTGGGAACGGACGTTCTTTCGCACGACGATAACCGCCTCCATCGCCCTCGTTCGCGCGCTGCGCCCGGCCTTGCCCGCGATCGCCGGGACCGCCGCAGGCCGCACGATGCTGATGGCCCAGCTGTCCGCCAGGCCGTGGGCGCTCGAGCCCGACGTCGTCGCCAGCGAGCTCAGGTCCTTCGCCGACACGGAGACGTTCAATTCGCTGGTGATGGATCTCGCCACGGGCCCGGTGCAGCAAGGCATCGCGCAGTCCGCGGCACCGATCGCGATCGGCTGGGGCCGCAAGGACCGCCTGTGCCTGCCGCAGCAGGCAGCGCGCGCGCAGGCGGCATTTCCCGGTGCGAGGCTGCACTGGTTCGAGAGAAGCGGCCACTTCCCGATGTGGGACCAGCCCGGCGAAACTGTCGAACTGATCCTGGAAACGACTGCGCAGCCGGGGCCGGCCTAGCGCTCCGCCGGGCTCGTCGTCTCCAGGCCCTTGGTGAACATCAGCCGCTGGAAGCGCACCTCCGGGTCGGCGACCATGGCGCGCATCCCCTGCAGCATCGCCTCCAGCCGCGCCCCGTCGCCGTCGCAGGCGTGGAACACGAAGTCCTTGTAGGCGCGGGCCTGCGGGTCGGTCTTGTCGAGGAACACCGCGCGCCGCTCCGCCGCCCAGGTGTCGAGCAGCGCCGGGTCGGCCCCCTCCAGCACGACCGCTGCCAGTGTCGGCCACAGCGCGTAGGCGTCGAACAGGCCCGTAGTCAGGCCGAAGCCGCCGGTCGGGTTGGTCACGTGCGCCGCGTCGCCCGCCAGCACCACGCGGCCCTGGCGGAAGCTGGCCGCGCACCGTTGGTGCATCTTGTAGGGTGACGCCATCACGACGTCATAGCCGCCCCCATTTGTTCTGGGCCCCGGCAGCAGATGCTCGAAGGCGGCAGGGATGCGTTCGGCAAACGTTTCCTCGGGCAGGCTGGCGTCTTCCATGTAGGTGCAGCGCCACAGGCCTTCCCTGGTGATCTTGACGATCACCGCGCCCCATTGCGGGTCGATCACCATGTTCGACTGCAGGTAGCCGCCGCTCTCGAAATCGTGGTGGATGTTGGTCGCCACGAACCGCTGCGGCCAGGTCATCCCGTCGAAGGTGAGGCCCAGCGCCTTGCGCACCTCGCTGCCCGCCCCGTCCGCGCCGATCACCCATTTCGCGCGCAGCGTTTCCGGTCCGCCGGGTGTCTCGACCGACAGCGTGACGCCATCGCCGTCCTGCGCGAGGCCGGTGAAGCGGGCGTTCCACATCACCTGCGCATTGCCCAGCGCTTCCAGCCGCCGCCGGGCGATCTCGGCCAGTTTGTCCTGCCCCATGTTGATGTTGTAGTTGAACGGCGTCACCCGCCCGACGACCGAGATGTCGTATTCGAACGCCTCGCCGGTCGCCTTGTGCAGCCAGCGGTAGTCGTTCTTGGTGTAGCCGACGCGCTCGCACTCCTCGCGGATGCCGAGCCGCTCGAGCCCGTCGAGCATCGACCAGTGATAGACGCACGCGCGCGGGCTCTCGGCGATGCCCGCGGCGGCTTCGACCAGGCACACGCGCACGCCGGCCTGCGCCAGCCCCAGAGCGGTGACGAACCCGGTCGGCCCTCCGCCGACGACGATGACGTCATGATCGACCATGAAAGCAGCATGGCGGGCTATCGTTAGCCTGCAAAGGGTCTTTCGCCGGGCAACCGCCTCGCCTACGCTAACGGCTGTTAGAGTCGCGAAGGCTCGGCGGGGAGAGAGACTTGGCGCTCAGCGAATTTTCCGAAACCATCGACGCGCGCGGCGGCAGCTACGCCTTGCGCGGGCGATACGACGAACGCTTCCGCCCGGCGGTGGAGGCTTTCTGCGAGAACTTCCGACAGGAAGAGGAGCTGGGCGCCGGGTGCTCGGTGGTCCTCGACGGCGAGACCGTGGTCGACCTGTGGGGCGGCTGGGCCGATGCGGCACGCAGCCAGGAGTGGGACGAGCACACCACCGTGTGCATGATGAGCGTCGCCAAGGGCGTGACCGGCATCGCGTTCAACATGCTGATCGACCGCGGGCTTGTAGACCCCGACCGGCCGATCGCGCAGTACTGGCCCGAGTTCGCGCAGAACGGGAAGCAGAACATCACCGTGCGCATGGCGGTCGACCACACCGCGGGGATTCCGGTGCTGACCGACGACGTGATGACGCCCGGCGGGTTCTTCGATTACGAAGGCTACATCCGCGCGCTGGAGGTGCAGCATCCGCTGTGGCAGCCCGGCACGCGCGCCGCTTACCACGTGCACAACCAGGGCTTCCTGCTGGGCGAGATCATGCGCCGGGTCACCGGGATGACGGTCGGCCCGTTCCTGAAGGAAAACGTCACCGGGCCGCTTCACGCCGAATACTACATCGGCGGGATGGACGAACAGCAGCAGGCCCACGTGGCCGAGGTGCTGCCCAACACCGGCGCACGGCTGTTCGCGGCCAAGGACACCGCCATGCCCGAACAGCCGACCACGCCGGAAGGCTGGCAGGACGGCGCGGTGCTGCGCAAGTTCGCCTTCCTGCAGAACCCGAACGAGCCCTGGCACACAACGATGAACTCGCCGATCTGGCGCACCTGCGAGATCGCCAGCGGATCGGGTCACGGCAATGCCCGCGGGGTGGCGCGCATCTACGGCGCAACGGTGGGCGCGGTCGACGGGGTGGACCTGCTGTCCGACGCGCAGCTCGAGGCGATGATTACCGAACGTCACAACCAGACCGAGCTGCTGCAGGAGCGGCCCTATCACCAGGCCAACGGCGTGCTGCTGAACACGCCGGCGGCGGTCTACATGGGCCCCAACATGCGCAGCTTCGGCCACCATGGCCTGGGCGGATCGATCGGCTTCGGCGATCCGGACGCGAAGCTCGGCTTCTCGTATTGCTGCAACCAGATGCACGCGGTGGGCGACAACGGCCCGCGCGCGCGGCGCCTGATCGACGCCGTCTATTCCGCTCTCTGAAGGACTTACGATGGACCAGGAAATGTACGACAAGGGCATGAAAATCCGCCGCGAGGTGCTGGGCGACGCCTATGTCGACAAGGCGCTGAGCAAGTCGGGCCCGTTCAACGACCCGCTGCAGGAACTGGTCACGACCTATTGCTGGGGCTGGAACTGGGGGCGCGAAGGGTTGCCGCGGCGCGACCGCAGCCTGATCAACCTCGCCATGATCGCCACGCTCAACCGGCACAACGAGCTGAAGGTCCACGTGCGCGGCGCGCTCAACAACGGCCTCAGCAAGGAGGAAATCCGCGAGGTGCTGCTGCAGGTCGGCATCTACGCCGGCATCCCCGCCGCGGTCGACAGTTTCCGCATCGCCAACGAGGCCTTCGCCGAGATCGAGGCCGAGGGCGCCGGGGAGAACAGCTGATGGACGAGACCACCCGCCTCCGCATCGAGCACGATTGCGGCAAGCTGCCGCTGCTTTTCGCCCGCCACGCCGATTTCGGCGACCATGCCGCGCTGGCCGCGCTGTTTGCGCAGGACGGCACCTACGACCGGCCGTTCCAGCCGGGCTTTCCGTTTCACGGCCGCGCGGCGATCCAGGCGATCTTCCGCGACCGCCCGCCGATCCTGGTGCGGCATCTGGTCACCAACGTGCTGGTCGAAGCGGTCTCGGAAACCCGCGCCACGGGCAGCAACTACGTGGTGATGATGTCGAACCACGAACTGGTCGAACCGCCGCAGTCGGCCAACGGTATCTTCGTCGGCGGGTTCGACGACGAATATGTCTTCGAAGACGGCGCCTGGCGCTTCGCCAGCCGCAAGGGCCACCTGGCGCTCCACGAGGGCGGGAAGATTCCGGCGTTCCCCGTGCCGAGCGACGAAGCGAGAGGACTTTCGAAATGAGCGTGACCGCCGCCAACGCCGCCGAGCAGCTGGTGCTCGACTTCTTCGAAGTGCTCTCCTCGGGCGATCTCGAGGAACTGCGCCGCTTCTATCACGACGGGTCGGTCTGGGAGCCCAAGGTCAAGGATATCGCCGGGGCCGGCAAGCACGTGGGCATGGACATCATCGACAAGTTCCTCGCCCCGGTGCGCGGGATGTTCAACCCGGGCGATCCGAAGGTCCACGTGCAGAACATCTTCAGCCGCGAGGACGGCTCGGGGGCGTGGGTCTGCGTCGAATCCAACAGCACCGGCGGGCTTCCCGACGGCAAGACCTACGATAACGACTACTGCTGGGTGTTCGAGGTCTCGAACGGCAAGATCGACGCGATGCGCGAATACATGGACAGCCATTACACCGCCAAGCTGTTCGGCATGGACTGAGCAAGGTGAACAGCGTGATCAAGCGCTTCATCGACCGGCCGGTGCTCATATCCGGGGCCGGCAGGGGGCTCGGCGAAGGCATCGCCAGGCACCTCGCGGCCGAGGGCGCGGTCGTCGGGCTGGCCGATATCGACGGCCCATCCGTCCACGGCGTGGCGCAGGCGATCACCGACTTCGGCGGCCGGGCCTTCGCCTACGAAGCGGACCTGGGGCGGCGGCAGGCGTTTTTCGACGTCGCCGGGCACTTCGCGAAAGACGCCGGTCCGCTGCGCGCCGTCATCAACAACGCCAGCGTGCTGGTCTACGAACCGATCGAGAACGTCACCGAAGAAACGCTCGACCGGATGCTCTCGGCCGGGCTCAAGAGCGTGTTCTGGGGGGTCCAGGCCTTCCTCGCGCACCGCGACGAGGGAGCGCCTGGGGCGATCATCAACTACTCCTCGCCGGTGGCCTATCGCGGGCGGCCCGGCACCGGCGCCTACACCACGATCAAGGCGGGCATCGCGGGGCTGACCAAGGTCCTCGCCGGCGAGCTCGGCCCGCGCGGCATCCGCGTCAACGCCATCGCGCCGGGCAGCGTGCCGACCCCGGCGACGACCGGCTTCGTCAGCGCCGAAGACTACGAAAAGCGGGCGAAGAACATTCCGCTGCGGCGCAACGGCACGCCCGAGGACGTGGCCCAGGCGGTCGCCTTCCTGCTGTCGGACGAGGCGGCGTTCATCAACGGGGCCATGCTCGCCATCGACGGCGGCATCATCGCGGCGGGGTAAACATGGCGAACATCTGGCAACAACGGCTCGATACCCTGCGCGAGGTCATCCGCGCCGACATCGCGCGCGGCGACTACTTCGGGGCGGTCCTGACCGTCGGGCGCGGCGGCGACGTCGTGTTCGCCGAGGCGCTCGGCGCGCAGGACGGCGCGGGCGAGCGGCCGCTGAACTACGACGACGTCTTCTCGATCTTCTCGGTTACCAAGGCGTTCACCAACGTGCTGGTGATGAAGGCGATCGAGGAAGGCCGCTTCGCCCTGACCACCAAGGTGCGCGACGTGCTGCCCGAATTCACCGGTGCCCCACGCGAGGATGCGACCTTCTACCACCTGCTGACCCACACCGCCGGGATGCCGGGCGTGTGGACGCCGCAACCCGGCATGTATCTCGACCGGCTGCAGGAGCTGTTCGAGGCGAGCATCGCCAATGTCGCGGGCGAGGTCCCCCCCGGCACGCGCTGCGATTATTCGCCGCTGGTCAACCACGTGCTGATGGGCACCGCGCTGGTCCGCACCGACCCCAAGGGGCGCAACTACCAGACGCTGCTGCACGAAGACCTGTTCGCCCCGCTGCGCATGGACAGCACCCGCATGGGGCTGCGCGCCGACCTGAAGGAACGGCACGTGAAGCCCGACATGCGCGGCACGGTGCCGATCCAGCACCTGTCGCGCAACCTGCCGGGCGATCACGCGCTGTTCGAGGACCCGGAGGTAGAGGCGCCGCACGTCGGCTGCGCCTCGACCAGCGGCGACCTCTACCGCTTTGCCGAAATGCTGCGCCGGGGCGGCGAACTGGACGGCGCGCGCATTGTCTCGCCCGCGATGATCCGCCTGGCCAGGCAGGTCCATACCGGCACGATGGTCAATCAGCTTTACGAGCGCGTGGCACTAGGCGCCGGCTGGCAGGTGCCGCCGGCCAACCAGGGCATCGGTTTCCAGGTGCGCGGCACCGGCGTGTTCCACCACCTGTTCGGCAGCCTCGCCAGCCCCGAAACCTTCGGCAACTACGGCGCGGGCAGCACGATGTTCTGGGTCGATCCCGCGGCCGACGTCAGCTTTGCGCTCACCAGCGCGGGCGTGATGACCCAGGCCGCCAATATCGAACGCTGCGGAAAACTGAGCGACATCGCGCTTTCCGCCATGATCTAAGGAATTATCAGTGGCAGACGCCGACATCATCGTCATCGGATCGGGCCATAACGGCCTGGTCGCCGCAGCCTATCTCGCGGCAGCCGGGCGCAAGGTCCTGGTGCTGGAGCGCAACGCCTGGTTCGGCGGCGGGGTGGTCAGCCGCGAGCTGACCCGCCCGGGCTACATGCACGACCAGCATTCGATGAGTCACATCTTCATCCAGGGCAATCCGCTGCTGCTGAACGACGAGCTGGGCCTCAAGCGCAAGTACGGGCTGCGTTACGTCTTCCCCGATGTGCCGATGATGAGCGTGTGGGAAGACGGCACGACGCTTCCCCTGCACCGCGATCCGGCGAAGTCGGCCGAGGCCATTCGCCGTTTCAGCCACAAGGACGCCGAGACCTTCCTCGAGCTCAGCCGCCAGGCCGCCGAATGGCTGCCGATGATCCAGGCCGGGCTCTACGTTCCGCCCATGCCGCTGGGCGCGCAGACCGCGATGATGGACCAGTCGTCGGAGGGGCAGGAGATCATGCGCACGATGGGCATGAGCACCTTCGACCTGATGGAAGAGCTGTTCGAGCACGACAAGATCAAGGCCCACTTCGGCCGCGTGGCGGGCGAGAACCTCGTCAGCCCCGACGAGAAGGCGACCGGGATCGGCGCTTACGTGTTCCTCGGCTTCCTCGAGAAATTCGGCTTCGGCGTGCCTGTCGGCGGCTCCGGCAGCCTGACGAACGCGCTGATCGCCTGCATCGAGGACCACGGCGGCGCGGTACGGGCTAATTGCCCGGTCCGCGAGGTGGTGACCGACGGCAGCCGCGCGACGGGCGTCGTGCTCGACAGCGGCGAGCGGCTGTCCTGTGCCGATGGCGTGATCGGCGCGATCCACCCGCACCTGCTGCCCGAAATGGTCCCGTCCGTCGCGCCCGGCGTGGCCCGGAACGCCCTGCGCACCCACATCACGCCGGCCGCCTGCTTCACCGTGCATGCCGCGCTCGACGCGCCGCTGCAGTTCAAGGCCAGGCGCCCCGACGGAGGCGAGTTGTCGGCCGTGATGTACGAGCTGATGCCGGCCAATTATGAAGACATGCGCCGCGCGTTCGACGAGTTGCGGTACGGCAACATGAGCCCGACGCCGCTCGTGGGCGTGGGCCAGTTGACCCAGCACGATCCGTCGCGATGCCCCGATGGCAAGGCGATCTTCCACGCCTGGGACTACGTTCCCTACGAACGCCCCGACGGGCGCAGCTGGGACGAGGCCAAGGGCGAATTCGCCGATTCCATCGTCGCGCGAATGGGCAACTACATCGAGAACGTGCCCGACGTGGTGCTCGAGTACCACTGCGATTCGCCGGTCGACATGGAGCGCACCAGCCCCAGTTTCTTCCGCGGCGACCTCCACGGCATTGCCACCACCACCTATCAGTCGGGCAGCCATCGCCCCACGCCCGAGCTGGGCCAGTACCGCGTGCCCGGGATCGACCGGCTCTACCTGGTCGGGCCGTTCCAGCATCCCGGCGGCGGCGTGTTCGGCGCGGGCCGCGCGACGGCGATGGTCATGGCCGAGGACCTCGACATCGAATTCGACGACATCGCCGTAGCATGAGCGCGGCGGCCGTCTGGACGGGAGAAATGCAGTGACCAAGCGCCACGAAGGCAAGGCCATGATCGTTACCGGTGCGGCCGGCGCGATCGGATTCGCCACTTGCGAGATCCTGGCCCGCGAGGGCGCGCGGGTCATGCTGGTCGACATCGACCGGGACAACCTCGAGAAGCGGACCGCCGAACTCCGCTCCGCCGGTCATGACGCCGTCAGCCACCTGGCCGACATTTCCGACGAAGAGCAGGTCAGGGGCTACGCGCAGGCCGCGCTCGACGCGTTCGGCAAGGTCGACGGGTTCTTCAACAACGCGGGGATCGAAGGCACGCTGGCCCCGACGCACGAATACCCGGTGGATGAGTTCGACAAGGTGCTGCGCGTCAACTTGCGCGGCATGTTCCTCGGCCTGCGCTACGTGCTGCCGCACATGGTCGCCGCCGGAAAGGGCGCGGTGGTCAATACCGCGTCGATCGGATCCGAGCGGGGCCTCGCGGGCGCCTGCGCCTACAATGCGGCCAAGCATGGCGCGGTCGGTCTCACGCGCACCGCCGCGAGCGAGGTGGCGCAGAAGGGCGTGCGGGTGAACTGCGTGATGCCCGGGGTGATCGAGACACCGCTGCTGGTCGGCATGCTCGAGCAGATGTTCGACGACGTGCAGGCCGGGATGGACAAGCTGGGCCAGGTCGCCACGCTCAACCGCGTCGGCCAGCCGCGCGAGGTGGGCGACGTGGTCAGCTTCCTGCTCAGCGACGAGGCGAGCTACGTCAACGGCGCCAAGTGGGAGATCGACGGCGGCGCGCTGGCGACCATCCGCAACGACGTCTAGCCGTCGATGCCGCTCACGCGGAAATTGCCGATCCACGAACGCGCGCCCTGCACCGCAGTGCAGGCTATTACCGAAACTTCTTCGTCCGCCCGGTAGATCCGGCACAGTCCCCGCGCCTCGTAGGACCTGCCCGACCGTTCGGTGACCGTTTCGACCACCAGGCGGTCTTCCTCCCACCGGCCGCTGAAGCTCAGCATCCGCGCGTCCCACGCCGTTTGGAGGAAATCGACCCCTTGCGGACCGGTCACGACGCGGTTGCAGGTGGTCCGCACCTCGAGCGGAACCGGATCGCCGAGGCCGGGGGGATAGAAGCAGCGCCCGTCGAAGGCGGAGGGTGGGGGGTCGGCAAAGGCCGAGGTTGCCAGGGCGAGGACAATCAGCAGCATCCCAACGGCTTACTCCTTCCCCGGCGGTGCGGCCAGCCGCTTAACCATGGTACCGGAACCGCCGCCCCGCACGCATGTTCTAAAGGAAAGACAAGGAGGCAGATCGAATGATTGGCAAGATTCTCGGCGGCATCGCCGGCAAGCAGATCGCGGACCACACTTCGGGCGTGAGCGGCACGACCGGGATCGTCGCCGGTGCGCTGGCGGGCTCCATCCTGCGCCGCGCGAGCATTCCCGCGCTGATCGCGGTGACCGCGGGCGGCTACGCGTTCAAGAAGTACAAGGACCGCAAGGATGCCGAGGCTTCCAAGCGTGCCAGCTTCGAAACCCCGCCCAAGGTGAAATCCTCGGCGACCTAGGCGCTTCGCGCCGGGTCGAGCCCGGCGTCTTCCTCCACGATCCGGGCCATCGCGGTGAAATCGGCATCGTCGCCATAGGTGGCGAGCGTCCGGTCGAGCAGGCTGGCGAGGCGCTCGCCGGTCGGGAGCGGCACGCCCATGGCCCGGGCTTCCTCCAGCGCGAGCCGCGTGTCCTTCAGGCTGAGCTGCGCGCTGAAGCCGAAATCGAACGTGCGCGGCAGGACCGCGCGCGGCCACTTGTCGCGCGTGGCGGAGTTGGCCCCCGTCCCGGCGTTGAGCACCTCGATCATCCGCGCCGGATCGAGCCCGGCCTTGATCCCCAGCGTCATCGCTTCGGCCGTGGTGGCGATCGCCGCCAGGCTGAGGAGGTTGTTGGCCAGCTTGGTCACCTGGCCCGCCCCGGGGGTCGAGCCCATGTAGAACGGCTTGCCGATATGCCGCAGCAGCGCTTCGACCTCGGCCCACTGCGCCTCGGGTCCGCCCGCCATGATCGCCAGGGTGCCCTGCTCCGCGCCGCGGATCCCGCCCGAGACCGGGGCATCGAAACTGGCGATGCTCAGCGGGTCGAGCATCGCATGAAGGTCCTGCGCGAGCGCGGGCCCCGAGGTCGACAGGTCGACCAGGATGCGGGGCCTTCCTTGCGAAACGATCTCCTCCGCCGCGCTGCGGACGATGGGCGGGGTCGGCAGGCTCATGAACACGATGTCGCACCGTTCGCCCAGCGCCGCGGCCGATCCCGCCGCCTGTGCGCCCTGCGCGACCAGTCCGGCGACGGCGTCAGGCGACAGGTCGTGCACCAGCAGGGTTTCCACATGCGGCAGCAGGTTGGCGGCCATCGGCGCGCCCATGCGGCCCAGCCCGAGAAATCCGACGGTAGTCATTGCGTCTCCATGATGGGTCTGTGCGGCGCGAGATCGACCCGCGCGATGTCGTTCTCGCCCGGGAAACAGGCCAGCACCAGCGGGTCATGGCCGGGAATCAGGTGGTCGAGCGAGCCCCCCGCCAGGTCGAGCGCTCGTTGCTGCGCCCGGCGATAGTCCGCCTCGTCCACGAAGATCGGGAAGGGCACCCCGCGGGTCAGGTTGGCGTAGAGATGGGCCGCGTCGCTGGCCAGCACCACGGTGCCGCGCGCCGTCTCGCAGCATACCACCATCAGTCCCGCCGTGTGGCCGTGCGCGAGCCGCAGCATGATCCCCGGCGCGAATTCCTCGTCCCCATCGTGGAACACCACGCGGTCGGCATAGAGCTTGCGCACCAGGTCCGCGACCGGCTCGCCGTCGAACGGCGCGCGGGTCGGCGCATCGCACACGTGGCGGCTGGTGGCGAAGGCCAGTTCGGCGTCCTGCACGTGAAACCGCGCATTGGGAAAATGGCCGAACGACCCGGCATGATCGTAATGCAGGTGCGTCAGGATCACGTCCTTGACGTCGAGATGGTCGATGCCGGCAGCCTGCAATCCCTCGCGCACTGTCCGCGTGATCACCCGCCCGCGCGCCATGGCCGCCTCCTCGCCGAAGCCGGTGTCGACGATGACGGGCGGTTGGCCGTCGCGGTGGATCGCCCAGACGAAGTAGTCGAGCGGCATCGGCAGGTCGTGGTCGTCGACCGCCTGCGTGAAGTTGGCCGCCGCGGTGCGCTCGTGCCGCGCGTAACGAATGGCGTCGATCCGCGTGACGGGCGCAGGATTTCCGCCGGACGCCATGATTAACTCAAGCGAACTTCAGCTTGACCGGCTGGCGGATCGGCCCGTGGCCCACGGTGGTCATCCACGGTTCGTAGTCGCCGGCGAGCTCGAAACCCTCGACCTGTTCGACCAGATTGCCCAGCAGAGCCTGCGCTTCCATCGTCGCCAGCACGCGGCCGACACAGCCGTGGACGCCGTAGCCCCAGCCGAGCGAGTGCTTCGTGTCGCGATCGATGTCGTAGGCCTGCGGATCGGTCCAGTAGCGCGGATCGCGGTTGGCGGCGGCGAACATCAGGCCGCAGCGGCTCCCGGCGGGGACGAGGATGTCGTCGATCATCACGTCGGTCGTGGTGATCCGGCCGGCCATGCGGCTCGGCGCGTCCCAGCGCAGCGATTCGTCGAACGCCGCGCGGACCTTCCTGGGTTCGCCGCGCAGCCGGGCGTATTGGTCGGGGAACATCGCCCAGGCGCGAATCGCGTTGGCCATCGTGATGAACGTGGTGTCGGCCCCGGCGCTGAGCACCGTCTGCAGCAGCAGCTTGGCCTCCGCCTGGGTCACCTGCCCGGTGTCGGCGGCGGCATAGATGGTCTCGCCGATCCCGTCCGGATCGAGGGCCGAGCGCTCGCACTGCGTCTCGAGCCAGTCGATCACGGCCGAATAATCGTGCTGCATCGCCTGGTCGAACAGTTCCCCCGGCGGACCCATCGTGGCCCAGACCATTTCGGAAAAGCCGTGCATGTGCTCGCGGCCCTGTTCCGGCAGGCCGAGGATGTCCGGCAGGACCTGGAAGACATAGGCCTGGGCGATGTCGCCCACGGCATCGACCGGTTCGCCTGCCCGGTCGCGCAGGCGGGCCAGCAGTTCCTTCGCGCGTTGGTCGAAGATGGATTTGACCCGCTCGAGCGCGCGGGGGCTGAGCGCGTCGGCGATCACCTTGCGCACCTGGGTGTGGCGCGGGGGATCGTCGGTCAGCAGGATTTCCGGCCGCGGGCTGGTGGGGTCATGCCACGGGCGGCTGGCGCTGGAGAACGTCTTCCAGTCCAGCAGGCCCTTGGTGACGTGTTCGTGTCGCGCGATCATCACCGTCCCGTCGGCAAGGCGCACGGCCGGGGCGAATTCGCGCAGCGCGTCGTCGACCTCGCGCGCGTTGCGCACAGCCTCGGGCGTGAAGATGTCGAGGTCGTAGAGCGGGATGTCCGCCGCGGCGTGGATCACAGCCCCAACCCCTTGAACCACACCGCGCCCGACTGGTCGCGCGTCAGGTGGCCGGCCGTGGGGTCGGCGAAATGCGCCCCGATCACGAGCGTGCCGCTGTCGGTGTAGATGTCCACGAAGCGCAGCCGGCTGGCGCGCCCCGCGTCCTTGTCCATGTCGAAGGTCGCGTCGCGCTGCGGCATGGCGGCCTGCATCGGATGGTGCATCAGGTCGCCGGTGATGACCCCTTCCTCGCCGTTCGAGCTGATCCGCACGTGGACGTGGCCGGGCGTGTGGCCGTGGCTGGCCTCGGTCCACATCCGCCAGCCATCGCCCGCGGCGATTTCGTGGTCGACCTCGATGAAGTCGGCCAGGCCGAGCTCCACGATCGGGTCGACGCACTCCACCAGGTGGCCGTCGGTGTGCACCCCGTCATGGCGGATCACCTGCTGCCAGGCATCGTACTCCGTGCGTCCGAACAGGTAGCGGGCGTTGGGAAAGGTCGGCCGGTACGCGCCGGTCGCCGGATCCTTGTAGGTGTTCCAGCCGACGTGGTCGAAGTGCAGGTGGGTGCACATTACGGTGTCGACGTCCTCGCGGCTCAGCCCGAGCGCCTCCAGGTCCTCCAGGAACCCCTCGGGCAGGTCGCAGAACACGTCGAAGTCGCGCTGCCGCCCCGCGCCGATGCAGGAATCGACCACCATGACCCGCCCCGGCGCCTGCACCACGAAGCCCTGGAAGTTGAGGCGCTGCCGCCCGTCCTGCGTGGCGTAGTGCGGATGCAGCCAGGCGAGCGCCTTGACCTCGTCTTCGGTCGCCTCGGGCATGGTCATGCGGATGTCGTCCTGGAAGTCCCACAGCTCGACGATGCGCGTCACGGTGACGTCGCCGATCCGCCAGGACTTCATGTGCTCCTTGGCCATCAGGCTGCCTTCCTTTTCGCTTTGGGTTTGGCCGCGCCGGGCTTGTAGCGCGCCACGCTCTCGGGCGGCAGCACGGCGGCGGGCAGGGCCGGCTTGCCGAGCACGAAATCCGCGCAGCGCTCGCCGATCATCACGCAGGGCGCATTGGTGTTGCCGCCGATGATCTTGGGCATCACCGACGCGTCGGCGATGCGCAGCCCGGCGATGCCGTTGAAGCGCAGTTCCGTGTCGACCACCGCCTCCGCGTCCGACCCCATGCGGCAGGTGCCGACCGGATGGTGTACGGTGTAGCCGGTCTCGCGGATGTACCTGTCCCATTGCTCGTCGGTTTGGGTGTCCGGCCCGGGCGCGACCTCGACGCCTTCGTACCGCGCGAACGGCTTCGTCGCGAAGGCTTCCCGCGCAATCCGGAGCGCGCGGATCAGCGGCTTGATGTCGTCTGGATGCTCGAGCAGCCTGGGATCGATCACCGGCGCGGCGCCGGGGTCGGGGCTGCCGAGGCGCACGGTCCCGCGGCTCTTCGGATAGAGGCACACCGGGCTGATCGCGTAGCCGTGGCCGAGCGGGAACGGGATCTTCGGATTGGTCAGCCGGCGCGCGGGCTGGAACACGAACTGCACGTCGGGCTTGTCGAGCCCCGGCTCGGTGCGCAGGAAGGCCACGCTCTCGAACACGTTGCCGGCCAGCGGCCCCTTGCGGGTCAGCAGGTACTGGAAGAAGTGCAGCGCATCGCGCGGCAGGACCTTCCACGACAGGCCGTAGCTCGTGCTGTCCTTCGTCTCCATGTGGATCGGGCTGGCCGGATGGTCGTGATAGTTCGCGCCCACGCCGGGCGCGTCCTTCACCACCTCGATGTCCATCTCCTTCAGGTGCGCGGCAGGACCTATGCCGCTGAGCATCAGCAGTTGCGGCGTCTGCACCGCGCCGCCCGACAGGATGACCTCGCGCCGCGCCCGGATGACGCGGCCATCGGCCAGTTCCACCCCGGTCGCCCTGCCGTTCTCGACCAGCACGCGCGCGACCATCGCGCCGGTCTGCAGGTGCACCTTGCCCTTGGCGACCATCGGCCAGAGCATCGCCTGCGCGGTGCTCTCGCGCCGGCCGTCCCGCAGCAAACCCTGGCGGCGGCCGTAGCCTTCCGAATTGGCCCCGTTGAAGTCCTCGCAGGCGGGAAACTGCAGCTCGCCCAGCGCCTCCATGAAGGCATAGTTCAGCGCATTGGGGTTCTCGACCACCTTGACGTTCACCGGGCCCCCGTGGCCGTGGAACACGCTGGCCGGAAATTCCTCGTTGTTCTCGGTGCGGGTGAAATAAGGCAGCACCTCGGCATAGGACCAGCCGGTCGCGCCCATGTCGGCCCAGTCGTCGTAGTCGGTCGGGTGGCCGCGAAAATAGACCATGCCGTTGATCGAGCCCGACCCGCCGACGACCTTGCCGCGCGGCACCGGAATGCTGCGCCCCGCCATCCCCGGCTGCGGCACCGTGGCGAAGCGCCAGTTGGTTTCCTTGCGGCCGATCGCGGCGGCGACGAAGCTCGGGATGTGGATGAACGGATGGCTGTCGGGCCCGCCGGCCTCGATCACGCAGGTCGTCGTGCCCGGGTTCTCCCCCAGCCGCGCCGCCACGCAGGCTCCCGCCGAGCCCGCGCCCACGACGACGAAATCGAATTCGGCGGCTTGCATCCGTCTCTCCCTGCCTGCCTTTTTGCGAGGGGACGGTTAGCTTGGCAAGGATTCAATCGTCACGACTGTTAGGATGGATCGAATTCGATCGCCTTGGCCGCAGCGCCGCTCATGATGAAGCCGATCGGGCGCTCGGCCTCTTCGGTCAGGTGGCCGATCAGGCCGGCTGTGCGGCACAGCAGGCCGATGCCTTTCAGCGCCGGGAGCGGCCAGCCGAGGTCGAGCATGATCGAGGGGATCGCGGCGTTGACGTTGATCGGCAGGTCGCGGCCGATGGTCTCGGGCAGAGCGGCCTTCAATGCGCGCATCATCGCCACGTGCTCGCCCGAAACGCCGCGCTCGTCGGCCATGGCGAGCAGGCGATTGGCGCGCGGGTCGCCCCCGGCGTGCTGCGGGTGGCCGAAGCCGGGCACCGCTTTCGAATGCTCCCGCCACTTGCGGATCTGGCGCTTCGCCACCTCTTCGATCGCATCGCCGCTGTCGCGCCGGTCCTGGACGGCGCCGGCGTAGAACTGGCCGGCGATCTCGGCGCTGCCCAGCACCACGGAGCCGCACCCCAGCAAGCCCGCGGCGACCGCGCCCTGCACCGCCTCGGGCGCGGCGACGAGCGTCATGCGCGCGGCGACCACGCTCGGCACCAGGCCGTGCTCGGCCAGCGCCACCAGCACCGCGTTGAGGAAATACTGCTGCTCGGCATTGGGCATCTGCCCCGTCACCAGCAGCCAGAAATAGCTGGAGAAGTCGATCTGCCCCATCAGGTCGTTCACCAGGTCGTGCCCGCGCACGGTGATGCTTTCGGCATCCGATGTGCAGATCGAGGTGAAGTTCTGGTCCTGCTTGCCGATGCGCATGAATGACTCTCCTTGCCCTCGCTATCGGGCCCCCTTTATGGGCGGGTCAACAGCAAACCCCCGGGAGACGAGACCTTGGCCAAACCGCTCGCAGGCATTCGCGTGCTCGACATGGGGACCTTCATCACCGGCCCGGCCTGCGGGATGCTGCTGGCGGACTTGGGGGCCGAGGTGATCAAGGTCGAACAGCCCGGCACCGGGGATCCGTTCCGCGCCTTCAAGGGCGACCTCTATTCGCCGCATTACCAGACCTACAACCGCAACAAGAAGTCGGTCGAGCTCAACACCAAGCAGGCGGAGGACCTTGCCGCGTTCGACGCGCTGGTGGCGACCGCCGACGTCTTCATCCAGAACTTCCGCCCCGGTGTGGCCGAGCGGCTGGGCGTGGGGCCCGAGCGGCTGCAGGCGCTCAACCCGCGGCTGATCTATTGCGGCATATCCGGCTTCGGCAACGACGGCCCGTGGCGCGACCGGCCCGCGTTCGACACGGTCAGCCAGGCGAGCACCGGCTTCCTGCGGCTGCTGGTCAATCCGGCCAATCCGCGCGTGGTCGGCCCGGCGATCGGCGACGCGGTGACCGGGTTCTTCGCCGCGCAGGGCGTGCTCGCGGCGCTGTACGAACGCGAAAAGACCGGCACGGGCCGGCTGGTCGAGACCAGCATGTTCGAGGCGATGAGCTACTTCAATCTCGACGACTTCACGCATTACCTCAGCGAGGACGAGGTCATGGGCCCCTGGTCGCGCCCGCACGTGTCGCAAAGCTACGTCTTCGAATGCGCCGACGGGGGCTGGATCGCGCTGCACATGTCCAGCCCGCCCAAGTTCTGGGAAGGCCTGGCGGACGCGGTCGGGCATCCCGAGATGCTCGAGCGGCCCGAATTCGCAAGCCGCCCGGCGCGGATCGCCAACTACGAAGCGGTGGTCGACTACCTCGCGCCGCTCTTCAAGGCGCAGCCGCGCAGTTACTGGGAGGAGCGCCTGACCGCGCGCGAAGTGCCGCACTCGGCCGTCTATTCCTCGCGCGAGGTGGTCGAGGGCGAGCTTGCCGCCCACCACGGCCTGGTGGTCGAGGGCGAGGGGGAACGCGGCACATTCCGCACCGTGCGCTATCCGATCCGCTTCGACGGGGAGAAGATGGAGAGCGTCGTCCCGCCGCCCGAACTGGGAGCCGACAACGACCTTATCGGCCGTTAGCGTCCATTGCCTCGTCAGCGCGAGATGATAAGCTGGCTAACGAAGCGCCCCGGAGCAAAGAGTCGGGGGCCCGAGAGGAGCGACCCATGACCAATTCCGTGCCGAGCCGGCTGCACCACACCGCCTATGTCTCCAAGGACCTCGAGGCTACGCGCCATTTCTACGAGGACATCCTCGGCATGCCGCTGGTCGCCACCTGGTGCGAGCAGGAAGAACTGTTCGGCAAGGAACGGACCTACTGCCACTGCTTCTTCGGCCTCAACGACGGCAGCGCGCTGGCGTTCTTCCAGTTCGCACATGACGACGACCAGGCCGAGTTCGGTCCCGAGCTCGCCAGCAGCCCGTTCCGCCATGTCGCGCTCAACGTCGACAAGGCCACGCAGGACGAGCTCGAGAGGCGCATCAGGGACAATGGCCTCGAGGCGACCTACGTGCTCGAACACGGCTATTGCCGCAGCGTCTACGTGGTCGATCCCGACGGCATGATCGTGGAGTTCACCCACGACGCGCCGCACGTCGAGCAGATCAACGAGATGCGCAAGAAGGACGCGCACAGCGAGCTCAAGCGCTGGCTGGCGGGCGATCACACGCCCAACAACGACGTGCGCCCGTCGGAACTCCAAAAGACCGCCGCCTGATGGCGCTGCCCCTGCTGCCGACCTCGCTCGTCGGCTCCTACGCCCAGCCCGAGTGGCTGATCGACCGTGCCAAGCTGGCCGGCCGTTTCCCGCCGCGCACCCGGCAGAAGGAACTGTGGCGCATTCCCGAAGGCGAGATGCTGGAAGAGGCGTGGGACGACGCCACGATCTATGCGATCCACGAGCAGGAGCGCGCCGGCCTCGACATCATCACCGACGGCGAAATGCGCCGCGAGAGCTATTCCAACCGCTTCGCCACCGCGCTCAACGGCGTCGACATGGACAACCACGGCACCGCGCTCGACCGCAGCGGCGAGCCGGTTCCCGTGCCGCGTGTGACCGGGCCGATCAGCCGCCGCCACGCGGTGCAGGTGCGCGACGTCGAGTTCATGAAGCAGCACACCGACAGGGCGATCAAGATCACCGTGCCGGGGCCATTCACCATGAGCCAGCAGGCACAGGACGACTACTACGGCGATCCCGAAGCGCTCGCGGTGGCCTATGGCAAGGCGGTGCGCGAGGAGATCGTCGACCTGTTCGCCGCCGGGGCCGACGTGGTGCAGCTCGACGAGCCCTACATGCAGGCCCGGCCCGACAAGGCGCGGGCCTATGGCCTCAAGGCGCTGGAGGCAGCGCTCGAGGGCGTGACCGGCACGACCGCGCTGCACATCTGCTTCGGCTATGCGCACCTGATTCACGAGCGGCCGGAGGGGTACAGCTTCCTGCCCGAACTGGCAGGGTCGGCGGTGCAGCAGATCTCGATCGAGACGGCCCAGTCCAACCTCGACACCGCGGTGCTCGAAAGCCTGCCGGGCAAGACCATCATCCTGGGCGTGCTCGACCTGTCGAACCACGCGGTGGAGGAGCCCGAGGTGGTCGCCGCACGGATTCGCAAGGCGCTGCCGCACATCGCCGCCGAAAAGGTCATCGTCGCCCCCGACTGCGGCCTCAAGTATCTCCCGCGCGAGGTCGCGTTCGGCAAGATGAAGGCCATGGTCGAAGGGGCCAGGATCGTCCGCGCCGAGCTGTCCTGACGTGCCGTTCAAGACCACGCACACCGGCAGCCTGCCGCGGCCCGAGCATCTGCTCGACCTGATGCTCGCGCGCGAAGGGGGCGACGAAGTTTCGTCCGAAGCGATGAATTCGGCGGTCGAGGAAGCGACGAAATTCGTCGTCCGGCGGCAGGTCGAGGCGGGCATTACCGTCGTCAACGACGGCGAGATGTCCAAGCCCAGCTACGCGACCTACATCAAGCACCGCCTCTCCGGCTTCGGCGGCGAGGCGGGGCAATACGCGTTCCAGGACCTTGAGGAATTCCCCGGCGCCAAGGCGCAAGTGTTTGGAAACAAAGGCCGCGCCAGGCGCTCCGCCCCCGCCTGCACCGGACCGATCGAGGTCATCGACATGGAGGCCCCGCGCGAGGATGCCGAGCGGCTGCGGCGTATCGCGGGCGAGCACGAGACCTTCATGTCCGCCGCCAGCCCGGGCGTCACGGCATTGTTTTTCCCCAACAAATATTACGCCAGCGACGAGGAATACGTCTTCGCGCTCGCCGAGGGGCTGCGCCACGAATACGAGAGCATCGCCGATGCCGGCATCACCTTGCAGGTCGACTGCCCCGACCTGGCGATGGGCCGCCACGTCCAGTTCACCGACCTGAGCCTCGAGGATTTCCGCAAGCGCATCGCCATGAACGTCGCCGCACTCAATCACGCTTTGCGCAACATCGCGCCCGAGCGGCTGCGGATGCACCTGTGCTGGGGCAACTACCCGGGCCCGCACCATTGCGACGTCGACCTGGCCGCCATTGCCGACATCGTCTGGTCGGCCCGCCCGCAAACCGTGCTGCTCGAAGGCGCCAATCCGCGCCACGCGCACGAGTTCGCCTTCTTCGAGGAAAATCCGCTGCCCGAGGGCAAGATCCTATGCCCCGGCATGATCGAGCCGCAGTCCCCCTATATCGAGCATCCCGAGCTGATCGCCCAGCGGATCGGCCGTTATGCCGACCTGCTCGGCGCGGAGCGGGTGCTGGCGGGCGTCGACTGCGGGTTTTCGGTCCACGCGGGCAGCAACACCGTCGATCCGGAGGTCGTCTGGGCCAAGCTCGCCGCACTCTCGCAGGGCGCCGAGATCGCCTCGCGCCGCTACGCCTGAGCGGGCCGGAACTCACTCCCGTCGCTGCGCAAAACCCGTTTTCGCCCATCGCGAATGGGTGTATTCTCGCTCCGCTGGAAAGCGCGGATTCCACGGGGGAGAGAGAATCATGCGGAATATCCTGGTACCGGTGGCATGCGCCGCCTTGCTCGCACCCGCCGCGGCGATTGCCGCAGACCCTTGTCCAAGGGCCCCGGCCGATGCCGTGGCCGGCTACGGCGAACCGGCCGGCACGCCCGAGGCGGGGCGCACGGCCTACATGCCCGCCGGCCTCACGATGCTGGGCAAGGACGTGCCCTACGTCTTGGTCATGCGGCAAGGGGGCGATGGCCCGGTCGAGGAGATCGCCTACCGGCTCGGCGGCGTGAACCGCAAGACCGGCAGCCCGCCCGAAGGCGCGATCGCCAAGCTATTCGACGAATCGTTCGACGGCGGCTCGTGCAGCAAGACCAAGAACAGCAGCTGCGGCGTCGCCTACGACCCGCCGCAGGCCGACGGGTTCTCGGGCGCGGAGCTCAATTCGGGCAGCCTGTGGATCGAAGGCAAGCCGACCGGCAACGCCATCGGCCTGATCCGCGCCGATGCCGACATGACCGAAGGCGGCCCGCTGTTTCTGGTCTGCGTCTACGAACCCAAGTAGGCGGCACGCGCACCACTGGCGCACGGCGCGGTGTCCGGCTAGTCCGGCCATCGCGCGGACGTGGCGGAATGGTAGACGCCGGGGACTTAAAATCCCCTGAGCCTTGCTCGTGTGGGTTCGAGTCCCACCGTCCGCACCAACGCAAAAGGGCCGCCCTTGCGGACGACCCTTTTCGCTATGGCGCACCCGACAGGATTCGAACCTGTGGCCTCTGCCTTCGGAGGGCAGCGCTCTATCCAGCTGAGCTACGGGTGCGTGCTGGACGAGCGCCTAGCAACGCCGGTGCGGCGCGCCAAGCGCAATCTCTTGCGCTGGCGCCCCGTTCCGCCCGGCGGGGGCGGCGGCTAGCTGCCGCTGCGCTGGGCCGCGCGCGAGCCGCCTTCGCCGAACTGGTTGAGCGACTTGCCGTCCTTGGTGATCGTGACGTTGAAGCCACCGCGGCGGCCGTCGCGCAGCGGGTAGTAGGTCAGGTCGATCTTGTCGCCCGGCGCGACCGACCGCTTGGACCAGCCGTAGCGCACGAGGTGGTTGGGGCTCATCCCTTCGAAGGCCCACTTCTTGCCGCTCGCGTCGCGGACGTAGAGGAAGGTGTGGGGATTGGTCCATTCCCACTTCTCCACCGTCATCCCGGTCAGCGGCTTGGCCTTGCCCCATTCGAACATGGCGGTCGAATGGTGCGCCAGGGCTGGCACCCCGAGGGACAGGATGGCGGCGCCGCCAAGGGCGGCAGCGGCCAGGGCTATGCGGTTGGAAATGCGGGTCATGTCCTCTCCTTTGCTCCCGGCCGGCTGAACCCGTCCTGAGCAGTTTCATTTCCTTTTTGCCATGTTCAACCGGACGGAATCAACCTCGTTCTTGACGGCAGCAAAAATGCGCAACAACTTGCGCCGCAAATCGAAACGGGAATGTGGAGGGATTGATGAAGGGTCGGACCAGGCTTTTGGCGGCGGTGGCCATGATGGCGTTGAGCCCGGTTCAGGCCGCGGCGCAGCAGGCGCCGGCGCCCGCCGCCCCGGCCGCGGCGACCCCGGCCGCCCCCTATGTCGTGCCCGATGCCATGTCCTACCACGAAGTCACCGCCTGGCCCGACTGGAACGGGGTCTGGTATCCCGACTGGACGCTACTGTTCGAAGGCCGCTCGCGCGCGGCGCCCAAGTGGAACCCCGCTACGCAGGCGAAGGTCGACGCATACCTCGAATCGATCCGCGAGAACGGCCCCAATCAGGAACAGCAGGCGCAGTGCCTGCCGCCGGGCTTGCCGGGTACGATGCAGCAGCCCTATCCGATCGAGTTCGTTTACTCCCCCGGCCGGGTGACTATCCTGACCGAAGCCTACCAGCAGGCCCGCAGGGTCTATGTCGACGGGCGGGCGCTTCCGGAGGACCCCGACCTGTTCTTCCTGGGCAATTCGGTCGGGCGCTGGGAGGGCGACACGCTGATCGTCGATACCAACGGGTTGAGCCCGCAGACGCTGCTGGCGCCGGGGGTGAACCACACCGAAAAATCGACCCTGCGCGAGCGGATCTACCTGCAGGCGCCGGGGCAGATGATCCTGGAGATGACCTTCAGCAACCCGGACCTGCTGACCGAACCGTTCGTCACGCGGATCGCTTACAAGCTCGATAACTCCTTCCCCATCCGCGAATACGTCTGCGCCGAGAACAACCGGCTGACGACCGATGGGCACGGGGCCAACATCGACCTGGGGCTGGACGAGGAAGACGCCGAAGGCGGCGCGGACCCCTTCGCCGGGACCGAGTGAAACCGCGCGCGAATTAGCGAATTGGCAAGGCTGGCACGGCTAGACCGTGCAGCCATGAACGCCATCACGCCGCCTTTCACGCCCGGCCCGCGCAAGGACGCGAGCAACCGCGCACCGGCCGGGCGCCAGTTCGGCCAGGGTACCGCGGCCAATGCCGCTAATGCCGCCAGCCGTAAGTGGGCGGCCTTGCAGGATGCGGCCAATGTGGTTTCGACGCTTGCCGGGTTCGAGGTCGAGCGGCCGAGCACCGAGGTGCGCAACTTCCCCGCGCTGATTCGCGAAACCGCGCAATGGCGGCGCGAACTCGCCGAACAGGGGATCGACGACATGACCGCGATGATGCAGCCCGGGATCGCCGCGCTGCTGGGCGTCAATGCCCGCGGCGCCGATCCGCGCCCCGCCGCGCTGGCGCTGTGGCGCGAGTTCGTGGCCGCGCGCTCCGCGCTGCTGGCGCTGCTGCCGCCGAGCGGCGCGATGGGCCCGCCGCGCAGCGCTTGACCGCGCGACCGCCGATCATCCGCGCTTGACCGGGTTCACTGTCTGTTCCAGTTTCGGCGCATGGCCGATTCGTCTTCCCTCACCCTCAGCAATCCCCAGTTCGACCGGCGGGCCAAGGCCGTCGTGCGCGGGGTCTGCCGCCTGTTCGCCCGCAATGACATCTGGGCGCTGACCGAGATGCCGCTGCGCAACGGGCGGCGGGCCGACCTGATGGGAATCGACACCAAGGGCCGCATCGTCATCGTCGAAATCAAGACCGCACGCGGCGACCTGATGGGCGACGGGAAGTGGCCCGACTACCTCGATTTCTGCGACCGCTTCTACTGGGGCCTGCCGCCCGAGCTCGACCGTGCCTGCCTCGACGGGGAGGACTTCCGCCCCGACTGCTGCGGCGTGATCGTGGGCGACGAGTACGACGCGGAGATCGTCCGCCCCGCCCCGAGCCACCCGCTGGCGGCCGCGCGGCGCAAGGCGGAGACCGAACGTCTCGCCCGCACCGCGCTGCGCCGCCTGGTCGTCGGGTCCGATCCCGACTGCCACACCTGGGGTCGGGGACTCGACTAGCCGGCTAAGCTAGCCGAGCAGGACTTCGGCGATCTGCACGGCATTGAGCGCCGCGCCCTTCCGGAGATTGTCGCCCACCACGAACAGCGCCAGGCCGTTCTCGACCGAGCGGTCAGGACGGACGCGGCCGACGAACACGGGATCCTTGCCCGTCGCCTCGAGCGGGTTGGGCACCTCGGTCACCACCACGCCGGGAGCGCGGGCGAGCAGATCGAGCGCTTGTTCGACGCCGATCGGACGCTCGAACGCGCAGTTGAGCGACAGGGCATGGCCGGTGAACACCGGGACCCGCACGCAGGTGCCGGACACCGCGAGATCGGGCAGGTCGAGGATCTTGCGGCTCTCGTCGCGCAGCTTGAGTTCCTCCTCGGTGTAGCCGTCCTCGCCCAGCACGTAGTTGAGCGGGACGACGTTGAAGGCGATCGGCACCGTCCACTTGCGCACCGGGCCGAGATCGACCGCGTCGCCTTCGCGCGCCAGCGCCGCGCTGCCGGCCGCGCCCGCCGCGACCTGGTCGGCGAGGATCTCCACCCCCTCGACCCCGCCACCGGACACCGCCTGGTAGGTGCTGGCGACCAGACGGGTGAGGCCTGCGGCGTCGTGCAGCACCTTGAGCACCGGCATGGCGGCCATCGTGGTGCAGTTGGGATTGGCGACGATCCCCTTGGGCCGCACCGCCATCGCCTCCGGATTGACCTCGGCCACGACGAGCGGGACCTCGGGGTCGGACCGCCACGCGCTGGAGTTGTCGATCACTACCGCGCCGGCCGCCGCGACCTTGGGCGCGAGCGCCCGCGAGGTCGAACCCCCGGCGGAGAAGAACACCACGTCGAGCCCGGCGTAGTCGGCCGTGACGGCGTCCTCGACCGTCACCTCGCCGTCGCGGAAGCGCACCGTCTTGCCAGCCGAGCGGGCCGAGGCGAAAAGACGCACGCTGGAAAGCGGGAATTCCCGCTCCGCCAGCAGGTCGAGCATCATCGAGCCGACGAGGCCGGTGGCGCCCACGATCCCCACGGCGGGGCGGGCGGGCAGTCTGGCATGGGTATTCATGAAAGGCGTCTCCTAAAGAAGCGGAGGCGCGGGGGACTGGCCTTGGCGTACCGAAAGCCCCCGCATCGTCCGCGAGGGCTGTGTCCGGCTGGCTAGTCGATGATCGACACGACTGCCCGGACCGCCCCGCGGGTGCGGGTCGGTTTCGGGGTGATAATAATCGTGCGTGCCGGTGTCATCGCGGCGCCGGATAAGTGCGGCGAGCGGCGAAGTAAACATGCAAACTGTGCAGCCGGGTCAAGCGCTGCTATCGCCCGCGCGTGAACGCGATCCTCTATTCGGCCCTGGCCATGACGCTGATCGTCGGCGTGCGCTATCTGGCGGCGAGCGGGCTCTTCGCCTGGCTTACGCGGCGGGTGCGGCCCGGGCTCTACACCGGGCTCGATCGCCAGATTCGGCGCGAGATCGGCTGGTCGCTCGCCTCGGCGGCGATCTACGGCATTCCTGCGGGCGTGATCGCCTGGGGCTGGCAGGAGCACGGCTGGACCCGCGTCTACACCGGGTGGAACGACTATCCGCTCGCCTGGCTGCCGCTGTCCGTCCTCGCCTACCTCTTTGCGCACGACACGTGGTTTTACTGGACCCACCGGCTGATGCACCGCCCGCGCTGGTTCCGCCTGGCCCATGCCGTGCATCACGCCAGCCGCCCGCCCACCGCCTGGGCCGCGATGAGCTTCCACCCGATCGAGGCGCTGACGGGGGCCGTCGTCATCCCGGTGCTCGTGTTCCTGATCCCCATCCATTTCGCGATGCTGGGTGTCGTCCTCAGCGTGATGACCGTGATGGGCGTGACCAATCACATGGGCTGGGAGATGTTTCCCCGGCGCCTCGTTCATTCAAATGCAGGGGAATGGGTGATAACGGCGAGCCACCATCAACGGCACCATGACGAGTACCTATGCAATTTCGGGCTCTACTTCCGCTTCTGGGACAGGCTGTGCGGCACCGACCGCGGGCTCTCGCCGCGCTCGGCCTGACCGCCGCCGCCGTGCTCGTCACGGGCGCCGGGCTACCGGGGGCGGACGTGCGCGCGACGGTGACCGGGCTGCGCTCCGCCAAGGGGCTGGTGCAGGCCTGCCTCACCACCGATGCAAAGAATTTCCCCGATTGCGAAGCCGACCCCAGGGCCCGCTCGCTGACCGTCAAGGCGGGCGAGACGGTGGTTCTCGACTTCGGCCGGGTGGCGCCGGGTCGCTACGCGATCTCGCTGCTGCACGACGAGAACGGCAACGGCCGGGTCGACAAGGCGCTGATGATACCGAAGGAGGGCTTCGGCTTTTCGCGCGATGCGCGGGTCGTGATGGGCCCGCCGAAATTCTCCGCCGCCGCCTTCGAGGTGACGGGCGAGGACGTGTCGCAAAAGATCCGCATGCGCTACATGCTCTGACGCCCGACCGGCTTGCCGGGCGGCGCCGCGCGGCCTAGGCGGCCCAAGTGACAGACACGGAAGGCAATTTCGGCGAACCGGCCCGCAGGATCGCGGCCGGCTCTTCCCTCGCCCCGTTTCGCTGGCCGGCCTACCGCGCGCTGTGGACCGCCAATCTCGTCTCCGCGCTCGGCAGCATGACCCAGTCGGTCGCGGCCGCCTGGCTGATGACCGACCTCACCTCTTCGCACCTGCTCGTCGCCCTGGTCCAGGCCTCGGTCGCCATACCGGTGCTCTTCCTGGGCGTGTTCGCCGGGGCGATCGCCGACAGCTTCGATCGCCGGGCAGTCATGCTGGCGGCGAACCTCGGCATGGCGGCGATTTCGGTCGCCTTGTCGGTCATGGCCTGGGTCGATGCGGTTACGCCTCTCTCGCTGCTGCTGATGACCTTGCTGATCGGCTGCGGCTTCGCGCTCAACGGTCCGGCATGGCAGGCGTCGGTACGCCTGCAGGTCCCGCGCGAGGACCTGCCGCAGGCGATCTCGCTCAATTCGATCTCGTTCAACCTGGCGCGCAGCGTGGGCCCGGCGATCGGCGGCATCCTGCTCTCGCTTTCGGGGCCGAAACTGGCCTTCACCGTCAACGCGCTGAGCTATTCGCTGATGATCATCGTGCTGCTACGCTGGAAGGTGCAGCGCACCGCGCCCGAGAAGCGCCGCAAGATGCTGCCCGCCATCGGCGAGGGCCTGCGTTTCTGCGCCGGATCCAGCCCGGTGCGCCGCGTGCTGATGCGCGGGTTCTCCTTCGGCCTTGGCGCAACCGCCTACCAGTCGCTGATCCCGCTGGTCGTGCGCGAACAGGTGCGCGGCGCGGAGCTCGACTTCGGGATAATCCTCGGCACCTTCGGCGTCGGTTCGGTCGTGACCGCGCTGTGGATCTCGCGCCTGCGCCGCCGCTTCGGCCCGGAGGCGATCGTGACGGGGGCGATGGCCGCATCGGCCGCCGCGATGGCCTTCCTCGCCTTCGCCACCACCGTTCCCCTGGCCGTGGTCGCCAGCTTCGTCGCCGGGGCCGGGCAGGTCTCCGCGCTGACCAGCCTCAACGTGGCGATGCAACTGCGCAGCCCCGATGCCATCCTCGGTCGCTGCCTGTCGATCTACCAGGCGCTGGTGTTCGGCGGGTTTGCGGTCGGATCGTGGCTGTGGGGCGCATTTTCCGATGTCTCGGGACTGCCCGCAGCCCTGCTCGCCGCAGCAGCCTGGCTGCTGCTTGCGCTGATCGTGCTGCGCATATTCGCCCCGATGCCGCGCATCGGCGAAGGAACGGTAGCGCATTGAGCGCCGCCATGACGCCAGCAATTTTGCCGAAATCGGCCTCTTTCCCCGGCATTTAACGGTTAATTTACCACGCGGCGCCACAAGCGTGTCCTGTAACACGACACCGGGGGCATCTGTGCCATGGACACGTTGAGGGGCAATTTCGAAGCGCTGGACAACAGCGACTTCGACGCGGGCGACGAAGAGGTCGTGCGCGATACCCCGCCGGCCGCGATCGGCCAGGACGAGCGGCGCATGCAGGTGCGTGCCTACAACCACTGGGCAAGCCTGCTGGAAGACCGCAACTTCCCCGGCATCGACGGGTTCGATCCGGCCGACCTGCCCGATTTCGGGCCCTATAGCGTCCTGCTCGACTTTACCTCGGGCATCGAGGATCCGGGCATCACTTTCCTGGGCCAGGAACTCGCCGGGGAGTGCGATGTCACCGTGGGCAATCTCAGGACGCTGGCCGACGTGCCGAGCCGTTCGCTGCTCAGCCGCATCACCGACCATTACATGCAGATCCTGGCCAACCAGGCGCCGATCGGGTTCGAGGCCGAATTCGTCAACCAGCGCGCGTCGACGATTCTCTATCGTGGCATCCTGCTGCCATTCTCGACCGACGACGAGCGGATCGACTTCATCTACGGCGTGATCAACTGGAAGGAACTGGCCGACCAGCATACGTCCGACGAGCTGCTGCTGCAGGTCGATCAGGCGCTGGAACAGAAGCCCGAGATCGCCCCGCACCGCGCCGACGACGCGCCGATGACCGACTGGGCCGACGGCCCGGGAGCGCTGGTGGCCAACGATACCGGCGACGAGGAACCGCTCGAACTGACCACGGAAGCCGGTTGGGACGAAGATGACGAATCCGAAGAAAGCCCGATCGACTACGCCAAGAAATTCAACCTCAGCTACGACGACGACGATTACGACGAGGACGAGGGCGAAACCTGGGGCGACGAAGGCGAGGATCTGCCGCGCCCGGCGTTCGGGTCGCTGACTTCGATCGGCGCAAGCCTGCGCAAGAGCGAGCCGCGCGCCACCGCGCTGCCCGAACTGCCGCCCGGCGAGGACGATTTCCGCGACATCGAGCTCGATCAGGTCGATGCTGCCGCCGCTTATGCTGCGCCGGCCGGCTATGCCACGAACGGCTATGCCGGAGACGACTTCTCAGGTGAAGACTTTGCCGCGCAGGGCTTTGCCGACGACGATTTCGCCGGCGCCCACGTGCCGGAGACCGACAGTTTCGGCGAGGCCGAGACCGGCCTGGAACTTCCCGCGATCGATCCGTCCGAGATGGAACTGGGCGACTGGCTCGCCGTGGCGCGCGAGACCGCCGACCTGGCGCGGACCAGCGAAGACCGGACCCGCGCGACGCTCTACGATGCCATCGGGCGTGCTTACGACTTCTCGCTCGCCGCGCAGGAAAATCCCGCCGATTTCGACGAGATCGTGGTCGACGCGGGCCTGACCGTGCAGGAACGTGCGCCGCTGACCCCGGTGGTCAAGCTCGTGTTCGGCGCGGATTACGACAAGACGCGCCTGACCGAGTACGCCACCGCGCTGGGCCACGCCCACCGCATCGGCCTGCCGCGCGGCGGGCTGGGCGAATTCCTCCGCACGTCGGACGGCGGCCTCAAGGCCGTGGTCGCGGCCGAACGGCGGCTGCGCAAGGCCGAGAGCGGCAAGGAACCCGCCGAGGATCCGCGCGAGAAGCTGGTCGCCGCGCTGCGCGCGCTCGACCCGGTCGATTTCGCCGATCTGGCCACCGACGGAAGCGAGTTCGCGCTAGTGATGATCCGCCGCGTCGACGGCCGGATCGCAATCGTCGGCGAAGTGCCGCATGACGACGGCCTGGTCGAGAAGGCGGGCAAGCGGATCGTCGGCTGACCGCTCCAAGATTTGCCCGCGGCCCGAAAGGGCCTAAGGCCGGGGCAATGCCACTCGATACCCTGTTCGGGCCGCCGGTCCGTATCCAGCCCTATTTCGGTTACCGCAGCCGGACCCGGCTGATCGTCACCGCCCGGGCGCTGCGTGCGCGCGAGCGCGACTTCGCCAAGTCCGGACGCCTGCAGGCGATGCGCACCCTGGCCTCGCAGTTCGCATCGCGCGAGGAAGCCGGCATAGCGGTCACGCTGGAAGTCGCCGGCCCCGACGGGCTGCTCGTCCGCCACGAGGGGCTGACCGACGGCGAAGGCTTCGTCCGCTTCGACCTGGTACTCGAACCCGAATGGGACCTGCCGCCCGATCCGGTGTGGGAGACCGCGGCGTTGCGCTGGGCCAACCGCGAGGGGCCGCAATGCGTGGAGGCGCATATCCTCGTTCCCGGCCGCAAGGCCCGGCTGGCGGTCATCTCCGACATCGACGACACGGTGATCGAGACCGGGATCACCGGCGGCATGCGCACCGTGCTGCGCAACTGGAAGCGGATCCTGGCCGAGCTGCCCGAGGAGCGGATCGCGGCGCCGGGGGCCGACACCTTCTATGGTGCGCTGGGCGGGGGACACACGCTGCCGCCCGGCGAAATCCGGGCAGGCAAGCGCATCCCGGCAACGCACCGGCCGTTCTTCTACGTGTCTTCGAGCCCGTGGAACCTGTTCTCCTATCTGGTCGCCTTCATGCAGGCCAAGAACCTGCCGCTGGGTCCGCTGATGCTGCGCGACTGGGGCTTCAATCGCGCGACCTTCGGCTCGGCAAGCCATGGGGGGCACAAGACCGACACCATCGCCCACCTGCTGGAAATGTTCGACACGGTGCGCTTCGCGCTGATCGGCGACGATACCCAAGGCGACCTGCCCGCCTATGCCGAGGCGATCGAGAAGCACCCGGGCCGGGTGGCCGCGGTGTTCATCCGCACCTCGGCCGGGGAAACCCTGTCGGGTCCCGAGCTCACCGCCAAGGCGCTGATCGAGGCTTCGGGCGTGCCCTTGTGGATGGGCGCCAGCTACGAGATCGGGCAGGACTTCCTGCGCGTGGTCGGGTTCACGCCCGGCGGCGAGACTGAGCAGATCGTCTCCACGACCAAGGAAAAGGCATGAAGGCCTGGCTGATCGCGGGCGCCGTCACCCTGGCGGCCCTCGCGGTGGTCGGTATCGCGCTTTACGCCTGGGCGGTGCGCAACCAGTCGGTGGCGACGCTCGACCGCCTTGATGCCGCCTTCCCGCGCAAGGTCGAAACCGGCCCGCCGGTTGTCGCCAAGTATGGCGCGCACCGCCAGCAGCGCCTGCTGGTCTACCGCCCGATCGGCGTGGAACGGCCCGACCTGATCGTGTTCATCCACGGCGGCGGCTGGCGTAGCGGCGACCCGGCGGATTACGCCTTCGTCGCCCGGCGCTATGCGCAGGCCGGATACGCCACCGCGCTGGTCGGCTACCGTCTGGGGCCCGAGGGACGCTTTCCCGCGATGCTGGAGGACAGCGCAGCCGCTGTGCGCTGGCTGCTCGACAACGCCGGGCAACTGGGGATCAGGGCCGATCGCCTCGTCCTGACGGGCCATTCGGCCGGTGCCTATAACGCCCTGATGCTCGCGCTCGACCGGCAATGGCTCGGCCGGGCAGGAGTGCCCGAAGGGACGATCAAGGGCGTGGCCGCGCTCGCCGGGCCGGCGGACTTCTATCCCTTCGACAACCCTTCAGCCGTCGCCGCGTTCGGCCACGTCGCCGATCCTGCCAGCACCCAGCCGATCTCCTTCGCCCGGGCCGACGCGCCGCCCGCTCTGCTGCTGACCGGCGATGCCGATACGACGGTGAAACCGCGCAACTCGCGCGTCCTGGCCGTGAGGCTCGCCGCGCTGGGGGCCGACGCGCGGCTGGTAGAGATCCCCGGCCTCGGGCATAACCAGGTGGTGATGCACCTTGCCCGCCCCTTCGACCGTGACCGCCGGACGTCCGACGCCCTGCTGGCGTTTCTCGCCGAGGTGGTGGAGGGCGCGCCTTCAGCCGCCGTTCAGCCCACAAACCGCTAGCGGAAGCCCGGCCATGCGCATCCTCTCACGCCTTCTCGCCTGCCTTGCCGCCGCATGCCTGCTCGGGGCCCAGCCGGCCGCCGCCCAGTCCATCCTGCGCGATTCCGAAACCGAGGCGCTGCTGCAGGACATGGTCGACCCGCTGGTGGTGGCGGCCGGAATGCCGCGCGGCTCGGTCGACGTCGTGCTGATCAACGACCCCACGATGAACGCCTTCGTCCAGCAGGGGCAGACGATCTACATCCATTCGGGCCTGATCAACGCGGCCGACAACGCCAACCAGGTGCAGGGCGTGCTGGCACACGAACTGGGCCACATCATCGGCGGCCACGCCCTTCGCTTCTACGAAGGCTACGGCAATGCGATGAAGATCAACGTGCTCTCGATCCTCGCCGGGATCGCGGCGATGGCGGCAGGCGCGCCCGAGGCGGGTTCCGCCGCGATGGCGCTGGGCCAGCAGGTCGCGCTCGGCAGCCTGCTGACCTTCACCCGGGCGCAGGAATCCTCCGCTGATGCGGCCGCCGTCCAGTTGCTCAAGTGCTCGGGCATCAGCGGCAAGGGCGCAGTCGCGTTCTTCCGCAAGCTGCAGAGCTATGAGATGCGCCGCGGCTACAGCCAGGCGGACGAGCAGACCTATTCACGCACCCACCCGATGAGCGGCGACCGCGCCGTGACGCTGGAGGAAGAGCTGAAGGACGATCCGGCGTGGGATCCCCCCGCTGCGGACCTCGTCGCCAGTATCGCCATGACCGACCCGGTCGAGCCCGGCACCTGCGTGTCGGCGCCGCGCGAAACCGCCGAGATCGAGGACCGCTTCCAGCGCGCCAAGGCGAAGCTTTACGGTTATCTCGCCAAGCCGGAGGATACGCTGCGTTCGTACCCAGACTATGTCGAGACCGTGCCGGCGCACTACGCGCGCGCCTATGCCTATCACAAGGATGCCCGGCTCGACCGGGCGATCGAGGAAATCGACGCGCTGCTCGCGGTCGACGGGCACGATCCCTATTTCCTCGAGCTCAAGGGCCAGATCCTGCTCGAATCGGGCAAGCCCGACGATGCCTTGCGGCCGCTGCGCGAGGCGACCCAGCTGACCGCCAACGATCCGCTCATCGCCGGCACCTTCGGCCACGCGCTGGTCGCGACCGAGGACGGCCAGCATCTCGACGAGGCCGAAACGGTGCTGCGCGCGGCGCTGGCGAAGGATCGCGAGAATCCCTTCGCCTGGTATCAGCTGGGCATGGTCTACGGCCGCAAGGGAGACATTCCGCGCGCCCGGCTGGCCAGCTCCGAACAGCAGATCATGTCGGGCAATGCCCCCGAGGCGCTGCTCAACTCGCAGGCCGCGATGGCCTCGCTGCCCGAGAACTCGCCCGACTGGATTCGCGCGCAGGACGTGGCGATGCAGGCCCGCGCGCGGCTTGAACGACAGAAGGACCGCAAGTAAGCGCGAGCGATGCGCTGGTACTTCACCTTGGCCATCGGGTTGCTCGGCGGGTTCGCCGGAGCGGCGCTCTGGGGCCTGACGCCGTATGCGGGACAATCGACCCGCACCTACCTGATGGCAAATCCCGAGATTCTGCCCGAAGCGATGGGGGTGCTGGACCAGCGCCAGCGCCAGGCGCGGATCGAGCCCGTGCGCGACCAGTTGGAGCTGGCCTTCCCCGGTGCCGTGCTCGGCAATCCGGACGGTGCCGTCACCCTGGTCGAATTCAGCGATTACGCCTGCGGATACTGCCGCGCGAGCGTGCCGGACGTAAAGGCGCTGGTCGCCGCCAATCCCGATCTCAGGATCGTGATGAAGGAATTCCCGATCCTGCGCCCCGAGAGTGCGGATGCCGCGCGCATGGCGCTCGCCGCCGCCCAGCAAGGCAAGTATGCCGCCTTCCACGACGCGATGTTCGACCTGGGCAATCCCACGGCCGAGACGATCGCCGCCGCCGCACGGGCCGCCGGGGTCGATCTCGCCAAGGCCAATGCGGCGATCGCGGCCGGGCAATTCGATCCGTTCCTGCAGGACAACCACGAACTGGCCGCCAAGCTGGGCATCGGGGGCACGCCGGGCTGGGTCATCGGCGACCGCGTGATCGACGGCGCGGTGGGCGAAGAGGAACTGGCCAAGGCGGTCGCGGAGGCGCGCAAGTCCTGAACGCGCTGACCGCCTTGTTCCGGCGCCAGAAGAGCCAGCGATCGGGGCCCCGCTTCGCAGCCGCGCCGGCCGGCGATTCGGGCATTCACCTGTTCCGCCCGACGCCTTTCTTCGCCGACAAGAACCGCGCCTTCTGGAACCTGCAGCTCACCGGGTGGGGCGGCGCCATGCTGCTGCGCAGCGTCTCCTCGATGGCCAACGATCAGCCCTGGAGCTTCCTGGTCCTGGTCCTGATCGAAGCCATCACCGGGCTTTCGATCAGCCTGATCCTGGCGGTGATCTTCGGTTATCTGATCCGCCTGCGGCCCCTCGTAACCTGGGTGGCGACGGCGGCCCTGCTGCTGGTAGCCGTCAGCCTCTTCGCCGCGATCGACGCCTGGGCGCTCAGCCTTTACCGGCCCGACGACACGGTCAGCTTCGTCCAGCGTGTGCTGGGCATCTACATCCTCCCACTGTCGCTGCTCGGAGCCTGGTCGGCGCTCTATTATGCGATCAACTATTTCCTGCAGGTCGAGGAACAGGCCGAGCGGCTCGAACGGCTCGAGGCGCAGGCGACCGCGGCCCAACTCGCCATGCTGCGCTACCAGCTCAACCCGCACTTCCTGTTCAACACGCTCAATTCGATCAGCACGCTCGTGCTGCTGAAGGAAACTGAGCCGGCCAACGCGATGCTTACCCGCCTGTCGGGCTTCCTGCGCCATACGCTGGTCAGCGAGCCGGGCGCCAAGGTGACCGTGGCGCAGGAAGTGGAGACCCTGAAGCTGTACCTCGACATCGAGCGGATGCGCTTCGAGGAGCGGCTGCGCACGGTCTTCGACATCGATCCGGCGGCGGCGGTGGCGATGATCCCCAGCTTCCTGCTCCAGCCGCTGGTCGAGAACGCGATCAAATATGCCGTCAGCCCGCAGGAGGAAGGCGCCCGGATCAGCCTTTCGGCGCAACTCGTCGGCCACCGGCTTCGCCTGACCGTGTCCGACACGGGCCCGGGATTGCGCGCCCGCTCCCGCCGGGCGACATTGCCGCAAGCAACCTTCGGCAAGCATGAATCGACCGGGGTTGGACTTGCCAACATCCGCGATCGCCTGGCCCAGGCCTATGGAGAGGACCACCTGTTCGAGATCCGCACGCCGGCCGACGGCGGCTTCACCGTGGTGATCGAGGTCCCTCTCGAACGGGCGGCGGAGACCCCGTCGGTCGCGCCCGCGAAACCGCAAGCCGTTCCATCCGTTACACCCGCGCCCGCACAGCGCGCCTTGGGATTTGACACATGACCATCCGCACCATCCTCGTCGACGACGAGAAACTGGCCATTCAGGGACTTCGCCTTCGTCTCGAGAAGTTTCCCGACGTGGAAATCATCGAAACCTGCGCCAATGGGCGCGAGGCGATCCGCAAGATCAAGACCGAGAAACCGGACCTGGTCTTCCTCGACATTCAGATGCCGGGGTTCGACGGGTTCTCGGTCGTCAAGGGCGTCATGGAGATCGACCCGCCGCTGTTCGTCTTCGTGACCGCTTACCAGGAACACGCGATCCGCGCGTTCGAGGCCAATGCGGTCAATTACCTGATGAAGCCGGTCGACGAAGACAAGCTGGCCGACACGCTCGAGCGGGTGCGCACCCGCCTGGCCGAGAAGCGCAGCGCCGACGAGGCCAAGAAGCTGCAGGACGTTCTGGCCGAAGTGGCGCCCGACGCCATGGAAAACATGCCCACCGACGACGAGAGCACCGGCCGCTACGAGAAGCTGATCAACGTGAAGGACCGCGGGCAGATCTTCCGGGTCGACGTCGACACCATCGAGCACATCGAGGCGGCGGGCGATTACATGTGTATCTACACCGGCGACAATTCGCTGATCCTGCGCGAAACGATGAAGGATCTCGAGCGGCGGCTCGACCCTCGAATCTTCCAGCGGGTTCACCGTTCGACCATCGTCAACCTCGACCAGGTGCGCCAGGTCAAGCCGCACACCAACGGGGAATGCTTCCTCGTGCTCGACAGCGGCGCCGAAGTGAAGGTCTCGCGCAGCTACAGGGATGTCGTCGCCCGGTTCGTCCATTGACGGCCGATCCGCAATGACGGCGTTCCAGCTACCCGGCTTCGACCTGCAGCGGTTCGTTCGCGAAACGCTCGACGAGGACCTTGGCGTGGGCCTGCCCGGCGGCGGGCGCGATGTGACGGCCGAGAGCGTGATCCCGGCGGATGCGCGTTTCCAGGGCGCGATGGACAGCCGCGATGCCATCGTCGTCGCGGGCCTGCCGATCGCCGCCGCCTTCTTCCGCGCGCTCGACCCGGCGATGGAGATCGAGATCCTCGTCGGCGAAGGCGCCGAAGTTCCTGCCGGGACCGACCTGATGCGGCTGGCCGGCAACGCCCGTGCCATGCTGACTGCGGAGCGCAGCGCGCTCAATACCGTGCAGCACCTGTCGGGCATCGCCACCATGACCCGCGCCTATGTGCGCGCAATGGGTGGGCACGCGACCCTGCTCGACACCCGCAAGACCATTCCCGGGCTGCGCCACCTGGAAAAGTACGCCACCCGCACCGGCGGGGCGCAGAACCACCGCATGGGACTGTGGGACGCGGCGATGATCAAGGACAACCACGTGCTGGTCGCCGGCAGCGTCGGCGAGGCCGTGCGGCGGGCGATCGACGCCGGGGTCGAGAACGTGATCTGCGAGGTCGACCGGCTCGACCAGATCGAGCCCGCGCTCGCCGCCGGGGCGAGTCACCTGCTGCTCGACAACATGTCGCCCGAGGAACTGCGGGAGGCCGTGGCGCTGGTCTCCGGCCGGGTGCCGACCGAGGCGAGCGGCGGCGTCACCTTGCAGACAATCGGCGGGATTGCCGCGACGGGGGTGGATTACGTCTCGGTCGGCCGCCTGACGCAGAGCGCCCCGGCCGCGGATATCGGGCTCGACTTCACGCCGATTGCGTGAGTCGGCCGGATCGGGCAGACTTCGCTTTTCCGGGGAGGGAGATTGTACGTCATGCGGCCTGATTCCATTCGCAAGTTCGACCTGTTTTATCTTGGCTCGATCGTCGTCTCGCTGCTCATTTCGGTGCTCGCTTACGGTGCCATCATGGAGCAGGCAGAGGCGCAGGCTGCTGAATCCGGCATCGCAGTCGGCAGCGGCCTCGTCATCGGCAGTATCGCCGTCGGCACCCTGATCTCGCTGCTCCTGTGGTACCTGGTCTCGCGCAAGGGGTTCGTGATCGCCAAGTGGGTCGTGGTCCTGTTCTTCGCCTACAGCCTCGTCAAGCTGCCCTCGCTGTTTGCCGGGGGTCTGGGCGCGGTCGAGGCCCTGTCGCTACTCGGCGTGATCTTTCAGGCTGCTGCGGTGTGGTATCTCTTCCAGCCGGATGCGAAGGCCTGGTTCGCCGGCAACCGCGAAACTGCGCCCGCCGACCCCGCCGATTGATCGGCATCCGGCTTTTCGCAGCGGCCCTGCTGGCGATGCCGGCGGCGCTGTCCGCGCAAGCCTATCAATGCCAGGTGCCGCAAGGCCAGATCGCGGTGCCGCGCATGGATCGCGGTGCCGAGCGCCGGGCACCGGTCACGGGCTACACGCTCGCCGTCAGCTGGTCGCCCGAGTACTGCCGGACGCGCAAGGGCTCCAAAGCGGACGCGCGCCAGTGTTCGGGCGCGGGCGGGCGCTTCGGCATGGTCCTGCACGGCCTATGGCCTGAGGGAGCGCGCGTTTCGCCGCAGTGGTGCCGCACCGAAGTCCCGCTGCGGGGCGACGCTCTACGCCCACATCTTTGCATGACCCCGTCCGCCCGCCTGCTGGCGCACGAATGGGCCCGCCATGGCAGTTGCATGGTCCGGCGCCCGGTGGCCTATTTCAAAGTCGGGAGCATCCTGTGGAACAGCCTGCGCTGGCCCGATATCGACCGCCTGTCGCGCCGGGAGCCGACCGCCGGGGACCTGCGGCAGGCTTTCGTCACGGCAAATCCGGCATGGGGGGCCGACCAGGTCGGTGTCGAGGTCAACGAACGCGGGTGGTTCGAGGGAATGCGGCTTTGCTACGGCACGGATTTCATGCCGCGAACTTGCAAGCGGTCCGCCTTGGGGCCGGCAGACGCTCAGCCGATCAAGATCTGGCGCGGGCTCTAGCGCCGTTCCGCGAAAAATTCCCGCAGCAGCGCGGCGGCAGCGTCCTCTCCCATCCCTGTATAGACTTCCGGCCGGTGGAGGCTTTGCGGGTGGTCGAACACCCGCGCGCCATGCGCGACCGCGCCGCCCTTGGGATCGGGCGCCGCGTAGTAGAGCCGCGCGATGCGGGCGTGGGCGATCGCCCCGGCACACATGGCGCACGGTTCCAGCGTGACCCACAGGTCGCACTCGGCAAGCCGCTCGTTGCCCAGGGCGGCGGCCGCCTGGCGAATGGCGGCGATCTCCGCATGCGCGGTCGGGTCGTGTGTCTCGCGCGGCGCATTGCGCCCTTCGCCGACGATCGCGCCGTCCTTGACGACCACGGCGCCGATCGGCACCTCCCCCGCCGCGGCCGCATCGCGCGCCAACGCGAGCGCGCGTTCCATCGGTGGGGGGAGGGGCCAGCGGGTCATGCCGGTGCGCTACCCGTGTGCGATTGCGCCCGCAATGGTGCCGGAATGCTTGACGATTCGCACGGCCCTCGCTATGCGCGCCGCTTTCCCGGATAGCTTCCGATAAACGAGTTGAGACGAACCATGTCGCGTATCTGCGAATTGACCGGCAAGGGCCGCCAGGTCGGCCACAACGTGAGCCACGCCAACAATAAGACCAAGCGAGTCTTTCTGCCCAACCTGCAGAACGTCACCCTGCTGAGCGAGAAGCTGGACAAGAGCTTCAAGTTTCGCGTCTCGACGCACGGTCTGCGCTCGGTCGAGCACAATGGCGGTCTCGACAACTGGCTGCTCAAGACCAGCGACATCAAGCTCAGCGCCCGCGCGCTGAAGGTGAAGCGCGAGCTCAAGAAGGTCGCTGAGGCGGCCTAACCCCGATGCAGTCGGCCGCTTGGGCGGCCGCGCATTCGTTCCATTCCAGTTTGGCGAGCAGCGTCCGCTGGACGAAGCCGCTGCGGTTCGAGTCCGACACGATCCACAGGATCGTGCGTCCCCGGTCGCTGACGGCCGTCATGCCTTCGTAGTTCTCGCGCGGAAGCAACTCGTCGAGATTCGCTAGCTCGCGCCAGGGCCATACCTGGCCCTCGGCTATGTCGGCCGGGTCGGCCACGATGATGCGGCTGCTGAACAGGCCGTGCCTGGTGGGGCGCAGCGCCCGCAGCAGAATCAGGACCTGGCCGTCGGGAAGAGCCACCGCATCGGCCGGATCGTAGCCGGCCGGGGGCCTGATCGTGAATTCGATCGGTGCCCCGCCCAGCAGCGGATCGCCCGGGAATAGAAGCCCAACGCGGTTCATCATGTGGGGCCAGCGCGCAACTTCCTGCAGGACGATGAAGCGGCCGTCGGGCAGGCGTGCCAGAGCCTCGGCGCCGCCGTTCTGAGGAAAGCGCGCCATCGCCGGCGGGGCGATCTCGCCTTCGTACGAGCCGTCTTGCGCGTAGCGCCGGATCGTGTTGGCCATCTCCAGCGAGTACCACTGGCGCCCGCTCTTCGGGTCGGCCGCACCGCCCTCGAAGTCGTTCAGGCGCTTGTCGCCGGAATCAGGCGCCGAGGAGAAGCGGTGAGCGAATGTCCCGTCGTCCTGTTGCCAGAATTCCAGCCGCTGGCCGGAATCCGAATGCGCCAGCAGCCGGCTTCCCGGCAGCGGCACTAGCGCGGAGTATCCTCCGAAGCGGAAATCGGGCCCGACCAGTTCCCACAGGCCGGCAACGGCCAAGGACCCATGCGCAGCGCGCTCTTCCGTGAGGGGCACGAAAGCTAGCTTGCCGGAGAAATCGGGCTCCGGCTGCGTCGTGGAACGAACCCACAGTCCCGGTACCAGCAGAATGACGAGGCAGGTCAGGAGGAAGAGGCGGCAGGGCCGGTTCAGGACAGTTTCCAGAGTTAGCGCAGAAGCTGCGATATGGGGAAGGAAGTAACCTTCACCGCCGCCCGCATACCAACACAGGCCGCAAAAAAAAGGGGCGGCCCGAAGACCGCCCCTTTCTTGTTCGAAGTTCTAAACTTTAGAAATCGACCCGCGCACCGACGCGCAGGAAACGACCCACGAACAGGCGGTCCTGCCACGACGGGGCGAAACCGTAGATGCCGTAGGCGGCGTTCGGCGCGAAGTCCGGCTTGGTGCCGAGGATGTTGAGAACATCGGCATAAAGCGTGAACTTCTCGGCGAACGTGTGTTCCACGTGACCGTCGATGTAGAACGTGCTCGGGGTGCTGCACTGCACCGGCGAACCGTCGTTCCAGGTCAGGATCTGACCGTTGTCGGCGCTCGCCTGGCAGTCACCGTAGACGCCGGCCGAATCGGTCGCGACGTCGCTGAACGAGTCCGTGTAGTAAGCCGTGAGGCTCAGACGGGTGTCGTCATTGTAGGTGAAGGTGTTCTGCCACACACCACGCCACGTCGGAGCACCCGAGCAGGACGAGATGTGGCAGGCGCCCAGCGTGCCGTCGTAACGCTCGACATTGCCGTTCGCCAGGGTCGACTGCAGACGCATCAGGTACGACGCGTTGACGTACGAACGCCAGCGCAGCGAATCGCTGATGTTGAACGACGCATCCAGGGTGAAGTCCATGCCACGGCCCAGGAAGGTGTTCGAGTTGCTGTACGAACCGTTGACGGTACCGATCAGCGGCAGCGCGTTCGGGTTCTGCGGATCGGCAACGCCCGGGGTCACGGTGATGCCCGGAATGTTAACGACACCGTTGTTGGAGTAGTACTGCTGGAACACATCGAGACCAGCGGTCACAGGAACGATCGCGTCCTTGATCTCGGTCTGCCAGAAGTCGGCGGTGAACGTGATGTTCCGCATCGGCTGGACGACCGCACCGATCGTGAAGGCTTCCGAAGTCTCAGGCTTGAGGTTCAGGTTGCCCGACGAGGTCAGACCGTAGTTGTAGCCACCCGAGTAGTAGGACGGGTTGCTGGCGTGCGCGGCGCAGAACGCAGCGTACGTGGCCTGGGTGCAGTTGATGTTGGCCGACACGAAGCCGGTCGTCGGCAGGGCGAAGCTTTCCGAGAAGCTCGGAATGCGGAAGCCGCGCGAGTAGGTGCCGCGGAACTTCAGTTCCTCGATCGGCTGAACCGTCGCTTCGAACTTCGGCGAAAACTTCGACTGACCGGTCGAGTAGCTCTCGTACGAACCCTGCGCCTTCACCCGGAGGAAGTCCGAGATCGGGGCGGAGATTTCGTAACCGGCCGACCAGACTTCGCGGCTACCGTCCACGCCCACGGCGTTGATCGAGTAGTAGCGCTGGTTCGGGCTGGCGGCGTTCGGCGGATTGGCGCTCGGGTTGTGGATCGCTTCGTAGCGATACTGGCCCGTGACGGCGACGTTGAGCGAGCCGCCCGGCAGTTCGAAGAAGTCGCGGTTGACCGAGACGACGACCTGCGTTTCCTTCGAGTTCGACCGGTTGAAGTTGTCCGGCAGGACCAGCTGCGTCTGCGCTTCCGTGTTGGCGAGCGGGTTGACGAAGTTGTAACCGCCGTTGGCGACCGCGGTGAACAGACCCGGCAGCCAGATGTAGCCGAACTGCGTACGCTCGAGCACCACTTCCGAGGCAGCGACGCCCACGTTATAGTTCCAGTCACCGAACGAACCGTCGATGCCACCGCTGTAGCGGATGGTCGTGGCTTCGGTGTCCGTGCCGCGCGAGGAGACCGGACGGCCGACCAGGCGAGCCTGGAGACCCTGCGCCGCGAACGGGTTGTTCGGGTTCAGCGTGCCGTTCTGCGCATTACAACCGGTGGCCGAGAGGATGCCGCCAGTGATCGAGGCGACGCCCTGCGGACAGATATAGGCCGGGAGGTAAATCTGCGAGACGGTCACGGTCGGGCCGCCGGCGGCGGTCGAACCGGTGTAGTTCAGCGGCGTGCTGTAGCCGCTGGTCTGCACGTTCATGTAGTTGACCATGAAGAACGCTTCGGCCCGGTCACCCAGCGAGAAGGTGGCCTTCAGGTTGCCGCCCAGGCGCTGCGTCGGCGAGTTGTACGTGAAGTCCGAAAGATCCTGCTGGCAGAGCGTGCGGTTGGTCGGAATAACCGCCTGCTGTGCGGCCGGAGCCGAATTGAACTGCGCCTGGGTCAGCGTGATCGAGGGCAGGTCGAGGCAGCCGGCCGGGCCGTACTGGTACGGACCCTGCACGCCGGTGCCGGCACCGGTGTAGGGGCGGAACGCCGGGGCATAGGTCGAACCGAAGCCCAGGTAGCTGTTGTCACCCTGGATGCCGTTGACGATGTTGCTGGTCAGACAGCCCTGGGCGGCGGTGCCGCAGATGCCGCTGAGGTCGCCGAGGTACGACTTGTTGAACTCCGGACGGTCGCGCATCAGCAGGCGGCCGTTCTTCTGGTACTCGAAGTTACCATAGACGTTGAAGCCCTGATCGTCGATGTCGCCGTAGCCGTAGGTCGCGCTTGCCTTGTACTCGGTCGCGTCGCCGTATTCGGTCGTCTGACCGAACGAGGCATTGAGGTGCAGGCCTTCGATCTGGCGCTTCACGATGACGTTGACCACGCCCGCGATCGCGTCCGAACCGTAGGTCGCCGAGGCGCCGTCGAGCAGGACGTCGACGCGGTCGACGATCGACGACGGGATCGAGTTGATGTCGACGAAGTTGCGGTAGCCGTCGTCACCCAGCGGGTAGAGCGCCGAACGCATGCCGTTGAACAGCGTCAGGGTGTAGGCGTTGTTGAAGCCGCGCAGCGAGGGCGAGCTCGCGCCGGTCGCGAAACCGAACGAGGACCAGCTCGGCTGCACCGTGCCGGCGTTGTTGGCGCTGAGCGTCTGCACCGCTTCGGCGATCGTCGAGACACCGCGGGTCTGCAGGTCGTCGGCCGAAACCGTGGTGATCGGCGACGCCGAGGCGGCGGCCGGGTTGCGGACGATCGAGCCCGTAACGATGATGACGTTCGCGCTGCCGTCGTCTTCGGAGACGCAGCTCGGAGCGTTCGGGTTCGTTTCGCAGTCGACGGCTTCCTGCGCAAAGGCAGGCGCGCTCAACAGAGCGAAGCCGACCGCGAGCGGAGCAACGCCAGCCTTAAGCATGGAGAATTTGGTGTTGATCACGTTCCAGTCCCTTTTCTGAAGGCCGCCACCGGAACTGCGGCGGACCTTGAACAATTTCCCGGCAAGTGGCCTCCCTGGCCCCATCCGCGCGCGTCGAACACACGAATCCCATCCGGAAAATGATGTGCCGCAATGCGGGATAATCGACCGTCCGGTCAAAGCACTTCGGTCGGCGGGCAGACATTGATTCGTGCATGTCACCAATGTGCAACAGTCACCTGCGACCGGACGAACGACTGTCACAAATCGACCGAATCCATGGCTTTTGCAACAATGTTACAATTGCAACGATCAACCTTGTTGCAAACTTGCATCGTTTGCGGTCGGCCGGGAAAGAATGATGCGGCGCGGTATGGCTTTAATCCATCGGCCCCAGGAAAAGCAGGGGGTCGAGCCGCGCGTCGCGCCACTTGAGGCTCCAGTGCAGGTGGGGCCCCGTCGCTCGACCGGTCATTCCGATATTGCCGATGTACTGCCCCTGGCGCACCCGATCGCCGAGCGAGACCGCAATCTTCGAGGAGTGCAGGAAGGCGCTGTTGAGCCCGCCACCGTGATCGATGATCAGCAGGTTGCCCTCCAGCGTGAAGGGGCTCTGCGCCGCCAGCACGACGACGCCGTCCGCCGGTGCGACATAGGGGGTGCCGCTCCCGCCCGTGGCGATGTCGAGCCCGGAATGATAGCTTCCCGCCTCGCCGCCGCGGTACACCCGCTGCGAACCGAACCGGCCCGAGATGCGGCCCTTTACAGGCCAGACGAAACGCTGGGTCCACCCATCGACCGGATGGTCGACCGCGCGCGCGGCGGCGATCTGCGCCAGTTCGGGGCGGCGCAGCGCCATGAACGCCTCGGTCGGCCCGCTGCCGGGGCGCATCGGCACGTCGACCCGCTCGATGTTCCAGGCGCGCGGCGAAATGCTCAGCGTGCTGGCGATGGTCCGCCCGTCGGCCAGCGTAGCGACGAGCCGGGCCGAGGGCCCCGCGTCGCGGTCGAAGGCGGCGAAGAAGCGGCCCGCGGAATCCAGCAGCAGCGCCTGGCCATCGAGCCGTGCGGAGACCGTTCCTGCGGGCGCGCGGCCGCGCAGCCATCCCCCCTGCGTCAGCTCGCCGGCATATTCGAAGGTGGCGGGTCCCTGCGGCGCCGGAGAAGGCGCCGGCAAGGGGATGGGCTGCACCACCGCGACCGGGGGCGCCTGCCGCGGGGCAGGCTCGGGCGAACCGGCGCAACTGCCCAGCAGGGCCAACCCAGCAACGCCGAGAAGGAAGCGGACCGCGCTACCGGTGCCGCTCATGCCCCTCCGCTCAATCGCCGCGTGGCGATCTTCGCGCTGGCGTAGGCTTCCTGCCGGTCGACCGACCAGTAACGCAGTTCTTCCAGCGGGATCGGTTCGCCGCTTACCGCGCAGGCGACGAAATGGCCCGGTCGAATGACGCGAAAACCGTTGGGACCGTACATCAGGGTGGCCGGGCTGCGGCCGGAATTCATCAGCATGGCAAGGACCTTAGCAACTCCGGTTCAGCCGAACAAATCGTCTTGCGCGGGCCGGGGGCGGGATGGGACGGGCCGAGCCTTGAGCGCCGCGGGCGGTTGCAGCGTGCTCGTCGAAACGTCGAGCATGCCGTCGGCGAACTGAAGCGTAAGGGCGGGCTGGGCGGCCGCCACCGCCTTGCTCGACACCACCGGGCGGCCGGGCGCGCTCACCATGGCATAGCCGCGCTTGAGCGGGGAGTGCGGATCAAGCGAGAGGCGCAGGCGATCGAGCGCGGCAAGCCGCTCGGCCCCCTCGGCCATTTGCCGCTGCAGCATGGGCAGGGGCGAACGGACCCGGTCGAGCCGGTCCTGCCCGCTGCGCAAGTTCGCCCGCAGCAGAGCGCCCGAGAGGCGGTGGCGATCGTCCTGCAACACATGGCGCGCCTGCGCCGCACGGTCGGCCAGCCCGCGCCGCAGGCGTTCGCCGAGGTCGTCGAGCGCCTGGGCCTTGCGCGCCGCGATCTGGTCGGGCCGCGGGATGCGCGCGACCCGCGCTTCGAGCCGCTCGCGGCCCAGCGCCACCGGCCGCAGCGCGCACTTGCGCTGACGCAACCCGAACTCGTCGAGCGCCGCGGCAAGATCCCGCAGGACCGGCACCGCCATCTCGGCCGCGGCGGTCGGGGTCGGCGCCCGCCGATCGGCGGCATGATCGGCCAGCGTGGTGTCGGTCTCGTGGCCCACGGCGCTGATCACCGGGATCGGCGATTCGGCGATCGCGCGGACGACGACCTCCTCGTTGAAGCCCCACAGGTCCTCGATCGAGCCGCCACCGCGGGCGACGATCAGCAGGTCGGGGCGCGGCACGGCCCCACCTTCGGCCAAAGCGCCGAACCCGCGCACGGCGGCGGCGACCTGCTCGGCCGACCCCTGCCCCTGGACCAGCACCGGCCAGACCAGGACGCGGCTGGGAAAACGGTCGGCCAGGCGATGCAGGATGTCGCGGATCACCGCCCCGGTGGGCGAAGTGACCACGCCGATGACCGACGGCAGATAGGGCAGCGCCCGCTTGCGCTCGGGCGCGAAGAGGCCTTCCGCCGTGAGCCGCTGGCGCAGCTTCTCCAGCAGGGCGAGCAACGCGCCCTCGCCCGCGATCTCCATGCGCTCGATGACGATCTGGTAGTTCGACCGCCCGGGATAGGTCGTCAGCTTGCCGCTGGCGACGACCTCGATCCCGTCTTCCGGGCGGAAGCCGAGGCGCTCCACGCCGCCGCGCCACATCACGCCGTCGATCCGCGCGCCTTCGTCCTTCAGGCAGCAGTAGAGGTGGCCCGACGCGGCGCGCTTCACCCCGGACAGCTCGCCGCGCAGCTTCACGAAGCCGAATGCATCCTCGACCGTCCGCTTGAGCCGAGCGGAAATCTCGGTGATGGTCAGAGGCGCGGCGTTGTCCCCGGCCTGCCCCTTGGCTACGAGCCCCGCGTTACCAATGGCGTCGATTTCAGGAGAGCCGGGCATGAACATCCTTCTGCTGGGGTCGGGCGGGCGCGAACATGCGCTGGCGTGGAAGCTGGCGCAATCCCGCTTCATCGCCGCAGACGGCGGCAAGCTCTACTGCGCGCCGGGCAATCCCGGCATCGCAGACCATGCCGAGCTGGTCGAGCTTGACCCGGCGGACCACGCCGCGGTGATGAAATTCTGCCACGCAAAGGATGTCGATTTCGTCGTTGTCGGACCCGAAGCGCCGCTGGTGGCGGGTCTGGCCGACGAATTGCGCAGCGAAGGTATCGCGGTGTTCGGCCCGTCGAAGGCAGCCGCCCAGCTGGAAGGCAGCAAGGGCTTCACCAAGGATCTGTGCCAGCGGGCCGGCATTCCCACCGCCGGCTATGTCCGCACGACCTCGCTTGGCGAGGCGCGCGAGGCGCTTGGCGGTTTCGAGCCGCCCTACGTGCTCAAGGCTGACGGGCTTGCCGCGGGCAAGGGCGTGGTCATCGCCCAGACGCGCGAGGAGGCCGAAGCGGCGCTGGGCGAGATGTTCGGCGGCCAATTTGGACCAGCCGGGGCCGAGGTGGTGATCGAGGAATTCATGGAGGGTGAGGAGGCGAGCTACTTCGCCATCACCGACGGCGCGACCATCCTGCCGTTCGGCGGGGCGCAGGATCACAAGCGCGTGGGCGAAGGCGACACCGGCCCCAACACCGGCGGCATGGGCGCCTACAGCCCGGCGCCGATCCTGACCCCGGAGATCCGCGGCGAGGCGATCGCCCGGATCATCGGCCCGACCGTGAGGGCCATGGCGGACGAGGGGATGCCCTACGTCGGCGTGCTCTATGCCGGCCTGATGCTGACCCGCGAAGGGCCCAAGCTGGTCGAATACAATTGCCGCTTCGGCGATCCCGAATGCCAGGTCCTGATGATGCGGCTCGAGGAGGACCTGGGCGAATACCTCTATGCCGCCGCGACCAGCCGGCTGGCCTCACTGCCGGTGCCGAAGTTTTCCGACGACACCGCGATGACGGTCGTCATGGCCGCCAACGGCTATCCCGGCACGCCCGAGAAGGGCAGCCCGATCGACGTGGGCGAGGCCGAGCGCGACGGCGCGCTGGTGTTCCACGCGGGAACGACCGAAAACGGCGGCCGGCTGGTCGCCAATGGCGGGCGCGTGCTCAACGTGACGGCGCGGGCGCCTGACATCGGCGAGGCACGGCGCAAGGTCTACGACGCGGTCGAAGCCATCGATGCGCCGGGCCTGTTCTGCCGCCGCGATATCGGCTGGCGCGAACTGGCGCGGAGCAAGCGCTAGAGCCTGAGCGCGTCCCGCAGCGCCCAGAGCGGCAGGTGCGGGCGGGCGAGCGCCTGGTCGACCGCATAGGGCCACCAGCCCGGGCCGCACGGCCAGTAGAGCCGCACCGGCACGCCGAGCCGCCGCGCGAGCGCCTCGGTCCGGCGGCGCGGCAGGCCGCGCAGCTGCTCCAGTTCGCACGGCGTGCCCGCGGCAAGGAGAATCGCCAGCGCCTCCCCGGCCAGCGCCGGATCGTGCGTCGCCACGCCCACGGGAGCGCTGCGTCCGGCAAGGGTGCGGGCAAGCGCGAGATAGGCGCCGCGCGGATCCTCGGCGTCCCGGTCCGGGTCCGCCCATTCGCCGCGCACCAGCCGCACCCGGCACGGCGTGTCGCGCAGGGCAGCGGCGTCGGAGGGGCTGCGCCGCCAGCGCGCGGGAAGCGCCAGCCCGGCGGCGAATTCGTGTGCGAGGGCATGGATGCGATCGGCGTGCTCGGGCGCCATCGCATCGAATACCAGCGGCACGCCGGTCGCGGCGATGGCCCGCAGCAAGGTGCGGTCGTGGTCGAGGGCGTTGGACTTGATCGCCATCAGGGTCGGCAGGCCCCGCGCCCGCAGCGCTTCGGCCAGCGCGTGGCAGGCGGCGGCCACGGCCACGGGCGGCGCCCCGTCGGCATGGAAATAACCCGCCGTGGTGGCATAGCCGCGCCGCTCCAGCCGGGCGATCGCACGCGCGGTTTCCGCCGCGCCGGCGACCGGCACGGTCCGTTCGACCAGCTCGGGCAGGGCATGGCGGGCCGCCGACAGCCGCGCGCGAAGGGCGCTCACTTGGCCGGTACCGGGACCACCCGCTCCTGCAGCCAGCGCCCGGCGTCCGCCAGCCAGGCCGCCGCCCCCGGCAGGCTGCGCGGATAGGTCCTGACCTGCCAGCACGGCCGCTCGTCGCGGGTCCACAGGTCGGCGATCCAGGGCTCCGAATCGCCCATCAGCTCGAACGAGCGCATCCCCCGCCGCGCCGCATCGCCGATCGCATGGAGCATCAGCAGCGTGCCGGGCGAGCCGTGCGCGAAGCGTTCGTCGAACCCGATCTTGTAGAGCCAGTGGCGCCCGCACAGCTCGACCGCCAGGTGCATCGCGGCGATCCGGTCGCCCAGCCGCAGGAACGCCATCCGGCAGGCGCCGCGCTCGCTCGCATCCTTCAGATAGGCGCGGAAGAACGCCTCCTTGACCGGATCGCACAGGATCGCCGTGCCCGCCTTTGTCTTCCAGCTCGCGGCCTCGACCTTGATCGCCTGGTCGAACAGCGGATCGAACTCCTCCGGCCCGGGCGAGACGCTTTCGCAGGCGAGCGCACCGAACTCGGCGGCGCGGCGCGCGGCGCGGCGGAAATCCGACCGGCGGCGCGAGGTGAAGCGGCTTTCCGGCTCGTGCCAGCTTTCGTCCAGCGCGATCGTCGGACAGGGAGTCGCGGGCCGGATGCTGACCAGCCCGCGGCCCTTCATCGCCTCGACCAGCGCGGGGACGAAGGCCGACCCGGCCGGTACGCGGGCGAGCATCAGCGGGCGGGTCTCCTGCGCCACCAGGTCCGCCAGCCTCCGCGCGGCGACCGAATCGCGGCACAGCGCATCGCCCGGCTCGAACACCTCGTCGTCACCCGCCAGCCGCCAGCGCGCCAGGCGGCCGGCCTTGCGGGCGAGCGGCAGCAGCGCGTCGTAGCGGTTCTCGCTCTCGATCTGGAACAGCGCCAGCTCGTCGCCCATCAGCAGCGATTGGCGCAAGGCGGCGACGAAAGCGGCATCCTGCGTGGGCAAGCTGGCGCGGTCGGCCAGGTGCTGCCAGCCACGCGCGAGGGCGGCCGCGCCTTCTGGGCGGCGCAAGTCGAGCACCGGCGGGTGGATTGCGGTCTGGAACACCTGAAAGCCCCTTCTGGCGCGGAGGCTAGCCGGCAATTCCTAAGATTTTACGATGTGGTCGCGCACCAGCCACCCGGCGCTGGTGGCGGCCAGCGCGCAGGCCGCGAGCACGCCGCACAGCACCGCCGCCGAGCCCCCGGCCAGGTCGAGCAGGTATCCCCCGGCAAAGCTCATGGCGATGCCGCCGATCCGCCCGCTCGTCATCCCCAAGCCGATCCCCCGGGCGCGGACCTCGCCCGGATAGAGCAGGGTTGCCATCGCATAGAGCGTGGTGATGCCGAGGCTGGCGGCAAAGCCGATGGCGGCGGCTAGGCCGTAGATGAGGGCACGCGCGCCGGATGCTGCATCCAGCGTCAGTCCGAAGGCCGCCAGCAGCAGCGCGGTCAGCACGGCGCTGGCCAGCATGACCCGGCGCGAGCCCTGCGCCCGCGCCAGCCATCCGGCGGCGAAGGCTCCGAGGATCGAGCAGGCGTTGAACGCGAAGCTCGCCGCCAGCGCCTGGTCGAGCGTGAAGCCGGCGGCCGACAGGAACGAGGGCATCCAGGCGCCCAGGCCATAGACGATCGCGGTCAGCGCCGCGAAACTGAGCCCGGTCCCCAGGTTGAGCCGCCAGTAACGCTCGGAGAGCAGCCGTTCGGTGCGCTCGCCCGCCGCTGGGGAAGCTGGGCCCGTGCCGCCGCGTCCCGAAGCTTCGCGCAGGACGACAAGCAGGACCAGGCCGAGCACCACCGCCACCGTGCCCAGCGCGCCGAACACCCCGCGCCAGCCCAATGTCGGCAGCAGAACCGGCAGCATGGCCGCGCCGATCATGCCGCCGGCCGGGGTCCCCACCGCGAGCAGGGCCACAACGTGGGTGCGCCAGCGCAGCGCGGTCCATTCGCTGGTGAGCGCCAGCGCATTGGGCCCCGCAGCGCCGAAGCCGATCCCGCCGACCACGCGCAGCAGCGCCAGCGCCGCGACGTCGTCCACCCGGCTGACCGCCATCGTCGCCACTCCGAACAGGACCACCGCGAGTGCCAGCGCGCGCACCCGCCCGATCCGGTCGCCGAGCCAGCCACCGCCGGCGGCGCCGAAGGCCATGCCGAACAGCGCGGCGGCCATAGCGGAGCCGAAATCGGCCCGCGCCAGCCCCCATTCGGACATGATCAGCGGCGCGGTGAGCGCGAGGAGCTGGTAATCGAGCCCGTCGATCACCAGCGCCGCCAGGCACAGCCCGAGCGTGACGAGCCCGAAGGCCCGCAATCCCTCGCGCGTGCCGTCGGTCAAGTTATTCGGCTGCCCGCGCCGGCGGGACGGACCAGGCGCGGTCTTCGCCGACCCATGGCACCTGGCCGTTGATCCACAGGTCGACGTCGACGCTGGCGAAGCGCCATTCGCCGTCCTCGCCCCTGGCCGCCAGCGTGTCCCAGGTGCCCATGCCGAACACGCGGTTCTCGAACGTCTTCACGTCGTGCTGCAGGATCGACCAGAAGGCCTTGATGCGGATGTCGGCATCTTCATGCTGCATCAGCACGGCGGAGAAACGGTGCTGGCGGCCGAGGTAATGGTCGGGCCGGTCGTACCACAGCGAATCGGTGGCGCGTTTCAGGCCGTCGCGTCCCACGCATTGCCCCTGCGGCCAGTGCCGTAGCCAGCCGTCGGACGCGAAGGTCGCCGCGTAGCCTTCGAAATCCCCGGTATCGAGCGCCCAGCAGCAGCGCGCCATGAGATCGTCGATCTCGCGGCGATCCTCGAGCGAAACCTTGTGCGTCATGCCCATCCTCCCTCGGCCCGGAAGATGGACCGGAGCGAGGGGCGCGGCAAGAGCCTCTAGCCGAGCTTTTCGGCCATCAGCTTCTGCAGGTCGGCTTCGGGCCGGGCGCCGTAGTGGCTGATGATCTCGGCGGCGCAGATCGCCCCGCGGCGCAGGCATGTTTCGAGCGGCTCGCCGTTGACGTGGCCATAAAGGAAGCCCGCGGCGAACAGGTCGCCCGCGCCAGTGGTGTCGACCACAGTGGTGGGTTCGGCGCCGACTTCCGCCCGCTCGCCGGCCTGAAGCGCCACCGCGCCATCGGCGCTACGGGTCACGACCAGCGTCGGCACCTTGGGCGCAATCGCGGCCAGCCCGGCCTCGAAGTCCTGCTCGCCGGTCAGCGCCGCCAGCTCGGTGTGGTTGGCGAAGAGGATGTCGATCAGGCCCTCGTCGATCAGGGCGCGGAAATCGTCGCCGTGGCGATCGATCACGAACACTTCCGACAGCGTGAAGGCGACCTTGCGCCCGGCCGCGCGGGCGGCCTCGATGGCGCGGCGCATCGCGGCGCGCGGCTCTTCGGGGTCCCACAGGTAGCCTTCGAGGTAGAGCACCTTCGCCGCGCCGATCGCCCGTTCGTCCAGCGCGCTGGCGGGGAGGAACTGGCTCGCCCCAAGGAACGTGTTCATCGTGCGCTGCGCATCGGGCGTCACGAAGATCAGGCAGCGCGCGGTGGGCGGTTCCTGGTCGCGCATCGGGGTGTCGAAATCGATCCCGACCGCGCGGATGTCGTGCGCGAAGACCGCGCCGAGCTGGTCGTCGGCCACCTGGCCGATGAAGGCGCACTGCGCGCCCAGCGCGGAAAGGCCGGCCAGCGTGTTGGCGGCCGAGCCGCCGGAAATCTCGCGCGCCGGACCCATCGCGGCATAGAGGCTTTCGGCCCCGTCCGCGTCGACCAGCGTCATCCCGCCCTTGTTGAGTCCGAGTTCGTCGATCAGCTCGTCGGCGCAGGGCGCCATGACATCGACGATGGCGTTGCCGATGGCGATGACGTCGTAACGCGGATCGTTGCTGGGGTCGGGCATGAAGTTTCCTGTCGGTGGAGCGGACCGGCGCGCCTTAGCGGCGGATGGACGCAAGGCCAAGCGGCGCCATTGACTTGGGCCGCGGCCGTGCGGCACTGGCACGCGGGTGACGCTCCTTCCCACATCGCTGGCGCGCGGCTTCGGCGCCTTGGGCGAGCGCGCGGTCCTGCGCGTGCTGGCCAAGACGGTGCTGGCGACGCTGGCCGTCTTCGCGGTGCTCGGCACCGGCGGCTACTTCGCGCTCGAAGCCGGGCTGGAACGGCTGGGGCTGGGCGATACCGGCGCCGGCGCGCTCGTGGCGGTGCTGCTGGTGGTGGTCGCCTCGTGGCTGCTCTTCCGCCTGGTCGCCCTGGCCGTGCTGCAATTGTTCGCCGACGAGGTCGTGGTCGCGGTCGAGCGCCGGTCCTATCCCCGCGCGGCAGAGGAAGCGCGCAAGCTGCCGCTGTCCGAAGACGTGCGTAACGCGCTCGGCGGCGCCGCGCGGGCGGTGATCGCCAACCTGGTCGCCCTGCCCTTCGCGCTGGTGCTGCTGTTCACCGGGGTCGGCCCCGCGCTGGTGTTCTGGGCGGTCAACGCCTGGCTGCTCGGCCGCGAGCTGGTCGACATGGTCTGGCAGCGCCACCGCCCGTCGCGCGATGTCGCCGCGCCCGTCCCCAGGCTCGAGCAGTTCCTGCTCGGCGGGGCGATCGTGGCGCTGCTGGCCGTGCCGCTGGTCAATTTCCTCGCTCCGGTTCTCGGCGCCGCCGCCGCGACCCATCTCGTCCATGGCCGCCGGAGACTGGCCCATGCGTAGTGCCGCCCTGCTCCTGCTGCCGCTTGCCGCCGCCTGCGCGACGACCCCGACGCAGGGCCCGCGCGATCCCGGCCCGCCGCCGCCGCAGGCCCGCGTCGTGCCGCCCAGCCGCCCGCAGCAGCCCGCGCCGCAGGGCTTCGTCGTGCCGCAGATCCTGCGCGTCCCGGGCACCGAGCAGGTGATCGAACAGAACGGCACGGCGCTCGCCAACCTCTTCGGTCCGCCCCGGCTCGACGTGAAGGAAGGCGACGTGCGCAAGATGCAGTTCGCCAGCGAGGCCTGCGTGCTCGACGTCTTCCTCTATCCGCTGCGGCCCAATGCGGAGCCGGTGGCGACCTATCTCGACGCCCGCCGGGCGAGCGACGGGCTCGACGTCGACCGCGCCGCCTGCATCGCCGCGCTGCGCCGCCGGTAGTCCTTGCGCAGGTAACCTCGGCTTAAGCAAATGCCGCCATTGCCGAGCCCTTACTCGAGAGGGCCGGAACCGGATGAGCGTGCATTTCCCGCAGGTCGCCGACCAGGCGGCTGCCGCCGGTACCGTCACCGCCGCGGACATCCTCGCGCTGCGCCGTGAAGGCCGGGGCGACGAACAGATCGAGCTGGCCGAAGCCGAGGCGATCCTCGCGCTCGACGCCGCGCCGGGCCGCAGGCCCGCCGAATGGCGCGAATTCATGATCCGCGAGATCGCGCGGTTCGTGCTTACCGGGTGGGAGCCGAGGGACTACGTCACCGAGGAACAGGGCGAATGGCTCGCCGCGCGGATTGCGCCCGGCGGCCGGGTCGCCTCGCCCGATGGTCTGGAACTGCTCGTGCGTGTCTGCGAGCGGGCGCACAATGTCCCCGAGCTTCCGAAGCGCGTGGTTCTCGCCGAGATCGACCGCGCGGCGGCCACCGGGGAGGGTCCGACCCGTGCCGGCGGCGCTCCGGGGGCGGGGGTCGTGACCGATACCGAATGCACCGTCCTGCGCCGCACGCTCTTCGCCGCCGGGGGCGAGCGCACCGTCGCGGTGAGCCGCGAGGAGGCCGAACTGCTGTTCCGCCTCAAGGACCTGACGCCCGGCACGGCAGAGAATTCGCCCGCGTGGCCTAGGTTGTTCGTGGAGGGGGTCGGCAACTACCTCCAGGGGTACGCCGCGCTCTCCGCCCAGCTCAGCCCCGAACGCGCCGCCCAACTCGCAGCCGCCATGAACGACACGGCGACCCGCGTCGGCCGCTTCATCGGCCGCATGGCGCAAGGCGCAGACGGCGGGCTTGCCAGCGAACCGGATGGGTCGGACGAGCTGGAGCGGGCCCTGCTCGCCAATCTCGCCGCCGACGGGATCTGCCCGCCAGTCCGCACCTGAAACGAACGGCTCGGCCTCAGACGGTGAAGCTCTCGCCGCAGCCGCAGGCGCCCTTGGCGTTGGGATTGGTGAAGACGAAGCCGGCGGCGAAGTCGTCCTCCACCCAGTCCATCGTGCTGCCCACCAGGTAGAGCACGCTGGCGCCATCGATGTAGAACGTGCCGCCGGGCGTCTCGATCTTCTCGTCGAACGCGGCTTCCTCGCTCACGTAATCGACCGAATAGGCGAGCCCGGAGCAGCCCCGGCGCGGGGTCGACAGCTTGACCCCGATCGCACCCTCGGGCGCGCTCGCCATCAACTCCGCGACACGCGCCTCGGCCGAGGGGGTCAGGGCGACGGCGGCCTTGGGGGCGGGGCGGAGGGTGGTTTGGGTGGTCATGGCAGTTTCTTCTCCCAGAACTGGGCGGTCCCGGCCTCCGCTTCAAGGGCGTAGGGGCCGTAACCCAGTGCGGCGTAGAGCGATTGGGCGGGCCGGTTGCCCGAAAGCACCTCCAGCGTGACCTTGCACGCCCCGCGCGCCCGTGCCTCGCCTTCGATCGCGTCGAGCAGCGCCTTGCCCACGCCGCGCCCGCGATATTCGGGCAGGACGCCCATGTCGTGGACGTTGACCAGCGGCAGCGCGGCGAAGGTGGAGAACCCCGCCATGCAGTTGGCGATCCCGGCCGGCCGACCGTCGACCCGGGCGATCAGCGAGAACGCGCCGGGCGCCGCGGCCAGCCCCGCCACGAGGCGACTGGTGACTTCGGGCGCAAGCGGCACGCCGCCGCCCATCGGATCGCGCGCATAGGCGTCGGTCAGCAGCACCACGTCCGCCGCGTCGAGCGGATCGGCATAGTCCGCCGCGGCGACGGTCAGGTGCGGCGCGGAAGGCACGGGGCGCTGGTCGATGACGGTCTGCATGGGCGCGCTCAGAGCATGCCCAGTTCGAGCCGGGCCTCGTCGGTCATCTTGTCCGGCCCCCAGGGCGGATCCCACACGAGATTGACCTCGGCATCGCGCACGCCCGGCACGCTGGCGACGCGCAGTTCCACCTCGCCGGGCATCGATTCGGCCACCGGGCAGTGCGGCGTGGTCAGCGTCATGGTCACGTGCGCCCCGCCCTCGGCATCGACCTCGACGCCGTAGATCAGGCCCAGGTCGTAGATGTTCACCGGGATTTCCGGATCGTAGATTTCCTTCAGCGCCTCGACCACCGCCTCGTACAGGTCACCGCCCGGCTCGCCCGGAGTGACCGCGGCGGGCTTGTGCGACAGGAAACCTTCCAGATAGTCCTTCTTGCGCTCGAGCTTCTCGGCCGCAGGTTCGGCGCCGCCGGCATCCGCCGGCGCATTTTCCACGCGGCCCCGTGGCGGCGGCGTGACGGCATCGACTTCCTCGATGGTGAAGGGCTTGCCCCCTTGGCCGATTGTGTCGGTCATCCGAATATCCTCCTGGTCCGTTCGATCCCGCGCACCAGGGCCGCGACGTCGTTTTCATCGGAATAGAGCCCGAAGCTCGCCCGCGCGGTGGCGGGCACGCCGAGCCGGTCCATCAGCGGTTGCGCGCAGTGATGTCCCGCGCGGATCGCCACGTTCTCCTCGTCGAGAATGGTGCCGAGATCGTGCGGGTGAATCCCGTCGAGCGCGAAGCTGACGATCCCGGCGCTGTCGCCGGGCCCGAACAGCGTGACGTCGTTCATCCGCCCCAGCTCGTCGCGCAGCAGCGCGACCAGCCCGGCCTCGTGCGCATGGATCGTCTCCAGGCCGATCGACGCGACGTAGTCGCAGGCCACCGCCAGGCCGATCGCCTCGACGATCGCCGGGGTCCCGGCCTCGAACCGCGCGGGCGGCGCGGCGAAGGTCGTTTTGGCGAAGGTGACGCGGTCGATCATCGCCCCGCCGCCCTGCCACGGGGGCATTGCGGCGAGCAGGTCGCCCCGGCCCCACAAGGCGCCGATGCCGGTCGGCCCGTAGAGCTTGTGCCCCGAGAAGGCGTAGAAATCGCAGTCGAGCGCCGCCACGTCGACCGGCAGGCGCGGCACCGCCTGGCACCCGTCGAGCAGCAGCCTGGCGCCCACCGCATGGGCGATGCGCGCGGCGCGCCCGGCATCGAGCACCGAGCCCAGCACGTTCGAGACGTGCGCGAAGGCGACCATCGTGTGCTCGGACGTCAGCATCGCTTCGGCGGCGTCGAGATCGATCCGGCCGTCCGCCGTCAGCGGACAGACGTCGACCTGCCAGCCGGCGAGCTGCCACGGCACGATGTTGGAATGGTGCTCCAGCTCGGAGAGCAGCACGCGGCCTTTTTCGGGATAGCTGTAGGCGACGAGATTGATCGCCTCGGTCGCGCCGCGCGTGAAGACGATCTCGTCCTCCGCGCCGCCGATGAAGGCCGCGACCCGCCGCCGCGCCGCTTCGTAGCCCAGCGTCATTTCGGCCGAGCGGCCGTAGACGCCCCGGTGGACGGTGGCGTAGTCGGCGCCGATCGCCCGCGTCACCGCATCGATCACCGCGCGCGGCTTTTGCGCCGTGGCGGCCGAATCGAGATAATGCCACGGCTCGCCCGAAGCGGTCACCAGACCCGGGAAGTCGGCCTTGCGGCTCATGGTCGCCATGACGTTCACGCCATGTCCCCCAGCGCGCGCAGCGCCGCATCGAGCAGCGCTTCCTGCGCTTGCGGATCCGAATGCGCGGCGAAGGCGTCGGCGATGAAGGCGCGGACCAACAGCTTGCGCGCAGCCTCGGGCGGCAACCCGCGCGCGGCCATGTAGAAGGCGGCCGTCTCGTCCATCTGGCCGATCGCGGCGCCGTGGGCGCACTTCACGTCGTCGGCATAGATTTCCAGTTCCGGCTTGGCGTTGGCGGTCGCCCCGCGTTCGAGCAGCAGGCCCTTGAAGTTCTGCCCCGCGTCGGTCTTCTGGGCATCGCGCTCGACCGAAAGCTTGCCGAGGAAATTCCCCGTGGCGGTGCCCCAGTGGACCGCGCGCACGACCTGGTCGCTGGTGGCGTCGGGCTCGGCATGGGTCACGCGGGTGACGAACTCGCGGGTCGCGTCCCCGCCGCCGATGGTCACCCCGCCGAACTGGAAATGCGCGCCCCGGGCCAGCCGCACCTCGACTTCCAGCCGGGTATAGGCGCTCGCCGAAGCCAGTGCGAAGATCTCGGCCCGCGCGCCCTCGCCCACGTCCAGCCGCACGCGGTGGATGCCGGGATGCGCATCGTCGAGAATCAGGTCCTTCGCGCGCGTTTCGCCCGGCGCCAGCGTGGCTTCGTGCCACACGTCGAGGTCGGCCGGCGCGAGGTCGGCCAGGGCCTCGGGATCGGCGTAGCGCCAGTCCTCGTCGCGGATGGTCGGCATATGGCTCACGCGGGGACGGCCCCCGTTTCGGCCCCGGCGATGCTCTCGTAGCCCTCGGTTTCAAGTTGCCGCGCCAGGTCCGGCCCGCCGCTGGTGACGATGCGGCCCCTGGCCAGCACGTGGACCCGGTCGGGCTGCACGTAATCGAGCAGGCGCTGGTAGTGGGTGATCAGCAGCACGCCCTTGCCGGGCTGGCGCATGATCGCGTTGATCCCCTCGCCCACGATCCTGAGCGCGTCGATGTCGAGGCCCGAATCGGTCTCGTCGAGCACGGCGAACTGCGGATCGAGCACGCCCATCTGGACCATCTCTGCGCGCTTCTTCTCGCCGCCCGAGAAGCCGACGTTCACCGGCCGCTTGAGCATGTCCATGTCCATCCTGAGCAGCCCGGCCTTTTCCTTGGCCAGCTTGAGGAACTCGCCGCCCGACAGCGGCGCTTCCCCACGCGCCGTGCGCTGCGCGTTGAGTGCCTCGCGCAGGAACTGGACGTTGGAGACGCCGGGAATCTCGACCGGGTACTGAAAGCCGAGGAACAGGCCGGCAGCGGCACGTTCGTGCGGTTCGAGAGCAAGCAGGTCCTGGCCGGCGAAGGTCACCGAGCCGCCGGTCACCTCGTAGCCCGGACGCCCGCCCAGCACATAGGACAGCGTCGACTTGCCCGCGCCGTTGGGCCCCATGATCGCGTGGACCTCGCCCGCGCCGACCTCGAGGGTCAGGCCGCGGAGGATCTCGGTCCCGCCGACGGTGGCGTGAAGGTTGTCGATTTTGAGCATTACGAATTCAGTCCGGTGAAGTTGGAGACGGCGTAGGCGATCTCGCCGTTGAGGCGGCGCTTGGCGTCGTCGCGCGCATCCTCGCGCGCCTCGCGCTGGCGGGGCGTGATGCGCTCGTCCGGCGGATAGGCGGCGTCCACCGCATCGAGCCGCGCCTTGCGCAGCCGGGTGATCTGCGGCGCGCATAGCGTGCGGAGCGCGACGACCGCGGCCAGCAGGCTTTCGCGCGGCGCACCGGGCGCGCCGCTGGTCAGGCAGATGCGCGCCTTGCGTTCGAGCTCGGCGGGGGTCTGCCCCTCGACCTGCGCGGTCACGGGCGTGGCACAGAGCAGGAGCGAAAGCGCGGCGAAGGCGGTGCGGCTCATCGGTCGCTCCTTTCGGGGCGCGGGCGGCGGTTGGGCCGCTCGTAGTTCTGGTTGGGATTGGCCTCGCGGTGGGTGCGGGCGGCTTCCTTGCGGTCGGCGATCCGGCTGCGCATGCCTAGCGTTATGCGCTCGAGCACCTCGTCGATGTTCTCGATGATGTCAGCCGCCTTGATCCGCATCACGCGGATGCCGACGGCCTCGAGGCTCTTGTCGCGCCGCTTGGCGAGCGTCTCGTCCTCGCCTTCCTCGTCGATGTCGATCGCCATGCCCAGGACGTGGCAGTTGAAGTCGACGATCGCGCTGCCGACCACCGCGTGCCGCTTGAAGGCGTACTTGCCGAGATCGGCCTTGGTGAACCGCTCGGCCAGCGCCTTGTGCGCCTCCGACGAATGCCGCCGCATGTCGCGCGCGCGCTCATGCAGCGTGTCGAGCCGCTTCTCGCTGATTTCCCAGCCGCGGCCCTTCTTCTTGATGGCCGGCGCCTCGGCCGCTTCGCCGAGCTTGAGCTTGAGGGTCTTGCGCTCGGTCACCCCACGCTCCCTTCAAGCGAAATCGCCAGCAGCTTCTGCGCCTCGACGGCGAATTCCATCGGCAGTTCCTTCAGCACTTCCTTGGCGAAGCCGTTGACGATCAGCGCCACCGCCTCCTCCGCGCCCAGCCCGCGCTGCATGGCGTAGAACAGCTGGTCGTCGCTGATCTTGCTGGTGGTCGCCTCGTGCTCGATCTGCGCGGTCGGGTTCTTGACCTCGATGTAAGGCACGGTGTGCGCCCCGCATCTATCGCCCAGCAGCAGCGAATCGCACTGCGTGAAGTTGCGCACGCCGTCGGCATTGGCGGCCACGCGGACGAGGCCGCGATAGGTGTTGTTCGACTTGCCCGCGCTGATGCCCTTGGAGATAATCGTGCTGCGGCTGCCCTTGCCGTTGTGGATCATCTTGGTGCCGGTGTCCGCCTGCTGGAAATTGTTGGTCACCGCGACCGAGTAGAACTCGCCCACGCTGTCCTCGCCGTTGAGGACGCAGCTCGGGTACTTCCAGGTGACGGCGCTGCCGGTCTCGACCTGGGTCCAGGATACCTTGCTGCGCGCGCCCTGGCACAGCGCCCGCTTGGTGACGAAGTTGTAGATCCCGCCCACGCCCTCGGCGTTGCCGGGGTACCAGTTCTGCACGGTCGAATACTTGATCTCCGCATCCTCCAGCGCGACCAGCTCGACCACGGCGGCGTGGAGCTGGTTCTCGTCGCGCATCGGCGCGGTGCAGCCCTCGAGATAGCTGACGTAGGAGCCCTTTTCGGCGATGATCAGCGTGCGTTCGAACTGGCCCGTGTTCTCGGCATTGATGCGGAAATAGGTGCTGAGCTCCATCGGGCAGCGCACGCCCTCGGGAATGTAGACGAAGGTGCCGTCGGAGAAGACCGCGCTGTTGAGCGTGGCGAAGTAGTTGTCGCGCACCGGCACGACCTTGCCCAGCCACTTGCGGACCATGTCGGGATATTCGCGGATCGCCTCGCTGATCGACAGGAACACGACGCCCGCGCGCTTGAGCTCCTCGCGGAAGGTGGTGGCGACCGAGACGCTGTCGAACACCGCGTCGACCGCGACCTTGCGCGCGCCCTCGACGCCGGCGAGCACTTCCTGCTCGGCGATCGGGATGCCGAGCTTGTCGTAGACCGCCTTGATGTCGGGATCGAGTTCGTCGAGCGATCCGAGCGTCGGCTTCTTGCGCGGCGCGGCGTAGTAGTAGGCGTCCTGGTAGTCGATCGGCGGATAGCCGAGCTTGGCCCAGTCCGGCTCGGCCATCGTCTGCCACAGGCGGAACGCCTTGAGCCGCCAGTCGAGCATCCATTCCGGCTCGTTCTTTTTCGCACTGATGAAGCGGACCGTGTCCTCGCTCAGCCCCTTGGGGGCGTAGTCGGTCTCGATCTCGCTCGACCAGCCGTGCTCGTAGTCGGCCGCCTTGGCAGCGGCGTCGCGCGCGGCGCGGTCGGTCACGTCGATGTCCTCGCTCATGCCGGCACCTCCGGCCCCTTCTGGGCGAGCTGGATCAGCGACACCCCGGCAAGCGCCCCGCGCATCGCGGCGTTGACCTGGCCCCAGTGCGGCTGAACGTTGCAACTGCCCTCCAGCGCGCAGTCGTGCCGGCCGGTCTCGACGCAGGCGGTCAGCGCGATCGGGCCTTCGACCGCCTCGACGATATCGGCCAGGGTGATCGCCGCCGCGGGCCGAGCCAGTTGCAGCCCCCCGCCCGCGCCGCGCACGCTGCGCAGCAGTCCGGCCTTGCTGAGCAGGCTGACGAGCTTCTGCACTGTGGGCAGCGGCAGGCCCGTCTCGTGCGCCAGCGCGGTCGCGCTGGTGCGAGCCCCGCCGCAATGGCGCGCGGCCGCGCTCATCGCGACGACGGCATAATCGGCCATGGAAGAGAGGCGCATCGGAGCCCTTCGGTTGAAATCGGACGGATTTGGTCCGGTTCACCTAGGGACGGATGCTCGGGTTGCAATCGAAAACCCGTTGTTGCGAGTCGTTTGCACGCAGCGCCAGCGACGAGCCAAAAAAATGGGGCGGCCCACGCTGGAGCCGCCCCAATCCAAGTAAAAGAACTCGATTCGCATCGAGCCCTTCGGGTCGCAGCGCGCTGATAGGCGCACCCGGGTCCGTCGCGCTTGTAGAAAAGCGACACATTTTCCGTGACAAACGCCCGGCGGCCATTCTGACAGCGATTGTCACACACTGTTGCCAATCGACACCACTTGGCCCCGCTGCCATAGCCCGGCGCAATGCTCTACCGGCTCCTCCGCCCCGCGCTGTTCGCCCTCGAAGCCGAGCAGGCCCACGGCCTGGCCCTGGCGGCGCTCAAGCTGCGGCCCGGGATCGGCGGCCCCCCGAAAGCGGGCAGGCTGGCGGTCGAGGTCGCCGGTCTCGGCTTCCCCAACCCGGTCGGCATGGCGGCGGGATTCGACAAGGACGCCGAGGTGCCCGACGCGCTGCTCGCCCTCGGGTTCGGCTTTGCCGAGGTCGGGTCGATCACGCCGCTGCCCCAGCCCGGCAACCCGAAGCCCCGGCTTTTCCGGCTGGTCGAGGATCGCGCGGTCATCAACCGCATGGGCTTCAACAACGGCGGGGGCGACACCGCGGCGAAGCGCCTGGAGGCCCGCAAGGGCCGTGCCGGGATCGTCGGCGTCAACGTGGGTGCCAACAAGGATTCGGCCGACCGGATTGCCGACTATGCCGCGATGGCCCGGACGATGGCCCCGCTGGCAAGCTATCTGGCAATCAACGTGTCGAGCCCCAACACCCCCGGCCTGCGCGCGCTGCAGGACGCCGGCGCCCTGGCCGAACTGCTCGATGCCGTGCTCGAGGCGCGCGGCGAGCATGGCCCCCCGGTGTTCCTCAAGGTCGCGCCCGACCTCGAGCTGTCCGACGTGGTGGCGATCTCGCGGCTCGCCTGCGACCGCAAGCTCGGCGCGCTCATCGTGTCCAACACCACCATCTCGCGGCCCGAACTGCATTCGCACCATGCGGGCGAGGCCGGCGGGCTTTCGGGCGCGCCGCTGCGCGACCTGGCCCTGGCCCGGCTGCGCGACTTCCGCGGGGCGACGGCAGGCACGATCCCGCTGGTGGGCGTGGGCGGCATCGCCACGGCCGAGGACGCCTGGGCCCGCATCCGCGCCGGGGCCAGCCTGGTGCAGCTGTACAGCGCGATGGTCTACGAAGGACCGGGAATCGCCCGCCGCATGGTGAACGGGCTCGAACGGCTGATGGCGCGTGACGGCTACGCCACCATTGCCGAGGCCGTCGGGAGCGAATAGCAGGGCGGGAATGTCGCCTCGCATCCTGACGTTCGCCTGCGCTTCCCTGCTCCTGCTGCAGGGCTGCGCCACCCTCCCCACCCCCACCGCTCCGGCAGCCGATAGCGGCGGACTGGTCAGCGCGGCCGATCCGCGCGCCTCCGAAGCCGGCGCCGCCATGCTGCGGCAGGGCGGCAGCGCGACCGATGCGGCGATCGCCACGATGCTCGCGCTCACGGTGGTCGAGCCGCAGAGCTCGGGCATCGGCGGCGGCGGGTTCTTCGTGCGCGGCACGCCGGCCGGCGAAGTCGCGACGCTCGACGGGCGCGAGACCGCCCCCGCCGGGGCCGACGGCCAGTGGTTTCTCGGCCCCGACGGCAAGCCGCTCGGCTTCATGCAGGCGGTGATCTCGGGCCGCAGCGTGGGCGTCCCGGGCAACATCCGGCTCGCCGAGGAGGCACACCGCCGGTACGGCAAGCTGCCCTGGTCCGCGCTGTTCGCGCCGGCCATCGCCCTGGCAGACGGGGGCTGGACTCTGACCGAGCGGGGGCGCGAATTCCTGCTCCGCTCGAAGGACCGCGCGGCGCACCAGGACGATCTCGCCGCGACATATTACGATGCGGCGGGGACCGCGCGCCCGGTCGGCACGCGGCTGCGCAACCCTGCGCTGGCCGAAACCCTGCGGCAGATCGCCGCGCAAGGCCCGGTGTGGTTCTATTCCGGCGCCAACGCCGCGGCGATCGCGTCCGAAACGGCGGCCGAGACGACCCGCGCGGGCGCGATGACCGTGGCCGACGTGCAGTCCTACCGTGCCAAGGAGCGGCCCGAGGTCTGCGGCCAATACCGCGTCTATCGCATCTGCGGCATGGGTCCGCCCAGCTCGGGTGCGACGACCGTCTATGCGATCCTCAAGCAGCTCGAACGGTTCGACCTCAAGGCGCTGGGGCCGCAATCCGCGACCTTCTGGCACCTGTTCGCCGAGTCCCAGCGGCTCGCCTATGCCGACCGCGAGCTGTATCTGGCCGACAGCGACTTCATCGCCGTTCCGGTCGCCGGGCTGACCGATGCGGCCTATCTGGCGCAGCGCGGCCAGGCGATCGCCGCCGACCGCACGATGCCGACGCCGGCAGCAGGGAGCCCGCCGGGCGTGGCGCTGTCGCTGGCCGACGGCGACGAGCCGGAGGAGCGCGGTACCTCGCACTTCGTCGCGATCGATCGCTGGGGCAACGCGGTCACCTATACCTCCACTATCGAGGGCACCTTCGGTTCGGGGATCGTCGTGGGCGGTTACTATCTGAACAACGAGCTGACCGATTTCAGCTTCGTGCCCGACCAGGGCGGCAAGCCGGTGGCCAACCGGGTCGAAGGCGGCAAGCGGCCGCGCAGTTCGATGGCCCCGACGCTGGTCTACGGGCCCGACGGCAAGCTCGTCATGGCCGTCGGCGCGGCAGGCGGGGCGACGATCCCGGTGCAGGTCGCGCGCGCGCTGATCGGCGTGCTCGACTTCGGCCTTTCGCCCGCCGATGCCGCGGCCCTGCCGGTGCTGTTCTCGCCCGGCGATGCGCTGGCGGTCGAGCAGGGCAGCTATCTCGAGGCGATGATCCCCCGGCTCGTCGCGCTGGGCCATGCGCAGGTTACCGCCCGCCAGTTGCCGCTGAAGATCAATCTGGCGGTCCACGGCCCGAACGGCTGGGCCGGCGCGGCGGACCCGCGCAGCGACGGGGCAGTCGCCGCGGAGTAGCTTGCCCGGGAACCTCGCCCCGCCTAAGCCGTCGCGCCAGAGACGCCGCCAGAGCGTCCACGTTTGGAAGGAGAGTGCGGGCCCTTGCAGCTGAGCGATTTCGAAGCCGCCCCCAACCTCGTCACGCTGTTCCTGCAGCGGGCCGACGAGTTGGGCGACAAGCCGTTCCTCGTCGCCAAGCGCGACCGCCAGTGGCAACCGATGACGTGGCGCGAAGCAGCCGACGCCGTCTGCCTGCTGGCCGAATCGCTGCGCTCGATGGGCCTGACCGACGGCGACCGCGTGATGCTGGTGATGGAAAACCGGCCCGAGTGGGCGATTGCCGACCTGGCGATCATGGCCGCGGGCTGCGTGACCACGCCGGCCTATACGACCAACACCGAACGCGACCACGAGCACATTCTGCAGAATTCCGGCGCGCGGGCGGCACTCGTTTCCACACAGAAGCTGGCGACGCCGCTGGTCAAGGCGATGATCCAGTCCGGGCAAGCCGAACACATCGTGGGCATAGAGCCGCTGAGGACCGGGCAGACCGGGGCGTTCGCGTGCCATGTCTGGGCGAACCTGACGAGCGGCGATGCTGCCCCGGCGCGCGCCGCGGTGGATGCGCGCATGGCGAGCGTGGGCCGGCGCGATCTGGCCTGCATAATCTACACAAGCGGCACGAGCGGCGCCCCGCGCGGGGTGCAGCTGCCGCACGGCGCAATCCTGCACAACGTCGATGCCGCCGCGCGCGTGCTGGTGGAGGATTTCGGCTGGGGCGAGGAGCGTTTCCTCTCCTTCCTGCCGCTCAGCCATGCGCTTGAACATACCGCGGGCCTGTTCCTGCCGATCGGCATGGGCGCGGAGATCTGGTTCGCCGAGGGGTTGGACAAGCTGGCGAGCAATCTGGAGGAGGCGCGACCGACGATCATGGTCGTCGTCCCGCGGTTGTTTGAACTGATCCGCGACCGCATGGTCAAGGCGGTGGAGAAGCAGGGCAAGCTCGCCAACTGGCTGCTCGACCGGGCGCTGACCCTGTCCGAAAACAAGGCGAGCGGGCGGCGCTCGATGCTCGACTGGCCGGTCGAGCGCTTGCTGGCCCGCACCATCGCACCCAAGGTGCAGGCGCGCTTCGGCGGGCGCATCAAGGCGCTGGTTTCGGGCGGCGCACCGCTCAACCCCGAGATCGGGACGTTCTTCGAGACGATGGGCCTCGTCACGCTGCAAGGCTACGGCCAATCGGAGGCGGCGCCGCTGATCAGCGTCAACCGCCCCTCGGTCGGCGTCGACCTGTCCACCGTCGGGCCTCCGGTGCGGGGAGTGCAGGTCAAAATTGCCGACGACGGCGAAATCCTCGCCCGCGGCGAATGCGTGATGCTGGGTTACTGGCGCGATCCCGAGGCGACGGCGCGCACTGTTGTCGACGGCTGGCTGCACACCGGCGACATCGGCCATTTCGACGACAAGGGCCGGATCGTCATCACCGACCGCAAGAAGGACATAATCGTCAACGACAAGGGCGACAACATCGCCCCGCAGCGGCTCGAATCGATGCTCACCCTGCAGCCGGAAATCGCGCAGGCGATGGTGAGCGGCGACAAGCGGCCCTACATCGTCGCGCTGATCGTGCCCGATTGCGAATGGGCCGCCGAATGGGCGCAGGCGCAGGGGGAGCGGTTCGACATGGTCGCGCTGCAGAACCTGCCCGCCTTCCGCGGCGCGATGCGCAGCGCCATCGACCGGGTCAACGGCGAGCTTTCGGTGATCGAGAAGATCCGCCAGTTCGCCTTTGCCGACGAAGGCTTCACGACCGAGAACGGGATGCTGACCCCGAGCATGAAGATCCGCCGCGGGCCGATCCGCGACAAATACCAGGCCCGGCTCGACGCGCTCTACAAGGGGTGATCGCCCTCAGGGGAAGATCGTGATGAACAGGTAGGTCGCGAAGATCACCAGGTGGATGATGCCCTGGACGATGGTGGTGCGACCGGTGCCCAGCGTCAGGGTCGCCACCAGCAGCGTCAGGGCCAGCAGCACGATCGAGCGCATCGACAGGCCCAGTTCCAGGTCGAGCCCCATCAGCAGCGCCGTGCCCGCAACGGCGGGAATGGTCAGCCCGATCGTGGCGAGCGCCGATCCGATCGCGAGGTTGAGGCTGGTCTGGACCTTGTTGGCCCGCGCCGCGGCAACGGCCGTGAACCCCTCGGGCGCGAGGACCAGCGCGGCGATCAGGATTCCGACCAGAGCCTGCGGCGCCCCCAGGGCGAAGACCAGCGCCTCGATGGAGCTCGACAGCGTCTTGGCCAGCAGAACGACGGCGATGAGCGCGGCCACCAGCGCGAGGCCGGCGGCGGCGGCCTTGCTGCGCGTCACCGGGCCGTGCGGCGCGTGGACCTGCGCGCCCGGATCGTGCTGGAAATGGTCGCGATGGCGGATGGTCTGCGCGGCCACGAAGGTGCCGTAGATCAGCAGCGAGATGACCGAGACGAAGATCAGCTGCTCGGCGGTGTAGAACGGGCCGCGCTCGCTGACGGTGAAGTTGGGCAGCACCAGGGTGAGCACGGCGAGCGTCGCCAGCATGGCCAGCGACACGCTCACGCCCGACTGGGTGTAGCTCTGTTCGTGATGCCGCCCGCCGCCGACCAGCAGGCACAGGCCGACGATGGCGTTGATCGTGATCATGATCGCCGCGATCAGCGTGTCGCGCGCCAGGGTCTGCGCGCCCGATCCCTCGCTCAGCATGATCGACACGATGAGCGACGTCTCGATGACGGTGACCGCAAGCGCGAGAACCAGCGTGCCGAACGGCTCGCCCAGGTAATGCGCCACGGTTTCTGCGTGATAGACCGCCGCCATGATCGAACCGCCGAGCAGCACGGCCAGCACGATGGTCAGCCAGGCGCCGGCCGGCTCGATCGCCAGGACCGCGGCCACCGCGACCACGGGGACGACGACGCTCCAGGCGCTCAGGCCGCCGAGGGTCGGGAGTCGGGTGCTTGCGGGCCGCGGGTCCGTCATGCCCCGGCTATAGCGCGGGAAGACCCGCTGCCAACGGAAAAGGGCGGCGGCGTCAGGCCGCTTCGGCTTCGACCCTCTCGGGGTAGAACTGCGGCTCGCGCTCCGACCAGCCGGGCGCGGTGGCGGCGGCCTCGCTGAGCGACTGGAGCAGCATCTTGCGGCGCGCCGGGCGGATCTGCGGCAGCGCCGCGGCGGCGCAGAATGCGGCCGGCAGCCACGGCCGCGCCTTCGCGCCCAGCAGGCGTTCGTAGAGGAAGCGGTAGGCCGAGAAGCACTCGATCCGCTCCAGCGCCAGGTCCTGCGCGGTGATCCGCATCAGCGGACCCATGAAATCGATCAGCCCGTCCAGCGTCGTTTCGCACGGCACCTTGTCGGCCAGCAGGCGCAGCTCGCGATAGGCCAGGTACTGGCCGCGAATCGCCGAGCCGTCGCCGTCGTGCGACCAGGTCTTGAAGGCGTCGCCGCGCGCCAGTGCGATGTCGAGGCTGCGCTCGATGAACAGCTGTTCGGCTTCGGTGAAGCTGGCGAATTCCCGCAGTTCGGCGATCGTCAGCGATGCAGTCCCGGTCCTGGCCATAGGTGCCCCCGTTTGTGTCTGGGGGCGAATGTCACCGATTGTGGTTAGCGTTCGGTAAAGGGCGGCAAACTTTTCGTGGATTGCACCAGCGGCGGGAATTGGCGGCCCTGCACAATTGGCGCACTTTCGCCGCGCGGTCGCGAAGGAGTTGGTCGATGGAAAACCATGGCGCTCTCGTCGGATGGACGCATCAGGACACGCCGGCGCAAATCCTGCTGCGGCTCGAAAGCGTGAAAACGGTCGAGGACGGCCGCCGGCTCGATCCCGACATGCTGCGCCTGTTGATGACGAAGCAACAGGCGGCCCTGCTGGGCAATTACCTGATCCAGGCCTCGGGCCTGCGCCCGGCCGAACCGCGGGCGCGAACCTGGCTGGCGCGGATGTTCGGCTAGATCAGCCCGGCCAACGGGCTGCTGGGATCGGCATACTTTCGGGTCGCCATGCGCCCGGCGAGATAGGCCGCCCGGCCCGCTTCCACGGCCAGCTTCATCGCGCGGGCCATCAGCACGGGATCCTTCGCCTCGGCGATGGCGGTGTTCATCAACACCCCGTCACAGCCCAGTTCCATCGCGACCGCCGCGTCGCTCGCCGTGCCGACCCCGGCATCGACCAGCACGGGCACCTTGGCGCCTTCCACGATCAGGCGGATCGTCACGCGGTTCTGGATGCCCAGCCCGCTGCCGATCGGCGCGCCCAGCGGCATGATCGCCACCGCGCCCGCGCTTTCGAGCTGCTGCGCGGCGATCGGGTCGTCCACGCAGTAGACCATCGGCTTGAAGCCTTCGTTCGCCAGCACTTCGCAGGCAGACAAGGTCTCGCGCATGTCGGGATAGAGCGTGCGCGCTTCGCCCAGCACCTCCAGCTTGACCAGGTCCCAGCCGCCTGCCTCGCGCGCCAGGCGCAGCGTGCGGATCGCCTCGTCGGCGGTGAAGCAGCCGGCGGTGTTGGGCAGATAGGTGATCTTCGCCGGATCGATGTAGTCCATCAGCACCGGCTGGGTGGGATCGGAAATGTTCACCCGGCGCACCGCCACGGTGACGATTTCGGCGCCGCTCGCCTCGACCGCTGCGGCATTCTGCGCGAAATCGCGGTACTTGCCGGTGCCGACGATCAGCCGGGAGGTGAATGTATGGCCGGCAACGGTCCAGGTGTCGGAAGCGGTGGTGGTGGTCTGCATGTCCATGCCGGGCGAGGTAGGCTCCGCATTGATGCGGCGCAAGAAACTAACCGCCGGTGCGGCGCGAACATGTCGCGGGCTCGCTTGCCATGCCCGCGTGCGTCAGCCGCCGCCGACGAAGTGCACGATCTCGAGTACGTCCCCGTCGGCCAGCGACGCCTGAGCGTGGGTCGAACGCGGCACGATGACTCCGTTACGCTCCACCGCGACCTTCTCGGGCTTGAGGCCGAGTTCGGTCACCAGCGAGCGGATCGTTTCGGCACTGGACCGGCGCGGCTCGCCGTTGACCGTCAGGGAAAGAAGGGGGCCCATGCCATCCAGATAGCGCGATGCCCCCGTCTTGCAACCTTGGCCGGTCGGGCTAGGCGCCTGCGTCGACCGCGCTCAGCTTCGCGGGCGGCAGGCCTTCGCTTTCGGCCAGGGCGGAAAGCTCTTCCTTGCGCGCCAGCATCGGTTCGAGCAGCGCCTTGAGATCGACATCGGTGTCGCGGCACTTGGCGAACATGCCTTCGTGCGGCTGCTCCTCTTCCTCGACATGGTGCTCGATCAGCTCGCTCAGGACCGTAACCTTGGCCTCGTAGAACTTGTTCTCCGGGCCGCCGTCCATGATGTCGTTGATCAGGACCTTGGCCTCGTCGTGCTCGACCACCGCTTCGTCCAGCATGTCGTCGTCGATCTTGCCGCGGAACGCCGGATAGAAGATCTCTTCCTCGATCATCGCGTGGATCTTCAGTTCGGTGCAGATCGTCTCGGCGATCTCGCGCTTGCGCTCGTCGTCCTCGGTATCCTCGAATTCGTCGAACAGGTCCGCGACCTCTGCGTGGTCCGCGCGAAGGAGCATGATCGCGTCGGTGAATTCTTCGCTCGCCATGGTCTTCATCCTTCCAGTTGCACTCTTGATGACTCGCTATCGCCTGGAAGGCTGTTCCGTTCCGGGGTTGCAGCAAATGTTTCATGTCCGCGCTGCGAGCCGGTCCGGCGCAGGCGCGGGAACGTCGGACGGGTCGATGTCATTTCCTGCTGAAGGAAGGACCCTAACGCATGACCTACAAGCGCGGCCGCCTGGTCGACCACATCCATCTTCGCACACGCGATACCGACGCGACGTTCGCCTTCTACCGCGCCACGCTGGCGGTGCTGGGCGTGGAATGCACGGTGACCGAGACGTATCTTTCGGCCGACGAACTATGGATCGACGCGGGCCAGGGCACCCACGTCCATCTTGCCTTCCAGGCGCCCGACCGGGAGACGGTGGGCCGCTGGTACGAGGCGGGGCTGGCGAACGGGGGGACTGACAACGGTCCGCCGGGCGAACGCCACTACCACCCCGGCTATTACGCCGCGTTCCTGCTGGATCCCGACGGCAACAATGTCGAAGCGGTGTTTCACGGGCCCAACACGCGCAGCGCGCCTGCCGTCGAGGTCACGCCGGGCGATGAATGACGACGGGCGGGAATTGCCGCGCGGGCGGACGGGGGGTTAGCGCGCCTCGCGCAGGTTGAGCACGTGACCGATGGCCACCAGCGTCACGCCGATCACCGTCAGGACCGCTTCCTCGATACCGTGCGGCACCGCCAGCGCCCCGCCCATGAACGACAGGCCGGTCATCGCGGTGACGAACGGCGCGGCGCGCCGATGCTTGATTGCGCCCAGGCCGATGGCGACCGCGGCAACCAGGGTCGCCACGACCAGGCCCCAGCGATGGATCGCCGGATCGAGCAGAAAGGTGCCGCCCACGCCCAGCGCCGAGACGATGGCGATGCTCGCCACGCAGTGCACCGCGCAGAGGCACGAAAGCGTCATGCCCAACCGGTCGAACCGGTGGCGAATCTTGGAGAGGGAAACGGCCATTCCGGACGCCTAGATATGTGACGGTGTATCGTCGCGCAAGCGCTGCGTGGCCGGAAAACCGCGCTTTAACTTGCGATTCGCCCGCTTCACGGGCAAATCGCAACGCCAGCCATGGTCGCCGCAACCGAGAACCTGCCCCTGGGCAACCGGTCCGAACGCGCGGCATTGCGTCCGCGCGCCATCGCACACTGGCTATTCGTGGTTGCGGCGCTCGTCGTCATGATGGTCGCGGTGGGCGGAATCACCCGGCTGACCGAATCCGGCCTGTCGATCACCGAATGGAAGCCGGTGACCGGCGCGATCCCCCCGCTGACCGAAGCGCAGTGGCAGGCCGAATTCGCCGCCTATCAGCGCATCGGCGAATATCGCCAGGTCAACGGGCCGGCCGGGATGACCCTGGCGGATTATAAGTTCATCTATTTCTGGGAATGGCTGCACCGCCTTCTGGGGCGGGTGATCGGGCTGGCCTTCGCCCTGCCGCTGGCGTGGTTCTGGGCGCGGCGCGCGATCCCGCGCGGCTACAAGGCGCCGCTCGTCGGGTTGCTTGCGCTCGGCGGCCTGCAGGGCGTGTTCGGCTGGTTCATGGTCCGCTCCGGCATCAACGAAACCTCGACCGACGTGAGCCACTTCTGGCTTTCGATCCACCTGCTGACCGCGCTGTTGACGCTGGCGCTGCTCGTCTGGGTCGCGCTCGACATGAAGGCGCTGGAGCGCGATCCAGCCCAGCATCCGGCACGGCTGACCGGGCTCGCGGCGGGGACGTCGGGGGTCCTGTTCGTGCAATTGCTGCTGGGCGCCTGGGTCGCCGGGCTGAACGCGGGCCTGGCCAGCGATACCTGGCCGCTGATGAACGGGCGGCTGGTGCCCGAATACTCCGGCAACGTTCTCTGGGCCGCGACGCACGACCCGTTCCTGACCCATTTTCTCCACCGCTGGTGGGCCTGGGTGGCCGTGGCGATGCTGGTCTGGCTGGCGCGGCGGGTGCGCCCGCTGAATCGCCGCGCCTCCGTGGCGCTTCATTCGGCCTTCGGGGTGCAGATCCTGCTGGGCATCGCAACGGTCCTGACCGGAGTGGCGCTGTGGCTGGCCGTGCTGCACCAGCTGGTGGGTGCGCTGCTGGTTGCGGCCACGGCATGGGCCGCTCACGTGGCCGGCCGCCGATGACGCCGGCGCATTCTCTCTCGCTGCCCGCGCTCGCGCAGCGCCGCTCGTTCCTGCGGTGGGCCGCCGTGTCGATGCTCGTCGGCACGGGGGCCACCAGGGCCCTGGCCCGGCCGACCCCGGCGGACGCCTTCCTGCCTCCGGCGAGGCCGATGCAGTTCACCCGCCTGCTCGAACGGCCGCTGGGGACCGGGTACCGTTTCATGGTCGAACGCGCGTTCGCGGTGCGCTTCTCCCGCGATCCCGAGGGGTTCGTGCTGACCGGAGCGCAGACCGCCGTCGAGGTCGACGCGCCCGCGCGGCTGGCCGAACTGGCCGGGCTGGAGCGCCAGAGGGTCGAGCAGGGCCTGTTCCCGCTGCGGCTCGATGCCTCCGGCCTGATCGACGACGTCGCCAGGACAGTCCCCACCGCGGGCGTCGAACAGGCGCTCGCCGCGACCCGCGCGGTCCTGGCCAAGGCGCAGCTCGATGCCGGCGACCAGGCCGAAGCGGCCCGCTTCATGGCGCTGGTGCACACCTCGGCGGCAAGCTTCCTGTCGCGCCTGCCGATCGATCTCTTCGCGCCCTCCGCGGCGCACCGCGTCGAAGAGCGGGCGCTGCAGCTGCCGAACGGTGCTGGCGGGATCGTCAAGGTCGAGTTCCAGGCGCAAGCCGACGCGGCCTCGGGCGTGATGCAGCGCGCCGAGCGCGAGATCACCACCACGATCGAGGGGGAGAGCCGGGTGACGCGCGAAACCTGGACGCTGGCCCCGCTCGAAACCGGCGCAGGGGTGCTGGCCGCGGGCGGCTAGGCCGGACCGGCCTCAATTGCCGCCCCGGCGCTGGAGGTATTATTTTACCTCTCCGCAAACCCGCCGGATACCTTGACTTCGGAGCCATCGGCGCACAAATGCCGCGCTCCCCGCGACCGGTCATCGAATCGGCCGCACGGATGTATTTCATAAACTAGGGTACTCAAGCCATGAAGGCGCTCAGCAAGCAGACCCGGTCGATCAAGCCGGCCGAGGTCGACAAGAAGTGGCACCTGATCGACGCCGACGGTCTCGTCGTCGGCCGTCTCGCGGTGATCATCGCCAACCACCTGCGCGGCAAGCACAAGCCGAGCTTCACCCCGCACGTCGATTGCGGCGACCACGTCGTCGTGATCAACGCCGACAAGGTGCGGTTCACGGGCAACAAGCTCAAGACGCAGACCTACTACAAGCACACCGGCTATGCCGGCGGCCTGAAGGAAGTCACCGCCGACAAGGTCCTCGCCGGCCGTTTCCCCGAGCGTGTCCTCGAGAAGGCTGTCGAGCGCATGATCCCGCGCGGCCCGCTCGGCCGCGACCAGATGCGCGCGCTGCACCTCTACGCCGGCACCGAGCACCCGCACGACGGGCAGAAGCCCGAAGTGCTCGACGTCGCTTCGCTCAATCGCAAGAACAAGGTGGCCAAGTGATGGCTGACGAAAAGAACACCGTGTCGGATCTCGCCGACCTCAAGGACATCGCCGGCAACGGCGCCACCGCCGCGGCCGCTCCCGCCGAAGACGGCACCGAGCATGTCGTCGCTCCGGTTTCCAACGCCCCGCTGCGCGAGAAGGAAATCGACGCGCAGGGCCGTTCCTACGCCACCGGCCGCCGCAAGGATGCCGTGGCGCGTGTCTGGCTCAAGCCGGGCAGCGGCAAGATCGTCGTCAACGGACGCGAGCAGGAGGTCTACTTCGCCCGTCCGTCGCTGCGCCTCGTGATCAACCAGCCATTCCAGGTTGCGGACCGCGAAGGTCAGTACGACGTCGTCGCCACCGTCAAGGGCGGCGGGCTCTCGGGCCAGGCGGGCGCGGTCAAGCATGGCATCAGCCAGGCTTTGACCAAGTTCGAACCCGAACTGCGCGCCGCGGTCAAGGCCGCCGGGTTCCTGACCCGCGACAGCCGCGTCGTCGAACGCAAGAAGTACGGCCGCGCCAAGGCTCGCCGCAGCTTCCAGTTCTCGAAGCGCTAAACGAATACTCTCCGCGACGGCGGAGATGCGAAGGGCGGTCCCGCAAGGGGCCGCCCTTTTCGTTAGTGGACCGGCGGATCGACCGGCGGAACGGTGTGCACCGGGGCAACCGGCTCCCCGGCCTCACGCGGCGGGAGCGCATTTTCGGGCACCTTGTCGATCTGCATGGCAGACGTCGGGACATCGCCCAGGTTGCGCACCGCGACCTCGATGCCCGCGCCATCGAGCCGCAGATCGTTGAAGCTCGGCGGACTCGAGCGGATGCGCTGCGAAAGGGTCCCCGCCCCGATCATCCGCAACGGACCGGCGGCGGTTTCGACCACCAGGTCGAAAGCATCGTGCACATGCCCGCTCAGGACGGCGACGACACCTTTTTCGGCGAGGGCCTCCATCGCGCGGGTGCCGTTGATCGTCAGCAGCTTGCCCTTCGGATCGCGCTCGGTCAGCGGATGATGGGCGGTGACGATCACACGGGTGCCGGGCGGTTGCTTGTCGATCGCGGCCAGTGTCTGGCGCAGGGCCCTGTCCGTCACCCAACCGTTCGACCAGGGGAAACGCCACTGTGCCCGGGTCGCGGTCTTCAACGGCACGATCGCCAGACCGGGAAGGTCGATCTCCTTCTCGACGACGGCCTCGATGGCCCGGAAGCGGCGGTAGGGATCGACGAACCGCTCGATCAGGTTGAAGTACGGCATGTCGTGATTGCCCACCTCGACGGTGACCGGAAGGTCGAGCGAACTGATCCAGTCGCAGGCTGCGGCGAATTCGCGGTGCCGGGCACGCATCGTCAGATCGCCGGTGATGCAGACTGCATCCGGCCGCTCGCGCTCGATGCATTCCTTGGCCCAGGCCACCGCGCCCTCATGCTCGAGGCCGAAGTGAATGTCGGATATGTGAAACAGCCGGATCATACCGGGGCTGTGGCCGATGCGAAGCCGCGGTTCAACTCTCGGCCGCGCCACATAATGCAAGGAAGACAAGGTCCGCGGTCCGCAAGGCGATCGATTCCTCCTGCTGGCCGGTCGCCCGTTCGCCGTCGATCATGAGGTTGATCGGGGCTTCCGAGTGCAGGAGCACGCGCGAGTGCAACCCCAGTTCGTCATGCGGGCCGCCCCGAAAATCGCGCATCAGCAGCGCGAGGCCCTGCTGGAGGACCTCGCCCACGTCTTCTGCGCGATAGCCGTCGACCTGCATCTTCTCGCCCGTCGCGGTCAGGAGCAGGGCCGGATAGCCTTCGATGCTGCCGATCTTCGGTTCGGCGACCACGACGGCGGGCCCGTCTGTCGTCTGCTGGATCGCTTCCCCGGCAGTTCTTGCGATCCCGGCCACATCGAACTCGCGCAGAGTCTCGCGAACGTCCGACCATGCGGCGCCTGGGCCTGCCAGGACCTCGGAATGGGCGAAGCCCTGCGACGTCTGGATGACCTTGCGCGATACTTCGCACAAAGTGCCCTGTTCGAAGCCTGCGAGGATTGCGTCCACGGTGGAGCCCTCGCCGTGCAAGGAGCGCGACAGCAGGTTGGTCGTTCCGCCGGGAAGTACGAGGATCTTGCCGCCGAACCCCTCAGCCAGCTTCAGCGCGGCGTTCGCCGTGCCGTCACCGGTGAAGATCGCCAGGACATCGGGCCCGTCGACGGCGAGCATGTCCTTGCTCGGCAATTCGTCGCGCGGGACCGCGAAAACCCGGTCGGGTGCGAGCCGGTCGCACAGGTCCCCTACGACGGCTTCATCGTTACTGCCGCTGGCCTCGTTGCAGATCAGCCAGACGGTCGGTTTGTTCCCCATGGCGTGCAAGCGCGCGATGGGCGTTATCGGTTCCCGCCCGCCGACTGTCAGCGCCGCTTTGCCAGGATCAGCCAGGCACCCAGACCGTTGAGCAGCGAATAGCCGAGGTAGATCCATCCCCACAGCGAAGCGCCGCCCGCGACTGCCAGCAGCGCCGCCAGCAGGAGGATGAATTCGAGGGCAAGCGTCCCGCGCCCGCCGAGCTTGCGAACGGCCGGAGCCAGATGCTCGATGGCGGGATGTCCGCTTTCAAGCACCGCCTTGTGCAAGGCGAAATTGGCCGTGCCGAGGGCAAAGACGAGCGCAACAAGGAGCATCGCGCCACCCTGACGCCTTCCGGGCTTTGCAATCAACCGTTCGCCTGCCGTTTAATGCTGTTCGTCGCCCCGCACGGCGCCCGTCGCGGCCGCAGCGCGGCCCGTCGAAACGGAGGCGAGGTTTGCGCGGTTAACGCCGATTGTCGGTCCTGCGCCGCGGCTCGCCCCCAGTCCCTCGGGTCGCGGCGCTCCCCACCAGAACCAAGCCGTCAGCGGCCCGCCATCGACTTGACGCGCCGCAGATAGGTCCGCCCGATGCGCAGCGTCTGGCCGCTTTCCAGTTCGGCCGCCCACACCCCGAGGCCCTCGTGCTTGAGCCCCCGGATCGCCTCGCGACGCAGGATCGTCGAGCGGTGAATGCGGATGAACTCGTCTGGATCGAGCTTTTCCTCCAGGCCGGCGATCGTCTGCAGCAGCAGGTAGCTGCGCGCACCGTCGCCCGATCCGACATGGAGCCTGACGTAGTCGCGCTCGGCGTCGATACGGTCGACCTGGGCCGCCTCGATGCGCAGCAGTTCGGACCGGTGCGGCACCCAGAATTCCTGCAGCCACTGGCTTTCCCCCCGCCGCCTGCTGCCGCCGCGCGCCACGGCCCGCGACACCGCGCGCTCCAGCCGGTCCGCCGCGACGGGCTTGAGTACGTAGTCGACCGCGTCGAGATCGAACGCCTCGACCGCGAAATCCTCGTGCGCGGTGACGAAAATCACCGCCGGAGGATTGCCCGCCTCGGCGATCTGCCGGGCGACTTCGAGACCGTCGAGGCCGGGCATCGTCATGTCGAGCAGCAGGAGGTCGGGCGCGAGCTTGGCGGCCAGGCGCAGCGCCGATTCGCCGTCGCTGGCCGTGCCCACGACGTTCAGCGCCTCGATCTCGGCGCAAAGGACCTGCATCCGCTCGATCGCGAGCGGCTCGTCGTCGACGATCAGCGTGCGCAGGGGTCCGGTCGCCGCGTCCTCGCGTTTACCCTGTTCGTCCATCACGGTCATGCCGCATTCCTCATTTCGCCGAGAAGGGGGAGGCGCAGATGCGTGGCGTATCCCTCCGAAGTCGGGCCCGAAACGACGCTCGCCTCGTCACCGAAGCGGGCCGCCAGGCGCTGCTGCACGTTGCCCAGCCCGATGCCGAAGCCCGGGCGCGGCTCGGACGATTTTGCCAGCGAGCCGCCATCGTCGGCCACGGTGACGACGAGCCGGCCGTATTCCTCGCGCGCGGACAGGGTGATCGTCACCTTGCCCGCGGTGGGCGCAACGGCGTGCTTTACCGAATTCTCCACCAGCGGCTGCAGCACCATCCCGGGCACCAGGGCGCCGCTGAGGGTGTCGGGCAGGTCGTATTTCGCTTCGAGACGATCGGGGAACCGCGCGGTCTCGATGTCGAGATAGAGGCGCTGCAGGTCGAACTCCTCGCGCAGCGGCACGTCGGTGGTCGGATCGTCGGCCAGGCTGCGGCGGTAGAAGGTGCTCATCGTCTGGATCATCCGCTCGGCCGCCGCGGTCCTGCCGGTGAGGACCAGGGCCGAGAGCGAATTGAGCGTATTGAACAGGAAGTGCGGATTGACCTGGTATCGCAGCGAGCGCAGCTCGGCCGCCTTGGCGGCGCGCCGGAACTGGCCCTCGCGCCGCTCCGCCACGCGGGTCTTCTCGGTCGTCAGCATGGCGAGATAGAAGGCACACCAGGCGAGCAGCAGGTAATACCGGCCGAACCCGATCTCGGCGATGCTCTGCCAGACGCGCATCTCTTCGGACTGGCGGCTGATCGTGACAGCACCCTGCGTTTCGGGCAGCGCCTTTTCGACCAGGAGGTCGCCGGAAGAATCGTCGCGCCGGACCTGCAGGCCCTGCTGCTCGGCCATGCGCCTGAGGGCACGCTCCTCGACCGGGCGGAAGACGATCTGGTTGACCTGCGCCAGCATGACGGCGACCGGCAGCGACAGCAGCAGCGCGGCGGTGATCTTGGTCCACAAGGGCCGGTGGTCGAACAGCCGCAGGACCAGCCACAGCCCGATCATCACCGGCACCCCCGCGAGGCACACGAGGGCGCGGCGCCAGATCATCTCCTCCTCGAAACCCAGGTCCATCGCCAGCGAGCGCAGGGTGAGGAGTATGAAGTAGCAGACCCACAGGCCGACGATCGATGCGAGCACGGCGGCGAACGGAACGCGGGCCGGCCCCTCGTCGAGGTTTTCGTAGTCCATCACCGCGCCATAGACGGGGCGGGGGCGGGTTCGCCAGCGCGGATGTCGAGGCGATTCGGCGCTTGGTCGATGCGGATCGAGCGCTCCTAGAGGGCGCCGGACAGCTGTTCGGCGGCGATTTTGGCCTTCCACTCGGCCGGTGCGAGCGCGTGCACGTTGTTCCCGGCCGAATCGACCGCGACCGTCACCGGCATGTCCTCGACCGTGAATTCGTAGATCGCTTCCATGCCCAGATCCTCGAACGCGACGACGCGGGCCTGCTTGATCGCGCGGCTGACGAGATAGGCGGCGCCGCCGACGGCCATCAGGTAGGCGACCTTGTGCCGGGCGATTTCCTGCACCGCGCCCTGCCCGCGTTCGGCCTTGCCGATCATCGCCAGCAGGCCGAGTTCGAGCATCGTGTCGGTGAACTTGTCCATCCGCGTCGCGGTAGTCGGGCCGGCCGGGCCGACGACCTCGCCGACGACCGGATCGACCGGGCCGACATAGTAGATCGCCCGGCCGCGGAAATCGACCGGCAGCGACTCGCCCTTGGCGAGCATGTCCTTGATCCGCTTGTGCGCCGCGTCGCGGCCGGTCAGCATCGCGCCGTTCAGCAGCAGCCGGTCGCCGGCCTTCCAGCCCGCCACCTCTTCCGGGGTCAGGCTGTCGAGATCGACGCGCTTGGCCGCCGCGTCGGGTTTCCAGTGCACTTCGGGCCAGTCCGACAATTTCGGCGCCTCGAGATAGCTCGGCCCCGTGCCGTCGAGCGTGAAGTGCGCGTGGCGGGTGGCCGCGCAGTTGGGGATCATCGCCACCGGCTTGCCCGCCGCGTGGCACGGCCAGTCCATGATCTTGACGTCGAGGATCGTCGCCAGCCCGCCCAGCCCCTGCGCCCCGATGCCCAGCGCGTTGACCTTGTCGAAAATCTCGATCCGCAGCGCCTCGAGGTCGCTCTGCGGGCCGCGCGCCTTGAGCTGCGCCATGTCGATCGGCTCCATCAGGCTCTGCTTGGCGAGCTTGACGCAATGTTCGGCGGTGCCGCCGATGCCGATCCCCAGCATGCCGGGCGGACACCAGCCCGCGCCCATCTGCGGCAGCATCTCGAGCACCCAGTCGACGATGCTGTCGCTCGGATTCATCATCTTGAACTTCGACTTGTTCTCGCTGCCCCCGCCCTTTGCAGCCACGTCGACGGCGACGGTGCCGCCCGGCACCATCTCGACGGACAGGACGCACGGCGTGTTGTCGCGCGTGTTGCGGCGGGTGAAGGCCGGATCGGCCAGGACCGAGGCGCGCAACTTGTTCTCGGGATGATTGTAGGCCCGCCGCACGCCTTCATCGACCACGTCCTGCAGCGAGCGGCGGGACTCGAGCCGGCAGTCCTGCCCCCATTTGACGAAGACATTGACGATCCCGGTGTCCTGGCAGATCGGCCGGTGCCCTTCGGCACACATGCGGCTGTTGGTCAGGATCTGCGCGATGGCGTCCTTCGCCGCCGGACCCTGCTCCGCCTCGTAGGCATCGCCCAGCGCGCGGATGTAGTCCATCGGGTGGTAGTAGCTGATGAACTGCAGCGCATCGGCCACGCTCTCGATCAGGTCGTCCTCGCGGATCGTGACCATGTCGTTCATCGGTGAAAGGCTCCTGTCGGCAGATTTCGCCGCGCCATAGGCGCGCGCGCCCGCTGTGGTCAAAGCGCTTCGCATCGGTTGCAAAAGACAACTTGCGACAACCGTGCCATTGCCCGTGGCGCATGCCTGCCCTAAGGCTCGGCGCGCGTTGGACAGACGAGAGATTCAGCCCCGGTGACAACCGTTCAAGAGCACCCGCGGACAGACCTGGCCGCCGCCCGCAAGGCGATGATCGACAGCCAGCTGCGGACCAGCGGCGTCAACGCCCCGTACGTGCTCGCCCGCATGGCCGCCGTGCCGCGCGAAGACCACGTCCCGCAAGCCGCGCGCTCGATCGCCTACATGGACCGGGCGATTCCGCTCGCCGACGGGAAGGCGCTGGCCGCCCCGCTGGTCCACGGCCAGATCCTGCAGGAAGCCGCGCCGACCATCGCCGACAAGGCGCTGCTGGTCGATGGCGGCAGCGGCTACCTCGCCGCGCTCGTCCGCCCGCTCGTGGGCTCGCTCGACGTCGTGACCCCGGCGGAGGCCTGCGAGGCTTCGCGCAAGGGCGGCTACACGTTGCTGCTGATCGACGGTGCGGCCGAGGAGATCCCGGCAGCGCTGGTGAAGCGCCTTGAAGACGGCGCCCGCGTCGTCGGCGGGGCCGTGCGCAATGGTCTGACCCGGCTGGTGACCGGCCGCAAGGCCGCGGGGGCGCTCGCCCTCCTGCCGCTGGCCGAAATCGGCATGCCGGTCCTGACCGAATTCGCCAGGCCGAAACGCTGGAGCTTCTGATCGTGCATGCCCGGGCCTGTCGCATAGCCTTGCTGGCCGGTGCGTGCCTTGTCGCGACGCCGGCCCAGGCCGACACCTTGAAGGAGGCGCTCGCGCTCGCCTATGAGAACAATCCCTCGCTGGAAGCAGCGCGGGCCAACCAGCGCGCGGTCGACGAGAACGTCGTCATCGAACGCGCGGACGCCCTGCCATCGGCCAGCGCCAACGCTTCGCTGACCGAGTTCCTCTACGACAGCGACGACGGGCCCGGCCCCAAGCGCCAGCTGTCGATCGGCCCGTCCGTTTCGCTTCCGATCTATTCGGGCGGCGCGACGCGCAACTCGATCCGCGCGGCGGAAACCCGGGTCCTGGCCGGCCGCGCCGACCTGCGCGGTAGCGAGAGCGATCTCTTCCTCGCCGTGGTGGCGGCCTACATGGACGTGATCCGCGGCGAAGCGCTGGTCGGGCTGTCGAGCAACAACGTCCAGGTGCTCGACGTCAACCTGCAGGCGACGAGCGACCGGTTCGAGATCGGCGACCTGACCCGGACCGACGTCGCGCAGTCCGAATCCCGCCTGGCCCTGGCACGGGGCGACCTGCGCAGCGCGCAGGCGAGCCTGATCGCGGCGCGCGAGGACTATATCGCACTGGTCGGCAAGGCGCCCGACAGCCTGCAGCCCCCGCCGCCGCTGCCCGGCCTGCCGGAAAGCACCGCCGAAGCGGTCGACGTCGCGCTGCAGAACAACCCCGACCTGCTCGCTGCGCAGGAACGGGCCAAGGCCGCGGGCTACGACATCAGGGTCGCCGGGGCGAGCCGCCTGCCGAGCGTTTCGGTCTTCGTCGGCGGCAACTATTCGGACTACCTCGGCTCCGTGCCCAGTTCGCTGGGTACGATCATCGCCAACTCCAACAGCTCGGCCCAGGCGGGAGTGCGCGCAACCGTGCCGCTGTACCAGGGTGGCCGTCCGGCAGCCTTCGAGCGCCAGGCGCAGGCCCGTGCGTCCGCCGCGCTGGAGCAGGTCGTGGCGACCGAGCGCGGGGTGATTGCCGACGTGCGTTCGGCCTATGCCTCGTGGCGCTCGGCCAACGAGATCATTTCCGCCACCCAGACCGCGGTGGACGCCGCTTCGCTCAGCCTCGAGGGCGTGCGGGCCGAAAACAGCGTGGGCAACCGCACGATCCTGAACATCCTGGATGCCCAGCAGGAACTGCTGCGCGCCGAAGTCCAGCTCGTGACCGCGCGGCGCAACGCCTACGTCGCCGGATTCCAGCTGCTCGCCGCGATGGGCCGGGCCGAAGCCCGCGACCTGGGCCTGGGCGATACCGGTCCGCTCTACGACCCGGTCGACAACTACGAGCGGGTCAGCCGGATCATCTGGGACTGGCACATGGAGCCCGATCCGGTGACCCAGAGCACCCGCACCGTTGACATCCCCGCGCCCGATGCGGACATTCCGCCCGAACAGCAGTTGGCTCCGAACACGGGATACTCGAACTGATGCGGCAGGATGGCGAACCGACGGTCGAAGAGATTCTCGAATCGATCAAGAAGGTAATCGCCCGCGACAACCGCGAAATGGCCAGCGTGGAGCGCCGCCGCCGCGAGAGCGCGGGCGTGGCGGATACCTATCCCGAGCCGGTCGACGATGAAGAGGCCGAGGAAATCCTCGATCTCGAACTCGATTCCGAACTGCAAGAGGATACCGCCGCAAGCCAGCCGGAAGCCCCGCTGACCACCGAGCGGACCGCCGGGGCGATGCGCGAATCGCTCGCCGCGCTGGCCATGCTGGCCGAGCCCGGCGCTCAGCCGCAGATCGTTCGCTCGGGCGAAACCTCGCTCGAAGGCCTGGTGCGTGATATGCTGCGCCCGATGCTGGCCCAGTGGCTCGAAGCTAATCTGCCGCCGATCGTCGACCGGCTGGTCCAGGCCGAGATCGCCCGGATCGCTGGCAAGAAAGGCTGACCGTCTCCGGTCCGCCGACCGAGTCTCCGCCGACCGTCCCCGAGCGGGCCGATCTGGAGCGGGCCCAAGCCGCGCTAAGCAAGATCGGCGGCGAGACAATCGAACGGCACATCTTCATCTGCGCCATGTCCGAGAAGCAGGAATGCTGCAGCCGCACGGTGGGCGAACAGGCTTGGAAATTCCTCAAGCGGCGGCTGAAGGAACTGGGATTGGCCGGACCCCGGCGAGAGGACGGCAGCGGCGGCATTCAGCGGACCAAGGCCGATTGCCTGCAGATCTGCGCGGCAGGCCCGGTGGCGGTCGTGTGGCCGGACCGTGTATGGTATCATTCGTGCACCGAACCCGTGCTCGAACGGATCATACAGGAGCATCTGATCGGCGGTGTGCCGGTCGAGGAATTTCGCCTACGCGGATGCGGCTAGAGGTCGTCCCTCTGATCTGTCGCCCGGTCGATCGATTCGTCGTGCCCCGTCCCGCTAGACAGGAACACCAGCCCCATCAGCGCGCCCATCAGCAGCATCATGATGCCGATGCCCAGCGCTGTCGCGATGTAGAAATGGATCGGCACCTCGCCCGGCTGTCTGGCCAGCACCGTCAGTACCACCACCTCGACCACCAGCGTGAAGCCGGCCATCCACATCATCAGCCGGCGGTAGCGGCGCCAAGCGTGGGCTGACTCGTCGGGCTTGTCGAGGGGGGAGGGCCTGATCACGCGCGCCTGATGCCCGCCCGGCGAGCCCTTGGCAACGGCGCGATTGGCGCATTGGGCGATGCTGTGGCATAGTGGCGGCACGACATAAGGGAGAATGCCATGGACATTGCCCGCCTGATCGCCGCGCGGGACGCTGGCTCGATCATCACCTGCACCACCTCCACCAGCGTGCGTGACGCCGTAAAGTTGCTGGCCGAGAAGCGCATCGGCGCCCTGCCCGTCCTGCACCAGGGCGAAGTCGTGGGCATCTTCTCCGAACGCGATGTTCTCTACCGCCTCGCCGAGGAAGGGGCACTGTGCCTCGACCGCGAAGTCGGCGAGGTAATGACGTCACCCGCCGTCATGATCCGCGCCGCGACGTCGGCGGACGAAGCGCTGGGGTTGATGACCCATCGCCGAATCCGCCACCTGCCGGTGGTGGAGGGGCCGGATATGATCGGCTTCATCTCGATTGGCGACATCGTGAAAAGTCGGATGGACGAGGTGACGGCCGAAGCCCAGCAGATGCGGCTTTACATCCAGAACGCTTGAGCCGGGGCCGGAGGGTCCCTACATCGCAGGGCATGAGCGCATCCGTCACCCTGTCACCGTCAGCCGCCAAGCGCATCGAGTGGATTGCGCAGCGGCAGGGCAAGCCTGCGATTCTGCGGCTGTCGGTCGAGGGCGGTGGCTGTTCCGGCTTCCAGTACAAGTTCGACCTCGCCGACACGGCGGAGGGGGACGATTCGGTCAGCGAGACCGAAGGCGTGCGCCTGGTCGTCGATCCAATTAGCCTGGACCTGGTGGCCGGTAGCGTGGTGGATTTCGTCGAATCGCTCGGCGGGGCAGCATTCAAGGTCGAAAACCCCAACGCCGCGGCCGGATGCGGTTGCGGTTCCAGCTTCGGCATCTAGAAGCGCTGGATGCGCATCGCATCCTTCAACATCAACGGCATCAAGGCGCGGCTTCCGCGCCTTTTCGAATGGCTCGAGGAAACCCGGCCCGCGGTCGCCTGCCTGCAGGAGATCAAGACGCAGGACGAAGGCTTCCCCGCCGCGGACTTCGAGAAGATCGGCTACCGCGCCATCTGGCACGGCCAGAAGGGATTCAACGGCGTCGCCATCCTGGCCGACGGTGAGGATCCGCTCGAAGTGGTCAAGGGGCTGCCCGGCGATCCTGAGGATGAGCAGGCGCGCTTCATCGAATGCGACGTCAAGGGTGTCAGGATCGTCAATCTCTACCTGCCCAACGGCAACCCGCAGCCGGGGCCGAAGTTCGACTACAAGATCGCCTGGATGGGCCGCCTGCGCACGCGGATGCGCGAACTTGCCGCGCGCGAGAAGCCCACTGTAGTGCTGGGCGATTTCAACGTCATCCCCGAGGATCGCGACACCTGGTCGGTTTCGGCGATGGCGAACGACGCGCTGATGCAGCCCGAATCGCGCGCCGCCTATGCCCGGTTGCTGGCCGACGGCTGGACCGACGCGCTCGGCACGCTCAATCCGCGCGGCGGGGTGTGGACCTACTGGGACTATCAGGCCGGCGCCTGGCAGCGCGACCACGGCTTCCGCATCGATCACCTGCTGCTCTCGCCCGAAGCGGCGGACCGGCTGGTCGCCGCCGGGGTCGACAAGGAGTATCGCGGGCGGGAGAAGGCCAGCGACCATGCCCCGGTCTGGGTCGACCTGCGGGACTGACCAGCCTTCCGCCGGAGACGGCGATCAGCGGTAGAAGATGTGCCGGTCGATCGTCGCCCGGGCGACCTTGGTGCGCGACCAGCGCGGACGGACGTAGGTGGCGTGGAAGTAGAGTGCGTCCTTGACCGGGCTGTCCCACAGCTCGCGATGCGCGATCTGCGCCACGGCCACGGCCTTGCGCCAGGCGGCGCTGCCGAAGGACGGTTCGGGAATGTGGCCACCCTTCACGAAGGAGAACTGGCCCCGCTGGGTGACGACGCCGCAGTAATCGCTCGGAAAGGCACCCGATTCGGCGCGGTTCACGATCACCCGGCCCACTGCCAGTTGCCCGGCGAGAGGCTCGCCGCGGGCCTCGAAATAGATCGCCTGGGCCAGGCAGCGCATATCGCGCGACAGTTCCTGGTCGACCGGCATGTCGGTCACGAGTTCGCCCAGCGTCAGGGGAATGTCGGTAGCGGCCTCTGCGGGCTCCAGCGGAACCGCCTGGACGACGGGCTCGGCGACGAAGCGCGGCGCGTCGGAGACCTGGAGTTCGACGGCGGCAACGACTGCAGCCGAAGGATTTTCCTGCGCCCGGGCCAGCGAAGTGTCGGCACCGGTCAGCGCGAAGAAGAAAAACGTTGCGACCGCCACGGCGGCCGACTTGCGAAGAGCGAGAATCATGAACGCTGATCTCAAGGCGGTTGACGCCCCGACGCAGGGTGCGGCCACGCCTGATCCCGGGCGACCGTCAGGCCAGGGGGATCATGTCAGCGTGGCGCGGCGAAAAACCTGCCGGCCGTCCCCCGTCTGCGCGCTAACCGAAGACGGCCGGGAAATCCGGCGCCGCCAAGTTGCCTGCGCTGTTGGAAGATGGCGGCCCCCATACCGTCATGCTGCAGTGCGTCAATCGCGAGTTCCCGGCAAACCGATGAACCGTTCAGCATTCGCGATATCCAGTTCAATCACCCAGAGATCGGGGTCCTGCACCCTGCGGCTCTGCCAATATTCTGCAAATTCCGTCGGATTTTCAATATTTTCGGTCTTGGCGAGTACCCAGCTTCTGCTCCCGTCACGCTGCGGCATTCGCTCGTACAACTTGGCGTTTGTGCCTTTTTCGCAACATATTACGAGCAATGTCCCGGCGTCGCGTTCACCTTTTGCGATAACCGTACCGAACCCGCCAGCAGCATCGACGGCGCGAATCAATCCACTGACTTCGAGATGCGCGGGAAGCCTGTCGTCCACTTTCAGGGCCTGGCGCGATAGCCGGGCAAGCCCGACAGTGCGATCTTCGAGCGCATGAACGTTCCGGTGCCACGCCCGAGTTCCTCGCCCTCGGCGTCGATCAGGCGTGCCTCGGCAACGAAGACCCGGCGCTTACCGCTGATCCACTTGCCCTCTGCGATCACCGGGCCGCTGCGGATCGGGGCGGTGAAGTGCAGGTTGAACGCCGTCGTCAGGAGGAACCGATCGCTGACCAGCGAATTGGCGGCATAGAAGGCCGCGTCGTCGAGCATCTTGAAGTAGATCGTGCCGTGCGATGCACCCGCGGCGTGATGAAACCGCTCGTCCACGTCGAACGCGATGCGGGCCTGCCCTTCGTGCTCGATGCTCAGGTGCGAAGCGAACAGGGCGTTGACCGGGGCGGAGGCATAGAGTGCCTCCAGCGCGCGGAAATGCAGTTCGGCGCCCGTGGGGTCGCGCGCCGGCACGCCGTCAGGCAGCGCTGCGATCCGTGGCATTGCTGATGAGGCCGAAAAGTTGTTCGGTATCGGTTGCTTGGCTCAGCGCTTCGTGGATACGCTCATCGCGCACGAGGCGCGAGATCGCCGCCAAGGCGTGAAGGTGGCCGACGCCGCTGGTCTCCGGCGAGACGAGGCCGAACACGAGATCGACCGGCAGACCGTCGGCGGCGGCGAAATCGACCGGTTCGGCAAGCTTGAGCAGGACCGCGACCGGACGGCGCAGCCCTTCGACCCGGGCATGGGGGATGGCTACGCCGCGGCCGAACCCGGTGCTGCCCAGATTCTCACGCTCCTGCAGACCGTCGAGCACTTTCGCCTCATCGAGCGCATAACTGCGCGCGAAGGCAGCCGCCACCGCTTCAAGGATCGCGTCCCTCGTCGTCGCGTCGGAAAACGCGACGGCAGTCGGATCGAGGAAAAAATGCGCGTTCATCTATCAACCTGAATCATCGTGGAAACCGCGGCGCATCACGCGCCCGGTCCGTTGCTGGCGCCGCCCTGCATGCTATCCTCGGCGATGCGCTGCTGGCGCCTTAGGACGGTTCAACCCATCCGATCGAGCCGTCGGGCCGGCGATAAACCATATTGTGCCGTCCGGAACCAGCATTTTTAAAGAACAGCGCGTTGGTGTTCCTGAGGTCGAGCATCATGACCGCGTCGGATACGGTGACTTCGGGAATATCGACCCGCGTTTCGACGATGACCGGAAGGGCATCGACCACTTCTTCCGCTTCGGGCTCGTCGGCAAAGATGCGATAGGCGGCATCTTCCTCGCGCGCGGCGTGAACGGCCTGCTCATGATGGTCCTTCAGCCTGCGCTTGTAGCGGCGCAGCTGCTTTTCGATCTTGTCGGCCGCCTGGTCGAGCGACTGGTGCGCGTCGTGCGCCTGACCATGCGCCTTGAGAATCAAGCCATGGTTGACGTGCATGACGATGTCGCAGGCAAACGCATTCGAAGGCGCCTTGCCAAAAGTGACCTGCGATGAAAGCGCGCGGCTGAAGTACTTTTCGACAATCCCACCAAGGCGCTCGGACGCATGTTCCTGGAGCGCGGCTCCGGTATCGATCTGGTGGCCGGACACGCGAATATCCATGTTGTTGGGGTCTCCTGCTTTTATGGTTCTTTACTGGGCGACCCGGACGAAGGTCAGGTTGCCCAGAGCGGTGAATTCAACGTTTCGACAAACGCTTTGTGCCGGGCCATCTCTTCGGGCGAGGCACTGTGCGGACGCGGCGCGCGGAACGCGCGGCGAACTGCCGTGAAGTGCACCACCTCGATCACCGTTTCCCGCCGCTCGGCGGCAAGCTCGAGGCCGATCTGACGGCCGCCGGTCAGCTCGACGTAGACCTGGGCAAGCAGTTCCGCGTCGAGCAGGGCGCCGTGCTTGACCCGGTGGCTGCGATCGATGCCATAACGGGCGCAAAGCGCGTCGAGGCTGTGCTTGGCCCCGGGATGCCGGCGGCGGGCGATCGACAGCGTATCGACCATCCGTTCGAGCGAAACCTCACCGTGGCCGCAGGCGGCTAGCTCGCAGTTGAGGAAGCCGAAATCGAACGAGGCGTTGTGCGCCACCAGCGGCGAATCGGCGATGAATTCGAGCAGCCCGACAGCCGATTCGTGGAACCGCGGCTTGTCGGACAGGAAGGCGTCGGACAGCCCGTGAACCTGTTCCGCCTCGAGCGGCATCGGCCGTTCGGGGTTGAAATAGGCGTGGAACGTCCGGCCGGTGGGCACGCGGTTCATCAGCTCGATACAGCCGATCTCGACCATCCGGTCGCCCGTTCTTGGATCGAGGCCGGTCGTTTCCGTATCGAACACGATTTCCCGCATCGCCCTGTCTATCGGACCGCGGGCGCCGGCTTGCAAGCGTGTTTCAGCCCGTCGTCAGCCGTTCGACCAGCCGCTCCACCGAGGCCCGCGTCTGTGCATGCGTGGTACCCGTATCGATGACGAAGTCGGCTCGGGCGCGCTTTTCCGCATCGGGCAACTGCAGCGCAAGGATCTCGGCGAACCGGCCCGGGCTCATGTCGGGCCGGGCGAGCACCCGGGCGCGCTGGACATCGGGCGGGGCGGAGACGACCGCCACCGCGTCGACCTCCTCGATTCCGCCTTTCTCGAACAGCAACGGAATGTCGAACACCACGAGCGGCGCGCCGGCGTGCTCGAGCAGAAAGGTTTCGCGCGCCGCCCTTACCGCCGGGTGGACGATGGCTTCGAGCCGCGCCAGTGCCCGCGGATCGCCGAACACCGCCGCGCCCAAGGCCGGCCGGTCGACTCCTGCGGCGCCAGTCGTGCCGGGAAAGGCGGCCTCGATTGCCGCGAGCAGTTCGCCGCCCGCGCCCTGCATGCGGCGGACCTCGGCATCGGCGTCGAAAACGGGCACGCCCAGTTCGGCGAACATCGCGGCGACGGTCGACTTGCCCATGCCGATCGAGCCGGTCAGCCCCAGGACGAAGGGGTGGCTCACCGCGCGAGCAACGCGCGCAGGGAGGCGTCGCCGGCGTCACGCGGCGGCGGCCGGCCGAAGAACTTCTCGAACGCGGCGGCGGCCTGGCCGATCAGCATCGCCAGCCCGTCGACCGTCCGGAACCCGGCGGCACGCGCTTGCTGCAGCAAGGGCGTGTCGAGCGGGTGGGTGACGATGTCGTAGACGATCGAACCGGGCGGAACATGGCTCAGGTCGAAGGCCAGCGGCGGCTGGCCCGCCATGCCCAGCGGACTGGCGTTGACGACGAGATCGAAGCAGCCCTCGCGATCGTCGAAGGCGAAGTCGGTCGCTTGCGCGAAATGCGCGATGTCGGTCGCATGATGCTCGTTCGCCGGGTCGATCTCCGCCAGCAGCGCGCCGGCCTTGGCAGGGTCACGCCCGGCCAGGACGATCACGACGCCCTCCGCAGCCAGCGCGGCGACGATCGCCCGAGCGGCCCCGCCGGTACCCAGGACCCGCGCCATGCGGAAATAATGCGTCTTGGACAGGTCTTCGCGGATCGGCTCGAGAAAGCCTTCGCTGTCGGTGTTGAACCCGACCAGTTCGCCGTCCAGCGGAACGACCGTGTTGACCGCGCCGATACGCGCGGCGAGCGGATCGAGCCGGTCCAGCAGGGGAACGATCGCTTCCTTGTGCGGCATGGTGACGTTGCACCCGCGCCACGCCGGGTCCGCCCGCCGCGCGGCGAGATAGGCGGCGAGCCCGCCAGGCGCGACCGGACAGGCCCGGTAATCCGCCTCGATTCCCGCCTGGGCGAGCCAGTGGCCGTGAATCGCGGGCGACTTGGACTGTGCGACCGGATCGCCGATCACCTCGGCGTAGGGCTTCGTCACGCCGGGAGGACTTCGAGCTCGCGCAGGGCCGCCAGCACGGACAGCAGCGGCATTCCGAGCACGGTGAACATGTCGCCATCGATGCTCTCGAACAGTTGCACGCCCATCGCCTCGATACGGAAGACGCCGACGCACTGGCTGACTTCGGGCCATTCGGCCGCGAGGTAGCGGGTGATGAAATCCTCCGACAGGTCGCGCACCTTGAGCCGCGCCTGCGCGACATGGCTCCAGCGCAGATGGCCGCCCACCGCGAGCGCGGCGGCCGAGTGCAGATCCATCGTCTTGCCGGAGAAGAACCGCAGGTGCTCGACCGCCTGGCCGCGGCTTTCGGGCTTGTCGAAGCGCCGGCCCTCCACCGAGACGACCGAATCGCTGCCCAATACCGGCCAGCGGGCCCCCTCGACCGACAGGGCCTTGGCCTCGGCGAGGGCGAGGGCAACGCTGGAGGGAGGTACGGTGCCAAGCTCGGCCTCGAGCGCGCGTTCGTCGATCGCTGCAGGCACGACGTCGAAGGCGACGCCGGCGGCACCGAGCATTGCGCGGCGCGAGGCGGACTTGGAGGCCAGGATTATCATATCGGCTTTATTCCCTGGTCCGCATCGGCGCCATCGCCGCGTTCGCCCATCAGGCGGATCACCGCGGCGGCGGTTTCCTCGATCGAGCGCCGGCTGACGTCGATCACCGGCCAGCCGTTGTCGGCGAACAGCCGCCGGGCATAGGCCACTTCCTTCTCGACCCGGTCCTCATCGACGTAGGACGTCTCGGTGGTCTCGTTCAAGGACAGAAGGCGGTTGCGGCGTATTTCGATCAGCCGCCGCGGCGCGGTGGTCAGCCCGACGACCAGCGGATGGCGCAGGCTGAACAGCGAGGGAGGCGGCGGGCTTTCCACCACGAGCGGGATGTTGGCCACCTTGTAGCCGCGGTTGGCGAGGTAGATGCTGGTCGGCGTCTTGGAGCTGCGTGACACGCCGGCCAGCAGGATGTCGGCCTCCTCCCAGTTTTCCCAGCCGATCCCGTCGTCGTGCGCGATGGTGAACTGGATCGCGTCGACGCGGGCGAAATAGGCCTCGTCCATCGCGTGCTGGCGCCCGGGCCGCCCGCGCGCCTCCTGCCCGAGCCGATCCTCCAGCGCGGCGGTCACCGCGTCGAGCGCGGCGACGTGCGGCAGGCCGAGCGCGCGGCACCGTTCCTCGAGATGCAGGCGTGTCTCGGCGTTGACGAGCGTGTAGAGCACCAGGCCGGGATTGCGCGCCAGTTCGGCGACGATCCGGTCGAGGTGCTGCCGGCTGCGGACCATCGGCCAGAAGTGCCGGTTGATATCGGTGTCGTCGAACTGGGCGAGCGCCGCCTTGGCGATCATCTCCAGCGTCTCGCCGGTCGAGTCCGAAAGGAGGTGGAGGTGCAGCCGGGCCATGTGGACAAGATGCGGCATAAACCACGGGAGGGGAGGGGGGACAAGTTCGGGATGACGATCCACCCCCACTGCCCCGCGATTCGGCAGAGCACTTATCCTTGGCAAGGGACGCATTTCGCACAGCGGTCTGACAGCGGGGAAAACCTTGCGTTGACTCCGCTCCGGCCACGAGTCGGGGGCGAAATCCCGCCCTGTTCAGCGCGCGGGAAATTTGGCAGGGCGCCGCTGTCCCCGATTTCCACAGGGCCAACAGACTCCAACAAACCTTATAAGAATCTATTATTTTATTGATTGGACCCCTTCGAGATGCCCGGCCCACTCCTCGATACCCTGCTCGGCAAAACGGCCGAACGGCCCCCGATCTGGCTGATGCGCCAGGCCGGGCGTTACCTGCCCGAGTACCGTGCATTGCGGGCCGAGAAGGGCGGTTTCCTCGAATTGGTCTACGACAGCGAGGCGGCGGCCGAGATCACCGTGCAGCCGCTGCGACGGTTCGGGTTCGACGGCGCGATCCTGTTTTCCGATATCCTGATCGTGCCCTTCGCGATGGGCCAGGACCTGTGGTTCGAGGCCGGCGAAGGACCCAGGCTTGCGCCGAAGCTTGTCGATCAAGCGCTCGATTCGCTGCGCCCGGCGCCCGAGCGGCTTGCCCCGATCTACGAAACCGTTCGCCTGGTGCGGTCCAGGCTCGATCCGGCCACCACGCTGCTGGGATTCGCCGGCAGCCCGTGGACCGTTGCCACCTACATGATCGCCGGCCAGGGCAGCCGCGACCAGCACCAGGCCCGTGCAATGGCCTATCGCGATCCGGCTGCGTTCGGCGCAGTGATCGACGCGATCGCGGACGTGACGGTGGAATACCTGTGCGGTCAGATCGAAGCCGGGGCCGAGGCGGTGCAGCTGTTCGATTCCTGGGCGGGATCGCTCGCGCCCGACGAGTTCGAACGCTGGGTGATCGCCCCCAACGCTGCGATCACCGCCGCGGTCAAGGCGCGTAATCCCGGTGTGCCGGTAATCGGGTTTCCCAAGGGCGCGGGCGCCAAGCTGCCGGCCTATGCCCGCGAAACCAGGGTGGACGCCGTCGGCCTCGACGAGACGCTGGACCCGGTCTGGGCGATGCACGCGCTGCCCGCCGGAATGCCGGTGCAGGGCAATCTCGACCCGCTGCTGCTCCTGTCCGGCGGCGAAGCGCTGGAGCGGCGGGCGCGCTTCCTGATCGAGTGCTTCCAGGGCCGCCCTCACGTGTTCAACCTGGGCCACGGTATCGACAAGGAAACGCCGATCCCACACGTCGAGCGGCTGCTCGCGGTCGTGCGAGGAGAGGGGTGACGGCGCCCCGTCCAGCGCCTAAACGGCGCGCATGCAGGAAGTCTTCGGCATGACCTATCTCTGGCTCAAGGCCGGCCACGTGATCTTCATGGTCTTCTGGATGGCCGGCCTGTTCATGCTGCCGCGGCAGATGATCTACATGAGCGGCGCGGCGCCCGGTTCGGCCGAGGAAGCGCTCTGGGCCAAACGCAGCGCGCTGTTGCGCAAGGTCATCCTGACGCCGTCGATCGGCGTGACCTGGCTGCTGGGCCTGCTGCTTGCCTGGCAGCTCGGGCTGTTCTCGGGCTCTCCGGGTCTCGGCTGGCTTCATGCCAAGCTGCTCTTCGTCGTCGCGCTGTCGGGCTATCACGGCTTCATGGTCGCCAAGTCGAAGGCGATGGCAGCCGGCGAACGCCCGCTGAGCGAACGGCAGCTGCGCATGTGGGGCGAAGCGCCCGGCGTGCTGCTGGCGGTGATCGTCATCCTGGTGATCGTGAAGCCGTTCTGAGCCGGCCGCGCCGGTTACCGACTGGGCAATGAGACGGGCCGTGCCGCCAGCCCCACCGATTGCGAATTGACGCTCTGGCGGGCCGCGCCTATCTCCGCGATACCGGCATAGGCCGCCGCACCGAGCGGCCAGGTCAGCTTTCTCCAAGCCCATATGGACCCGCCGGCTCCCAACGAATGACACTGGAATACCGATCATGCACTTCAAGGAACTGAAAAAGCGGGCGCCGGCCGAACTGGTCGAGATGGCCGAGGAATACGAGATCGAGGGCGCCAGCACGATGCGCCGGCAGGATCTGATGTTCGCGATCCTCAAGGAAGTCGCCGAGGATGGCGAGGAAATCATCGGCCAGGGCACCATCGAGGTCCTGCAGGACGGCTTCGGTTTCCTGCGCAGCCCCGAGGCGAACTATCTCGCCGGGCCCGACGATATCTACATGTCGCCCAACCAGGTTCGCAAAATGGGCCTGCGCACCGGCGATACGGTGGAGGGCGAGATCCGCGCCCCCAAGGATGGGGAGCGCTATTTTGCCCTCACGAAGCTCCTCAGCGTCAATTACGACGATCCCGATGCCGTGCGTCACCGGACCAACTTCGACAACCTGACGCCGCTCTATCCGGACGAGAGGCTGGTGCTCGACACCGTCGACCCGACCGTGAAGGACAAGAGCGCGCGGGTGATCGATCTGATCAGCCCGCAGGGCAAGGGTCAGCGCGCCCTGATCGTCGCCCCGCCGCGCACCGGCAAGACGGTGCTGCTGCAGAACATCGCCAAGGCGATCACCGACAACCACCCCGAGGTGTTCCTGCTGGTCCTGCTGGTCGACGAACGACCGGAAGAAGTGACGGACATGCAGCGCAGCGTGAAGGGCGAGGTCATCTCCTCCACCTTCGACGAACCTGCGACGCGCCACGTGCAAGTAGCCGAGATGGTGATCGAGAAGGCCAAGCGGCTGGTCGAGCACAAGCGCGACGTGGTGATCCTGCTCGATTCGATCACCCGCCTGGGCCGGGCCTACAACACCGTGGTGCCCAGCAGTGGCAAGGTGTTGACCGGCGGTGTCGATGCCAACGCGCTGCAGCGCCCCAAGCGCTTCTTCGGTGCGGCGCGCAACATCGAGGAGGGCGGCAGCCTCTCGATCATCGCCACGGCCCTGATCGACACCGGCAGCCGGATGGACGAGGTCATCTTCGAGGAGTTCAAGGGCACCGGCAACTCCGAGATCGTGCTCGACCGCAAGGTGGCCGACAAGCGCATCTTCCCGGCGCTCGACGTGGGCAAGAGCGGTACCCGCAAGGAAGAGCTGCTGGTTCCCAAGGAACAGCTCAGCAAGATGTGGGTCCTGCGGCGCATCCTGATGCAGATGGGCACCATCGATTCGATGGAGTTCCTGCTCGACAAGATGAAGGATTCGAAGTCCAACGAGGACTTCTTCGCGACGATGAATCAGTAGGCATGATCGGATTCAGCCGGGCGGCTACGTTTCGTCCGGCAATTCGAATTCGAACGTTCCTCCAGGACGCATGATGAATGTGCCCTTGTTAAGGATGTCGCGCCCTATGATGACTTCGAACCAATTATTGTCGGGGATTTCTACTGCGAGAAGTGGTTCGGAGATCACGAACGGTGGCGAGTTGCCCCCAGAAAAGAGGCCGAGATAAAGTCCCCAAGTACGGTGATAATTCTGTCCTCCAATCCCCACCACTGGCATTTTACCGTAGGATCGGAGTTTGGCTGCCTGCGCGGCAGATCGGCTGACTGATGTCCCATCCGCACCAGTATCCAGAAGTGCTCGACATTCGAGCATTTCCAGCGAATTGATTTGAGATTTCGCATCAACTTCACTTGGCCGGGCGAGGGCGGGGATCAAAGCTACGCGGATGATGGGCTTATCGCCTCCGGCATCACCTCGAATCAGAGGCATGCGAGAAAAAGCCCAAATCGATTGGCTTGTCTGTTACCTTTTGTATGGAAAATAGCCCGTCGGCAAAACGCTCACCTGCCGAAGACAGCGCTTGGCTAAGCCTCGCATAGATTCCGACAACTTCCTGCTGCCTGATTACGGCATATTGATCTCGAAACTCGTCGATGAGCCCCGGCACTTGCGACTGGAATGCAAACAGATTGCGTTCAATCTCGTCTTCGTGTGGCATGCGCTGGTCCCGGAAAGATGCCAGTGACTTACCATGAAAAGTTTCATTCTTCTAGAATCTTTCTCAGTTATAAAAGATTCGAGTCAAGAAACTTTATTCTAATTTCTTGAGTTTCCTGATTCCAATTGAATCACAGCCTACCACGCACCTGAAGCTGTCGGCGCGGGCAGCCTGCCACGACTCGTAATACTGCGTGCTCTCGGGCGCATCGAGCAACTCGCCCGGTTCGAGGAAGCGGTAGATTCGGTCGATCGAATCCGACTTCGCGCCGTTGATCCGTTCGCTCAGAAAGTCGGGACGGATCTGCCACGGATTGTCCAGGCCCATGGCGACCACGATCTCGCGCAGCGAATGCAGCGTATGGCGCTGGAAGCGGGCGACCCGTTCGGCCTTGTCCATCACCACCAGGCCGCGTTGGCGCAGCGCATCCTGCGTGGCGACCCCCGTGGGGCACATGTCGGTGTGGCAACGCATCGACTGCACGCAGCCCAGCGCGAACATGAAGGCGCGCCCGGCGTTGCACCAGTCGGCACCGAGCGCGATGTTCATCGCCAGGCCGGCGCCGGAGTGAACCTTGCCCGCCGCGGAGATCTTCACATCGCCGCGCAGCCCGGTCCCGACGAGCGCATTGCGCATCAGGATAAGTCCTTCGCGCAGCGGCATGCCCATCGAATTCGACAGTTCGACCGGCGCCGCCCCGGTGCCGCCCTCGGCTCCGTCGACGTTGATGAAATCGAACCGCATTCCGGTTTCGCGCATCGCCTTCATCAGCGCGAAGACCTCGTGCTGCTGGCCGATGCACAGCTTGATGCCGACCGGCTTTCCGCCCGACAGTTCACGCAACTGCGTGGCCCATTCGAGTAGTCCGATCGGCGTCGAGAAGGCGGAATGCGCCGCCGGCGATATGCAATCGAGGCCCTGGGGCACGCCGCGCACCTGCGCGATTTCCGCGGTGACCTTGGCCCCGGGCAGCACCCCGCCGTGGCCTGGCTTGGCGCCTTGGTTCAGCTTGATCTCGATCATCTTGACCTGGGGAAGCGCCGCCTTCTCGGCAAAGCGGGCGGGGTCGAACCGGCCCTGGGCGTCGCGGCAGCCGAAATAGCCGCTGCCGATTTCCCACACCAGGTCGCCGCCGTGCTCGCGGTGATAGCGCGACAGGCCGCCCTCGCCGGTGTCGTGGTAGAAGCCGCCGCTCGCCGCGCCCTTGTTGAGCGCCAGGATGGCATTGGCGGAGAGCGAGCCGAAGCTCATCGCGGAGATGTTGAACAGTGACGCATCGTAAGGCTGGGAGCAGCGGCCCGCGCCCACGGTGACGCGCCACTCGGCCGGGGCCGCCTCGTTCGGCGCGATCGAGTGGGCGAGCCATTCGTACTCGTTGGAATAGACGTCGAGCTCGGTGCCGAAGGGATGCGAATCGAGCTCACCCTTGGCGCGGGCGTAGACCAGCGCACGTTCGTCGTGGTTGAACGGCCGGCCGTCGAGATCGCCCTCGACGATGTAGGCACGGGCGAAGGGGCGCAGGTCTTCCATTATCCAGCGCACCCGGGCAATCAGCGGATAGTTGCGGCGCAGGGTGTGGCGGCGCTGCACGAGGTCCCACAGCGCGATCAGCAGCAGCGGCACCGTCAGCAGCAGCGTCCAGCGCGCCGGGTGCCAGAGCGCGCCGGCGGCCACCAGTCCGAGCAGGACGACCGGGGCGAGGTAGCGGGCGAAGGTGTCGCCCGGACTGCGCCATATCGCGCTGTTGATCACGCCGCGCTGCGCCGGGCGTGGTTGGAAAAGGCGATGGCTGCGCGCATATAGGTCCTCCCGGCTCGCGTACTTCCTACGCGCCGCCACGAACCCCGTTCCGGAGTGCCGCCATGAAGATGCATATCGAGATCGATTGTACCCCCGACGAGGCGCGCCATTTCATGGGCCTGCCCGACGTGGAGAAGGCCAATGCGGTCTACGTCGATTCGATCGCGAAGGCGATGAAGGGCGTCTCCAACATGGGTGAGCTGGAGGATTACGCGAAGCAGCTGGCACCAATGGGGCAGTTCGGGCTCAAGGTGTTCCAGAGCTTCATGGAAGGAGCCGGGAAGGCCAGTTCCGCCGCAGCGACGGGCAGTAAGAAGTCGGACGACTGAGGGGCCGAGCGGTCGCGCTGCAGGCATGGACACGATCTTCGCGCTTTCCAGCGGCGCTCCGCCGGCCGCGATCGCCGTCGTCAGGATCAGCGGCCCGCGCGCCGGCCACGCGCTCGAAGCGCTGACAGGTCGCCTGCCGCAGCCGCGCCGCGCGGTGCTCACCTCGCTGCGCGATGCGGATGGCGAATTGCTCGACCGGGCGCTGGTGTTGTGGTTTCCCGGGCCAAGTTCGGAAACGGGGGAGGACTGCGCCGAGCTGCAGCTTCACGGCGGACGCGCGGTGGTCGATGCCGTATGCCGCGCGCTGGCGGCCCAAGATGGGCTGCGCATGGCGGAGCCGGGCGAGTTTACGCGCCGCGCCTTCGCCAATGGGCGGATGGACCTGTTGCAGGTCGAGGGGCTGGCGGACCTCGTCATGGCCGAGACTGAAATCCAGCGGCGCTCGGCATTGGGATTGGCCGAGGGCAGCCTGTCGCGTGCGGTCGAGGGCTGGCTGTCGCGCCTCATGGAGCTGTCCGCCCGGGTCGAGGCGGTGCTCGATTTCGACGACGAAGGGGATGTGGAAGGCCTGCCGGCCCAGTTCGCCGAAGAGGTTGGAGCTTTAGCAAGCGATCTCGAGCAGGCCCTGCGGGCCCCCCATGCGGAGACCCTGCGCGAAGGCTACCGAGTGGTGTTGGCAGGACCGCCAAACTCCGGAAAGTCGACCCTATTCAACAAGTTGCTTGAAGAGGAAGCGGCGATCGTTTCCCCTGTGGCCGGAACAACGCGAGACGTGATCGTGCGCAATGTGGCCATGGCGGGCATCCCCTTCACCTTCGTCGATACCGCTGGCCTGCGGGCTGACGGCGCGGACCCGATTGAGCGGGAGGGGATCGGCAGGGCACATGGCGAGTTGGCCCGCGCGGATTGCGTGCTTTGGCTGGGACCTGAGGGCGAGGGCCCGGACGGCGCGTGGGAGATCGCCGCGCGCGTCGATGCGAGTGACGCCAACGTCAAGCGGACGGCCATCGCACAGGTATCCGCGGTGACCGGCGAAGGTATGGGAGACTTGCGCCAGCTTCTCGTCGAACACGCTCGCCAATCATTACCCGTCCGGGGGCAGACGGCACTCGGCCGCCGCCAGCGCGACCTCATAGGCGGGGCAGCGGCAAATTTGCGCCAGGCGGCGCTGGCCCGCGATCCGCTGGTCGTTGCCGAGATGCTTCGCGGCGCGCGGCTCGCGTTCGATCGGCTGACTGGACGAGCGTCGACCGAGGATATGCTCGACGCCTTGTTCGGTCGCTTCTGTATCGGAAAATAGAAATGTTCCACGTGGAACAGTGGCGCACTTTGACCTTACCCTCGCCAATCTCTATCGCGCGCTCGTTATGACTGCATTCGATGTCATCGTCGTTGGTGGGGGCCACGCGGGTTGCGAAGCGGCGGCCGTTGCCGCGCGTATGGGCGCGCGAACGGCGCTTGTGAGTTTCGACCTGGCGACGATCGGCGCGATGAGCTGCAACCCGGCCATCGGCGGTCTCGGCAAGGGTCATCTTGTGCGCGAGGTGGACGCATTCGATGGCCTGATCGGCCGCGCGGCCGATGCCGCGGCGATTCACTACCGGATGCTCAACCGCTCGAAGGGTTCGGCCGTCTGGGGCCCGCGGATCCAGGCCGACCGCGTCCTGTTCAAGGCGGCAATCCAGGCGATGCTCGCCGCGCAGGACAATCTCACCTTGGTAGAAGGCGAGGCGGCCGACCTCATGGTGGAGGGGGGCAAAGTCGCGGGCTTGCGACTAGGCGACGGTGGGGCGCTGCATGCCCCGGCGGTTATCCTCTGCACAGGGACGTTTCTCGGCGGCAAGCTGTTCCGCGGCGAGGAACGGCTCGACGGCGGCCGGATCGGTGAATCCTCGGCCCATCGTCTTGCAGCGCGCCTGCGCGACGCGAGCCTGCCGATGGCCCGGCTCAAGACGGGTACGCCCCCGCGACTTGATGGCCGGACGATCGACTGGGCCGTGCTCGCCGAACAGCCTTCCGATCGCGAACCGTGGACCATGTCGCCCATGACACCCGCACGGTGCAATCCGCAGGTGTTCTGTTCGGTGACGCGGACGAATGAACGCAGTCACGATATCATCCGCGCCAACCTCGCACGCTCGCCCTTGTTTACCGGTGCGATCGAGGCAAGCGGTCCCCGCTATTGCCCGTCGATCGAGGACAAGATTCACCGCTTCGCCGACAGGGATGGCCACCAGATCTTCCTGGAGCCGGAGGGGCTGTCAACGCACCTCGTATATCCCAACGGGATCAGCACTTCACTGCCGACCGATGTCCAGCTTGCGATGCTTCGCACGATCGAGGGCCTCCACCGTGTTGAAATGGCGGTGCCTGGCTATGCAGTGGAGTACGACCACATCGATCCCCGCGCTCTGTCGCCGGGCCTGGAGGTCCGTGTCATTCCCGGACTCTATTGCGCCGGCCAGATCAACGGCACCACGGGCTATGAGGAGGCCGCCGCGCAGGGGCTGATTGCGGGGATGAGCGCTGCCGCTTCTATCTTGGGCTGCACAACCGTGCCGCTCGACAGGGCCAACAGCTATCTGACCGTCATGGTCGACGACTTGACGCTCCATGGTGTCAGCGAGCCGTACCGCATGCTCACCTCACGCGCGGAATACCGCCTGCGTCTCCGAGCCAACAATGCTTCAACCAGGCTCACCCCTTTGGCGATCGACGCCGGGTGTGTAGGTCCACAGCGCCGGACCTGGTTCGAACGCCACGAAGCGCGTAAGGACGAACTGGCCGCCTCCTTCGACCAAGTCGTCCAGGGCAGCGCAATCGGCCGATCTTCGGCAGAACGGCGCACACTCGCCGAGTGGCTCAGGGCCGACGTCTCCATTGATGCCCTCCATCCCTGGCTGAATTCCGAGCTTGCTCAAGATGATAGCCTGCTGGAAGAGGTCGTCGAGGATGCGCGCTATGCGCCGTACCTCGCGCGGCAGGAATCCGAGCTCGCCGATTTGCGATCCAGCGGTGCTGTACAATTGGGGCTGAGCTTCCCTTACGAAACCGTTCCCGGGCTGTCTAACGAGATGATCGAGCGACTCGCAGCGGCAACCCCGGCTACTCTTGCTGACGCCCAGCGCGTGCGCGGCATCACCCCCGCGGCGATTGCAGCAATCCTGGTCCATGCGCGCAAGTGGAAGCAAGCAGCGTGATACTAAGCAATGAGGATGAAGCGCGCGCCTTTTGTGCCGGTCTGACCGATCAGGCTGGGATGGAGCGCCTCGAAAACTTCGCATCTTTGCTCCTCAAGGAGAATGAACAGCAGAACCTGATTGCGAAAACCAGTGAAGCGTCGGTTTGGACGCGCCATTTTGCCGACAGTGCGCAACTGCTTAGTTATGTTCCACGTGGAACACAGAGCTGGCTTGATCTGGGTACCGGCGCGGGATTCCCGGGATTGGTTGTTGCGGCCATGCAGCCCGAGCGCCACTACGTCCTTGTCGAATCGCGCAAGAAGCGCGCGGAGTTTCTGACGTTGGCAGCTTCGGCGTTGGAACTGACCAATTGTGAAGTTCGTGGCGAGCGTTTGGAGACAGTGTCAGCACTGGACGCCAGTGTGATTTCCGCCCGTGCCTTTGCCCCGCTGCAAAAGCTGCTCGACTTGGCCGCCCGGTTTTCCACACGCGACACCGTCTGGTTGTTGCCGAAGGGGCGCTCCGCAGGGCAAGAACTGAGTTCACTTCCTCCAAAGCTTCGTTCCAAGTTCCACCTGGAACATTCGGTTACAGACGGTGAGGCCGGCATCCTTGTCGGGAAAGGCAGATTGGAACAACCATGATCACGGTCGCGATCGCCAATCAGAAGGGGGGAGTCGGCAAGACAACCACGGCAATCAACATCGCCACAGCGATGGCTGCGACCGGATGGCGCACGCTACTGGTCGATCTCGACCCGCAGGGAAACGCCTCGACCGGTCTGGGAATCCCCGCCAGCCACCGAGTGCAGACCAGCTACGACCTGTTGATCGAGAATATGTCGGTGAACGCCTGCATGGTGCCGTCGAACATTCCCCGCCTCGATGTCGTCCCGGCCACCGTCGATCTCAGCGGGGCCGAACTCGAGCTTGTTACGGAAGAAGGACGGGCGACTCGCTTGCGCGGAGCCTTGCGCGACCACCGTGGACACGATGTGTGTTTCATCGACTGTCCGCCCTCGCTCGGGCTCCTCACGCTCAATGCGTTAACCGCCGCCGACACTCTGCTGGTCCCATTGCAATGCGAATTCTTCGCGCTGGAGGGTCTCAGCCAACTTCTCCGCACTGTCGAGCGTGTCCAGGAAGGCTTTAATGCGGACCTGGGTATCGTCGGCGTCGTGCTGACGATGTTCGATCGCCGCAACCGCCTGACCGATCAGGTGGCCGACGACGTGCGCGAATGCCTGGGTAACCTGGTGTTCGAATCGGTCATTCCACGCAACGTCCGCCTCTCGGAAGCGCCGAGCCACGGTTTGCCCGCGCTGATCTACGACCAGGCATGCGCCGGCAGCAGGGCCTACATGGCGCTTGCGCGCGAACTGATCGGACGTCTGCCCCGGGAAAGGAAAGCAGCATGAGCCAGCAGGACGATACCGCGCAGGACAACACCGCTCCCGACAAGGCGGCGCAGCGGCGCAAGCTGGGGCGGGGGCTGGGTGCCCTTCTTGGCGAGGCGCGCCGCGAAGAGCCGCTGATCCGCTTGAATCCCAACGTAGATGCCGACGGCAACCCCGTGCCGCGCGTGAAGACGGCGGCCAAGGCGGTCGATGGCCTCGCAAACCTTCCGGTCGGCGCGATCGAGCCGCATCCCGAGCAGCCGCGCAGGCGATTCGACGAGGATGCGCTGGCGGAGCTTGCCCAGTCGATCGCCACGCGCGGGGTGATCCAGCCGGTGATCGTCCGGCCACTGGCTGGCGGGCGGTACCAGCTGGTCGCCGGCGAGCGCCGCTGGCGTGCCGCGCAAAAGGCGCAAGTCCATGAAATACCGGCATTAATTCGCGATCTTGATGAGCACGATGTCATGGCTCTGGCGCTCATCGAGAATATCCAGCGCGAGGATTTGAACCCTATCGAGGAAGCGCGCGCTTATCAGCGATTGGCCGATCAGCAGGACATGACCCAGGCCGACATCGCCAAGCTGGTCGAAAAGTCCCGCAGCCACGTCGCCAACCTGCAGCGCCTGCTGGCCCTGCCCGAGAAGGTGCTCGACCATGTCGAATGCGGCCGGTTGGACATGGGCCATGCCCGCGCGCTGGTCGGCATCGATACGGCCGAAGAACTGGCCGAGCGCGCGGTGCGCGAGAAACTGTCGGTGCGCGAGGTCGAAAAGCTGGCCCGGGGCGAGAAGGGGGGTACCACCAAGCGCCAGGCTCGCCCTGCGGCCGATCCGGCAAAGAATGCCGATATCGCCGCGGTGCAAAGCCATCTGGAGGAATATCTCGGCTTGGCGGTCAAGATCGCGACCGATCCCGATCCGCGCTCCGGTGCGGTGACGATTCGTTATCGCACCCTCGATCAGCTCGATCTCATCTGCCAGCGGTTGACCGGTGGCGACATCTGACGCCGATCACCGGTAAACACAGCGTTTCCGCGCCGTTTACCTTCGCCTAAGCCATTTCCACTATTGGCCATCCCGCGACTTGGAGGTCGGGGATGAATTCAATGGGGAAATTGGCGGGAGCGCTCTGCGCTACGGCCCTCGCGCTTGGCGCGGGTACCCCGGCTCACGCCCAGCTCAAGTCGACCACCGTCATGCCGGTTTCCTTCGTGCAGAAGGAAGGGTGTCAGATCGTCGCGACGCCGATGATCTTCATCATTTTGCCGCCCTTCACGAACGTGAAGGCGGATGCGACGGCCACGATTACCCTGATCTGCACCCCGAACCTGCCCTATACGATCGACATCAACCGGGGCCTTCACGCCCAGGGGATCAACCGCCGGATGCGCAACCCGGTGAACGGCGCCTACTTCGGGTACGACGTCTACCGCGACCCGCCGCGCAGCCACGTCTGGGGTGTCGGCAAGCTGCAGAACGTTCCGGGCAATTCGGGGCCGACCGGCCTTTTCGTGCATACCGTCTATGGCCGCACCGAGACCGCCAACAAGCTGGCCGCCGGCGGCTATCGCGACACGTTGACGATCACCGTCAACTTCTAAGCGTCCTTTGCCATGCATTGGTCAGCGACGTAAGCGCAAAGCAACTCCATCATCGTTTACCCCGTATTAACCATACGGGCCTAGGTAGTGATACTGGAGAATAGGCAAGCATAATTTCAGCGTTTTAGAGAATTTCAATTATTCCGGTGCATGGAGTGCTGCGGCTGAAACATGCCGTTACTACTAAGGGGATCACTACATGCGTAAGTTCATCATCGTGGCGGCTGCTGCCGCCGCTACTTTTGCCACGCCGGCTTTCGCTCAATCGAGCGCCCAGATGCCGGTCACCGTGAACATCCTCGATTCGTGTTCGGTTGGTGCGACCGGCATGACCTTCGTCGCCAACAAGATCGGCGGCGCGGATATCGATGCCACGTCCAACGTCACCGTCACCTGCACCGCTCAGACTGACTACCAGGTCGAGATGAACTGGGGCCAGCATGCCAGCGGTTCGGGCCCGACCCTGCAGCGCAACATGAATGGTACCTCGTTCGGTGAGAAGGTGCCCTACAGCATCTTCCAGGACACTGCACGTTCGGTCGCCTGGTCGACCGGTGCCAGTGCTTTCAGCTTCGTGGCCGCCGATGCGCTGCCCAAGGTGATCACCGCTTACGGCCGCATTCCGTCGACGGCGGCTGCCGTCCGCGCCGACAGCTACAACGACATCGTGACCGTCACGGTCACCTTCTAACAGACTGGACCGACGAATGACCCGCGCTGCCGCCATCATGCTCAAGACTGTGCTGACTGTGGCAGGCGGGTCGTTCGCGTTCCTGGTGGCGTCCGCCACGCAGGCCCAGTCCACCGGCCAGCTCGACCTGGGGTCGGCCGGCGCCAATACGGCCGCAGCGCTCAACATCACTCCGCTACGCTTCGAATTCGACGCCGGCGAGACGACCGCGACGATGCGCCTCACCAATACTTCCAGCCGGACGATGCCGGTTCAGACGCGTATCTTCGCCTGGACCCAGTCGAATGGCGAAGACCAGTACGCCTTGAGTTCCGACCTTGCCGTTTCTCCCTCGATTACCTCGATTCCCCCGGGCCAGACCCAGATCGTGCGCGTCGTGCGCCGGTCGGCGGCCAGCCAGGGCGAGAAGAGGTTTCGCCTGGCGGTCGACCAGTTGCCCGATCCCGAAGTCGACGCCCAGGGCGGCGCTTCGGCTCTTATCCGCTTCACCCTCCCGGTCTTTACCGATCGCGAAACGGCCGAACCGGCACGCCTCGCCTGGCGTATCGCGTCCGACCGGCTCGAGCTCGCCAACAACGGGGGCCAGACCAGCCGGATCGTTTCCATGACGGTGACGACCCTCGATGGCCGGGAAGTGGAAGTGGAGCGCAATTCGCTGCGCTATGTGCAGGGCAACTCGACGATCACCTGGCCCTTGAACGGGGGCTGCGCGTTGGGACGGATCAAGATTTCCGCCCAGCTCGACGGCCAGATGGTCGATGTCGAGCCCGAATCGCTCTGCAGCTAGCCGATTCTTCACGCTCCTTGCGGCGCTGATCGTCGCACTGGCCGGCCACCAGCCCGCCCGAGCGCAGGAAGATCCGTTCGCCCGCGACCCCGCGATCGACGCCCGCAGCGTCGCCGCAGCCGGCGGTCCCGGCCTATCCGAAATCGTCGTCGATGGATCCGCCCGCAGCCGCATGGTCGAACTGACCTGGCGCGGTAAGGAGCTGTTGATCGATGCCGACGGCGCGCGCGCCGCCGGCCTGCCCGTGCCCGACGATCTGCACGGCAACATACCGCTCGGCTCGCTTGAAATCGCCAAGTGGCAATTCGATACCTTCCGCCAACGCCTTGAAATATCTTTGTTCCGCAAGAGCGACGGCAAGAACCTGATCGATCTGGCCCGCCGCTCCACCGAGATCGGCGAAAGTCATCCGATTACTGCACTACGTCTCAATTACGACCTGACTGCCTCTGCCGGCGCCGGAAAATCGGTCGTCGGCGGCTATCTCGACCCCGTTCTCGTGCGGGGAAATGCCCACCTTCAATCGGGCCTGCAGATTTCTTCCGACAATGGCCGGGGCCGTCCCGGCCTCAAGCGTCTCGATACCAGTGCCAACCTGTACATTCCCGACAAGGGGCTCGCCGTAACGGCGGGCGATCTCATCAGTGCCGGCGGACAGTCGCAACGGGCCCTGCGCCTGGGCGGCCTCAAGATTGCGTCCGATTTTTCCCTCCGCCCGGATCTCGTTACCGTCCCGCTCCCATCGTTCAGCGGGCAAGTTGCCGTCCCGACAGGTATAGACATCATCAGTAACGACCGACGAACCAGCCTGGGCGAGATTGAGCCCGGGGAATTTACCGTCAGAAACCTGCCCGGTACCGAGGGGCGGGGGGAGGTATCGGTCGTCTTGCGAGACTCGATCGGCCGCGAGATCATCCAGTCGACGCGCTTCTACGTTTCGCGCGCGATGCTGGCGAAGGATATCTCCCAATTCGGCGCGAATCTGGGCTTCGTTCGACGACGATACGGTGAGAAATCCGCAGATTACGGTCCGCTTGCAGCCAGCGCCTTCTATCGGCGCGGGCTTTCGCCGTATCTGACGCTCGAAGGATCGGGCGAATGGACCCGCGGGACCGGCAACATCGGCGGGCGGACGGACGTCATCATCGCCGCCCTGGTCCACGCCTCGGTCGAGGCCCGCGCCAGTCGCGATACGCGGGCCGGCACCGGCACGCTGTTCGATCTGGCGGTGGAATCGGCCGGTCGCGGGCTGTCTTTCGGTGCCGGGGCGACGCTTCCGAGCCGCAAATACCGCGATGTGGCGTCAAGACTCGGCGATTTCGCGGTCCCAAAGCGGTTTTTCGGTCAGGTATCATTCGATCTGCGCGATACGATACGCGCGAACGTGTCGGCCACACGGCTGGAAAACCGCGAAGACCCGCGTTTCCCGCGCCTCGAGCGGCGGATCGACGCGCTCAACCTGTCGCTGCGCACGCGCGTGCGGGATGGGATCGACCTCTACACCAACGGATCGCTCCGCCGGTCCGAGCGTGGCACGTCCTATGCCCTGTTTGCAGGACTGTCGGTCCAGCTCGGCAAGGGCAGGAGCGGTTACGCCAGCGGCACGGTGACCAACGGTCGGCAAGGCTACAGCGGCGGTTTCCGCAAGTTCGACGCCGAGCCTGGCGATATCGGCTATGCGATCGAGGGCAATCTGGACGGCGACATCCAGCGCATCTCGGGCTCCGCCTCCGTCAGGCGCGACTTCGGCCGGCTCGAGGTCCAGGCCGAACAGGTCAACGGACAGTTCAGCGGCCGGGCCAACGCCCGCGGGACCCTGATTTTCGTCGATAACAAGGTCTTCGCCCGCAACCAGACGACGTCCAGCTTGGCGCTGGTGCGCACGACTGGCAACGTCGACGGCGTGACCGTCATGCGCGAGAACCGGCCGGCGGGGGTCACCTCGCGCGGCGGCGTACTGTTGGTCGAGGGCCTGCCCAACACCGGGCCCACCGCGATCGACGTCGACGGTCTCAAGCTTCCGCTCGATTCGCTGGCGCGCGCCACTTCCAAGCTCATCTACGTGCCGCGCGGCTCGGTCGGCGTGGTGGACCTCGACATCGTCCGCTATCGCCCCGTCATCCGCCGGGTCCTCGACGCTGGCGGCAACCCTCTTCCGGCCGGAATGCCGGTGGCGGCCGAACCCTCGGGCGAGAAGACGATGATCGGGTTCGACGGCTACGTCGAGATCAATGCCGCCGGGGCCGACGGCAGGCTGCTGGTGGGCAAGGGGGCCGACAGATGCGTGGTGGACCTGGTGACCAACCCGGTGACCGACGACGTGGAAGGGCCCCCGCTGCAGTGCGTCGGCGGAGCGATCGCCGGGCTCGCACGGGCAGACGCCGTTCCCGGCCTCCCCTGACGACAAAGCCCGAAGTCGCGCGGCGCGACTTCGGGTTTTCGTTCAACTCATTGATTTACTTGGTGTAACGGACGCGCTTCTCCGGCACGTACTTCGTCTTGGTCGCCGGGGCCTTGTGCACCACGCGGCGAGCAGGCCGGGTGACGACTTCCTCGATCACCTCTTCGGTCACGTACTTGTGCTCGGTCCTGATCGGGGCGCTGTAGGTGTAGCCTCCGCCGACCTGCACGGGGACCATGATCGTGTGATAACCGTAGGCGCCGTAGCCGTAGCTGAAGCCGCCGTTCTGCCGCCATCCATAGTCGAAGCCGGCGGGCGGGCCGGGCAGGCGGCCGGCGCCTTCGTAACGTTCCAGATAGCGATCGCACTCGTGCTTCTTCTTCTTCTCGAACGCACCGCCGATCAGCGCGCCGAGCGCCAGGCCGACGAGTCCGCCCACGCCGGCGCCGACCAGCGTGCCGCCGATCCGCCGCAGGTCGCTGCCCTTGGTGGCTTCATAGCCCAGGAAACCGCCACCGATGCCCATGGCGATGCCGCCCAGGATCGCCGTGTCCTTCTTGATGGCGCCTTCGTAGGCAAGGCGGCAGTTCTTCAGCCAGCCGTCGCGCTCTTCGCGCGTGTAGCCGATGGAGTAGGACGGCGGGAGGCCGCGTTGGCCGTAATGGTCCCAGTGCTCGCCTTGGGCGGGATAGGGGGCCGGGCCGCCATAACCATGGGCGCCATAAGCGGGGCCAGGCAGCGGAACGGGGTAGGGTGCCGGACCGACGCCGTGCATGGGCATGGGGACCGGTTGGGCCATCGGCGTCTGGACCGAGTATCCGCCGGCGTATGAACCGCCGGGGTGGGACACTACGGGCGGGGGCGGGGCCGGCAGGACATAGGCGTCCTGCGCCACGGCCTGGCCGGTCATGCCGAGGGCTGCGGTGGCAGCCAGGAGGGCGGATGCAGCGCGTTTCATCTGGTTCTTCCCCTGTCGATTCGGGCCCTTCACCCGCGAGTTAACCCGAAAGTTACCATCGCACGGCAGGCTCGACAGGGCGTTGTCGGGCCCTGTCCCGGATCGGGGCGTTTCACATGCGCGAGGAGAGCAGCGCGGCCAGGTCTTCAAAGCCCGCTCGGTCCTGCGCATCGAAGCGGGCAAGAACCGGCGAATCGCAGTCGATCACGGCGATGACGCGGCCTTCGCGCAGCACGGGCACGACCAGCTCGGACTGGCTGGCAGCATCGCAGGCGATATGCCCGGGAAAGGCGTGGACGTCGGCCACCAGTTGCGATTGCCCGGTGGCGGCCGCCGCCCCGCACACGCCGCTACCGAAAGGAATCCGGATGCATGCGGGCTTGCCGCAGAACGGCCCGAGCACCAGTTCGCGGTCGATCGCGCGATAGAAGCCCGCCCAGTTGAGATCGGGCACGAGCTGCCAGATCAGCGCCGCGACATTGGCCATGTTGGCAACCGCGTCGGGCTCGCCCGCGGTCAGGCCGTCTGCCGCCGATACGAGATCGCGGTAGAATTCGGGCTTGGGCTGGGCGGGATCGAGCGCGAAGTCGTACATCGCCGCTGCCGCTAGGCGCGCTGCGCCATTGCCGCAAGCCCGGCGCTGTCCTATCCAGCGGGCATGGGAATCCTCAAGAAAATCGGCATCGCCGTTGTCGTGCTGCTCGTCGTCCTTGCCGTCGCCGGCTGGTGGGTCCTGCGCGGCGATCCGGCGGAATACTCGGTCGAAGCGGTGACGGGCGACGACCCGCAGCTGCACGAACCCGACCCCCAAACCATCCCGACGGTCAAGGTGTTCGAACCGGCCGGGTGGCCCGACGGCGCCGCGCCGGGTGCGGCCGAGGGCCTGGCAGTAACCCGCTTCGCCGAGGGTCTCGAGCATCCGCGCATCTTCTACGCCATGCCGAACGGCGATATCCTCGTCGCCGAGACCAACGCGCCGCCGCGCGAGATTTCGGGTGGCTGGTTGACGAACGTCGTCGCCGGGTTCCTGTTCAGCAAGGCGGGCGCCTCGGTGCCGTCGCCCAACCGGATCGTGCTGCTGCGCGATGCCGACGGCGACGGTAAGGCCGAGAGCAAGTCCGTCCTGCGCTCGGGCCTCGATTCGCCCGGCGGCATCGCCTGGGCCGACGGCAAGCTCTACGTCGCCAATCACAATGCCTTGCTGCGCTTCGACTACGAGCCGGGCGCGACCACTCTCACTGGCACGCCCGAAAAGCTGATGGACCTGCCCGGCGCGGGCAACCACTGGATGCGCAACATCGTGATCAGCCCCGATGGGGGCAGGATCTACATAACCGTCGGTTCGGCGTCGAACATCGGCGAAGGCGGGATGGAAGTGGAGGAGGGCCGCGCGGCGATCCACGAATACGACATCGCCAAGGGTACGAGCCGCCTCTACGGCGCGGGCCTGCGCAATCCCAACGGTCTCGCCTGGAACCCCTGGAGCGGGGAATTGTGGACCACGGTCAACGAGCGCGACCAGCTCGGCAGCGACCTGGTGCCCGACTACATGACCAATGTCCCGGTCGGCGCGCAGTACGGCTGGCCCTGGCTTTACTGGGGCGACACCGTCGACACGCGCGTCGAGGCGCCGATGCCGCGCTTCCTGACCGAGTACACCCGCCGTCCCGAATTCGCCCTCGGCCCGCACGTCGCGGCGCTCGGCCTCGCGTTCACGCAGGAAGGCAGCACGATGGGCGCCGGGTTCGATCACGGCGCCTTCGTGGCACGGCACGGGTCCTGGAACCGCAAGCCCGCCTCGGGCTACGACGTTGTGTACGTGGCGTTCGACGAGCGCGGCAATCCGGTGGGCAAGCCCGTCCCGGTGCTCAAGTCGTTCCTCAAGAACGACGACCAGACCTTCGGACGCCCGACCTGGGTCGGCTGGGACCGGACCGGCGCCTTGCTGGTCAGCGACGATACGGCCGGGATCATCTGGCGCGTCACCTCGCCCGGTGCGGCGCCGACAGGCGCGCAGGTGCGCATTACCGGCAAGCCGCTGCCCCCGCGCGAAGGCCTGACCGGCGATCCGCGCCGGGCCTTCGACGAGCCCTAGGACCCGCCGCTATATCCGCCGGCCGGCCCGCCCGGCCAGTTCGGTGACGTAATGCCAGGCGATCCGGCCCGACCGGGCGCCGCGGCGTTTGGCCCATTCCAGCGCCTCGGCCGGCGTCCAGGCCAGGCCGTATTCGGCTGCGTACCCTTCGACGATTGCCAGGTAATCGTCCTGCGAACAGGCGTGGAAGCCCAGCGAGAGGCCGAACCTGTCGGCCAGCGCCAGCCGATCGTCGACCGCGTCGCGCTGGTTGATGGGGTCGTCCTGCTCCGCCATCGTTCGCGCCACGATGGCCCGGCGGTTCGAGGTGACGGCCAGGCGCACGTTGGCCGGGCGCGATTCGACCCCGCCCTCGAGCCACGAGCGCAAGTGCCGGGGCCCCACCGAATCGCCCTCGGCAAAACCCAGATCGTCGATGAACACCAGGTATTTGCGCGTGCCGCCCTCCAACTGCGTGAAGAGGCGCGGCAGGCCGTCCAGCGCATCGGTCCCGACCTGCACCAGCGCCAGCCGCTCGGGCGCGTCACCCTGCGCCGCGACGGTCGCCGCGCGCACGAGGGCCGACTTGCCCATGCCGCGCGCCCCCCACAGCAGCATGTCGTGGGCCGCCTGGCCGGCGGCGAGCCGCGCAACGTTGGTCCGCACCGCCTCCTTCTGTGCGTCGATGCCCCGCAGAAGCGAAAGCGCGGGCGCGTCGATCCGGGCGACCGCCCGCGCGGCGCGTCCGTCCCACACGTAGGCAGGGGCCGACGACCAGTCGGCCGGCGCGGGCCTGTTTTCGCTCAGACCCGCCAGCAGGGCACGCAGGGTTTCGCCGGGATCGTCCATGCCGCGCAGTTCGGGCATCGCGCGGCGGCACGTCAAGGTCCGTTCGCCCGGCGGGATCGATCGGGGCGGTCCGCGGCGTGGGATGCCGGGCTGGCGCCAGGCAGCCGGGGGTTGTAGCGCGCGAGCCATGAACGGCGCGAGCAAGCCCGAGATTCTGCAACCCGATGACGCGGGCATCGCCCGGGCCGCCGCGCTGCTGCGCGGTGGGGGGCTGGTCGCCGTGCCGACCGAGACGGTCTACGGCCTTGCCGCGCGCGCCGACCGGGCCGAGGCCGTGGCGGCAATCTACCGCGCCAAGGGCCGGCCCGACTTCAACCCGCTGATCGTTCACGTCGCCAGCATGGACATGGCCCGGCGGCTGGCAGTGCTTGACCAACGGGCGCAGGATCTTGCCGCCGAGTTCTGGCCCGGCCCGCTGACGCTCGTGCTGCCCTTGCGGGCCGATTCAAGTCTCGCGCCTGCCGTGACCGCCGGATTGCCGACCGTCGCCCTGCGGATGCCCGATCACCCCGCGACCCGCGCCCTGCTCGACGCCGTCGATCTGCCGCTCGCTGCGCCTTCGGCCAACGCCAGCGGATCGGTCAGCCCGACCGAGCCGGGCCACGTGGTCGCTTCGCTGGGCGACAGAGTGGATGCAGTGCTCGACGGAGGCGCATGCCCCCGCGGACTTGAATCGACCATCGTCGCCTTGCGCGAGCACGGCTGGCAGCTCCTGCGCCCGGGGCCGATCGATCTGGCTGGCATCGAAGCCCGCCTGGGTCCGGGCCTGCCTGTCCAAGGCGGGAAGATCGAGGCGCCCGGCCAGCTCGCGCGGCATTACTCGCCCGGCAAGCCGGTGCGGCTGAATGCAGAGCGGGCGGACGAGGACGAGTTCCTGATCGGGTTCGGCGAGGTCGAAGGGGATTGCTCGCTCTCGACCTCGGGCGATCTGGCCGAGGCGGCGGCGCGGCTTTATGCCAGCCTGCATCTGGCGGCGGCGGCCGCGATGCCGCGGATCGCCATTGCCCCAATCCCCGAAGCCGGAATGGGCGCGGCGATCAACGACCGCCTGCGCCGCGCGGCAGCCTGAACCTAGTCGCGGTTTTCGACCGGTACGGTGGGCAGCAGCACCTGGATCTGGGCGTAGGCGGTCTGCGCATCGGAGCAGGCGCGGCGATCGCCGTCGGAGCACTGCTTCATCAGCTTCTCGTATTTGCGCTCGAGCTTGCCGAGCTCTTCCTCGCGGCGGCGAATCTCGCGGCCGCGCTTCTCGTCCGCCTCGGATTGGCTGGTCGTCGCCAGATCGACCGCCTTGCCGGCGATGCGCACGGGCGCCGTCGCGACGTCGAAAGCGGTCTTGGCAAGGCACCCCTGAAGGGACAGCCCGGCGGCCACCAGGGCCAGCATTCTCGCGGTGGTCTTCATGCGTCGGCTCCTCAGGCGAGGGGCCTTAATTGACGCGAAATTGCGCCGCCGTGAACCGGCAATGCGACGAAAGTACAGGCTTAGTCCTGAACGATGCGCCCGTTGCAGGTCACGTTGCCGCCGCCCATCTTCGATACCGAACAACTGGCCGGACCCGCGATCGACACGTCGCCGCTGCCGAAGATCGACATCTTCGCCTGCTCCTGCACCGAAAGCTCGACGTTGCCGGGACCCGCAACCGTAACACTCGCCGTCGAGGTGTCGAGGCCGCCCGCACGAACGTTCCCGGGTCCGCCGATGGCCACGTTCACGTCGCTCGCATCGCCCGAGATCACGATGTCCCCGGGGCCGGCGATCGACAGGTCCACGTCCTGCACGTAGATTTTGCCCACCGCCAGTTCGCCCGAGCCGGCCACGGTTCCCTCGAATTCGTCGCCCTCCAGGTTGTCGATCCTGACGTCGCCCGACCCTGCGAGCACGATCTCGCGCACCGTCTGCACCGTCACGTAGAATGTCGCGCCCTCAAGGCCCGACCAGTCGTCGTCGAACCCTTCCTTCGGACGGATCTCGAGGCGGCCGTCCTCGACCACCACGTCGAACTGGGCAACGGCATCGGGCGACCCTTCGGCGCGGACCGACGGTTCCTTCCCGGTGGAGATGATGACGTTCTGCGGGCCGACGATCGCGACCTCGTCGAAATCGCCCACCACGTAGCCTTGTGGATTTTGTTGCTCCACGCGCACGACCGGTGCGGGCTCGCTTTCGCTGTGGCGCATTTCGGACAGCGTGAGCGCCGCTCCGAATGTCCCCACCCCACCCAGAGCGAGCGCGAGGAGGATTTCACGCTTGCGTAGCTTGCTTGGCTTCTTCGTCGGCATGCCCACTGCACTAGCGGGCGGGTCGTCTTTGTTGAAGGCCCCGTCAGCCATCTTCAATCAGACAGCCGGTTCGGTGTTGCGCTCGCACACGAGCGTGCCCGATCCCACGGAGTGGACCTTGCACCGCGCGTCGCCGCGCACGGTCACGCTGCCCGAACCCAGGATCTCGGCCTCGACTTCGCCGTCGGAGCGAAAGGCGGCGCCGCCCGACCCCGCGATGGTTACGTCCGCCCGGTCGACGGTCAGTTCGTCGAGGTGGGCGCTGCCGCTTCCGAGCACGTCCAGGTCGAGCCGTTCAGCCTTGCCGCCGCCGCGCAAGGAGCCCGAGCCGGCGATCGTCACCGAGAGACGGTCGGCGGAAATGCCCGCGATGGAGAGCGACCCGGAACCGAGCACGTTGACCTCCGACTTACCGATAAGTTCGGCTGCCGTTATCGAACCCGACCCGCCGACGGTGAGTTTGCGGGGGCTCGGTAACGTCACGATGATCGTCGCCGTGCCGCTGCCTTCGCCCCGGCCGCGCATGACTGCCAGCGTCTCTCCGTCCAGGGCGAATCGCAGCCGCTCGACGACGGCGGGATCGCCATCGACCTCGATCGACAGCGCTTCGCCGGTACGAATTTCGAGATTGTCGGGGCCGAGGAGGACCACTTCTGTCGGGGTCATGCCGGTCAGGTCGAGGTCCGCCAGCGGCACACCCTCTCTGCCGTTGACGGTGAATTTCGCCTTGTCGCATCCGGCGATGCCGGCGGCCACGGCAATCGCGATCACCGGGCCGAGGCCCTGCAGCACTTTCTTGAAGCCCACGGCAAACCTCCTGTCATTGTGTATTACTGCAGCAATACACGATGACAGGAGGCGTCGCAACGGGCTTTGGTCGATGCAAGTGGTGCGTTCAGCGGGTCACGCGCCGCAGCGGACCTTGCCGGGGCCGATGCGCGAAACGGAGCACCTGGGCGATCCGGACACATCGACGCGGCCGCTGCCCACTACCGAGACGTCGGCCGTCTGCCGGGCCTCGACCTCGGCAATCCCGGACCCCGCCATCGATACCGAGGCTGTCCCCACGCTCAGGTCCCGGCCCGAAAGCTTGCCGGAGCCCGCGACGGACAGGTCGGCGGACCTGGCGCGGCCGGCGACGATGAGGTTGCCCGAACCGGCAACGCTCATGGCCGCGTCGTCGACCGCCAGGTTGGCAATGCGCATCTCGCCGGATCCCGCGACGGCGGCCGAGAAGTCGCTGCCGCCGACGCGGTCGATGGTCATGCCGCCCGAACCGGCCAGTGCCGCGTCGACCAGCTTCGGCATAGTCACGCGGTAGGTCGCACGCGGAAGGAGGCGCCACGAGAAATTCTGCCGGTACTGTTCCTTGGGGCGGATATGCAGCGCGCCGCGGCGGACGACGACTTCCATCTTGTCGAGCACGGCAGGATCGCCGCTGGCGCGAACGCCAGGCGCCCCGCCGACCGAGACGACGATGGTGTTGTGGCCGGCCGCGGCAATCTTGTCGAAGCCGCTTAAGCTGTAGCTACGGACACTTTCGGGCGCGGCACTCGCCTGAAATGCCGTCAGGGCAAGAGCGATGCTCGCACCGGCGATGACCAACGTGTTCCTCATGACGATCTCCCTATGACGCTACATTTGTAGCGCCACGCTACAAATGTAGCAAGGGTAAATCGGGCGCCACACGCAAAAGGGCCGCCCGGTCGCCCGGACGGCCCTTTGCTTGATAGTTCGCACTCGCGATCAGGCCTCTTCGGCGTTCTCGTAGTACTGCGGAGCGTACTTGCGCAGCACGGAGAGGATCTTCTCCAGCGCGGTCGGCTCGTCGGTCTTCTCCATCGCGGCAAGCTCGCGCGCGAGACGGCTCGAGGCAGCTTCGAAGATCTGGCGTTCCGAATAGGACTGCTCCGGCTGGTCTTCCGGACGGAACAGGTCGCGCGTCACTTCGGCGATCGACACCAGGTCGCCCGAGTTGATCTTGGCTTCGTATTCCTGCGCGCGCCGGCTCCACATGGTCCGCTTGACCTTGGGCTTGCCCTTCAGCGTCTCCATGGCTTCCTTGAGCGTCTTGTCGCTCGAAAGCTTGCGCATGCCGATCGCTTCGACCTTGTTGACCGGAACGCGGAGCGTCATCCGTTCCTTCTCGAAGCGAAGAACGTAAAGTTCGAGCTGCATTCCGGCGATTTCCTCGCTCTGCAGCTCGATGACACGGCCCACGCCGTGCTTGGGGTAAACAACATAATCGCCGACATCGAAGGCGGGCGCAATCGCAGCCATGAATGTTCCTTTCGTCGGCAGGGGGCTGGGCCGCAATGTCAAAGCCTGGACGGCCGCGCCCGATGCACGGCAGACAGCTAGCGAATTGACGTTGGGGATCAGGCTCCTGCTTGTCCTATCGGCTGCCGGACCACGCGGGCGCGCGGCAGTTGCCCCATTATGTAGCAGATTCGCAACAAAATTGCCAGCCCTCGTATAAGAGCCAGCGAATATGCCCGGATTTTCGCAGAAGTTGGCCGCCCCAGGGCGGGGGGCTCAGTCGCCCTGGCCGGGATCGGGCGTGAAGAACTTGTCGAACTTGCCGTCTTCGCCCTTGTGCTCGTCGGCGTCTTCGGGCGGGTCCTTCTTCTCGGTGATGTTGGGCCATTCGGCCGAGTACTTGGCGTTCAGCTCAAGCCACTGCTCGAGCCCGCCCTCGGTGTCGGGCAGGATGGCCTCGGCCGGGCATTCCGGTTCGCACACGCCGCAGTCGATGCATTCGCTGGGGTTGATCACCAGCATCGTCTCGCCTTCGTAGAAGCAGTCCACCGGGCAGACTTCGACGCAATCGGTGTACTTGCACTTGATGCAGGCATCGGTGACGACATAGGTCATTGCTCGGTGGGTCCTTCAGGGGTCGACTGGTTTCCGCCTATGGCGAATGCGCGGCCAGCGTCAAGCGCGCGGTAGCAGGCCTGCGCTTCCTGCAGCGGCCCCCGCCGCAGCGGCAAGGCGGTAATCTCGATCGGCAGAACCTTGCTCTTCAACGGCAGGACGAGAATGTCGCCGGGGGCCACCCGCTGGTCCTGGCGCACGACGCGCTCGCCGTTGCGGCGGATGTGGCCCTCGGCGATCCAGCGTTGTGCGATGCCCCGCGTCTTGGCGAACCGCAGACAGTAGAGCAGCTTGTCGAGCCGCATTCAGCGCACAAGCTCCGCCAGCGCCGCGAACACGCCGCCCGGCGCTGCCTTTGCATCCGGAACCCGCTGGCCCGCCTGGTCCTTGCGCGGCGGGCGCCACGACCATGCGGGGGGAGCGGGCGGGCCGTGGGCCCCTTCGGCCAGCTTGCGCGGCGCGTTGGCGCGGAAGCCGGCATCGCGCATCAGGCGGGCGAGATTGTCCGGCTTGAGGCCCATCGAGCGGGCGAGGCCGTCGTCGAACGCGAAGCCGCGCCCGCCGGCCCGCATCCGCGCCTCGTGCGCGGCGCGAAACAGCTTCTCGGCCATGTCCACCCGCACCGCCTGGCGGCCGGCCCGGCGATAGCCTGCGGGAAGCGCCTGGCTCTCGATGACCGGCTCCATCGCCGCGTGCAGCGGCCGCCGGTCCAGGCCGAGTTCCGCCAGCAGGACACGGGCCTGCGGCCTGAGCAGCGCGGGGACGAAGACGTCGAGCGCGCCGATCGTGACGCCGAGGCGCCGCAGCAGCGGCCGCTTGTCCTTGGGTATCACGGCCAGTCCGGCACTCTCGCGCGGCACGGTGCCGGCACGATCGACCAGCGTGAGGAGCAGCGCGCGCGCCTCGCTGCCCAAGGCGAGATCCTGCGCCGCCGCCTCGATGGCGGCCAGCGGGGCGAGCGGGCGAAGCATCGAGGCGAACCACAGGTCGAGCGCCTCGGCCAGACGGGAGCGCTGGGCCGGGTCGAGCGCACCGAGTTCCCTGGCCAGCACCAGCCGGGGCCGCGCTCGCGCCTTCGCGCGCTCGATTGTCGCGATCACCTGGCCGCCGCGCAGCACGGAGCCGCGCTCGATCCGCAGGTCGCCCAGTTCTTCGGCCACGAGCCGCCGCGCCTTTTCCGCCAGCAGTGCCGGCAAGTGCCGTTCGGCCGCAGCGAGCATCAGCTTGCGCTCTTCGCCGCTCGCCTTGCCGTCGACGACGAAGCGGAACCCCTCGAGATGCCCGATGGCGTGGTCCTCCACGATCACCCGCCCCGCCTCGTCCAGCTCGACCTTGAGCAGCCCCGGATCCTTGCCGACGGATTTCATCAGCACCGATGTGCGCCGGTTCACGAAACGCTCGGTCAGGCGCTGGTGCAGCGCGTCGCTCAGCCGCGCTTCGGCCGCACGCGCCCGCGCCGCCATTTCGTCGCGCGCCAGCACCCAGTCCGGGCGCTGGCAGATATAAGCCCACGACCGGATCGAGGCGATGCGCCCCTGCAACGTGTCGATGTCACCCTGCGGGCGATCGAGTTCGCCGATCCGCGCGGCGACGAAGTCCGGCCCCAGATGTCCGCTGCGCAGGTCCTGCCACAGCCGGGCGACGAATCGTGCGTGCATGTCGGCGCCCTGCTGGCGGAAATCGGGCAGCTGGCACAGCTCCCAGAACCGGCGGACCTGCCCGGGCGTCGTGACGCCATCGGTGATCGCGGAATCCTCGGCCAGCCGGCGCAACACCGCCAGATCGATGGCCTCGGGCGCGGGGGCGAGTTGTGGCTCGTAGGGCTTGGCCTCGAGATCGCCGATCAGGACAGCCAGGCTGTCGAACCGCGGTTGCGACTCGCGCCAGAACAGCTGGGTCAGCGGAGCGAAGCGGTGCTCCTCGATCGCGTAGACCTCGTCGTCGGTGAATTCAGCCCCGCCTTCCTTGCCGCGCGCGTCGCGGCCGCCCGACAGGGTGCCGAATGTCCCGTCCTGGTGGTGCCGCCCGGCGCGCCCGGCGATCTGCGCCATTTCGGCGGGGGTCAGCCGGCGCTGGCGCCGTCCGTCGTATTTGCTCAGCGAGGCGAACGCGACATGGGTCACATCGAGGTTGAGCCCCATGCCGATCGCGTCGGTGGCGACGATGTAGTCGACCTCGCCCGACTGGAACAGTTCGACCTGGCGGTTGCGGGTCTCCGGGCTCAGCGCGCCCATCACCACCGCCGCACCGCCCCGGAAGCGGCGCAGCATCTCGGCCATGGCGTAGACCTGTTCGGCACTGAACGCGACGAGCGCGGAGCGCGGCGGCAGGCGGCTCAGCTTGGTGCTGCCAGCGTGCTTGAGGGTCGAGAAGCGCGGGCGCTCTTCCACCGTTACGCCGGGAATCAGCGCCTTGACCATCGGTTCGAGCGTGGCCGAGCCCAGCAGCATCGTCTCTTCGCGGCCGCGCGCGTTGAGCAGGCGATCGGTGAAGATATGGCCCCGTTCCGGATCGGCCGCCAGTTGCGCCTCGTCGAGCGCGACGAAGGCCCGGCCGCCCCCGTCGCGCGGCATCGCTTCCGCGGTGCACAGGAGATAGCGGGCATCCGGCGGCTCGATCCGCTCCTCGCCGGTCAGCAGCGCGACCTGCTTGTCGCCCTTGATGGCCCGGACCTTTTCGTAAACTTCGCGTGCCAGCAGCCGCAACGGAAAGCCGATGGCGCCGCTCGAATGGCCGCACAGCCTTTCGATGGCGAGGTGGGTCTTGCCGGTGTTGGTCGGACCCAGCACGGCGCGAACGCGGCTGTCGGAATGATTTGCGGACACTACGAGATCGAATGTGGCCCGCACGCGAGCGGCGGACAAGGCCAATCGCATCATGTTTCCGCCGTTGAAAAGGTTCCATCCGTTCGGCGCATCAGGTGCCCGCTTCGCCGCCCTTAAGATCAAATTTACTTTATCGGCCCATGCCCTTGCAGCAGAAGGCCGGCCGGGATCGGGCTGCGACCGCGGTGCGTGTCGACGGCTGCGCAGGAGGGCGCGTTTTGTTCAAGGATCGGAGTAACGAGGCGGCGTACGGCGCGGGCTACTGGGGCCCTGCCGCGTTGTCGCACGGCCAGATCGTGCAGCCCGCCACCGCCGTTCGCCTCGTCCGCTTCACCAGCTTTGCCGAGCGCTACGAACAATGGCGCCAGCGCGTCTCGCTCAGCCTCTCGCAACTCGATTTCGCACCCGACCTGGCGCAGGACATCGGTTCGCGCCGCTGGCTCAGGGGCGCCGCGACCTTCATCGGCCTCGCCGGGCTCGCTCTGGTAGCATGGCCCGATTTCGCTCCGCTCGAGGCCAAGCCGATGGCGGCGGACGACGCCGTGCGCGACGAATTCCGCAGCCAGATGATCATGCCGCTCGCTTTGGGCGCCGATTCGGGCCGCCGGATGGGCGCCACACGCGAAGTCGTGGCGCTTCGAAGCGCGCCTGAACGGCCACGGCTGGACATGGTGGCGACGTTGACGCGCGGCGACAGCTTCGAGCGCATGCTGCTGCGCGCCGGTGTCGGCGCGGCCGAAGCCGGGCGCGTTACCCAGATGGTCGCGGGAGCGATGGATCTGTCGGACATCGAGGCGGGCACCCAGGTCGACATCACGCTCGGCCGCAGGGTGTCGGCCGAAACGCCGCGCCCGCTCGACGCACTGTCGTTTCGTGCGCGGTTCGATTTGCAGCTCGGCGTCGAACGGCGCGACGGACGCCTGACGCTCGATCCGCGGCCGATCAAGGTTGACGCGACCCCGCTGCGCATTCGCGGCACCGTCGGCTCGAGCCTCTACCGCGCCGCGCGCAACGCCGGGGCACCCGCCAAGGCGGTGCAGGATTACCTGCGCACGCTGAGCCAGGAAATGGAGATCGACGCGATCGGCGCAGGCGACACGTTCGACCTGATCGTGGATTACAAGCGGGCCGCGACTGGCGAGGTCGAGGAAGGCAAGTTGCTCTATGCCGGCCTGCTGCGCGACGGGAAGCCGCGCAAGCAGCTGATGCGCTGGGGCAGCGACGGGCGCTTTTACGAGGCATCCGGCGTGGGCGAGATGCGCCAGGGGCTGCTGGCCCCGGTGCCCGGCCGCCAGACCTCCAGCTACGGCATGCGCCGCCACCCGATCCTGGGCTATGGCCGGATGCACCGGGGAATCGATTTCAAGGCGTCCTACGGCACGCCGATCTACGCGGTGACCGACGGGACGATCGATTATGCCGGCCGCCACGGCGGGCACGGCAATTTCGTGCGCATCCGGCACGGCGGCGGCCTGTCGACCGGCTATGCGCACATGAGCCGGATCGCGGTGGACAACGGCCAGCGTGTCCGGCGCGGACAGGTCATCGGCTACGTCGGTTCGACCGGGCTCTCCACCGGCCCGCACCTGCATTACGAGATGTATCGCAACGGAGCGGCGGTGAACCCGTCGAGCGTGCGCTTCGTGACCCGCGCGCAGCTTTCGGGCAGCGAGCTCGCCGCCTTCCGCGCCTCGCTCGCCGGCCTGCAGAAGGTCGAGCCGGGCGCCGCGCTCGTCAGCCTGGCGCCGGATCCGGCCTCGGCTGCGGAGCCGGTGCGCGAGATCGACCGGATCGAGCGCAAGCAGAAGGTCGGCTGAACCACGGGCCGCGCGCGGCCGATTGCGGCGCGCGCGGAATTGCGGCATCTGCCGCGGCCATGACCGGCTCCTATCCCCACACCCGCCTGCGCCGAACACGTGTTTCGGGCTGGAGCAGGGCGCTGTTCCGCGAAACGGTGCTGACGCCGGCGGACCTGATCTGGCCGCTGTTCGTGACCGAAGGGTCGGGCATCGAGGAACCGATCGGATCGCTTTCCGGCGTGTCGCGCTGGTCGCTCGACGGGATCGTTGCCCGGGCGCGCGAAGCGGTTGCCCTGGACATCCCGTGCGTCGCGCTTTTTCCCAACACGCCCGGCCACTTGCGCAGCGAGAGCGGGGCCGAGGCGATCAATCCCGACAACCTGATGTGCCGCGCGATCAAGGCGATCAAGGATGCCTGCGGCGAGGATCTGGGCGTGCTGACCGACGTGGCGCTCGACCCCTATACCAGCCACGGGCAGGACGGGCTGGTCGATGCGAAGGGCTACGTCGTGAACGACGACACCGTCGCGGTGCTCGTCGATCAGGCGCTCAATCAGGCGGCTTCGGGGGCCGATATCGTGGCGCCGAGCGACATGATGGACGGCCGCGTGCGCTCGATCCGCATGGCGCTCGAAATGGGCGGCCACCACAACGTCCAGATCATGGCCTATGCTGCCAAGTACGCCAGCGCGTTCTACGGACCGTTTCGTGACGCCGTTGGGTCGAGCGGGGTGCTGAAGGGCGACAAGAAAAGCTACCAGATGGACCCGGCCAACGCCGAGGAGGCACTGCGCGAGGTCGGGTTCGACATCGCCGAGGGTGCCGACAGCGTCATGGTCAAGCCCGGGTTGCCCTATCTCGACATCGTCGCCCGCGTGAAGCAGCGCTTCGAGGTGCCGGTCTTCGCCTACCAGGTGAGCGGCGAGTACGCGATGATCGAGGCTGCCGCGGCTGCGGGCGCGGGCGAGCGCGACGCGCTGGTGATGGAAACGCTGATGGCCTTCAAGCGCGCCGGGTGTGCCGGTGTGCTGACCTATCACGCTCCGCTGGCGGCACGGCTGCTCGGTGGCTGACGACGCCGACGATATCGTCGTCCGGACGCCGCGGCTGCTGATCCGCCGGTTCCGGGATGCCGACCTCGCCCCCTGGCAGGAACATCTCAACACGCCGGAAGTGCGCGTCCATCTCGGCGGCGAGGTGAGCCGCGAAGAGATGGCCGAAAGGTTCGCCCGCCAGCGCGACAGCTGGAACGACGAGCAGGGCGGCTGGCTGGCGGTCGAGCGCCGGGAAGACGGCGCATTTCTCGGCTACGTGGGGTTCGGGGCGATCACCACCGAGGCAGCGCCCGAAGGCCTGCGCGGCCTGCCCGAAATCGGCTGGACCCTGCGGGCCGACGCCTGGGGGCAAGGCTTCGCCACCGAAGCTGCGCGCGCCATGCTGGTGCAGGCGTTCGAGAAATTCGGCCACCGGGCGGTCGTGTCGCAGACCTCCGAAGCCAATCGCGGATCGTGGCGGGTCATGGAGCGGCTCGGCATGGAGCGCGCGGTGGAGCTCGATTACGACGACCCGGCCTATCCGCCCGAGGAGAACCCGACCAAGGTCTATCGCCTCGATCGCGCAGCCTGGCGCGACGCGGCGCGCTTCCGGTTCGAGACCGACCGGCTGGTGCTGCGCGACTGGCGCCAGGAGGACTGGGACCCGTTCGTGCGCCATACCAATACGCCCGCAGTGATGCGCTGGCTGGGCGGAGAGGCCGACGCGGCGGCCCAGGCGGCGTTCCGCGCCCGCGTGCCGCAGTTCGGACTGGAACACGGGCATGCCTTCTGGATCGTCGAGCGCAAGGACGACGGCGGCCACCTGGCGGGCGAGGTCCTGGGCTTCTGCGGGCTGAAAAGGGCCAACATGGCGGGCGGTCCGCAGGGCGATTTCGAGATCGGCTGGCGGCTGCGCGAGGATGCCTGGGGCAAGGGTTACGCCAAGGAGGCCGCGCTCGCTTCGCTGCGCGCCGGGTTCGAGCAGTTCGCCGCGCCCGAGATCATCGCCCTGACGATCCAGCAGAACACGGCGAGCTGGGGCCTGATGGAGCGGCTGGGGATGCACCGCCGGCCGGAACTGGATTTCCGCTGCCCCGATTTCCTGCCCGACGAGGAGACCATCGTCTACTCGATCGACCGCGCCGCCTGGGAGGCGAGGCAGCGAGCGGAACCCGCGGAATGAGCGCCGGCATCGAGACCGAGCGGCTGATACTGCGCAACTGGCGCGACGAGGATTTCGCCGCGCTCCACGCGCTGTGTACCTGCCCCCAGGTCATGGCGACCATCGGCCCGCTGCACGATGAGGAGCGGACCCGCGCCCTGCTCGGCCGCTTCCAGGCCATTGCCGCCGACAACGGCTTCACGCTGTGGGCGATGGAGCGCAAGGCCGATGGCAGGGTGATCGGCTTTTGCGGGGCGCTGCCCGGATCGGTCCCGCAGCTCGAGGGCAAGCTCGAGATCGGCTGGCGCATGATGGCCGACTGCTGGGGGCAGGGCTATGCGCGCGAAGCGGCGCAGGCGACGCTCGGCTATCTCGCCAAGCATCACCCGGACGAGGAAATCTGGGCGATCACGGCCCGCCGCAACACGCGCAGCCAGGGGCTGATGAAACGGCTCGGCATGACCTACCGCCCCACGCTGGACTTCGCGCACCCGCGGGTCGAGGACGGTTCGCCCCTCAAACCCCACGTCACCTACTGGCTGGAGCACGCATGATGGCCCAATCCGCCGTGGCCGCCCGCTTCCCCTGGGCCACCATCCTGCCGTTCGAAGGCACATGGCCCGCCATCCACGAAACCGCCTTCGTCGCGCCCGGCGCGCGGGTGATCGGCGACGTGACGTTGGGGGCGCACTCCAGCGTCTGGTACAACTGCGTGCTGCGCGGCGACATCCACCGCATCGTCGTCGGCGCGCGCAGCAACGTGCAGGACGGCAGCGTCTTTCACGTCGAGGGCCCGCGGCCGGATACCGACGGCCTGCCCACGATCGTCGGCGAAGATTGCGTGATCGGCCACATGGCCGTGGTCCACGGCTGCACCGTGGGAGATCGCGGTTTCGTGGGCATGGGCGCCGTGGCGATGGACGATTGCCGGATCGGCGAGGGCGCGATGCTGGGCGCGGGCGCCCTGCTCAGCCCGGGCAAGCAGATCCCCGCGCGCCAGATCTGGGTCGGCCGTCCGGCAAAGTTCCTCAAGGAACAGTCCGAGGCGCAGGTCGAAAAGATCCGCTTCCAGACCGAACGCTATTGCCGGCTGGCCGAACGCCACATGGCGGAACTGCAAGCCAACTGGCGCGCCTGACGCCACGGCGGCGCAAGTCGCGCGGCGCAACCGAGCGGGCTTGGCGCGGCAGGCGCGCTGCGCTAGCCTTCCTTTCGATGACGACGACGTTCACGATACGCGCGTAGCGCTCCCCCGCTGCTCCAGGCGGAGCGAAGCGGGCATGCCAGGCGGCTCGGGCCGCCCATTCCCACGCGTATCGAGAGAACTTCCATGACCACCACCATTCCCACCGGCTCTGGTGCCGCCGAGGTCGATGCCTTCATCCGCGACGGCTTCGTACGCGTCGATCGCGCGTTCGATGCTGAGACCGCAGCCCGGGCGCGGGCGATCCTCTGGCAGGCCGCCGGGCTCGATCCCGACGACCGTTCGACCTGGACTCAGCCGGTCATTCGCCTCGACCAGTTTGCGCAGGAGCCGTTCCGCGCGGCGGCCAACACGCCGGTCCTGCACCGCGCCTTCGACCGGCTGGTCGGGCCGGGGCGGTGGTATCCGCGCGACCGCCTGGGCACCTTCCCGCTGCGCTTTCCCTCCGACGAACCCGCTGGCGACGAAGGCTGGCACATCGACGTGAGCTTCGGCCACGACAATCCCGATTTCATGGAGTGGCGCGCGAACATTCACAGCAAGGGCCGGGCGCTGCTGATGCTGTTCCTGTTTTCCGATGTCGGGCCGCTCGACGCGCCGACGCGCCTGCGGGTCGGCTCGCACCGCGATATCGCCCGCCAGCTGGCCCCGGCGGGCGAGGCCGGGCTGACCTTGCGCGAGCTTGCCGCCGACGGGTTCGCCGGGTCGGCACACCGGGAAGAGCAGCTTGCCACCGGGCCGGCGGGAACGGTCTACCTGTGCCACCCCTTCCTGGTTCATGCCGCCCAGCGCCATCGCGGCACCCAGCCGCGCTTCATGGCGCAGCCGCCCCTGCTGCCGCGCGAGCCGATCGCGCTGCAGCGCGCGGACGGCGCCTATTCGCCGGTCGAGGAAGCCATTCGCCGGGCGCTCGCGCCGCCCGGCTGAGCCGATCAATCGCGGATCAGCGCCCGCAGGCTTTCGATCCTATCCGCCTCGTGGGGCGGTTTGTCCCAGCGGATGCGGTGGATGCGCGGGAAGCGCATGGCGAGGCCGGACTTGTGCCGCTTGCTCTCATGCACCGAATCGAAGGCGACCTCGAACACCAGGCTGCGATCGGTTTCGCGCACCGGGCCGAAGCGGTTGACGGTGTTCTGCCGCACGTGGCGGTCGAGCTTCTTCAGCTCCTCGTCGGTGAAGCCGGAGTACGCCTTACCCACGGGGAGCAGTTCGGCGCCCTGGTCCGGGTCGCCGTCCCAGCAGCCGAAGGTGTAGTCGGAATAAAAGCTGCTGCGCTTGCCGCTGCCGCGCTGGGCATACATCAGCACGCAGTCGATCAGCAGCGGGTCACGCTTCCACTTGTACCACAGCCCGGTCTTGCGCCCGGCGACGTAGGGGCTGTCCTTGCGCTTGAGCATCAGCCCTTCGATCGCCTCGTCGCGCGTGCCGCCGCGGATTTCGGCCAGGTGCTCGAAATGGTCGGCCTCGACCACGGCGGACAGGTCGAAGCGGTCGCCCGGCAGGCGCGCCATGAGCGCCTCCAGCCGCGCGCGGCGTTCGGTCCACGGGCGTTCGCGCAGGTCCTCGCCGTCGAGGATCAGCACGTCGTAGAGCCGGACGAAGGCGGGGTATTCGGCCAGCATCTTCTTGCTGACCTGCTTGCGCCCGAGCCGCTGTTGCAAGGCGTTGAAGCTCGCCGCCCCGCCTTCCTCACCGCCCTGATGGCTGCCGCGCACCAGCAGCTCGCCGTCGAGCACCGCGGGGAAGGGCAGCGCCTCGGCCAATTCGGGGAAGGTTGCGGTGATGTCGTCGCCCCCGCGCGAGAACAGCTTGGTCTCGGCCTCGTCGCCCTGGCCCGCGCGGACGAGCTGGATGCGGATGCCGTCCCATTTCCACTCGGCCACGTAGTCCGTCAGGTCGACCACGGTCTCTTCGAGCGGGTGGGCGAGCATGAAGGGGCGGAACAGCGCCATGTTCTCGGTGTCGGGCGGGGGCTTGCCGTGTGCCGCCCAGTCGAACAGCTCGCCATAGGGCGGGGCGAGGCCGTGCCAGTATTCCTCGACGTCCTCGACCGAGACGCCGAACGCCTGGGCGAAGGCGACCTTGGCGAGGCGCGCCGATACGCCGATCCGCATACCCCCGGTGGCGAGCTTGAACAGCGCATAGCGGCCCGCCGAATCGAGCCGGTCGAGCAGGCGCGGAAGGTCGGCCATCACGCTGGCGCGGGTCATCGCCGCGAGGGTGCCGACCGCCTCGGCCACCGTGGGTGGCGGCATGGCCTCACCCCGCCCGGGCAGCGGGTCGGGCCAGAGGAAGCTGGCGGTTTCCGCCGTATCGCCGACGAAGTCGCGCGACAGGGTCCACAGCACCGGATCGACCCGCTCCATCAGCAGGTTGCGGATCGTGCTCGATTTGACCGCCGGGAAGTCGAGCCCGTCGGTCAGCGCGGCGAGCGCCCAGCCGCGGTCGGGATCGGGCGTGGCGACGAGATAGGCGGCGATCAGGCGCAACTTCTCGTTGCGGCTGCGGGTGTAGACCAGGGCATCGACGAGGTCGGCGAACTCCTCCACGCTTCAGTCGCCCCCCTCAGTCATCTTCGTCCTCGTAGCCGACCAGCGCGAGCGCGCGCGCCCGGCGCTGGTGCAGCTGGCACCAGCGCAGCAGCGCTTCCTCGCGGCCGTGGGTGATCCAGGTCTCGGCCGGGTTCACCTCCTCGATCGTGCGGGTCAGCTCGCCCCAGTCGGCATGGTCGGAGATGACCAGCGGCAGCTCGACGTTGCGCTGGCGGGCGCGCTGGCGCACGCGCATCCAGCCCGATGCCATCGCGGTGATCGGATCGGGCAGGCGGCGGCTCCAGCGGTCGTTGAGCGCGCTCGGCGGGCACATCACCACCGCGCCGCGCATGTCGTCCTTCGAATGATCGGACACCAGCCGCAGTTCGCCCAGGTCGACGCCGAACTCCTGGTACAGCCGGCACATCTTCTCGAGCGCGCCGTGCAGGTAGATCGGGTCGTGATGGCCGATCGCGCGCAGCTCGGCGATCACCCGCTGCGCCTTGCCCAGCGCGTAGGCGCCGACCAGCACGCAGCGGTCGGGATGGGCTGCCAGCGCCCCGGTCAGCTTGGCCATCTCCTCGGCGATCGGCGGGTGGGTGAAGACCGGCAGGCCGAATGTGGCCTCGGTGATGAACACGTCGCACGGCGTCACCTCGAACGGCGGACAAGTCGGATCCGCCCGGCGCTTGTAGTCGCCGGTGACGACGACGCGCTCGCCGGCATGTTTGAGCAGGATCTGCGCGCTGCCCAGCACGTGCCCGGCGGGGATGTAGGTGGCCGAAACGCCGCCGGGCAGCGCCAGCGTCTCGCCGTAAGCGACTGGCGTCGCGCCGTCGCGAGTTGCGTAGCGCAACTCCATGATCGCCAATGTCTCGGGCGTGGCGACGGTCTGCCCGTGCCCGCCGCGCGCGTGGTCGGCATGGCCGTGCGTGACGAGCGCACGCGCCACCGGCTTGCTGGGGTCGATCCAGCAGTCGGCGGGCCTGACGTGAATGCCGTGCGGCTCGGCGCGGATCCAGGAAAGGGGGGCAGCCATCCGGGGAGTCAAAGCCCCCCGCGCGGCGATTCGTTCCGGCGCTAGCTGGCCGGGGCCGGAGCGGGCGGGCTGATCGAGCGGCGCCAGGCCTCGACCGCGGGGTCGTGGCGCAGGATTTTCGCCGCCGGATCGATCACCACGTGCGCGCCGGGCGCGGGCAGGGGCAGCTCGCCCCTGCCACCGCTCATCGGCACGGTGACGATCTCGCCATCCACGGCCACTTCGAGCGGCATCTCGAATGGCAGGGCGGCAGGCGTCTGCCAGGAAAGCATGAGCCGCGTCCCCTCGCGCCGGGTGTCGAGCCGGGGCAGGTCGGCCACGCGGAAATAGGCCTCGGCGAACCAGTCGAGCTTCCGGCCCGAGACATCTTCGGCAATGCGGATGAAATCGTCGGTGTCGGCAACCTGCACCGCGAAGTTGCCCGGCGCGGGATCGGCGCGGCCATAGACCGTGCGGGTCAGCGTGGCGAAGAATGCCTCGTCGCCGATCAGCCCGCGCAGGGTGTGCGCCACCCAGGCGCCCTTGTAGTAGATATCGTCGCCCCAGCCGATCTGCCGGTCGTTGTAGTAGCCCGAGGGGACGAAGCCGCGCGGTGCCAGCGGCACGCGGCTGAGCACCGCCTTGCGCAGCTCCCACATCTTGTCGTGGAACGGCAGCGCGCCGCCGCGCCACTCGAGATAGAGCGCCTGCATGTAGGTGCCGAGCCCTTCGTGCAACCACATGTCGGCGGTCGCGGCCATGGTCAGCTGGTTGGCGAACCATTCGTGGCTGAATTCGTGGTGCAGCAGCCAGTCGTACCCTTCCGGCGCCGGCTTGTACTCGGCGCCGTAGGCGTTGATGGTCTGGTGCTCCATCCCCAGGTGCGGGGTCTCCGCCACGCCGACCTTCTCGTCGGCGAAGGGGTAGGGGCCGATCCGGCTCTCGAAGAAATCGAGATAGTCGCGCAGTTCGCCGACCAGCCGGCGCGCGCCATCGCCATTTCCCGGCAGGTGCCAGAAGCGGATCGGAATCGTCGGGCCGAACCGGCTGGCGTAGTCGGCCTCGACCACCTCGTAAGGCGCGATCTGCAGCGAGACGGCGTAAGAATTGGGCTCGCGCGCCCGCCAGCGGAAGGTCGTGGTGTCAGGTCCTTCGTCGGTCTCTAGCAGCCTGCCGTTGGCCGCGGCGACGAGGCCCTTGGGCACGGTGATCGCGAAATCGAGCAGCGCGACGCGCTTCGCCGAATGATCGATGCAGGGCCACAGCAGGTCGCAGCCTTCGCCCTGCACGGCGGTGGCGATCCACGGGCGGCCATCCCCGGTCTTGTCCCACATGAACCCGCCGACCCACGGTGGGTTGGGCGCCACGAAGGGCGTGCCGCCATAGACGATCGCCACCCGCGCCTCCTCGCCCACCGCGAGCCTGCGGCCGAGCGGGATCGCCAGCAGGCCGCCCCCGTCGCTCCATCCGTTTCTTGGCAGCGCCGCGCCGTCGACCAGCACCTGCGAGATGCGCAGCCGCGGGTCGAGGTCGAACTCGACGCTTTCGAGCGGGGCGGAAGCGCGCACGGTGTAGTCGGCGCGGCCGGAGATCGTCCTGCTTGCGGGATCGACCGCGATCGCGAGCGCCAGGTGCGGCAGGTCCATCGCCTGCTGGCTCGGGCTGAGCGCCATGCCGCTCTGGGCGGTACGCGTCGCGAGCGGGGCTTGGTCCTGTGCGCCCAGGGCCGAACAGGGGAGAAGCAGGGCCACGCCCGCGGCGAGGAGCAGCGCCTGCTTCATACCTGTGCCGGACCCCGGTCAGTCGGCGCCGTCGGCTCCGCCTTCTTCGGCCTTGGCCGCGGGCTTCGCCTTGCCGGCGGCCTTTGCCTTCGCCTTGGGCTTGGGCTTGGCGCGCGGCGGGGCCGGGGTGAGTTCGAAGTGCGGCTTGTCGTCCTTCATGCCCACATGGACCTCGCCGCCCTGGGCGAGCTTGCCGAACAGCAGTTCCTCGGCCAGCGGCTGCTTGATCTCGTCCTGCAGCAGCCGGCTCATCGGGCGGGCGCCGTAGAGCTTGTCGTAGCCCTTCTTGGCCAGCCAGGAGCGCGCATCCGAATCGAACTGGATGTGGACGTTCTGGTCGGCCAGCTGAAGCTCGAGCTGGAGGATGAACTTGTCGACCACGCGGCTGACCGTCTCGGTGCCGAGATAGCCGAACGGCACGATGGCATCGAGGCGGTTGCGGAATTCGGGTGTGAACATCTTCTTCACCGCCTCTTCCTGCGCCTCGACCTTGTTGGTCGCGCCGAAGCCGATCCCCTGCTGCGCCATGTCGGATGCGCCGGCATTGGTCGTCATGATCAGCACGACGTTGCGGAAGTCGACCGTCTTGCCGTGGTGGTCGGTCAGGCGGCCGTTATCCATCACCTGCAGCAGGATGTTGAACAGGTCGGGGTGCGCCTTCTCGATCTCGTCGAGCAGCAGCACGCAGTGCGGGTGCTGGTCGATCGCATCGGTCAGCAGGCCGCCCTGGTCGTAGCCGACATAGCCCGGAGGCGCGCCGATCAGGCGGCTGACGCTGTGTCGTTCCATGTATTCCGACATGTCGAACCGCTTGAGCTCGATGCCCATGATGCTGGCGAGCTGGCGGGCGACCTCGGTCTTGCCGACGCCGGTCGGGCCGGTGAACAGGAAGCTGCCGATCGGCTTTTCCGGTTCGCGCAGTCCGGCGCGCGACAGCTTCATCGCCGTCGACAGCCGCTTGATCGCATCGTCCTGCCCGAAGACCACGCGCTTGAGGTCCTTCTCGAGGCTTTCGAGCGCCTTCTTGTCGTCGGTGCTGACGGTCTTGGGCGGGATCCGCGCCATCGTGGCGATCACCGCCTCGATCTCGCGGCTGGTGATCTTCTTCTTCCGCCGGCTGGGCGGCACGAGCATCTGCATCGCGCCGACCTCGTCGATCACGTCGATCGCCTTGTCGGGCAGCTTGCGGTCGTTGATGTAGCGGCTCGACAGCTCGACCGCGGTCTTGATCGCGTCGGGCGTGTAGCTGACCTTGTGGTGCTCCTCGAACGCCGAGCGCAGGCCCTTGAGGATCTTGATCGTGTCCTCGATCGTGGGCTCGTTCACGTCGATCTTCTGGAACCGGCGCAGCAGCGCGCGATCCTTCTCGAAGTGATTGCGGAATTCCTTGTAGGTGGTCGATCCGATGCAGCGGATCGCGCCGCTCGACAGGGCCGGCTTGAGCAGGTTGGAGGCGTCCATCGCCCCGCCGCTGGTCGCGCCGGCGCCGATCACCGTGTGGATCTCGTCGATGAACAGGACGGCTTCGGGCATCTTCTCGAGCTCGTTGACGACCTGCTTCAGGCGTTCCTCGAAATCGCCGCGATAGCGGGTGCCGGCCAGCAGCGCGCCCATGTCGAGGCTGAAGATCACCGCGTCGGCCAGGACTTCGGGCACGTCGCCCTCGACGATCTTGCGCGCCAGGCCCTCGGCGATGGCGGTCTTGCCCACGCCGGGTTCGCCCACATAGAGCGGGTTGTTCTTCGAGCGGCGGCAGAGGATCTGGATGGTCCGGTCGACCTCCGGCCCGCGTCCGATCAGCGGATCGACCTTGCCGTCGAGCGCCTTGGCGTTGAGGTTGACGGTGAACTGGTCGAGCGCGGAATCCTTCTTCCCCTTCTCGCCCTTCTCCTCGGTCTTGTCGGCCGGCTGCTCAGCGCCCTGCGGGCCGCGGCTCTCGAGCTGCTTGCCGCCCTTGCCGATGCCGTGGCTGATGAAGCTGACCGCGTCGAGCCGGCTCATGTCCTGCTGCTGCAGGAAATAGACCGCGTAGCTGTCGCGTTCGGAGAACAGGGCGACCAGCACGTTGGCGCCGGTCACGGTGTCCTTGCCGCTCGACTGGACGTGCAGGATCGCGCGCTGGATCACCCGCTGGAACCCGGCGGTGGGCTGCGGATCGCTTTCGTCCTCGGTCTTGAGCGACTGGTATTCCTGGTCGAGATACTGCCGGACCACGCCCGCCAGTTCGTCGAGATCGACGCCGCAGGCGACCATCACCTCGGCAGCGTCCTGGTCTTCCACCAGGGCCAGCAGAAGATGCTCCAGCGTCGCATATTCGTGCGCCCGGTCGGTCGCGTTCTGCAGCGCGCCGTGGAGGGTCTTTTCAAGGCTTTGGGCGAAACTGGGCATGTCTTATCCGTCTCTTTGGGTGAAGGTACGATCCGAAGGTGAACAAAGTCGCAAGGGCCGGGTGAACGGCAGGCGAATGGGTGTCTTCGACCAGCGCAATATGGGACGCCCCTGGCAGAATGCGAGGGGCGGCGCGATCACTCGCCGGGCCTCTTGCCGAACAGCGCGTCGGCAGCGCTGCGATGGGCGGCGGCTTTCGCGTGGTGCGCCTCCACCCGCTCGATCTCCGCGCGCAGCAGGGCCACGCGGGTCATCAGCTCGTCCTGGGAATAGGTGTCGAGGCTTTCCTTCGCCAGCAAGCTGGCGGCATCGCCCCGCGGGCGAGGGAGGTCGTCCTCGTCCATTGCTGCACTGCATCGCAACCCGCATGGCTTGCTGTCAATGGGAGGGGCCACTACGGATGTGGAGCGTGGCATTTGGGCTACAGGGGGCAGACTGGGCCGTGATTGACTTTCCCGAGACGATGACCGGGGTCGCCATATCGGCGCCCGGCGGGCCCGAGGTGCTGGTTCCGGCGCAGATGGCGGTTCCCACCCCCGGGCCGGGGCAGGTGCTGGTGCGCGTCGCCTTTGCCGGGGTGAACCGGCCCGACGTGCTGCAGCGGATGGGCGCCTATCCCCCGCCGGCCAATGCCTCGCCGCTGCCGGGCCTGGAGATTTCGGGCCATGTCGTGGCCCTCGGATCCGACGTGCAGCAGGTCGCGCCCTGGATGGAACCGGGCACCGCGGTCTGCGCGCTGACCAACGGCGGCGGCTATGCCGAATACTGCCTGGCCGAATGGGGCGCCTGCCTGCCGGTGCCCGAAGGCCTGCCGCTGGCCGAAGCCGCGGCGCTGCCCGAAACGCTGTTCACCGTGTGGCACAACGTGTTCCAGCGCGGGATGGCGCGCGACGGGGAAACGCTGCTCGTGCATGGCGGGACGAGCGGCATCGGCAGCATGGCGATCAAGCTGGGCAAGCTGTTCGGGCTGACCGTGATCGTGACCTGCGGCGACGATGAGAAGTGCGATGCAGCCCGCGAACTGGGGGCCGATCGGGCGATCAACTACAAGACAGTCGATTTTACGGCCGAAGTGATGAATTCGACGTCCGGGAAGGGGGCGAATATCATCCTCGACATGGTCTCCGGGCCTTACATGCAGCGCAATCTCGATTGCCTCGCGGTCGAGGGGCGGCTGGTCACCATCGCCACGCTCGGCGGGCGCGAAGCGACGATCAAGGTCGGGCCGATGATGGTCAAGCGCCAGACGCTGACCGGATCGACGCTGCGGCCGCGATCCGACGCCTTCAAGGCCTTGCTGGCACAGGACATCCGCGCCAACGTCTGGCCCGCGGTGGCCGCAGGCGAACTGCGCCCGGCCATGGACATGACATTTCCGTTGGCCCAGGCGGCCGCGGCGCACGAAAGGATGGAAAACGGCGAGCATGTCGGCAAGATAGTGCTCGAAGCCTTTGGAGAGGGGTGAGGATGACGGTGAATTCGCGGGCCAGCGAAGGGCTCGACCGGGCAGGGCTATACGCGCTGGCCGACCGCTATCTCGCCGCGCTGGCGGCGCGCGACTGGTCCCGCCTGCCCTGGGCCGAGCATGTGGTGTTCACCGAAAACAACGTGCAACTGTCGCTCGGTGACGGGGCGTGGAACACGGTCACCGCGGTACGTCCCGACTACGATCTCAAGGTCGCCGATCCGCAGACCGGACAGGTTGCCTGGTTCGGCGTGATCGAGGAACGCGGCGACCCGGCGATCATGGGCTTGCGGATCGCCGTCACGGACGGCGCCATCGCCGAGGTCGAGACGATCGTTTGCCGCCAGTTCGAGTTCGGACCGTTCCCCGTGATCGAACCCGACCGCCGGCCGCGCCCGGTCATGCTGGCCGACGTACCGCAGGAGCGCCGCGTGCCGCGCGCCAGGATGGTCTCCATCGCCGACGGATACTTCGACACTCTCCAGCTCAACGACGGTACGCTTTTCACCGAGTTCACCGACGACTGCGACCGGATCGAGAACGGGCTGCAGACGACCCGCACCGAAGTCCCCGACTATCCCGTCGCCGCGATGGGCACCGCCGACCAGTTCCGGCTCGGCCAATACATTTACGACGACCGCCTGCGCGACCGGCGTTTCCCGCTGGTCGACGAGGAGAAGGGCATCGTGCTGGCAGCAGGCTTCATCGATCATTCGGGCAAGGTGGTGGATGTCACCTGGACCGACGGCATGACGCGCACCAAGTCGGTGTTCCACTTCCCGCACAGTTTCGCGCTGCTCGAACTGTTCAAGATCGACGACGGCAAGATCGCCGGGGTCGAAGCGGTGTTCATCACCGTCCCGTACAACATGGTCAGCCCGTGGGTCGCACCCCAGGGCTACGTCGTCCGATGAGCGGCGGGGGTCAGCAGCGCGGGATGCGGTTCGGGGTGTTCGACCATGTCGACGCCAACGGGCAGGCCGTGGCCGACGAGCTGGCCGCGCGGCTGCGGCTGGTCGAGCTCTACGAGAAGCTCGGCTTCTACTGTTACCACATGGCCGAACACCATGCGACCGAGCTGGGCATGGCGCCCTCGCCCTCGGTGTTCCTGGCGGCGGTCGCGGCGCGCACGCGCATGATCCGGCTGGGCTCGCTGGTCTATCTCCTGCCGCTGCACCACCCGGTGCGCCTGCTCGAGGAGATCGCCGTGCTCGACCAGCTTTCGGGCGGCCGTTTCCAGGTCGGCATCGGGCGGGGCGGGCAACCGGCCGAACACACCCGCTTCGGGCTGGCTGTCGACGATCTTGCGCCGATGTTCGAGGAAGCACTGGGCCTGATCCTCGAAGGGCTGGGCACCGGCAGGATCGCCGCGCATGACGGCCCGCACTATCAGTTGCCCGAGGTGGAACTGCGCGTACGCCCCATCCAGCGCCCGCATCCCCCGCTGTGGTACGGCACTGCATCGAGCCACCGCAACGAGTGGGCCGCGCGCTACGGCGTCAACCTGCTGTGCCTGATCCCCGACGAACGGACCCGGCCGATCTTCGACGATTACCGCGAGAAGCTGGCGGCCTCCGGGCGGACCGGCGATGCCGCGCCGTTCCTGGGGCTCGCCCGCCAACTCGTCGTGGCGCCGACCGATGCAGAGGCGCTGGCGCTGGGCGAACGGGCATGGAAGCGCTTTGCCGATTCGTTCAACTGGCTGCCGCTGCGGCTGGGGATGCCGCCGTTCCCGCTGGCGCCGACCTTCGATGCGGCGATGAAGGCGGGCATGGCCTTCGCCGGCTCTCCCGCTTTGGTGCGCGACTGGATCGCCCGGTCGCGCGACGTGGCGGGGATCGACTACATGGCGCTGGAAATCGGCTTCGGCGATCTTGCCGAAGAGGAAATCGCCCAGACCGCCACGCTGTTTGCCGAAGAGGTCATGCCCCCATTCGCCTAGCCGTTGCGGGTCATGGGCCTGTCACAGTGTCGCGGAACCGTCGCCGTTCCGTGATTCGCATGTAACATTTTCCGCGCATTGGCAGGTTCCGGACAACCGCAAAGGGTTCGGCGGCCATGCTGCAGAGTTACGAAGACGGATACGTCGGCAACAATCGCGGGATCTTCGCCTTTCCGGGCCGTTCGGCGCCCGGCACGCCCGAGCCGGAGATCGAGGGGCGGCGGCGCTTCCGCACGATCTGGATCAGCGACGTCCACCTGGGCACCAAGGGGTGCAACGCCGACCTGCTGATCGATTTCCTCGACCATACCGACAGCGAGACGATGTACCTGGTGGGCGACATCATCGACGGCTGGAGGCTCCGGAAGCGGGTTTATTGGCCGGCCGCGCACAACGACATCGTCTGGCGCGTGCTCAAGCGGGCCAGGCGCGGCACGCGGATCGTCTACGTCCCGGGCAATCACGACGAGATGTTCCGCCAGTTCTCCGGCATGAACTTCGGCGGCGTCGAGATCCAGCGCGCCGCGATCCATGAAACGGCGGACGGCCGCAAGCTGTTGGTCCTCCACGGCGACGAATTCGACGCGGTCATGCTCGCCCACCGCTGGCTCGCGTTCGTGGGGGACGCGGCATACACGCTGCTGATGGGCCTTAACCGCTGGGTCGCCGCCGGGCGCGCCGCGCTCGGCCTGCCCTACTGGTCGCTCAGCAAGACGGCCAAGCACAAGGTCAAGAACGCGGTCTCGTTCATTTCCCAGTTCGAGGAAGTCGTGGCGCGGGCGGCGGGAACGCGCGGCGTGGACGGAGTGGTCTGCGGGCATATCCACACCGCGGAGATGCGCGAGTTCCTGCACGATGGCCGCTCCATCGAGTACTACAACGATGGCGACTGGGTCGAAGGGTGCACGGCGCTGGTCGAGCATTTCGACGGGCGGATGGAACTGCTCCACTGGCCCGCCGAAGTGGCCCGGCGCGAGGAGGCGGCAGCCGAAGCCGCGATCGTCCGTCTTCCGGCGGCGGCCTGATGCGCATCGCGATCGTCACCGATGCATGGCTGCCGCAGGTCAACGGCGTGGTCCGCACGCTGACGGCAACGGTGGGCGAGCTCACCCGACGCGGGCATACCGTCGCCGTTCTCGCCCCCGATCAGTTTCGCACGGTCCCGTGCCCGACCTATCCCGAAATCCGGCTTGCGCTTGCCGGCGCGCGCGAGCTGGGCGAGCGGATCGAGGGCTTTTCGGCCGATGCGGTGCACATCGCCACCGAGGGGCCGCTCGGGCATGCGGCGCGGCGCCATTGCCTGAGCGTCGGCCGGGTCTTCACCACCGCGTTCCACACCCAGTTTCCCGATTACATCGCCCGCCGCACCCACCTGCCGGCGTCGCTGTTCTGGCCGCTGTTCCGCCGCTTTCACCGCCAGTCGGCCGGCATCATGGTGGCCACGCGAAGCATGCGCGAGGAGCTGGTACGGCAGGGATTGACCAATCTGCGCCCGTGGACCCGCGGCGTCGACAGGGCCACCTTCCGGCCCGACGTGCCGCCGCCCGGCCTGTTCCTCGGCCTGCCCCGCCCGATTCAGCTCTACGTCGGTCGCATCGCGCCGGAAAAGAACGTCGAGGCGTTCCTGCGCAGCACCCATCCCGGCTCCAAGGTCCTGGTCGGCGACGGCCCGTCGCTCGCCCGGCTGCGCGGCGAATTTCCCGACGCCCATTTCCTCGGCCGCAAGTCGGGCGCGGCGCTGGCCTCGTGCTATGCGGGCGCCGACGTCTTCGTCTTCCCGAGCCGCACCGATACCTTCGGCCTGGTCATGCTCGAGGCCATGGCCTGCGGCACGCCGGTCGCGGCCTATCCGGTGACCGGGCCGTGCGACGTGCTCGACGCCCGCTCGGGCGCCATGGCCGATCGAATCGACGACGCGATCGCCGCCGCGCTGGCCCTGGACCGCGCCGACTGCCTGCGAAACGCAGCGCAATTCACCTGGCAGGCGAGCACCGACCAGTTTCTAGCCGCGCTCCAGCCCGGCGGTTCGGCACGCGACGACGGAGAATCCTTGCCGCGCGCTGCGTGATGGCCTACATCCTTGGGCAAGCGGCCGTCCCGAGAGGGGCGGCCCTTCTATTTTATCGGAGAGAACCAGTGGCCCAGCCCACCCCGCTCATGCCCCATGCGACCGCCTCCTGGCTGGTCGACAATACCGCGCTCAGCTTCGAACAGATCGCCGAGTTCTGCGGGCTCCACATCCTCGAGGTGCAGGCCATGGCCGACGACCTCGCCAGCTCGAAGTACACCGGGCGCGATCCGGTCCATTCGGGCGAGCTTTCGCACGACGAAATCGAGAAGGGGCAGGCGGATCCCGCCTATCGCCTGCAGATGCAGCGCGCCCCGGTCGACGTCAGCCGCACCAAGGGCCCGCGCTATACGCCGGTGTCCAAGCGGCAGGACAAGCCCGACGGCATCGCCTGGATCATTCGCAACCATCCGGAAATCTCCGATGCGCAGATCGGCAAGCTGATCGGCACCACGCGCAACACGATCAACGCGATCCGCGAACGCAGCCACTGGAACATCCAGAACATCCAGGCGAAGGATCCGGTCACCCTCGGCCTGTGCTCGCAGCGCGAGCTCGACGCGGCGGTCGCCCGTGCGGCCAAGAAGGCCGGCACCGAGGCGCCCGAGGTGGCCGTCGTCGAAGCGCGTGACGATCGTGCGAGGCTGATCGAGGAACTGGTCGCCGAACGCGATGCCGCCGCCAAGGTCGCGGTCGAAGCCGCGCAGGAAGCCGAGGCCGAAGCCTGGCTCGAAGCCAAGCGCGCGGCGGAGGCGGGCGAGGCCCAGGCCTGAACCCGGCCGCACGCCCCACGCCCCCACGCACGGGGCGGACAACGAAAAGGGCCGCTTCCTCGCCGGGAGCGGCCCTTTCCTTTGGTCTGGCCGGGGAGTTCAGCCGGCCAGCGTCAAACGGGGTTCGCCATCGTCGGTCTTCTCGCCGCGCGGCGGGCTGGCGGCGGGAGCGGCCGGGCGGCCGGCGTCGTGCGCAAAGCGGCCGTCCACCGTGGCGCCATGCTCGATCGTCAGCGCGTCGTAATGCACGTCGCCCTCGATCTTCGCCGACTTCAGGATGACAAGCTCGCGCGCGGTGATCGTGCCCTTGACCGTCCCGGCCAGGCGCGCGGTCTCGGCAGTGATCGATCCTTCGACCACGCTCTTCTCGCCCTGCACCAGCGAAGCGCAGGTGATGTCGCCCACGACGGTGCCGTCGACGTGCAGGTCGGCGCTGGCGGCGACATCGCCCCGGACGACGACATCGGTGCCGAACACGGAAAAGGTCGAGCCGCTAGCCATTGTCCGCGGCGCTCCCGTCGGCGAGCGTTCCTCGGGCTTCTTCGAGAACATGGGGGGCTGACTCCAGGAAGGGGCGCGGATTGACCGCGCGGTCGTTGACACGCACCTCGAAGTGGAGGTGCGGGCCGGTCGATCGGCCGGTGTTGCCGATGGCGCCGATGACGTCGCCCGCGGCGACAGTCTGGCCGACCTTGGACCGGAAACGCGACATATGGGCATAGCGGGTGGTCAGGCCGTTGCCGTGGCAGACTTCGACCACGTTGCCGTAACCCGATTTCTGGCCGACGAAACAGACCCGCCCGGCCGCCGCGGCATGGATCGGCGCGCCGACCGGACCGCGGAAGTCGAGGCCGGAGTGCATCGCCGCGCCGCCCGTGAAGGGATCGCTGCGATAGCCGAAGCCGGACGAGATCATGCGCATGTCGGCCGGCATGACCTGGGGGATGCCCTTGAGCCCACGCTCGAGCGCGTCCATCCGCTCCATGCTCGCGCCCAGGCGGGCGAAGCGCGGATCGGTCGTGCCGTCGCGGTTGGTGGAAAGCCTCTGCAAGGGGCCGCCCATCGCGGAGCGGGCCGCATTGACCATCGTGCGCGGATCGAGCCCGAGCTGGCGAATGGCCTTTTCGGCCACCGCGGCGCGGCGGTCGGCATAGCGCGTCAGGTTCTCGACGAAGGCCAGCTGGCGCGCCTCGAGCCGGGCCAGCGCGCCGGCCTCGGGGATCGATGCGCTGACCTTGGCGACCGTCTTGGCCGCTTCGTCGCTGCTGTCCGAAACCGTTTCGTCGGGCTGCACGTCGTCGGGCAGCATCGGCATCACGCTTTCGATGAAATCCTGCCGCTTGGTCAGGTCGTCGGCCACTTCGTCGAGATCCGCGCGATAGGCATCGACCCGGCTCGCCGCGGTGGCGACTTGCGCCTCGCGGGTGAGCAGCGAATTGCGCGCGGACTGGGCCTGGTACTGCAGCACGCCCATGACCGCCATCGAGCCGCCCCAGGCGACCACGGCCGCCAGGGCCCCGCCGGCGGCGAGCATCTGCACTTTCGAAGTAAGAGTTACGAAGCGGACCTGCCCCCGCGATCGCATGAAGAACTCGCGATCGGGAAACCAGCTTCGCAGGCGGGCCCGTACCCCGCCGGCGCGATTATCTTTCAAGTCGACCCCACGTCCCGTTTTTTTGGATCGCGGCGCGCCTATCAAGAAATGTTATGTGCGGCGAATCGATGCCCACGACTCTTGGGCGAGTCGAAAGGGAATCGGGACGAGTCGAACAAAACCTCGGGAACCATGCAGATTTGGCCCGGAACAGAAGAAAAACGGGCGAATCGATCCCCGTGCCGCTAGGGGTCGCCGAAAGCCGATGGAGAGTGCCATGTCGACCAGACCGGAACCTGCCGCAGACTGCGATTCGCTGGTCGCCGATCTGGCGCGCTCGGGGCGCCGGGCGCAACGTGCGCTGGCCCGCATGAACGATACGGAGAAGGCAACCGCCTTGCGCTCCGCGGCAACCGCCCTGCGCCGCAACGCCGCCACGATCCTCGCCGCCAATGCCCGCGACATCGCCGCGGGCGAGGCGCGCGGCCTGTCGAAGGCGCTGCTCGACCGCCTGCTGCTCGACGAGCAGCGGCTCGAAGGTATAGCTGCCGCAGTCGAGGCGGTGGCCGCGCTGCCCGACCCGGTGGGCGAGATCATCTCGCACGCTACGGTCCCCAGCGGGCTCGACCTGTCGCGCGTGCGCATCCCGATCGGCCTGATCGGCATCGTCTACGAAAGCCGCCCGAACGTGACCGCCGATGCCGCGGCGCTGTGTTTCCGCTCGGGCAATGCGGCGCTGCTGCGCGGTGGATCGGAAGCGATCCATTCCAACCGCGCGATCCACGCGGCGCTGGCCGAAGGGCTGGCCGAGGCGGGCGCCCCGGCCGACGCGGTGCAACTGATGCCGACGCAGGACCGCGAGGCGGTCGGCGCCATGCTGCGCGCCGCCGGGCTGATCGACATGATCGTGCCGCGCGGCGGCAAGAGTCTGGTCGAGCGGGTGCAGAACGATGCCCGCGTGCCCGTGCTCGCCCACCTCGACGGGATCTGTCACACCTACATCCATTCCGCCGCCGACCCGGCGATGGCCCGGTCGGTCGCCCTCAATGCCAAGATGCGGCGCACCGGAATCTGCGGGGCGATGGAAACCCTGCTGCTCGACACCGGCTTCCCGGCTGCGGGCGAGGTCGTGGCGGCCCTGCTCGACGCGGGCTGCGAACTGCGCGGCGACGCCCGCGCCCAAGCGATCGACAGCCGTATCAAGCCGGCCAGCGCCAACGACTGGGACTGCGAGTATCTCGACGCGATCCTTTCGGTCGCGGTGGTCGACGGGCTGGACGCCGCGCTCGATCACGTGGCGCGCCATTCCTCGGGCCACACCGATGCCATCGTGACGTCGGACGAAGCGGCCGCGGAGCGCTTCCTGGCGGAAGTCGACAGCGCCATCGTGATGGTCAACGCCAGCACCCAGTTCGCCGACGGCGGCGAGTTCGGCCTGGGGGCCGAGATCGGCATTGCCACCGGCCGGCTGCACGCGCGCGGCCCGGTCGCGCTCGAAGGGCTGACGACCTACAAGTGGCAGGTGCGCGGCACCGGGCAGACGCGGCCTTGATATCCGCTCTCCCGCCTGCGTAGGCTGACGCGGAAGGAGAGAGAGCGATGCGTTACAACCGGCTGGGCAGCACGGGGCTCGTCGTATCGGAGCTGTGCCTGGGGGCGATGACCTTCGGCAACAAGTCGGGCGGTTTCTTCCAGCACGATCTCGACCAGGCCGGTTCGACCGCGCTCGTCAAGCAAGCGCTCGACGGCGGGATCAACTTCATCGACACCGCGAACGTCTATTCGGAAGGGCAATCGGAGGAATTCACCGGCCGGGCGCTGAAGGACCTCGGAATCGCGCGCGACCGGGTGATCGTGGCGACGAAGGGCATGGGTCCGATGGGCTCCGGCCCGAACGATTCGGGTTATTCACGCTACCACCTGTTGCATCAGGTCGATGCCAGCCTCGAACGGCTGCAGCTCGACCACGTCGACCTTTACCAGATTCACGGCTGGGACCCCCATGCGCCGATGGAGGAAGGCCTGCGCGCGCTGGAAGACATCGTCCGGTCCGGCCGGGCGCGCTATGTCGGGGTGTCGAACTGGGCGGCGTGGCAGATCGCCAAGGGGCTCGGCATCCAGGCGCAGCGCGGGTGGGACCGCTTCGTATCGCTGCAGGCGTTCTACGCCGTCTCCGGCCGCGACCTGGAGCGCGAACTGGTGCCGCTCCTGGAAAGCGAAGGGCTCGGCCTGATGGTCTGGAGCCCGCTCGCCGGCGGACTGCTGTCGGGCAAGTACGCGCGCGACGATACCGGCAACCAGAGCGGGGAGGGGCGGCGCAAGACGCTCGATTTCCCGCGCGTCGACAAGGATATCAGCTTCGCCGCGGTCGATGCGATGCGCCCGATGGCGGAAGCACGGGGGGTGTCGGTCGCGGCCGTCGCGCTCGCTTGGCTGCTCCACCGGCCGGTCGTCTCGACCGTAATTGTCGGCGCCAAGCGGGCCGACCAGCTGGCGCAGAACCTCGCCGCGAGCGAGATCGAGCTGACTGCCGAGGAACTCGCCCAGCTCGAACCGATTGGAGCGCTGGAGCCGGAATACCCCGGCTGGGCCATCGCCGCGCAGAACCAGCGCCACGGTTTCCGCGTCTCCCCGCGGCGCCTCGCGCAATAGGAAACGATATGAAATACAACAACTTCGGCAACACCGGGCTTTATGTCTCGGAGCTCTGCCTGGGCACGATGACCTTCGGCGGGGAAGGCATGTGGACCGCGATCGCCGATGTCGAGCAGGACGGCGCGACCGCGCTGGTCAAGGCGGCGCTCGATGCCGGGGTGAACTTCATCGACACCGCCAACGTCTATTCGAACGGCCTGTCCGAACGGATGACCGGGCAGGCGCTGAAGGATCTCGGCGTCAATCGCTCCGACGTCATCGTGGCGACCAAGGCGCTCGGGCCGATGGGCGACGGCGTCAACGATCGCGGCGCCTCGCGGCATCACCTGCTGCACCAGATCGACGCCAGCTTGGACCGTCTCGGACTCGACCATGTCGATCTCTACCAGATCCACGGCTGGGATCCGGCGACGCCGGTCGAGCACACGCTGCGCGCGCTGGACACGATCGTCGCCTCGGGCCGCGCGCGCTACGTCGGCGTGAGCAACTGGGCGGCGTGGCAGATCATGAAGGCGCTGGGCGTGGCCGAGCGGCTCGGGCTGGACAGGCCGGTTTCGCTGCAGGCCTACTATTCGCTGGCGGGGCGCGACATCGAGCGCGAGATCGTGCCGCTGCTGCGCTCCGAGGGGGTCGGCCTGATGGTCTGGAGCCCGCTCGCCGGCGGGTTCCTGTCGGGCAAGTACACCCGCGACGGCGACGAAGCGGGCCGGCGGGCCAGCTTCGACTTCCCACCTGTCGACAAGGACAGCGCCTACGACACGATCGATGTCATGCGCGCCGTCGCGGCCGAGGCGGGCTGCACGGTGGCGCAGGTGGCGCTGGCCTGGCTGCTCGCCAAGCCGGCGGTCTCGACCGTCATCTTCGGCGCCAAGCGGCCCGACCAGCTGGCCGACAACCTTGGCGCGGTCGACGTTTCGCTCAGCGCCGCGCAGATCGAGCGACTCGACGCCGCCAGCGCGCTCAGGCCCGAATACCCCGGCTGGATGATCGAGCGGCAATCCTCCTATCGCGAAGGCGCGCGCGCCGGCGATCCGCCCAAATCGTGAGTCGAACAGGGCCCGTCACCGGCCTGCTCGGGGGCAGCTTCAACCCGGCCCACGGCGGGCACCGGCGAATCAGCCTGTTCGCCGCCGGGGCGCTGGGTCTGGACGAGGTCTGGTGGCTGGTCTCGCCCGGCAACCCGCTGAAGCCCAGGGCGGGCATGGCCCCGCTCGCGACGCGGGTCCGCTCGGCCCGGGCGCAGGCGCGGCGGGCGCCGATCCGCGTCACCGCGATCGAGCGCGAGCTGGGCACGCGCTACACCGTCGACACGCTGCGCGCTCTCGCCAGGCGCTATCCCGGGCGGCGATTCGTCTGGCTGATGGGGGCCGACAACCTGGCCCAGTTCCACCGCTGGAAGGACTGGCGCGGCATCGCCCGCACCATGCCGATTGCGGTTATCGCCCGTCCGGGTTATGACGATGCCGCACTCGCGAGCCCCGCGATGGCCTGGTTGCGGCGTTACCGGCTGGCCGCAAGCAGCTTGAAAAGCCGGACGGAATGGAGCGCCCCGGCGCTGATCACATTGCGTTTCGATCCCGATCCGCGTTCGGCGACCCAGCTTCGCCAGGCGGATCCCGACTGGGCAGGCCGGCACGCCGGCCCACCGCCGAGGGATGCGGTCACGCACTCGCTCATCACCGACCTTGCGGAACCTCCGGCTTCATGAGCCCGGCGGACCTCAGGCGCTTTTCATTCCGGGCAAGGAGCCCATATTCCTCAGATGACACCTGCACAGGCCCAGCCGGCAGCCGCCGGCACCGTCAAGCATGTCCGCATGGCTGACGCGACATCCGCACCGGCGGACGGCACCCTTCTCAAGCTGGTCCTCGACAGCCTCGAGGACGACCAGGCGCAGGACATCGCGGTCATTCCGCTCGAAGGAAAGTCGTCGATCGCCGACCATATGATCGTCGCCTCCGGGCGCTCGACGCGGCAAGTCGCGGCCATCGCCACCAAGCTCGCCGAGCGGCTCAAGCACGCAGGCCAGGGCAGCCCGCGCATCGAGGGCCTGCCTGCCGCCGACTGGGTGCTGATCGACGCCGGCGACGTGGTCGTCCACCTGTTCCGCCCCGAGGTCAGGAGCTTCTACAACCTCGAGCGGATGTGGGGCTTCGGCGAAGACGGCTCCCCGATCGCCGCCGGCACGGCGTAACCTGACTCAGGTCCGCGCCTGTGCGCGGACATTTCCGGCGCCGTTTAGCCCTCGGCTGGCCGCCGACGCCTTTGCACGGTAACGAGGCATCGTGCTGCTTCACGTCATCGCCCGCGGAAAGATCGCCCGCTCGCCCGAGGCGGAGCTCGTCGCGCGCTACGAGAAGCGGCTGACCTGGCCCGTCAGGCTGACCGAGCTGCCCGAGACCGGCGGCAAGGTGGCCGATCCGCTGACCCCCTGCCGCACCGTCCTGCTCGACGAGAAGGGCCGCGACCTCTCCTCCGAACAGCTCGCCGCCCAGCTCGAAAGCTGGCGCGACGGGGGCATTCGCGAATGCCGCTTCGTCCTCGGCGCGGCGGACGGGCACTCGGACGAGGAGCGAGCCTCGGCCGACCTGCTGCTGGCTTTCGGCAAGGCGACCTGGCCCCACCTGCTCGCCCGGGCGATGCTGCTCGAACAACTGTTTCGCGCCACCTCGATCCTTGCCGGGCATCCCTATCATCGGGCAGGGTAGCGCGGTGAAGCGCGCCCCTGCACTCCTGGCCCTCCTGCCCCTGCTGCTCGTCGGCGCGACCGGCAGCGCCGCCGTGGCGCCCGCCTTCGACGACCCGGCGGCGACCCGCGAGGCGCTGCGCTCCGCGCTGGCCGAACGCACCGCCGCCGAGGCGCGCAGCCGGCGGCTCGACGCCGAGGCGGCCCGCGCCACCGAAGCGGCCGAACGGACCCGGCGCGAAGCCGCCGCGCTCGCCGCGCGGGTCCAGCAGGCGGAGGCGGGGATCGCCGCGGCCGAGGCGCGCATCGCGCTGGTCGACCGCGAACGGGCCAAGCTGCGCGAAGCACTGGGCCGCGAGCAGGGCCCGCTCGTGCGCCTTACCGCCGCGCTGCAACAGTTCTCCCGCCGCCCGGTGGCGCTCTCCGTGCTGAGGCCCGGATCGGTGCGCGACGTGGTCTACACCCGCGCGCTGCTGTCGTCCGCCGTCCCCGCCGTCCAGTCGCGCACCGCGGGCGTTCGCGGGCAGCTCGCCCGCGGCCGGGCGCTGCGCGGCCAGGCGATCGCCGCCGCGCGCGTCCTGCGCGAGGAGCAGGCCAATTTCGGCACCCGCAGCAAGCAGCTCGCCGCGCTCGAAACCCGCCAGCGGCTCGCCTCGCGCGAAGCCAGCGGCAGCGCCGCGCGCGAGGCGGAGCGCGCGCTGGCGCTGGCCGAAGAGGCCCGCGACCTCGATTCGCTGGTCGGCCGGCTCGATCGCGCGGGCGGCCTGCGCCGGCGCCTGGCGGCGCTGCCCGGCCCGGTCCTGCGCCCGCCGCAACCCGAACTGGCCGACCGCGCCCCCGAACCGGCATCCGAGCAGGCGGCCGCGCGCGCCGCCGCCGCCGGCGGGCCCCCGCCGTCGCCGTACATCCTGCCGGTCACCGGCCGTACGGTGATCGGTTTCGGCACCCCGACCGGCAGCGGGCTGTCAGGTGGCCTCACGCTGGCGCCGCGCGCGGGCGCCCAGGTCGTCGCCCCGGCGGCGGGGCGCGTCGCCTTCGCCGGGCCGTTCCGCGGCTATGGCCGCATCGTCATCATCGAGCACGAAGGCGGCTGGGCCAGCCTGGTCACCGGGCTCGCGCGGGCCGACGTCGAAGTGGGCGAAGCGCTTGTCGGCGGGGCGCCGCTCGGCGTCGCGGGGCAGGGCCGCCCGACCGTGTCGCTCGAATTGAGGCGCGGCGGGGAGCCGGTCAATCCGTTGCAGTTCGTCGGCTGAGCGGTGCCATCGGCAGAGGGGCAGCGTGCATCATCTGGCATTAACCCGGCAGGCGCGATACATCTGCCAACGACACGATCCGAGGACTGGACCATGAAATTCGCTTCGCACCTGCGCGCCGCCGCCCTGCTGACGGCCGTCGCCGTGCTGCCCGCGGCCACTGCCGGCTATGCCCAGGTGGACAGCGCGATCTCGCCCGAGTTCGCCAAGTTCTTCGCCACCTACCAGCGGATCAAGACCAGCTACGTCGAGCAGGTCGACGACGAGACGCTGATCCGCGGCGCGATCGACGGGATGCTCGCCTCGCTCGATCCGCACTCGGCCTATCTCGAAGGCGCCAGCTTCGAACGGCTGACGACGATGATCGACGGCAACTACCAGGGTCTGGGCATCTCGGTGCAGATGGAAGACGGGATGGTGAAGGTGGTCAGCCCGTTCAAGGGCAGCCCGGCCGACAAGGCGGGGCTCAAGGCCGGCGACTACATCTCGCACATCGAGGGCAAGCTGATCTACGGTCTCGAGCTCGACGAAGCGGTCGAGAAGATGCGCGGCGTGGCCGGCACCCCGGTGCGCCTTTCGATCCTGCGCGCCGGGCGTGAAGGCCCGTTCGACGTGACCGTGACCCGCGGCGTGATCGAGCTCGAACCGGTGACCTCCGAGCTCAAGGCGGGCAACATCGGCTACATCAGCGTCAACGAGTTCAGCCGCGATGTCGGCGCCGACGTTTCGAACGCGCTGAAGTCGCTGCGCACCGCGGCCGGCGGGCGGCTGGGCGGCGTCGTGCTCGACCTGCGCAGCAATCCGGGCGGCTCGCTCGACGAGGCGGTCGCCCTGTCGGACCTGTTCCTTGCCGAGGGGCAGATCGTCTCGCAGCGCGGGCGCGGCCGGCGCGACACCGTCTATTACGACGCCGAGAGCGTCTATCGCGGCGATGCCGCACAGGGCCTGCCGATGATCGTGCTGATCAACGCGGGCAGCGCTTCGGCCAGCGAGATCGTCGCGGGCGCACTGCAGGACCAGCACCGCGCGCTGGTGATGGGCGAGCGCAGCTTCGGCAAGGGCAGCGTCCAGTCGCTGCTGCCGCTGACCCGCAATTCGGCGCTCAAGCTGACGACCGCGCGCTACTACACCCCGTCGGGCCGCTCGGTGCAGGAAGGCGGGATCGAACCCGACATCCGCGTCCCGCAGCTCTCGGACCCGGACGCCGCGGCGAAGGCAAAATACGCCTATCGCGAGAGCGACCTGCGCCGCCACCTGGTGAACGAGGTCGACATGGAGGACGAGGCGCTCGAGGCGGACGTGCGGCAGGATCCGCGGTTCACCGCGACGGTGGACGAGCTCAAGGCCAAGGGCATCGAGGACTTCCAGCTCGACTACGCGGTCAAGACGCTCAAGCGCACCGCCGGCGTGCAGACCGCGCGCCGCTGACCTTGGCGTTGGCGACCCGCATGACGGCGTCCGATCGCCTCGCGCAGCGGCTCGCGCTCGCCGTTCCCGCGCTCCTGCTGGGCGGGGCCTACGTGGGCGAATATGCCTTCGGGCTCTGGCCCTGCGAGATGTGCTGGTGGCAGCGCTATGCCCATTTCGCAGCGCTCGCGCTGGCCCTGCTCTCCACGGTCGTGGCGCCCAGGCGGGTGCTCGTCGGGCTGGCCGGGCTTGCGATCCTCGTCGCCGGGCTGACCGGCGCCTTTCATGCAGGCGTCGAATACGGCTGGTGGGAAGGCTTCACCGCCTGCAGCAACTTCGCCGTGACGCCCGAAGGCGGCAACCCGCTCGACGCCATCATGAACGCGCCGCTCGTGCGCTGCGACGAGGTGCAGTGGTCGCTCCTCGGCATTTCGCTCGCGGGCTGGAACTTCCTTGTCTCGACCGCGTCGGCCCTGTGGATCTTCGCATTGCTGAGGAAAAAGGGATGACCGACCGTTCGCAGATGATCCGCGTCGACCAGGCGGGCGAATACGGCGCGACCCGGATCTACGAAGGGCAGCTCGCCGTGATGGGCGACCGCGCGCCCCATTCGGCCGAAATCCGCGCCATGGCCGACCAGGAGGCAGCCCACCTTGCCCGCTTCAACGCCCTGATGGCACGGCGCGGCACCCGGCCCACGGCCCTGCAGCCGGTCTGGTCGGCCGCCGGCTATGCCCTGGGCGCGGCGACCGCGCTGATCGGTCCGGAAGCGGCGATGGCCTGCACCGCCGCGATCGAGGAAGAGATCGACCGGCATTATTCGCACCAGCTCTCTGCGCTCGAACGCGACGGCGACGATCCCGAGCTTGCCGCGATGATCGACGAGTTCCGCGCCGACGAGCGCGAGCACCACGCTGCCGCCTTGGCCGCCGGGGCGGAGCGGGCGCCGGCCTACCCGCTGCTCTCGGCGGCGATTCGCTTCGGCTGCCGGGCGGCGATCCGGCTCTCCGAACGAATCTAGGAACTGCAGGCGCGGTTCGAGCGCTTGGAACTGGCCAATCAAGCCCTTCATTGACAGTTCACGCGCACCCGCGCCTAGTCGCGGGCAGACAGCAGGAAACCCAACGATGCACCGCCTTCTCGCCCTTTCGACCGCCGCCGCGATGGCCGCGCTGGCTACTCCCGCCGCGGCGCAGGATGCCGGCGGCGACCGGGTCAACACCCTGATAATCTACGGGGATGACGAATGCCCAGCCTCGTCCGACAGCGAGATCACGGTCTGCGCCCGGATGGACGAGAACGAGCGTTTCCGTATCCCCGAGGCGCTGCGCGGCAGCGACAGCCCGGCCAACAAGCCCTGGGCCGAACGGGTCCGCAGTTTCGAGGCGGTGGGCAACTTCGGCCCCCTCTCGTGCAGCGCCGTTGGCTTGGGCGGCGAGCTCGGCTGCACCGCGGCGATGATCCAGCAAGCCTACGAGGAAAAAGCCAATTCCAGCACGGTGCGTTTCACCGAGCTGGTCGCCAAGGCGCGCGAGGAACGCCTTTCGGGGATCGACGAGGAAGCCGCCGACACCCAGCGCCGGGTCGAGGCCATCGAAGCCGAATACGACGCCCGCATCGCCCGCGAACAGGCGGCCGGACAGTCCGAGCCGACCCCCGACGGCGAGTGACGGCGTAAGCGCGGGATTAACCCGTTTGCGCTAGGGCGCCCCCTTATGAGCGGCCCCAAGCGTATCCTGTCCGTCTTCGGCACCCGGCCCGAGGCGATCAAGCTGTTCCCGCTGATCCACGCTCTCGAGGCCGATCCGCGGTTCGAGAGCCGGGTCTGCGTGTCCGCCCAGCACCGCGAAATGCTCGACCAGGTCCTGGCCATCGCCGGGATCGTGCCGCATCACGACCTCGACCTCATGCGTCCCGACCAGTCGCTCGACGCGCTGACCGCGGCGCTGATCACGGGCCTCGGTAAGGTGATGGACGAGGAACGGCCCGACTGGGTCGTGGTGCAGGGCGATACCGCCACCGTCATGGCCGGCGCGCTCGCCGCCTATTACCGCAAGATCCCGGTCTGCCATGTCGAGGCCGGGCTGCGCAGCGGCAATATCTTCCATCCCTTCCCCGAAGAGGTGAACCGGCGCGTGGTGAGCACGATGGCCGCGTTGCACTGCGCGCCGACGGAAACCTCGGCCGAGGCATTGCGGCGCGAGAACGTCGACCCGGCGGCGATTCACGTCACCGGCAACACGGTGATCGACGCGCTCAAGTGGATCGTGGCCCGGATCGAAGCCGAGCCTGCGCTTGCGTCGGGCCTGGCGGATCTGGAGGCGCGCTTCGCCGGCAAGCGGATCGTCGGGGTGACCAGCCACCGGCGGGAGAATTTCGGCGACGGGATGGAGGCCATCGCCGAGGCGATCCGGCGCCTCGCCGCGCGGCCCGACGTGGCGCTGATCTTCCCGGTCCATCTCAATCCCAACGTCCGCAAGGTGATGAACGAACGGCTCGGCGGGCTCGACAACGTGGCGCTGATCGAACCGCTGGATTACCCCCATTTCGCCCGCCTGCTGGCGATCGCCGACCTGATGCTGACCGACAGCGGCGGGGTACAGGAAGAAGCGCCCGCGTTGGGCAAGCCGGTCCTCGTCATGCGCGAGACGACCGAGCGGCCCGAAGGCGTGGCGGGCGGCACCGCGAAGCTGGTCGGGACCGATGCCAACCGCATCGTGGCCGAGGCCGAGCGCCTGCTCGACGATGCCGAGGCCTATGCCGCCATGTCGCGGGCGCACAACCCGTTCGGCGACGGCGGCAGCGCGGCGCGGATCGTGGAGCTGCTGGCCCGCTGAAAGCTAGAGGCCGTGGTAGGCCTTGTACCAGTGCACGAACGCGGGAAAGCCGACTTCCACCGGCGTCGTGGGCGCATAGCCGACATCGCGCGCGATCGCCGAGATATCGGCATAGGTCTGCGGCACGTCGCCGGCCTGCATCGGCTGGTATTCGACCCGCGCCTCGCGGCCGCAGGCCTCCTCGATCACGCGGATGACCTTCATCAATTGCTCGGGCCGGTTGTTGCCGATGTTGTACAGCGCGTGCGGCGCCCTGCTGCCGCCCGGCTTGGCCGTGCCGTCGTCGGCCGGCGGACGGTCGAGGCAGGCGACGACCCCGCTGACGATATCGTCGATGAAGGTGAAATCGCGCCGCATGTCGCCGTTGTTGAACACCGGGATCGGCTCGCCTGCCAGGATCTTGGAGGTGAAGATCCACGGCATCATGTCGGGCCGCCCCCACGGTCCGTAGACGGTGAAGAACCGCAGGCCCGTCAGCGGCAGGCGATAAAGATGGGCGTAGGTCTCGCTTATCAGCTCGTCGGCCTTCTTGGTCGCGGCGTAGAGCGAGTAAGGGTGATCGACCCGGTCCTCGACCGAGAACGGCACCTTCTCGTTTCCGCCGTAGACCGAGCTCGAACTGGCGTAGACCATGTGCCCGATGGCCCGGTGCCGCGCGAATTCGAGCAAGTTCAGATGGCCGACCAGGTTCGACTGGACGTAGGCATGCGGGTTTTCCAGCGAGTAGCGCACACCCGGCTGGGCGCCGAGATGGATGACAGCGTCGAATTCATCACCGGAAAGCGTCGCATTCAGCGCAGCCATTTCGGCGAAATCGAGCTGGCGGAAATCGAACTGCTCGCCGCCATCGGTCGCCCGCACCCGCGCTATCCGCGCCTTCTTCAGCGCCACGTCGTAATAGGCATTGAGGCTGTCGATCCCGACGACCGTGTCGCCGCGCGCCAGCAGCCGCTCGGCAACGGCGGAACCGATGAAGCCCGCGGCCCCGGTGATGAGTACCTTCATGCCCACGCCCCTAGCGCCACAGCGTTACCGGTATCTTTACCGTCGGGTGGTTAGGGACAGCGCGAAGAGCAATCCACCGGAAAGACAACGATGCGCGGCGAATCCCAGCCACAGGTTTCCGTTATCGGCCTCGGCTACATCGGCCTGCCCACCGCCGCGGTCATCGCCCGTGCGGGAATGCAGGTCAACGGGATGGACGTGAGCCAGGCGGTGGTCGACACGATCAACCGCGGCGAAATCCATATCGAGGAGGTCGATCTCGACGGGCTGGTGCAGGGCGTGGTCCAGCGCGGCCTGCTGCGCGCGGATACCCAGGTGCGCCCGGCCGACGTGTTCGTGATCGCCGTGCCCACGCCGTTCCACAAGGACGGCGCGCACACGCCTGACCTGACCTACGTCCTTGCCGCGGCGGCCAACGTCGCGCGGGTCATCAAGGCGGGCGACACGGTGATCCTCGAATCCACCTCGCCGGTCGGCACGACCGAGGCCATGCGCGACATGATTGCCGCCGAACGGCCCGACTTAGCCGTGCCCGGCCTGTGCCAGGGCACGCCCGACATCGCCATCGCCTACTGCCCCGAGCGGGTGCTGCCGGGCCATATCCTCAAGGAGCTGATCGAGAACGATCGCTCGATCGGCGGGATCACCCCGCGCTGCGCGCGCAAGGCGCTGTCGTTCTACAAGCGCTTCGTGCGCGGCACCTGCGTGACGACCGATGCCCGCAGCGCCGAGATGACCAAGCTGGTCGAGAACGCTTATCGCGACGTCAACATCGCCTTCGCCAACGAGCTGTCGGTCGTCTCCGATGCGATGGGGCTCGACGTGTGGGAGGTGATACGCCTGGCCAACCGCCACCCGCGGGTGAACATCCTTTCACCGGGCCCGGGCGTGGGCGGGCACTGCATCGCGGTCGACCCCTGGTTCATCGTCCATGGCGCGCCGAACGAGACGCCGTTGATCCGTACCGCCAGGGGCGTGAACGACGGGAAGATCCACCACGTGATCGCCCGCGCCGCCGCGCTGGTCGAGGCCAATCCGGCCGCGAAGGTCGCCTGCCTCGGCCTCGCCTTCAAGGCCAACATCGATGACTTCCGCGAAAGCCCGGCCCGGCTCGTGGCCGCCACGCTCGCGCGCCGCTTCGGCAGCCGCGTCCGGGTGGTGGAGCCCTATGCGCTGGAGCTGCCGCGCGAGTTCGAGGGTACCGGCGCCGAGCAGGTGGACATCGATACCGCGCTCGAAGAGTGC